>NZ_JBSHXH010000001.1:0-359543 GCF_053613775.1 Desulfoprunum sp.
GAACGAATGCCCCGATCAGAGGGGATTGAGACTGACTGACAGGAGCGACTATTGATCCTGTACCTTTCCCGGAACGAATGCCCCGATCAGAGGGGATTGAGACTCTCTCATGGTCTGCTCCAATGTCTCCCGCTGACAAGGCCCGGAACGAATGCCCCGATCAGAGGGGATTGAGACACATTCTTCTTTGGTCATCTTGGCACCTCCAGTTTGTCCCGGAACGAATGCCCCGATCAGAGGGGATTGAGACTCTTTGGTGACACCCAGTGCATTCGCTGCATCAATCCCCGGAACGAATGCCCCGATCAGAGGGGATTGAGACCCCATCCGATGGACGGGGCGTACCCACGGACCCATACCCGGAACGAATGCCCCGATCAGAGGGGATTGAGACTTTCTATTTTCACTTCCGATCCTCCACCTTGAAGAACTCCCGGAACGAATGCCCCGATCAGAGGGGATTGAGACTGTGATGAACCTCAAACCCTTCTGGCACTGCACCGTTCCCGGAACGAATGCCCCGATCAGAGGGGATTGAGACGCCACTAATAGAACAAAAAGAACCATAATGTTTATCCCGGAACGAATGCCCCGATCAGAGGGGATTGAGACTTCTTTTTGATGTAACAGCCACTGAAGATATTATAGCCCGGAACGAATGCCCCGATCAGAGGGGATTGAGACTTAAGTTCCTCTTAGTTAGTGGTTTTTCTCTGTCATCCCGGAACGAATGCCCCGATCAGAGGGGATTGAGACGTAGGGTTTCAGACAGCACCATGTCTTTCCGTCACGCCCGGAACGAATGCCCCGATCAGAGGGGATTGAGACTTACATTTACTTTCCATGTGTTTATCTCCTTTTTAGTTCCCGGAACGAATGCCCCGATCAGAGGGGATTGAGACAGCCCGTAGCTCTCACAATGCCGCATGTCCCAGTTGCCCCGGAACGAATGCCCCGATCAGAGGGGATTGAGACCATAGGGTTCTTTGTCGAGACCGTACTGTCCTGATACCCGGAACGAATGCCCCGATCAGAGGGGATTGAGACATAAATGACACGGCCGACAATGGCTTTGAGCGTAACATCCCGGAACGAATGCCCCGATCAGAGGGGATTGAGACTGCTGCATGCAACCAGTAGTGGGATCTTAAGCAATGCCCCGGAACGAATGCCCCGATCAGAGGGGATTGAGACTTCGGGTCCTTGTGCTTGCACCTACCGCACATCATGAACCCCGGAACGAATGCCCCGATCAGAGGGGATTGAGACTGCCAGGAGCGCCATAGCCGGCAGCAGGAGCAGCACCCGGAACGAATGCCCCGATCAGAGGGGATTGAGACTGCTGCATGCAACCAGTAGTGGGATCTTAAGCAATGCCCCGGAACGAATGCCCCGATCAGAGGGGATTGAGACTTCGGGTCCTTGTGCTTGCACCTACCGCACATCATGAACCCCGGAACGAATGCCCCGATCAGAGGGGATTGAGACTGCCAGGAGCGCCATAGCCGGCAGCAGGAGCAGCACCCGGAACGAATGCCCCGATCAGAGGGGATTGAGACCAACAGCTTGTGCGGTCCCTTCGAGGGCTGATCTTTCCCGGAACGAATGCCCCGATCAGAGGGGATTGAGACTGATACTATCCATTTAACCTGGTCCCTCGTTTCTTCCCGGAACGAATGCCCCGATCAGAGGGGATTGAGACTTACCGACCACATTATTGACAATGTCTTTTCCATTCCCGGAACGAATGCCCCGATCAGAGGGGATTGAGACCCATTGCCCATGGTAATGGTTTTTACTTTGACTTTGACCCGGAACGAATGCCCCGATCAGAGGGGATTGAGACCGGATCAGCATCTCTTCCTGCGGATTGAAATACTTGCCCGGAACGAATGCCCCGATCAGAGGGGATTGAGACTTGGCTTAATATCCTTCAGGAGCATCGCCTTGATCCGCCCGGAACGAATGCCCCGATCAGAGGGGATTGAGACTTTAAGGGGGACGACTGTTATCGTCCCAGCACTCTGACCCGGAACGAATGCCCCGATCAGAGGGGATTGAGACGGAGTATCGCCAACTCAGGTCAATTTTGAGTTTTTACCCGGAACGAATGCCCCGATCAGAGGGGATTGAGACGTATGTGATGAGAGCATGGCCAAAGCCACTATTACTCCCGGAACGAATGCCCCGATCAGAGGGGATTGAGACCCGATCTTTGGTTTGGCGAACGAAATAATGTGCTTATCCCGGAACGAATGCCCCGATCAGAGGGGATTGAGACAGTTTTGACGATCTCAATCATTTATAAGAACAATAGCCCGGAACGAATGCCCCGATCAGAGGGGATTGAGACTGTCATCTTCATTTATCACCTCATTAGTTTTAAGAGACCCGGAACGAATGCCCCGATCAGAGGGGATTGAGACGGATACCAGTCCTCCTTCGAGGACTACAACGATTTGCCCGGAACGAATGCCCCGATCAGAGGGGATTGAGACGGTATGCTATCCGCCATCAGTTTTATTTTGCTATCTCCCGGAACGAATGCCCCGATCAGAGGGGATTGAGACTTCCTTTCCGTTTCTTTCATATCGAAAAAATGAGTACCCGGAACGAATGCCCCGATCAGAGGGGATTGAGACACAAGCTTTTCTCGACTTATTGAGAAAGGCGGTTGCCCCGGAACGAATGCCCCGATCAGAGGGGATTGAGACTTCCAGCCGGGAATTCCCGGTTTTCCATCCACTTCACCCGGAACGAATGCCCCGATCAGAGGGGATTGAGACTCAAGTATTCCTGTTACGCTAATCCACCACGAATTCCCCGGAACGAATGCCCCGATCAGAGGGGATTGAGACACGGTCCTGGTGGCTGAGTCTACGGTTTCCATCATCCCGGAACGAATGCCCCGATCAGAGGGGATTGAGACTTTGCCGTATACGGGATTCTTCCAGATGGCCATGTGACCCGGAACGAATGCCCCGATCAGAGGGGATTGAGACGAAGGAACAGGTCGAATAACCTGTTGAACACCAAGTCCCGGAACGAATGCCCCGATCAGAGGGGATTGAGACTGCTCTACTTTTCCAGGTATCCTTTCCCCAGAGTATCCCGGAACGAATGCCCCGATCAGAGGGGATTGAGACTTCTTTGCGAGTGTCATGATGATTCTCCTTTGATTGCCCGGAACGAATGCCCCGATCAGAGGGGATTGAGACCTAGTCCCGATATAACGCTTTTTGGTAAGGAATTTCCCCGGAACGAATGCCCCGATCAGAGGGGATTGAGACATGAAGAAACCCTCCCCGTCACCATCATCGATCGAAACCCCGGAACGAATGCCCCGATCAGAGGGGATTGAGACAGAGCCCGCATCTGTTTTCCAGCCAGATATCCATGACCCGGAACGAATGCCCCGATCAGAGGGGATTGAGACGGAATATCCATCACATTCCAGATCACCACAGCGTTCCCGGAACGAATGCCCCGATCAGAGGGGATTGAGACAGTTCTTCGAGGAACTCGAAGAATGCATCATCTTTATCCCGGAACGAATGCCCCGATCAGAGGGGATTGAGACGGACTGAAAAGTGGAGGTCCCATGAGCATGAGAGTACCGAAGCGGAGCACAGGGGCGGAGCGACCCGTAGTAGCGATAAAGGTTCTGTAATGGAATTGGAGCGAAGGGGGAGCATCATTCAGCTTGGAGTAAGGAAAACAACTGGGAACAGGAGGATTTGATTGAAACAAGCAAAGCCGTTTTGCAACGGCTGGATGATAGGAGCCGGATGAGCGGAGACGTTCACGTCCGGTTCTGTGAGAGCCCGAGGGGGTGGTTCCCTCGGGCTACTCGACGTGTGGTGTGCTTTCAAAGAGAAAGCGATGCACGACGATTTCGGGCAGACCTGGAGGAGCGGCTGGGGCGCTTCGGCTTGGAAGTAGCGGTGGAGAAGACCAAGGTTTTGGAGTTTGGCCCTTTGGCCGATTCCAAGGCCCGGAGGAGGGGTGAGAAAGCTCAGACCTTCGATTTTCTGGGATTGACGCACTACTGCAGCCGAACGCGAAATGGCCGGCGATTCCGGATGAAACGCCTGACCTCTCGGAAGAAATTCAAGGCCAAGTTGTTGGCGTTGAAAGAATGGCTGAAGGCGAACCGAACGAGTCCGGTTCCCGAGCTGATGAAAACTGTTGTGGCCAAGGTCCGCGGACACATTGCGTATTATGGGGTCACAGACAATTCGCACGGGATTGGTCGATATGTTCACGCTGTTCGCCTATTGCTCTTCAAGTGGCTTGACCATCGCGGGAAGCGTGGCAGCATGACGCTGGAAAAGTTCAGGCAATTTCTGAACAAGTTTCCATTGCCGAGACCGCTGATCCTGGTGAATCTGTTCGAATCGAGGTGAAAGCGATGATGAGGAGCCGTGTGCGTGAATAGCGCAAGCACGGTTCTGTGAGGGGCTTGCTTCAACACAGAGAATGCTGCTTGTCATCGATGCACGTAGTAGCCGCGTGCGGCGAGGCGTTCTGAAAAGCCAATTGGTGAAAGCGTTGTTCCTTGTGGAGAAGTCGGTCTACTCGACAAAGTAAGGTTGTCGTTTATCGCCGTCAGTACCCCGTCAATCTGATAAGCTGATCGGCAAACAGCGCGACAACACCAAACATCAAATGCATCATCACCTTGGCGGGACCGCGAACCATGACAGTGCGCCCGCCGAATTCCTCTTCGAGCCTCCCATTGAACCGCTCTACGGAACTACGCTCGTTGTATCGTTTCGCCGTGTGAGTACTCATCGGCAGGACTTCTCCATGCCTCGGATTTCGGTCGATTATCGCTACATGACCCGGTTCCCGACTCTGTTCCCATATCTGCCGTGCGTCATACGCAGCATCCATCAAATCATGGCAGTAGGTTACCTTGGAACTGGTCTGCTTCATCAGGGGTATCGCCACCTGGCTGTCGTGTACCGAGGCTGATGTCAAAAAAACACTCAGGGGTAACATGGTGTCGTTGACATCGGCATGAAGTTTGTAGCCATTCCAGCTTTCCTGGCAGCCCTTGGCATTTCTCTTGGTGCCGCGATTGCAGACCGTTGGCAATTCGGCAAGCGCTACGGCCGGCTCCTGCCGTACCTGGCGGTCCAACCGTTTCTCTTCTGCCGGTGGACGTTGCTCTCCTTTGGCCGGCCGCCCCCGTTTGCGCGGGACTTTCACCATCTTTTCCTTCCTCGCCGCTTTTTCCCGACCAATGATCGCTGTGGAATCTCGGCTGACATGGCCGATCAATTCTCCTTGTAAATAATCCTGCACCAGCGTGTCGTGAACCACCGCGCCCAGTTCACAGCTGGCAAAATCGGCAAAAGCTCGTGAGAACGTCGATTCCGACGGGATGTCCCGTTGTTTGGTAAAACCGCAGATGAGGCGGAGATTGGGGCGGGCACGCAGCTCATTGATGAGACTCCTGGTATGTGGATAGCCTAACACCGCTTTAGCCACAAAACTGCGGCCAATCGCTCGGCGTTCTGCCGCTGGTCGACCTGTCCACTGCTGATTCTTCGGAATATGGCGCTCTATTTCAATGACCTCAAGGACCTTTACCAGGTGTTTCTCTTGCTCGGAGAGTGGAGAAACACAACATTGTTCAAGTTGGGGAAACAAACTTCGTTGTAATCTCCCCATCAACCATGATACTTTCTCTTCGAGCTTCATGCTGATTCTCCGGTTTTCTTTGTTGGTAAACAAAATGTACCGGAAAATCACATGAAGCTCAATTATTTCAATATATTATCATCATTTTTTCGTTCTGTCGCCCACTCTTCCTCGCTCCCTTTCAAGGAGTTTTGCAAAAGCCTCAGGTCATATTTATTTTTTTGATGTTCAGCTTCTTTTTTATTGTTGACACTAGATCTGATATCGTATTACGATCATTTCACACAATGCGTGAATGTCTTAAAAACATCAGCGCACCTTCTGTCTGATATCGGCGAAGGTCAAAACTAGTGAAACAGCTGATATTAACAATCTCCAGGCATAAAGAGACTCGGTTTTCCAGTCACTCGGCAGACCGGTCGCCCAAAGAATTCGAATTGGCGATCAAAGAAATCTTTCAGTTGTAGGAGAATCGACTAAGTGTCTGTCCACATATAATTTGAACAAACACAGATTGGTGATGAGGAACTGGAAACGGTCAACCTGACAAAAGCTTCGTTCCACGGCGAATGGAACTATGCAATCGGCATAAAATGTTCATGTTAATTTTTGACGGACACTAACAGAAATCTTCTTCAGATAGTGACGATTGGTTTGAAGCCTGATCGTTGCTTTTTTGGGTAATACCAAAGATACATTTGACGAAATAAGGTGTGTGGCAATGATGAGAAACACAAAAGAAGGAAAGGCAATAACTCTTCTTCGAAAATCAGCCACAAAGACACCCCTTATTACCGAGATTCAGCGGTTCTGCCTGCAGGATGGGCCGGGCATCCGAACAACCATCTTTTTTAAGGGGTGCCCGCTTCATTGCCCCTGGTGTCACAACCCGGAAACCCAAAGCAGAAAAAAAGATTTATACTACCACGCCAACCTCTGTACGGGATGTGGTCGATGCATAGACGTCTGCCCAGAAGAGGCGTGCACAATGCTAATCGGGCCGGAAGGAACAGCCAGTATTGCAATCGACCGGGATAAATGCACGCTCTGCATGAGCTGCGTCGATGCCTGCCCTAGTGGTGCCAGAGAGACTGTCGGCCACCTCCTGACGATGGACGAGATCCTGCGGGAATGTCTCTCCGACCAACCGTTTTACAAGAACTCCGGCGGTGGTGTAACCTTGAGCGGCGGCGATCCACTGTTCTTTGCCGATTTTGCCCTGACACTTTCCCAAAGGCTCAAGCAGGAAGGGGTACATGTGGCTATGGAAACCAGTTGTTTCCCGGATTTCGAGGTTATCCGTCCGCTATTAAGTGCGATCGATCTTTTCATTGTCGATATCAAATCAATGGATCCTGTGAAACATCGTCAGGTGATTGGCTGGCCCCTGGAACCCATCCTGGAGAATATCAAACTACTGATCGAAAATGGGGCTAATGTGCGAATCCATCTGCCCATCATCCCGGGATTTAACGACACGGCTGGCGATTACCAGGCATACGTCGATTTCCTTACCCCGTATGCAGAAAAGCTGATAGGCGTAGATATTCTTCCGTTCCATTCCTATGCCGCCGGGAAATATGATTTTCTTGGCCTCTCACGAACATACCAATATAAAGGAGTAAAAGATAAATCCGTTGGGCAGATGAAAGAACTTGTCCAAATGCTTGTTATGGTCGGCATTGCCAGCGTGACTGTCGGGGGCTTGGTGGGGATGGGAGGTGACAAAGGAGAGAAACCGTAACAAAGAGAGGTAGGCAATTAACTGTACCACATGGTGTGATCTATTTTTGTACGCGATAATTTCCATACAAAAGGAGGATTTGCAATGGCAACGTGCGAAGGATGTGCTTTCTTTTTCCGGGTGCCCGAGGGTGAGGATGATTTTGAACCGGGCAAGGCCGACTGTGTTACGGAGCACAAGGACCAAAAGGGCAAATATTGGCTTTCCAAGCCGGTATTCGAAAATACCGAAACCTGCCAGAATTATCGGAAACGTTCCTAATCGAAAAAAAGGAGTGCAATATGACAACACTGGCTCAGCCTATCGAGTACAGAGGCAAGGTTATCAACTTTACCCCGGCTAATCCCAAAGAAGCTGATATACCGGACGAGGAACTGCACGAACATCTGTTTGCGCCGTCCACCGACAGAACCAGGAGATTGAAGGGGCGCTGCCGGTGGAAGCACGCCTCGGCTGGTGAGTTTGTCGAAAAAGGAACCAGGGCCGGCATCGAGAGAATGCGGCTCATCACCGAATCGCACAAGGAGTCGCGTGGGAAGCCCGAGGTCATTCGTCGCGCGCTGCAACTGGCGGCCGTGTTGACCAAGGGAACGGTTGTCGTGCAGCAGGACGAATTCATAATCGGCTATCATGCCGAAGATCCCAATATGTTCCCGCTTTATCCCGAACTTTCCTACATGAACGTCAAGGACTACCTGCAAAGCGATTATTCGCCGCAGCCGGCGGCCGAAGCGGAAGAGATCAACAACTACTGGAAGCCTTACAGCTTGCAGTCAAAGTGCGAAAAATATTTCGATCCCATTGATTTAACACGGATGTACCAGGTCAGCACCATGGAGGCGCCATCCTTCGCCCACGGCTACAACAGCATTGTTCCTCCATACGAAACCGTGCTGGAGGATGGTCTTCTGAAGCGGATCGATTTGGCAGAAGGGCATATTCGTGACGCAAAGGCCGAAATGTCCAAGCAGCCGTGGGACGGGACAAAGGGGCTCGACTGGATCAGCAAGATCGACAATTGGGAAGCCATGGTAATCGCGGACAAGGCGGTTATCATCTGGGCAAAACGACATGCGAGACTGTGCAAAATCGTAGCGGAAAACTTTGAAACGGACCCGGCAAGGAAGGAAGAGTTGTTCGAAATGGCAGAAATCAGCCGCCGAGTCCCCGCGGAACCTTGCAAAGGGTTGAAGGATGCTTTTCAGGTAAAGTGGTACACTTATCTCATCTGCCACGGCATCGAAAGGTACGCCAGCGGCTATGCGCACAAGGAAGACAAGGTCCTGTGGCCTTACTACCAGACCAGCGTCATCAACAAGTCATTCCAGCCCATGACGTATGCGGATGCGGTGGAAATGGTCGAGATGGAACGACTGAAGATCTCCGAGCACGGCGCGGGCAAGTCCAGGGGGTACAGGGAAATATTCCCCGGCTCCAATGATCTTTTCATACTTACAATCGGCGGCACCAACAGGGATGGTTCCGACGGCTGCAACGACATGACGGATGCCATTCTCGAGGGTGCGAGAAACATCCGGACCACCGAGCCCTCCATGGTTTTCAGATATTCCAAGAAAAATCGTGTAAAGACTCTCTACCACGTGTTCGAGTGCATTCGGGACGGACTGGGATATCCCTCCATCAAACACGACGAAATCGGCACCGAACAGATGAAATATTACGCCCAGTTCAGCTTGAACGGCAACGGTGCTACGGATGAAGAAGCCCATGACTGGGGCCTAGTCTTGTGCATGTCGCCCGGACTCGTCGGCAGAAGAAAGACTATGAAGACTCGCTCGGAAGGCGGCGGCTCCATCTTCCCCAGCAAGATTTTAGAAATCACGCTGACCAACGGCTACGACTGGTCTTATTCTGACATGCAACTCGGTCCCGAGACGGGGTATGCCGAGGACTTCGAGACTTTCGAACAACTATGGGATGCCTTCAAAAAGCAGTACGCCTACACTATCAGTCTCGTGATTCGCGCCAAGGACGTGAGCCGTTACATGGAGGGCCACTATCTCCAGCTTCCCTTTGTATCCAGCATTGACGACGGGTGCATGGAACTTGGGCGGGAGGCGTGTTCTCTGTCCGAGCAGCCCAACGGTTGGCATAACCCCATCACCACCGTCGTGGGCGGAAACTCTCTGGTGGCCATCAAGAAGCTCATCTATGACGACAAAAAATATACGATGAAGCAGTTGATGGAAGCATTGAAGGTCAACTGGGAAGGCTTCGAACAGATGCAGAAGGACTTCAAGAACGCTCCAAAGTGGGGAAATGATGACGAGTACGCGGATGCGGTCATCAAGAGATACTACGAAGAGATCATCGGCGGCGAGATGAAGAAGGTGACGAACTACTCCGGCGGGCCGGTAATGCCCGTCGGGCAGGGTGTCGGCCTTTACATGGAAGTCGGCTCGCGTACCGGCCCAACCCCGGATGGCCGCTACGGCGGAGAGGCCGCTGACGACGGCGGAATCTCCCCCTACTTCGGCACGGACAAGAAAGGTCCGACGGCAGTCCTGAAATCGGTCTCCAAAGTCCAGGAAAACCAGAAGGCGAACCTGCTCAACCAGCGGTTGTCGGTTCCCATGATGCGCAGCAAGCACGGCTTCGATATCTGGCACTCCTATATGGATACCTGGCATGATCTGCATATCGATCACGTGCAGTTCAATGTTGTGAGCACGGCTGAAATGAAGGCGGCCCAAAAAGATCCGGAAAAGCACCAGGACCTCATCGTCAGGGTGGCAGGATTCAGCGCTCGTTTCGTGGACCTCCCGACTTACGGACAGAATACGATTATCGCTCGCACTGAGCAGCAGTTCGGCGCCGAGGACTTCGAATTTCTTAATCTCGAATTAAATTGATAGATCACCCGGTGCACGTTTATTACAAGACGGGTTCGGATGAAAAGCTTTTAATGGCAGTCGTTAAAAAACACAATAAGGAGGCCTACAATGGCAGTTGTTGACAGTCAACTTCACTTGGCCGAAGGTACGGTAAAGCCGTGCGTGAAATGCAAATGGCATATATCCGATCCGACCAACCCGGCTCGAGGGCAATGCACCGTTAACCGGACACAGATGGGTTCCATCTGGAAACGCTGGATCAGGGATGTCCTTAATATGACATGCTCAAAACATGAAGAAGGTAAATTGAGTTTCAGGGAACATGTATAACGAACAATGTTCAATGTGGTCACAACCCCATGTCGGAGCGTGTAGTGTGTTGATCCTAAATTCCCGGACGATTGTAACGATGACTCGGCTTAAATAATTAAAATGAAATAATATATTTCGATTTCTTGCCATTCGAATCATCGTTACGATTTATGAATGGGTTCGATCAAATTCAGACCTTTAAGAACCCGGGGATCAAACCCGCTGTCGATCTTGCTGCTGCTCCGACGAGCTTTTACGAGGAGCCCATTCTCACATCAGCAAGATCGACAGCTCCCTCGGGGGTAGATTGACAGGCAATAGACAAAACCGACAAATCTATTTATTGCGTACAGGAGACTACGAACGAAAAAACTACAACCTTCCCGGGTCAGAGACGGAGACGCGATCACGTTAAGGAGAATGAATCCTCGACAATTCTATTCGAATAAGGCTTTGGCCGAACTTCAGCTTTTAGAGAGAGGCAACTCCGCGATGAAGCCAAGTCATGCGGTAACCAAACCCGCGTATATCAGAGTGATCAAACGTCGCCACAGGATCCCGTCTCTGCCTTTGCCCTGGGATTTATACGCAACAACGAACCCTTATAAGCAAGGAACGGTTCTCTTTTACTTTATTGACTTTGACAGCCATATCAGAGTTTCAGAAACTACGTTTTTAAACCCCGCAAAATCAAAACGCGGTAAAAACGTATAAACACACAAATAAGCTATTGACATGACAACAGATCGGCGGCAGACGCGCTTTCTCGGCAGAATTCGCTGAGAAAGCGCGGCCTCTAGAAGAAAAGATCAACCACTTCTTCCGGAGGCCGCTATGGGCGACAAGGAATACGCGACTATCCCCAGAACCCTGCTTGAAAGTATCACATTTCTCGCCAGGGCTCTACCGATTCGTTCCGTTCCGACCTTTATCGAACTGCTGGTCGGAGCGATGATTACCCCAGCCGGCTTTGTTACCGAAGCCTGGCTGGCGATCAAACCCCTGCGTAGCTGGACCGCCTACTACAAGTGGCTTCAGCAGGGGAAATGGTCGTGGGTTGCACTTGGGGTGCAATTGGCCGGATTGGTTGTGACATTTTTCCCGCAACCTGTCTGTTACCTGATCTTTGACGACACACTCGTCTACCGGGCCTCGAAGAAGGCACCCGGCAGTGCGATCTACAGGCAGCATGGCGCCAAGACCAATCGTTCGAAGTATGCCCGGGGACAATGCTGGGTCAGTATGGCACCGTCTATCGGTTGCGGCATGAAGCATGCGGCGGTTCCCCTGTTGTCACGCTTGATGCGGCCCGGTACAACCCGGACCAAACTCGATGCCGCCGTACTGCTGCTGAAAATTGTCGCCCCGGTTTTCAACAGTGTCAAAGCCTGTACACTGGTGGATTCCTGGTACATGAAGCGTTTGTATCTCGATCAGGCAGAGACGCTCGGATTTCATTCCATCGGCCAGGTCCGACGGGATACCGCTCTGTATGATGCTCCAACACCAAAACGCGGTAGGGGCCGGCCACGGAAATACGGGGATCGCTATACAGCAGCACGGGTTGCTCTGCTCCCTGAACACCGGCAGCGGGATTTCCTCTACGGGAAATGGCAATGGGTTCGCTACCGGAGCACCGTATGTCTTGCCCGCTTTCTGAAAGGACGCAAGGTTCGGGCAGTCTGGATGCAGTTCGAGTCTGAAGAAGGTTTTCTCAGCAAGTCACGCCTGCCGCAATTGCTGGCAACCTATTGCGGTGAGCAAGTACAGCCACTGCTGGGATTGACTCCATGGCGCAAAAAAGACCAAGTCACTGCCGGTCTGGTTCGGCTCGGGCTGCAGTTGATTTTCGGCAATGTTCGGATTCGGTCATGGTGGAACCCGAAATGGCGAAAATTCCAGTATCCGGAGCACGGCCTGGAAGATGTAAATCTTTCGAAACCACCAGATTGTGTCGTATCAAAGAACAAAATGACCAAGAATACGTCGTCCACCGTTTCGAGAACGATTTGGTTATGAAACTCCAAACTTCAGTTAAGAAAGGAGTAAGATATGAATAAGATAAAGGTCATGAAAAAGTGCCTATTATTGCTTGTAATCGTTGTGATGCTGCCTTCAATAAGTGCAAACGGAGGGGATCAATCATCCCAAGCACCTCGAAAGGAAACAATGATTCGTTTTAGCCACGGTTTGCCGGAAAATACCTATATTTCGAATCAACTCAAGGATTGGGCCGACCTGTCAATGAAAGAGAATAGTGGCTTGAAAATCCAGATATATCCGTCGGCTCAGCTTTTTAAGGATGCTGATGCTATCGAGGCAGTGATGACAGGCTCAATTGAGTCGGCTCAAGGTTATAGTTTTAATTTAGCAAGAATTGTACCGGAAATGGGTATCTTCGATTGTCCATTCTTATTTGACAGTTCGGACATGCTGGCCAAAGTCTTCAACAGCTCTGTCCGGCAGAGGCTTGACGTAGAACTGGCGAAGAAAAATATCAAGGTCTTAGCCTACATTCTCTGGTCGGTAGAACAACAAGGGATTACTTCCGTTAAGCTACTCAAAGTTCCTGCAGATGCTAAAGGAATGACTTCACGTGTCCTCGGTCCTGAATCCGCAGCACTCTGGAAAAGCTGGGGAATGAATCCCACTTTTTTAAGTGGATCAGAAGTATATATGGCACTGCAGCGTGGTGTTATCCAGTCAAATCTTTCTTCCATCATGTCGAATGTGGAAAGAAAGTATTACGAGGTAGCACCTTATCAAACGATATTCCCCCTTGGTGTAGTAGTATCCACGATATTTATCAATAAGGATTTCTTTGATCAACTCCCGGAAGATCAACAGCAAACTATGATAGATGCTGGCAAAAAAGTAGAAAGCAATAGCCTGGCCCGTGCAAAAGAGAGTAACGATGAAATTTTTAAGCAGGCCGAAGAACTGAAGATTACGATCTACCGACCAAACTCGGAAGAAATGAAGCTCTGGAAAGGCGATCTCGAAAAACTCATTCAGGAAATTTATAAGGATAGTCCTCAATCTTTGGCAGATATCAAAGAAATCCAAATGATGAAGCATTAAACCCGAACCGATGCTCCTCTTATAAATCGCAAGCAAAGAGTGGTCCCAAGATAGATGAAGGGTTACGGATGGAACGCATAGAGAAAATATCGAAGGCAGCTCATACGGCTGGCGCTATCCTGCTGGGATTTTTGTTTTTATCCATAATCAGTGGGGTTATTGTCCGCATGTTGGGAGGCTATCTTCACTTTGTTGATGAACTGAGCGGCTATGGTGCAGTTTGGGTCACTTTTCTCGGGATCGGGTATGTTTTAAGGGAAGGAAGACACGTACGGGTCGATATCATCACACGCAAGTTATCGCCCCGTAATGAAGCCATCATGTTTATGATTGGGGACATTGCTTGCCTACTGTTCAGTATTCTTATCATTTGGAAAGGCCTTTATCTCGTAAGTGTCTCTTATCAGGTACATCGGGTAACCCCTCTTCTGGGATGGCCTATTTATATACTGCAAATGATCCTGCCATTGAGTTTTGTTCTTTTCGGTCTTGAGTCCATGGTTGGTGTCGTCAAGGCATGGAAAAAAATACGTCATCCGAATGTTCAGAACAGCTTTGACACTGAAAAATAGGGAGGCAAGAGAGAATGGATTTTATAATAATTATACCCGCTACCCTGATGATATTCCTTCTGCTGATTGGCACGCCTGTGCCGGTCGCTCTGGGGTTTGCCGGAATGGCAGGTCTCTATGCGCTCACCGGCAATGGGGCGATGGTGGTCTCGGCAAAGGTTCTATTTGACACCCTCAATGATTTCATTCTGCTTGCAATCCCACTGTTCATCCTAATGGGTACCGTTTTGGCAAAAGGTGGGGTCGGAGAGAAACTGTATAGACTCTTCGATGTCTTTCTGCGGCAGATCCCCGGAGGCCTCGGTATTGCCACCGTCCTGACTTGTGCTGTTTTAGCCGCCATGTGCGGCACCAGTGTGGCCGTTGCCGCCATGGTCGGTTCTTTTGCTATCAATAACTTGTTGAAGTACGGTTACAGTTTTTCCTTGGCAGTGGGGATCTGTGTAGCGGGTGGTGCTTTGGGTATCCTCATACCACCCAGTGTTCCGATGATTGTATACAGCGCCTTTGTCCGGGAATCAGCAGGAAAGCTGTTTATGGCAGGAGTTATTCCGGGCATCATAGCTGTAATCATCTTTTCTTTTTACGTGGCATGGGCCTATCTTCGTCAGCCCGACCGCAAGAAAGTCGAACCTGCTACCTGGGGTGAGAAGTGGGTTGCGTTAAAAGAAGGGATTTGGGCGGTGCTGATTCCGGTCGGTATCTTAGTGCCTCTTTATGCTGGCCTTGCCACCCCCACTGAAATCGCAGCTTTGGGCGCTATGTGGGCATTTGTTGTGAGCATTTTTATCTATCGTACCATCGGACTAAAGGATATCATTCCGATCTTAAAGGAAGCCCTCACGGGGACGGTGATGGTTACATTCATAATCTGTGGCGCCGTGCTTTTCGGTAATGCGGTAACTCAGCTCGGTTTAGGTCGTGCGATTAGTGATTTTTTCGTTGCCAGCGACTTCTCGCCCTGGGTGTTTATACTTGCCACAATGGTCATCATCATGATATTAGGCTGTTTCCTTGAAGGGGCCTCAATCATGCTGATCATGATCCCTGTGATTCTGCCCACACTTTTGAGCTATAAATTAGACTTGATTTGGTACGCAGTCTTAATGGTTATAAACATTGAGGTTGGACTGTTGACACCTCCTGTCGGTCTCAATCTGTATGCAGTCGATGGCGTTGCTAAAGGGTTGGGATTTTCCAGCAATCTTTCCATTGTCATCCGCGGCAGTTGGCCGTTTATGGCTTTGTATTTAATGTTATTGGTTGTTATCGCCTTATTCCCGCTTCTGGCAACCTGGATTCCCGCCCATATGATGCGTTGAGCTGAGTTATCAGACCACAGAAGTCGCACTTTGATTTATGTAGGCGTACCTCAGATAGTTTCAGGCAGGATACGATTGGTGCTATCCGATCTGTACGCCAATTGAACAAAAGAGCAGAAAACTATGAATCTTGATTGTGATGATGCAAAGCCGGGGAACCATCCTATCGACCGATTTTGTTTTGCCGGAAATGAAGGTTACTCGGCTTTCTGGAGAAAAAATACTTCGACGTCAGAGGCCTTGGAATTGGCTAAGCTGCTTACCGGGTTGAGAAAAGTTGCATCCTGCATTAGCCGCCACAACTTGGGCAGTATTGTCTGGACCGGCATGGAATATAAGGATGGGATAGCCCTTGACCCTACATTAGTCATGGGAACCTACCCTGTTCCCGCTAAAAAAACCGATATAATGGTGGGAATCACCGTCCGCAAAGCTTTTGAAAAAATAGAGTGGAGTGATCGGATCAAGAAGAACATCCAATCGAAGATTAAGTTGCCACCGCCATATTTGTATAAGTTCAATCTTTTTTTTGACATGTGCGAGAAAGTATATCTGGATTGCCTATCCAACATCAAGCCACTGGGGATTTACACTGAAGCCGCCAGAAATTGGGAATGCAGCGAAAAAGAAAAGTGGTTTCTAACGCCGCCCACAGTGAGCGAGTTGTTGCATATCTGGTGGAAAATAGCGGCAGATCGAAGCGGTGACGCATATAAGAAAGCATATGTGGACAGATCAAAAATCATGATGGATGCCAGAATAGATCTTACAAAATTGTATGCCAAACCACTCGCACTGCTGAATTCTATCGTGGGTCCCATGATTCATAATTGCACGAAGATTTATGGTGTGACGGAGCGGGGGAATTATCGATTGAGTCTTTATGAGTCAATCTGGCCTGAACTTCTCGAATTTATCAAATTCTGGCCATGCGATATTTCTGATCCGTTTATGCTCCGTCAAGAACCGCAACCAGAGGTCGATGACGAGATTGAAGAAAAAAACAAGGAAGCAGTTGCCAGCCTTATTCAAAAGATGCAATTTCACGTCGATGAGAAAAAGCCGGATTATACCGATGAAGTCCGGACTCATGTGCACAACAAGGATGACGTGGTGGAAATCATGGGAAACGATATCGTCATGGAGTCCACCGACATGATCGACAATCAGCTTCTGCTCAAGTTGAAACAAATCGTCAAATCCAACTCACAACGGAGGACGATCTACAATCGGGGTCTGGCTTCAGGGAAGATCGATAGCCGGCGCCTGTATCGTGCCCAGACTACGGGCAAGGCATTTCTGTCCAAAAAGAACCAGTTTGAGTTGTTGAGCGAAATGATGGTCGTTCTTGATGCCACCGGATCAATGGCCGATCCCAACAAATGGAATCAAGCCCAGACCATATCCCAAACGCTTTTTTCGGCAATTCAGGCATTCAATAAAAATGCTCGGATATTCGCCTATAACGAGGTTAAAGACAAATGCCGTTTGACTGAAATTTACAGTTCAAAAAAGTTCTACACAGTTTTGCCGCATGGGCGAACCGCTTCGGGTGAAGTGCTGATTGCTGCAGCCCTCAAACTGAAAAGAAATAATAAAAAACCCAGAATCATTCATATCACCGACGGTGCTTCCAATTGGGGGTGCGGCGTGAAAGAAGCACTCCGGTTCTTGGAAAAGAGACAGATCAACTTGTTGACCATCGGAATTGCCTGCAATCCTTCCAGTAAGCAATCCCTCCGAAATGAATATGGTAAGCTCGTTCAGTTTGTCGACAACCTGAATGAATTGCCACATCTGTTCGGAAACCAGCTGCGGCATAGCATGTGATAGATCACCCTCCCTGGTGTTGGACAATCTGAATTCTGCTCAAATCGATCGATTTTTAATGAGTGATCAGAACATAGTCAAATATCGACTATCATTATATGTCAGTTTTTTCAGACTTTAACAACAAGACTCGACGACTGATTTAAAATGGGAATTGCTGCACCATGGTTGGGATCAACAACAATGAGAGAGGGCGAACAGAAAATTGTAACCAAATAGAATTAAAGGCTTTTGATGACAGCTACAATAACAAAAATCTGAGAGGGAGAATTGACAATAATGGCCAAACAAATTCAACGGATGATTTTTGCCGGATGCGGAGCATTGTTTTTAATCTTGGGCAGCTTCTCAGCCGAAGCAGCCACGATGGGGTCGCATTACCCCTTCGGTGGCGAGGGGGTACTTGCTGGAACGGTACCCCCAACGGGTTTTCATTACCGAATGTACAACACTTGGTATAATCCCACCACGTTGAAGGACGATAACGGCAACGAGCTGGACGTCGGTCTGGACCTTGAGGTCTTCTCATCGGTCCAGCGGTTTGTACATGTTACCGAAAAAAAGATACTCGGTGCCGACTACTTCTACGATATAATCGTCCCGATTGTCGACAAGGAACTCACCCTGGGCAACTATACGGACAGCCAGTCCCTCGCCCTGGGCGATACGGTTTTTGAATTTTTTGGCTTGGCCTGGCATAAGCCGCGCTGGGATGCTGTTTTTGCCCTGGCGGCCATTGCCCCAACAGGTGAATACGAGTCTAAAAAGCTGGCATCTCCCGGTCTCGGCTACTGGTCGGGGATGATGACGCTGGGGGGCACCGTCTATTTCGACGAGAAGCGCGCGTGGTCTTTCAGCGCCCTGACGCGCACTCTCGTAAACACTGAGCAGGATGAGACAAATGTGACCCCAGGATCAGAATTTGTCGTTGAGTACGGCCTGGGCAAGGAAATCGTGCTCAACAACAAATTTTCTATCCGCCCGGGGCTCGCAGGATGCGCCTATTGGCAGCTTGAAGATGACAGTGACGATGGTCCCAATTCGTTTGCCGATGAACGCAAGACAGCTTATGCCTTGGGAGCAGAGATAAATATGTTCTGGCTGCCACCGACGCTGTTCCAGGTCAATCTAAGAGCAATGCGGGAGTTCGGGGCGGAAAACACTGTTCAGGGATCCCAGTTTGTCCTGACCTTGACGAAATCGTGGTAGCTATAGGAATCAAATAGCCATGGAACATCGGGGCATCACCGGCATAGGGGCACTAAGTCTACTCTTTTGTCCTGGTGATGCCCGACCCATTTTGGGTTGGGGATAAGCATGGAATACGACTTAATTAAGATGTCTTGGCAAATAATATTGGATAGCCGCTGTTAGATGTTTTTGCAGGATTAACTTCAGCAGGTCGGCATCCCGCCGGTGAAGTGCTTCAATCATCTCATCATGCTCGTTCTCTGAAGCTATGATCCTTTCTGCCGGCAGCAAATCCAGACGGATCCATAATCCAATCCACTCGTAAATATTCTCAATGGACTTGACCATAAACCGATTCCGACCCATTTGGGCCAGATGGATGTGAAAGTCGGCATTGGCAGTCATTTTGGCATTATCGAATCTAGTCGTATTATGGGAGCGATAGCGTGCCTGAAGTGCTTCCAGTTGGGTCAAATCAGCATTCGTCAACTCTCTCATCACAAAATCAACATTCGAAATTTCAAGACAGCTACGAGCTTCCATTACTTCGGCAATCACCTCCGGTTGGATGTCCTTTACATAGCAGCCCACATTTTTTTTAATATGAACGTATCCATCACGTTCCAGTTTTGAAAGGGCATTAATGATGGGCGTTTTGCTGATACCAAATTTCTTTTCAAGATCGCTGTAAACCAGCTTTTGTCCCGGCACCACTTTCAATGTGCGAATCATGTCTTTAATCTTTTCATAAACAACGCTTTGAAGCGATATCGGTGAGAAAATATCGTTCATTGCCGGTGTTTTGAGGTTTCCAACGTCAGGATAGTCTTCTGTAACTAAAATTTCTCCCTGTTTTTTAAAATCAATTTCGGCTACAAAATAACCTCGATGTTTGATATAATTTATAATTCCTTTATCTTCGAGCTGGTTAAGTGCGCTAATAATAGGAGTCTTGCTAATGCCAAGCTGCTTTTCCAGATCGGCATATTTCAAATGTTGTCCCCCTATGACTTTGCCGGATAAAATCCACTTCAGAATACTCTTGTAGGCAAAATCGGTTGATGATTGGTATGAATTACGACTGCTTGTTATCATTATCTTTGTATAGAAAGAATGATCAGTATCCTCTATTGTTGGCAAAGTCCACATATAAGGAGAGACAAATGCCAGGGCCGACAATCAATAGATGACCTTGTTGAACCGGAAAAATTTGACTACCAACATAAATCACCAATGATAACAATACTTTTTTCTCGGCATGTCGTCAAGCCGTAATTTTTTAGAGAGGAGTTCCCCTTTAAGCAATCCGGTTGTTCAGCAATGCCAATCGTCAGAGATGATATGAAAAGACTTGCCAGTTGGAATGGTCGGTTCGAGAGTGCCTTGGCAGCACTGTAATCTTATTGTTTTATGGGAATTATAACCGAGCAGAAGCACGGATTGTCTGGTGGTGTCAGGGAGATACAAAAGACCGGTTGAGCAACCGGAAATAAACAATCGTTGCCAAGGGACAGACATCACCTATTGAGCAGGGTCATATAATATCGCCAAGTGGCGTCCATGGCTTTTGCAAAAGGTGTGTACGCATCTCCGATGATCTGATTAATTGCCGAACCGTCATAAAGCAGATCGAGATCGGGAGGAAAGGGCAGTTGAACGTTCTGGCGAATGATTTGCGCAACGGACATCTGTATTGTCTTGAGTGTCCTACCACAGTTTTTCTCCAGCACAGCGATCAGGTCAGAGTAAGAGACCATCTCGGGACCGGCGATATTGAAGCATTTTCCTCGTACGGACTCATTCTGCAAACAGTAATAAATGATCCGCGCCAGATCCACCACCCAGGCGAAGCTGAAGCGCACAGGCGGGATAGTTTCGGGGATTATTAAAGGATAGCCCTTGATGATTTGTTCGAACAGGAAGAATTCTCTGGGGGCGTAATTGTAGCGTCCAAAGATGATGGCGGGCCGTAGAATCGTATGGTCGATGGACTTTTTATGGCACTCTTCTTTTAAGGCACACTCGGCGTTCCACTTGTCCAAACCATAATCTGCATAATCGCCCAACCCCGGATTAGATGCCTTAACTTTCTGCGCTTCCTCCACTAGAGGTATGGTCGAATTTTGGGCATATACGGATGTGGTGCTGATAAAAATGTAATGATTGATCGTGCCGGGTATATATTTGATACAATCGACAATATGTTGCGGGGTGTAACCGCAGAAGTCGACAACCGCATCCCATTTTTGACTTGGGATTGTCAGGAGATCGGCGGGAATATCGCGATCCCCCTTGATCTCATGAATACCTTGCCATCCAAGCGGAATTTTCCCGCGATTGAACACATAAACCTGGTATCCTGGTACACGAACTAACAGTTCGAGAAGAACTCTTCCCGCAAAATAGCTACCACCAATCACCAGGATGTTTTTCATGATTTCTCTCTGACATAGTTCATGCTCCGGCATACCAGACCGTCAATTTCCTTATCCTTTCACTTTGAATCTGTGCCTGCACAATCGGGCCATGATCGAGAAGGAAATCGCTGGAGCTGTTGCTAAGCCCCTGGGCTTTCAGTTCGTCAATAAGCATCACGCAAATACACTCGATGAGTTGTATGATTTGCTGATTGTTCCGGCTGGTAAGCAATTGTTCAATCCTTCGCGTTACAGAAACGCCAAGAATCGGAAGCAATTGAGCAGCCATCTCGCACCATTTATAAAATGGACAAAATTGACGGTTCAGCAGAAAAACCAGCCTGAGGACATCGTCACAAAACCGGATCAAAGCATGGCGGGATGGATATGCTGCTTTTCTCTTGCTGCATCGGGCAAAATTATACTGTCCCGACTGTGCGGCTGACATGAGCCGACCGGCAATCCTTTTCAGACGGACATCTTCAGGGTAGTAATCCAGGAGTCGCTTACGGATGCCGGAGAAGGTACCACAGGCATCGCAGAAAACTTTGCCGTTGGTGCAGGCCGCCAGATTCTCTTCCGGAATAAGCAGCCATTTCATTGGATCCGTTGGGGCATCGCTCATCCCGATAAACGTTTTGTAAAATTCGCCAATTTCTAAAACACCGACCCGGTTTTGGCCCCACGCACTTTCCATCCGCCCAAAGCCCTGATAGCGATCAGGCAGTGCGTCATAGGCTGCTTGGAGCTGATACCTGGCAACGGCATAATCGGCTTTGTCGAGCCACAGGCAAAATCCCGGTCCCCAGTCATGATCCTGCGAAATTTTGTCGTCAAAACCAAAACAATCTGATCCGTAACCGACCAATCCTGCGGCGATACGTCCTTTTAACTCAGGAAACCCTTCCTGGATCATTGGTATTCCGTAGGCCAGGAAATAGGCTTCGGAGAGCGCCAAGCCATTCATTTGAAGCTGTCTGACGGGTAGCTAAGAACGTTTATCGATTCGGTTTCCTGACCATCACCGCTAAGCACCAGTTCGTTCAATATTTTGGCGGTGTCGGCGCTGACATATTTTTCACCACACTCCCGGCAGAGACCACCGGGAACATTCTTGACCACATACAAGTTGCCCTCTAAACGGTAGTCAAAGTTGCCCATCACGATGGGTGTGACTTCTCCACCGCAGAAATAACACTGTTTTATCTCCTGTGACATGACTGCCTCCTGAATCATGGTGGAACAAGCCAGCTCTTCCCATTGCGGCGGGATCACTAAAAAGGTCAATAAAACGGCCAGGTGATCTTCATTCACCTGAGCACATAGAACAGAAAGAGCTTTACCATTGGCGTTGCCTGTGACCAGCCAGCTCTCCAATTTCTTATGGTTATAGTGGATTTTTGTAATCTTGCCATTAGCGATGGCGGTCTCAATCTCGTTAAGCGTAATGATCCTGGCGGTGATGAAGCGGATCACATGCTCGCTGATGCTAAAATCGGCAGCGCGCATTTTGATCTGAATCCAGGCCAGGGGATCTTTCCTGAAATAGTTTTCTGCCTGTTCGATACTCAGAAAACCTTCGGCCTGAACCAATTCTTGCAGCATGGCAATGGCATGGTTTTCACCCTTTTTGTGTCCTCTTTTTACCCATTCATAATAATGTCCAATGGCCTTTTCACCGTATGTCTCAAGTTCGCACCGAAGATAAACACTGAAATTACTACCGTTATCCTCCAGATTAGTATCACGGCATACCCGCCGATACAAGGCGGGATAGCGATCCCTAATCTGTTGCTGCCACTGCGTCTCGATATCGACGATATCATTAAGCCGAGGATGGTCGGTGATCGCGCCGATCTTATTATCCATACGAGCATATTTCTCAGTCAATAAATTCCGCCCCTCTCTTTGTGCGGCCTCCAAGTACTCGAGATAAGCTGCCAAGACATCAAAAGGCCATTGCCGAAAAATTGCCCCGCGAATGCGAGTAAAGGCGTTGGGGTTGCTCTGACAAGTGGCCGGAGCAAGGCTTCGAACCTTCTGAAACATCGCCCATTCTAGCTTGATGATCTTCTGAATACAGTTTTGCTGAAGATTCATGATTCCTCCCACTTGTATTGAGTCGGATTCATGCGCTGTCACATTTTTTCCCTTCATGATCAATCCTCCATTTGGTTAGATGCAAAAGATGGGAAGGAGAGATAGACCCGATACGGTTCTTTGTATATTCGGAAATGACCACCAAGAGCTTTTATGATTCTTTTTACCTGCATCTGCCCACGACCGGAGACGACCGGGTAGGTGTCACCATTGTCCTGGAATGTGATGGCGATCTGATCTTTTTTTCCCAAAAGGGTTACAGTTATCCGGCCGACAACCGATTGTTCCCGTTCCTGCCGCGTATGGATAGCCCGCTGGCTATTGGCAAACAGATTCTCGAAGATGGTTTCCAACTGCTCATGGCTGGCCCTCGTCAGGTGGTTAGCCGCCAGGTCGGTCTTGGGCTCGATATGGATCTCCAACTTGGGATAGTAGGCCATTTTTTGCCTGAAAAATGCTCGTAACCAGGTCGATAGCCGGATATTTTTCGGACAAAATTTCAAGATGTCGACCTGTTCGTGAAGCTTAGCCAAAAGTAAATCAAGGCCGGAAATCGAACGAGCCACGGATTCATCTAAAAGAACAGCTGGATGATTTTTGGCCAGTGCCATTTTCAAGGCATCCAAGCTGTGAATCCCGGGATTGTCAACGCGCAGACTTATTTCTGAGAGGTGAGTAACGGTCCATTCGTTCAATAGCAAGGATTTAAGTAGGGAATTATAAAGCGAGAGAAATGGATTCATGCGCAGGTAGTCCCAGAACTGCGGTCGACGCGAGGCAAGGCAGACGGCACCTAGGTCCTGATTGAGCAAATGCAGAGGATAAATGACGTATGAGCGAATTTTATCGATGCATTCCATCAGAAAACGTTGCTCTTTTTTTTTGATACCAGCATAATTTTGCACTCGTTCCCGAAAGCGGCACATCCGTTGATCCTCGCCCTGGCCTTCAAAGGGATAGGAAACGTCCGTGCTGTCACAAAGAATGCTGTCCGTGGATGGAATGAACTTAGGGAAGTAAACTTCCTGTACTTCGGTGCCTTGCCAGGCCACCAGAATCAGGTCGGCGAGACCGTACCGATCTCCGCGACGAAAAAAAGCCATTCCGAGATCGGCCGAAGAGAGAGCCCGATAAGCGGTCACCGTGTCAGTGTAGTCAACCGGCTCGTTAGAGGCGATCAGTCGTGCCAGAATTTGGAGTTTCTGATGGGCGATGCAAATGGCCGTGCGATTCTTGATATCCAGAATATAATCCATGATCAGCGAGCCGTAACGACTGATGAATGCCTCGACTGGCTGGTTATCGATTCGAAAGCTGGTTTTTCTCGGTAGCGGCTCAAATCGATTGTGCAAAACACATCGTTGCCACGTTTTATGTGCATGATCATCATGCTGCTGGCCACGGGCTTTTTTATCGACTCCACGCAGTATAGATCCATGGGAAGGAAATGATCTAAAAATGGGTTGCGGCGGTTACACGAGGCTGCCCAGATATCATTGATGCCCAACGTCTTTCCGGTCTCCATGACGGTCCTGGTGGGGTCTTTTGTTGGATCCAGCAAATGCCTATTCATACCTTCCCACAACCATGGCGAACCATCTTTGACGATGCACATTTTTTCCACATGGCCATCTTTGGGCAGAAGATTTATCTGACCGATATCGGCCTCTTGTTCAACACTTCGGCTACAGCATTGGTAATGGGATGGGAAAAATAATTGAGGATGCCATTACGATATCTGGTCAGAGTCAATCCGATCCTCACCAACTGTTTGACGCAGGAATCCATGGCATCGAAACACCACGTGTACAGAAAAGAAGAGGGATCTTTTCTGTTGGGAAGCGTCCAAAATGATCTGAGCTGGTCCTTCATCGTATACATTGTCAGCGGTGCTTGATTGACTTCCAGAAGCGATTGCAGCCGATCCTGGCTGTCAGCACCAAGGGTCTCATAATTTCGGAACAGTAGAACACGGCTTCCCTGCATCACCTGTTTTTGCTCGTTTTCAGCCTGGTGATGCTCCTGCCGGCGCAGGTCATCAACCGCACGATTGATCATGGCGCTGATATGATAATGATCGTAGACGATGTCGACGGATGGCAGATTGCCTCGACAACAAACAACCTGTCTCGTGCCATGTCCTTTTTCAATCCTTTTTATGTCCATGTATCATTTTTCGGAAGAGCCAATATTTGAGGGATAAGATGAGTACGATACATCAAACGACGTTTGGCGACTCTTGCGATCTGGCGCATGAATAGAAAGCCCAGCTCAAAATCCTGGTAAAACAACAGCATTAAATCAGAGGCTAAAAATTCCAACACTCGGGTTGGGGAGACGAGCGCCCGCGCATCGGACATATACGTTTTATCTTCTATCTCGATCAGGGATGAGATACCGATGGTGCCACCGGAAACGATAGTTTCCACACGAACGAGTTTCCCGGTCAGGCTTTCAAATTCCAGGCTGATTTCGCCTTCAAGAACCATGCTGATATGCTTGGCCTCTCGCCGCTGCTTGCCCAAAAGTTCACCTTCATTGTATTCCCTGATCTTGGCAATGTCAGCAAGGCGACGGATCATGTCATCCGACATTTCATCAAAGAAAGTGAGGGACTTCAAAATTGAGGATTCTACCATGTTTTCACCGTTCATTTCTGGGCAGCGTTTGCCCGGTTCTTATTCCACTTAGCTTTCATGTTGATACTTATAAAAGGTATTTAATAATGTATTACATGTACATATTTACCAAAATATTGCCATGTTGAATGTATATTGGAATTAGTATATGATGCACAGAAGGTCTTGGGATTATTTTTCTGCTCACGCCAGAGCGAGCACTTTTTTGATCAGTTTTTCAACACCCATAGATACGTCTCTGATTCCGGGTCCGATCATGTAAGCCGGTGTGGTGACAATTTTATGAGCCTCGTCCACGGTGATGTCATCCACCGCGCAGAGCCGATGCTTCACACCGATGGTGAATAGATAAATCGATGGACCTGGGCAAAAACCTTGGCACTGAAATCGACCTTTGCACCTGGCCCCATGATTACCGCATCATCCCCATCCTCGTCCTGCAATTCATCCGTGTCCACCAGAATATTGTACTGCTTGTAATGAAAGCCGGGAGGCGGCAGCGTCGCCCCCATGGCGCCCTCGGTTCCCGGGGTATACCCATTCCCCAGGGCAAAAGCCGACGGAGCAGCCGAAACGCCTACCGCCACACCAATGACACCTGTAACTGCCCTGCGCCACACATTCATACGGTGATCTCCTCTCGTTTAAGGTTCTCTTATTGAGCAAGCCCGCACTCCCCTCGCCATCTTTTGCTCCGGTAATCCGGTTATGTGCCGCCACAACAACGTTTTTTTTATTTGGAACGCATGAGGTAGATCATAAGATATTTCAAAGCGCTATGTGCTTCCGGGACGGCCAGTGGCACCTTCTCCAGAAAGAAAGTCGCCCCGGCCTCATAGGATTGGTCCATCGTCTCCCGGTCGGGTTTGACCGTGTATTGAATCACCGGGAGATCCGGGTATCGTTTACGAATACCTTTGAGCGCTTCCAGGCTGATATCGATGGCACGGCATTCGCCGCCTTGTTGTTTGGCCCGCTCATACCAATACAGATCCAGCAGCACAAGATCCGGTTCCGCTCTTTCAATCAAATACGGCCATAGCTCGATCTCGCCGCTTTTCACAATTTCAAAGTCGATCCCTTTGATCTGTCCATTGGTGAGTTCCCGCTCAATGGAATCGAACCAGGCATCGTCGAAAGCCAGCTGCTCACCGTCATGGGTCTTTCGGAACATGTCGCTGAAAATGTCATCGAAAAATAAAACTTTAATCTTCACGGTGCACCTCCTGGTCTTCTTTTATCTTGTAGGGAAAGCGTAAATGGACGCAATACGGTTGCTTCTCCCTGATGAAACTGCCATTGAGTTCCTGCATGATCGCCTGCATTTGCGGGGTACCACGACCACTGACGGTTGAATAAGAGTGCCCGTTGTCCTGAAACCGGACTTCGAGTTCGTTCCCGTTTTTCGAGAGTGTCAAGTCGATCTTGCCGACGACCTTGCGGTCATGACTCTGTCTTTCTGCAATCGCCCGCATGCTGTTAGCGAGCAGATTCTCGAAAAGAGTCTCAAGGTGCTCGTAATTGGCGCGCACATGACAGTTTTGCGGCATAGCAGGGGTTACTATCATGCTGATTTCGATGCTAGGCTGATGAGAGCGTTTTTGATTGATCCACGCACGCAGCCATTTTTGTAAGTGGATGCTTCTTGTGCGGCATATCAATATTTTTCCTTTCTCGTGGAGTTCGGTCAATAAATCGTCCAGGCAATTCAAGGCTCCGATGATTTTTGCATTACTCAGCAGCTCTCTATTTTCCTGCATTAGCGCTGTCTTTAGCCCGCCTAAGCAATAAAAGCCGGGATTGTGGATTTTCAGGCTGACCTGAGACAAGAGATCAACTACCCGTTCATTGAGGAGAAATGACTTGAGCAGAGCGTTGTAAAGCGAAAGAAAGGGGCTCATATGGAGATACTCACAGAAATCGTTACGCGAAGAGGCGAGATGGATGGCGCCCAGATCCTGATTGAGCATATGCAGCGGATAAACCACATAGGATCTGATTTTATCGATGATGCCCAAAAGAAATTGTTGGTCTTTTGTTTTAATCCCGGTGTGAGTTACTATGCGGTTGCGAAAACGCTGCAGTCGCCGACAGTTCCAGTTCCCCTCCACCGGGTAGGAGATTTCAGAACTGTTGCATAAAACCGAGTCCTCAGAGGGCTTGAATTCCGGAAAGCAGATCTCTCGTATTTCTTCCCGACACCAAGCCACCAGATAGAGCGCATGACACGCATAGCCTTCACCTCTTCGGAAAAAGGCGAACCCTAGGTCTGCGGCAGAAAGTGTGCGATAAGCCGCAACCGCGTCGGTATAGTCGATCTTGCCGTTGGAGGCGACCAGGCGCGATATGTTATTGAGCTTGTAGTAGGCCGTATTGAGGGCAATACGGTTCTTGGTATCCAGCAAGTAATTGATAATCACCGAGCCGTACTGAGCGGCAAAATCATCGAGGGGAGCCTGATCTGCGGAATTGAATGGCGCCTTGCCCCGATAGCGACTCAATTCGATTGTACAAAAAATCTCGTTGTTCCGTTTTATCGGTAAAAACATGGAACTGGCGACCGGTTTCTTAATTTCCTCCAAATAGCGGCGATCCATGAAACCGGATATCTCCAAGAAGGGATTCGGTTCCTTTTTATCCACTTCTGCCCAGATGTCCTCCACAACCAGCGTCTTGCCGGTACTGGTGACACGTCCAGAGAACCCTTTGCTCGGATTGTACAGAAGCAGCCCCATATCCGCTCCCAGCCACGGCTTGCCGTCCTTGACGATACAAACCTTTTCCACCCTGCCGCCACGCGGCAGAAGATTGATCTGGCCGATATCCGCCCCTGTACTGTCCAGTAAAAGGTTCAAGAGTTCATAAGCGATGCGATCTACGGATTGCTCATCTCCGACAATCGCCAGTTCGGGCAATTTCTTGAAAAAGCGTTCCGCTGGAATGACATTCTGGGGGGCTACGAGGTCCCCTCTGGTCCGAGCCTCATTTTCGTTGGTATGCCGTTCCATTGAGCACCTCTTTTGAGTACCTCAGAAATTCTTTTCTGGTTTGAGGAAAGAATTTCTTTCGCACCAAGCCACAGCTTGCTGTCGATATGCTCTCGGACATCTCCGGCCAAGGCATACTGCCGTTCCGTTATGTCCTTGCCGATTCCGTCTATGCCAACAGCAGCAAGTTCATAGCCGCCATCGAGGCACTGACCGGGGTCACATATCTCCTGCAAATACCGGAAGACACGTTATGCTGGCTCAAGCACCCGGTCGTAATTCGAAAGACCTATCAATACGGCGGGCAACGGCATACGAAAGGGCTGGTTTCCGACCAGGTCAAAGCATCGCTTTCCGTTAAATCCTTTGCCGCGCGGATCAACGATTTCTTCTGGTACCGGCGAAAAGTCTCCGAGGGCACCAAGGGACCGATCGAGTATGAGTTCACCAAGCGACGGGTGACCCTCTCTCGGCATGGGAATGCCGTGGAAGACAGTCTGGCTGTTGATTCGCAGGACGCTTGAGCCTGAACCGACGTATTCCTATTTTATTTCCAATGCACCGCTCAGCGTTCCGTTGGCCAATGATACACAGAAGGTTCCTGCCTATCTTTCTGCTCACGCCAGAGCGAGCACTTTTTTGACCAGCTTTTCAATACCCATAGATACGTCTCTGATTCCGGGTCCGATCATGTAAGCCGGTGTGGTGACAATTTTATGAGCCTCGTCCACGGTGATGTCATCCACCGCGCAGAGCCGATGCTTCACACCGATGGTGGTCAGCGCGCCTATCACATTCTCATCTTTGCCCACGGTCATCAATGGCCCCTTCTCCTTGAGTGCCATGCCCACCGTGGCCGGCGCGATGCACAGGGCGCCGATAGGCTTGCCGGCTTCGATTAGCTCCTCCAAGATGCGCTGCACCTGGCTGTTAACCGCACCGGCAGGACCCTTGGAGGCAAATTCACTCAAGTTCTTGGCCGCACCGAACCCACCAGGAACAATCAGCGCGTCGATATCATCCGCCGTCACCTCGGCCAGATTCCTGATCTCGCCTCTGCAGATGCGCGCCGATTCAACCAGCACATTACGGGTTTCTGCCATTTCTGCATTGGTCAGGTGATTGACCACGTGAGCCTGATCAATGTCCGGAGCCATGCAGACTGCTTTGGCACCCTGCTGGTCCAGGTAAAGCAGGGTCAGCACAGCCTCATGGATCTCGGCCCCATCAAACACCCCGCACCCCGACAACAACACACCAACTTTTTTTTGCTCCATTTTTTAGCACCCCTTGGTTACTCAACTATGTCAGTCGTTCGGCCACAAGTTCGGCAATATCAAATGTCTTCTGCTCCTCGGTAAACTTTTTGGCCCCGTCGGTAAGCATCAACAGGCAGAAAGGGCAAGCCGTGGCTATGCGATCAGCCCCAGTGTCCAGCGCCTCTTTGCTGCGAACCTGGTTGATACGATCGCCAACCTCTTCTGCCCAGTAGTTGCCGCCACCACCACCGCAGCAAAAACTCTCCGCACCGCTTCGAGGCATCTCCACCAGCTGGCCCACTTTACGGATCACCTCCCGCGGTTCATCAAAGAACAGGTTTCGTCGACCTAAATAACATGGATCGTGGTAACAGATTCGCTCCAGGCTGTTCTTAAGAACTAATTTATCATTGGAAATCAGTCTGTTAATAAAAACAGAATGAGGAATTACCTCATAATTTCCCCCCAGGAGCGGATAGTGACGGTCAAAACTGTTGTAACAATGCGGGCATAATGTAATGATTTTTTTCACCCCCAACTCATTGAACTCATCGATGTTCGTCTGAGCCAGTTCTGTGAACATGAATTCGTTGCCCATCTGTTTAGCCGGATCTCCGGTGCAGCGAGACTCTTCCAGTATGCCATAGGAGACGCCGGCCGACTCCAGGATCCGCACCATGGCCCGGGCGATCTTTTGGGCACGTTCTTCATAAGTCACCGAACAACCGATCCAGAGCAGGTATTCTGTTTCCCCTGTCGCAAACAATGGTACCTCCAGATCCTTGCACCAATCCTTTGGCCCCGAACCTGTACCAAAGAACGGGTGGGCCCGCTGCTCAAGGCTATTGATTGCCTTAGCCATGAGTTCGGGAATACGGGACTGCTCCATCACCAGGTTCTGTCTGAACTTGAGGATGGTTTTGGGCTGGTTGATGCAAGCCGGGCAAGCCTCCAGGCAGGCTGTGCAAGTGGTACAGGCAAAAATGGCATCCTCAGTGATATCATCGATCAGGGTGGCGTCCTCAACTTCTCCGGCAGCAAGCCTTTCCGCCAGCGTGACCATTACCCCTTTAGGTGAGAGTGGCTTTTTAGTGATGGCGGCCGGACAGACTTCATGACAACGTCCACACCACAGACAGGCGGCAAAGTCCAGGAGACGTTTGCGAGTGAAATCAGCCAAACTCGAGCACCCCAGGGTCGGCATCTCCTCCGCCGCCCCCTCCTCGTCATCGTCATTATCGAATGAAGAGAAGTCGATCACACCCATTTTGCTGCCGGGTCTTGGATCGGCCAGGGCCGTATTGGTCGGTACCAGCACCATATGCATCATGGGCGAGTAAGGGATATATGCTATGAAGGCCATACACAACAGGCCATGGCTCCACCAAAAAATGCGATGAACTGAAAGGGCGTCGGCGGGCAGCCAGCCAGCCATGAAATTGCCAACAAAGGAGAAGGGATCCGGCCCGGTGGAGGCGATACGGATGGCCTCCACCAGAAAACCAGTGACGATGACAGCCGCCAAGAGGCCGATCTGGACGCCAAACCCGGTTCGTTCCCTGGGCGTGATCAACCGCTCGGGAGGGAACCATCTTCGCACAAGAAAAAAGAGCAGCCCAAAAAGGGCAAGAAGGCCAGCCAAATCGAGAAAAAAGGACATGAACCAGCGATTGAATATACCTTCGAACACCGGCAGGCCAAAGAGCAGGTTGAGCACCACCAGGCTTGTACCCAAGGCCAGAACCAGCATGCCCCAGAATAAAAAGCCATGGGCGATGCCGGTAAAGATTTTTTTATAGAGCTTGGCACCCAAAATTCCGTTTTTCAGCAGCGAATAGACAAACACCGGACCGATCTTACCTGGATGATCGACGTTTGCCGAGCGTATCCGCACCTTGCCCAGGCGGATACGTTTCCAGTGCCCATGGAGGCCGAAGACAAAAACAATCACGGCCACCAGGGCGACGGTATCAATCAGAATGCCATAACTGATATTCCAATAAGGGATACGCATTTTTTACTGCTCCTCTTGCAGCGCCTGAATGAGTGCCGGAACTACTTTCGCGTAGTCTTCCACAATACCAAAGCGGGCCCGTTTAAAGATATTGGCATCTTCGTCCTTGTTGATCGCCACCACGCACTTGGCATTGGCAATGCCGGCCAGATGCTGGCTGGCTCCGGAGATGCCCACGGCGAAATAGACCGATGGGGCCACAATATTACCAGTCTGTCCGATCTGCATGGTCGGCTCGGCCCAGCCTTCATCCACAGCCCCTCGCGAGGCGCCAACGGCGGCGTTGAGAATGCCGGCGAGATCACGCAAAATGGTAAACTTCTCTCCACTACCCACGCCTCGGCCACCGGAAACGATCACCTCTGCATCGTCCAGCGGAATCCCTTCAGTCACGACTGCCTCTTCGGAAACCAGTCGGATCGCCCCGGCTGCGCCGGCCAGAGGTACGGGCGTGGTCGTGCCTTCGGCAATTGCCGATTCGAAGTATTTTCGGCGGACGGTCAGAATGGCTGGAGTCTGATTAATTTTAAAGGTCGTCATAGCCTTACCGCCATAAATTGGACGGGTGACCGTCATATCAGACTTAGCGCCGATGATCTCGGTCAGTACCGGCGCGCCCAGCCGGACGCTCAAAGGTCCGGCGATCTCGGCACCCACAGTGGTCGCCGAGAGCAGTACCACTTCGTACCCCTCCTTCTGGATCAGCTCGACCAAGCCATCGATCAGGTTCGAGCCAACGGCGGCATCACTGCAATAAGCTTTGTTGTAATTGCCCGGAATATCGCCGGTTCCCAAGGCGACAACATCAGGCGTATCGCCGAAAATACGGCCTACGGTGACCAGTTCTCCGATCCGTTTGGCATCGATAACCTCTACGATCAGGGCTTTCATAAGTATCGCTCCTCCCTTAGTTTGCTCAAAAGGATTTTGCAGGTCTGGGCCATATCGTCCAGGGGCAGGAATTCGCAAACCGATTCCATTTTCGGGATCTCGACGGAAAGTTCAGCCACCGGCATAGGTGTTCCCGGAATTCCGTCGATTTTCTCCACAGGTTTTTTCTTGGCTGCAAGAATAGAGCGCACCGCTGGTATTCTCGGAACATTCTTGGGGCTGCTAGTGATCGAGAGCACCCCTTTGCCACTGAATTCCAGCCGACGAATTCCGTTTTCATGAGCCTGCGCAACCATCCAGCGGCCATCCTCAGATTTAATTGTGCTGATCTGGGGCAAAAACGGATAATCAAGCATGCCGGCCAAAATGCTGTGCACCACACCTCGATCCATATCCGCCGACTGCTGGCCGGCAAGCACCAGGTCTACATTTCCCAGTTGCTCAATGGCCATTTTCAGATTCGCTGCGATCACGAAGGGATCGTCTGCATCCCCCAGCACCAGATGGAGTGCGTCGCCTCCCATGGCGATAGCCTTTCTCAATACGGTGACATCTTGAGTCTTGCCGTAAGAAATGATGGTTAGCGTCGCGCCATAGGCTTCCTTCAGCTGAACGCCGGTTTCGATGGCGTTCTCATCATACAGGCCAATCATTCTCGTGTAGCGGCTGTGAGCTCGTCCATCAGTCAATTCGAAATCAGCTGTCGGCACCTCATAATCGGGTACCACTTTGGCAAGTACTGTGATATGCATCTGAATCCCTCCTTTTTAGCGCCCCTTCCACTCGGGAGCACGCTTTTCGCTGAATGCCTGAAAGCCCTCTTTGCGATCTTCAGTATCCCTGAGGGCACCCCAGAGCAGGTGGGAGAAGGCGATACCATGCTCAAGGGGCATGTCCAGTCCCATCACCGCGGCCTGTTTGGCGGCCTTGACGCTCAATGGCGCGTTGCCAGCAATTTTGGTAGCATATCGTTTGGCCAGTTCCAACAATTCTGCGGGTTCCACCACATCCGAGACCAGACCGACCCGCAAGGCCTCCTGAGCATCGATCATTTCTCCCGTAAGCAGCATCTTCATAGCCACTGCCTGGGGAATCGCTCGAGGCAGACACTGGGTGCCGTTGAGGCCCGCCAGGCTGGCGACCTTGACCTCGGTGAGGCCGAACTTGGCCTTGCTGCTGGCGATGCGCAGGTCGCAGGCCAGGGCCATCTCCAGGCCGCCGCCCACGGCGTAGCCGTTGATGGCGCAGATGATCGGTTTCCATGTCTTCATGTGCGGAATGATCGGTTGCCCCTCTCTCAGCCAGATGGAGGCCATGCACTCCGCCGGCGGCGGGGTCTTCTTCATGTCCGTACCCGTGCAGAAGGACTTCTCGCCAGTGCCGGTGAGTACCGCCACGCGGATGTCGTCGTCACCGCGCACCTCGGCCCAGAGTTCGGCCAGCCGTGTCACCGACTCGGGATCCAGTGAGTTCATGGCCTCCGGCCGGTTCAGGGTGATATAGGCCACATGGTTTTCTTTTAAAAAATCAACACCCATTGTACACTCCTTATCTGTAAACGTTCTGGATTGGCGGAATGGAGATCCTTTTTTTGTCATTCCGGCGCGAGCCGGTAAATCTCTGACAAGCATCTCCAGCGGCGTTTTACGCGGTCCTTCACTCCTCGGTAGCCACAATGAAGGGATCGTAGGGTTTCTTGTTCTTCAGGATGGCGCGGGCCACGGTCCAGCGGTGGATCTCCGAGGGACCCTCGAGGATGCGCCAGATGCGGACCATGCGGGCCACATACTCGATGCCCAATTCTTTCGAGAGGCCCACGCCGCCGTGCATCTGGATGGCCTTGTCGGCGATGTCCCAGAGCATCTCCGTGGCCATGACCTTGAGGCTCGAACCCTCGATGCGCAGGTCAGTAATGCCCTGGTCGCTCTTCCATGAGGTGTAGTAGAGCATCCAGCGCACGCTCTCCAGACGCATGGTGGCGTCGGCGATCCAGTTCTGGATGGTCTGGCGGTCGGCCAACAGTTTGCCGAAGGTCATCCGCGTGTTGGCCTGGTCGATCATCATCTGGATGATGCGCTCGGCCATGCCGGTGCAGCGCGAGGCCAGTTCGATGCGGCGCACGCCGAAGCGATTTTGAAGCGGAATGAAGGCCTTCCCCAACTCGCCGAGGATCGCGTCGTCGCCCACTTCCACATCCTCCAGGATCAGGTCCCAGGTGGGCATGGCGCCGATCACGGGGATCTCGCGGCCCACGCGCACGCCGGGCGTGTCCCTGTCGATCAGAAAGGCGGTGAAGCGGTTCTTGGTGGGGGCTTCCTTGTCGGTCACAGCGATGAGGATGTAGAAGACGTTGTCCTTGTCGCACTTGCTGATAAAGGTCTTGGTGCCGTTGATCACCCACTTGTCGCCCTTGCGCACGGCCGTGGTCTTGAGGCCACTGACATCGGATCCGGCGCCCGGTTCGGTGACGGCCATGGCCGAATCCAAACGGTTATCCACATAGGGCTGGAAGTATTTTTCGCGCTGGTTGCCCACGCAGCAGCTGTGCAGGTAGTAGAGGTTGGGCGCGTCCGGCGGGAGCGTGAAGCCATGGGGCGAAAAGCCGATGAACGAGCGGCACAGCTCTTCCATGACAAGGGTCTTGGCCAACATGCCCAGCCCCTGGCCGCCGAACTCCTCGCCGACCTCGATCCCCCAGAAGCCAAGCTCCTTGGTAATCTTCTTGAGCCGTTCGCTCTGCTCCTTGGGCAGAAGCGGCCCCGGCACCGTCCAAAGGCTCATGTCACGTTCGAGAAAATCTCTTTCCAGCGGCAACAGTTCGCGCTTGACGAACTCTCGCATGGAATCTTTTAGCATCATAAATTCTTCTGAAATAGCGAAATCCATTGCCGTCTCCTTTTCCGCGAATAATTGAGTTAAATTAAGATGTCCTGTTCGATCATCTTGTCGATTTCCGTTTCCGAATATCCCAACATCTCGTTTAATACCCCTCGGGTGTGTTGTCCCAACAGGGGCGCAGCAGATTCCATCTGGGCCGGTGTTTTGGAAAAAACTACGGGCTGGCGATTATAGAGAGTCGAGCCCACTTCCGGATGATCCAGGTAGGCCCAAAATCGCCGCTGGCGGAGGTGTTCATTTTCAATGGCGCCCCGGGCATCGTTCACCACGCCGGCTGACACCCCAAAATGGGTCAACTTCTTCATCAAGTCCTCGGCATAGCGCGTCTGCGTGTAAGCTTCGATGAGGCGATTGAGCTCTTCTTCGTTGGCCTTTCTCCCTTCGAGGGTCGCGAACCTGGGGTCCGCCGTCCAGGCCGGATGCCCCAGGGCCTGCTTAAACGCTTGCCACTCCGATTCCGCGAAGACAGCAATGGCGATCCATTTGCGGTATCCCAGAGTGGTATATAAACCATGGGGGGCGGCATCGGGATCGCCATACCCCAGGGGCCCAAGAATATCCCCATTGGCCGCATAGGCCATAGCGTCGGACGGTTTCATGGCGATGGCCGAATCCAGCTGGGACACTTCCACGGTCTGCCCCCTGCCGGTTTTCTCTCTCATGATCAGCGCCCCCAGGAGCCCGAAGAGTGTGTGGCCGGGAACCATCACGTGATCGGTGTAGTTGGTACCGGTGCCATACGGCCGTTTCCCAGGAAAGGCGGCCCTGGCGGTGAGCCCGCACAATGCATTGAGATTGACCCCAAAGCCCATGTAGGATTTGTGGGGTCCAGTAACGCCCTGCAAGCTCATGGTGACATATATGATCCTGGGATTAATCTCTTTTACATGCTCCCATCCCAGATTCCACTTTTCCATCTGACCAACACGGAAGTTGTTGATGATGATATCACTTTTCTTAATCAGTCGGACGGCCACCTCCCTTGCTTCGGGATTGCTCATGTTCAGGGCGATGCATTTCTTGTTGGGGTTGCGGTTGGCGAAATAGCCGCTGCGCTCCAGCCCCTCGCCGATGCCGTCCTTGAAGGGACCGCCCTTGCGCAGGATGTCGGGACGCTTCTTGCTTTCGATCTTGATGATTTCGGCACCGCACTGCCCAAGGATGTTAGTGGCGATTGGACCAGCCCCGACCCAGGAAAAATCACAGACGACGATGCCGCTGAGGGCGCCTTTCAAATTAACCGACATGGATGATTCCCTCCTTGCTCAAGGTTTCGATCTGATTTTGATCGTAGCCGATCTCGAGCATGATATCAGCGGTGTGCTGTCCGAATCTTGGTGCAGGTTGGCCCAGCCGCCATTCAAGCTCGCCGAATTCATATGGGGCACCAGGGTAGACCACATCCCCACCCAGATTTTCATGATGAAGAGTCTGCCAAAATTTTCTATAGATCAGTTGTGGGTTTTCCAGCAGATCCTGGCCATTGCTCACTGGTGTCAGGGCCACGCGGTGGGCCTGGCCTTTCTCGTACAATGTTTTCTTGCTGTGCTGCATGGTGAAGCGCTCGAATATTCGGCAAAATGTCTCGTAGCCTTCCTTGGATTTACGGTAGGCGGGTTCGATCCAGCGATCCTCTTCGAAGACCTCCCACTCCGCAATGTTTTCCTCCTTCATCCACTGGGCGAAGTACTCCCACATGCCCTTGTTCTTGCCCATGATGGCCACGATGGCGATAAAACCGTCTTTGCAGGGGTGCACGGTGGCCGACCCGGCCTCGGTGCCACGGCCGCGGCGGTTGGTCCCTTCCAGATCCCAATACTGGGCTGCATTCTCGAGAGCCATACCCACCGACTCCATACAGGAGACATCCACGAACTGGCCGATGCCGGTCCGCTGGGCGAAAAACAGTGCGATGGCGCTGCCCACGGCGGCATACGCCTCGGCCATACGGTAAGATTGGTTGTCGCAGGAACGGACGGGTTTGTCATTATCGACGCCCGCAAGGAAGAGCCATCCGCCCAAGGCCGCGTTGACCAGATCGGATCCCGGCAGATCGCGGTAGGGCCCGAAATGGCCGAAATGGGTTATGGAGGTCTGAACCAATTTGGGATTAAGGCCGCTGAGCCGGTCGTAGGAGAGCCCGAGGCTTTCGAGATATCCGGGCGCAAAACTTTCAAAGAGGATATCCGCGGTTGCACAGAGTCGCACAAACAGGTCCTGGCCAGATTTACGGGACAGATCGAGGGCTAGACCTCTCTTTCCCGTGTTGTAGTAAAGAAATTGAAGACTGCGGTCTTTCCCCGGCTCGTTCTTGTAAAAGGGACCTATGTCCCGCATTGGATCCTGGGAAATAGGCTCGAGGTGGATTACATCGGCACCCAGGTTGGCGTAAAGTTTCGCAGCGTAGGGTCCGAGCGTACCGGTAAAGTCCAGCACTCTCACACCCGCTAAAGAATTAGCATCCATCAGTATCCTCCTTGACAATCTTTGGGGGTTCACCCAAATCCTGGGTAGGGTGAGAAACGGCAGATTTGCATGGATTCAGTACAACTGGAACCTTCTGCAAAAAGAAAAAGCCTGAGCCGGAATACATCCGAAGCTCAGGCGACCGTCCGTCAATCAACCGGAAAAGAGGCTGCGACCTCCACATACATATAAGACCTGACCCGTGAAATAACTACTTTCGTCATCCGCAAGAAACATTGCTGCTTCGGCAATGTCATCGATAGTCCCCAAGCTTCCGGTGGGCTGTTTAGATAGTAGGAATTTTTTTGACTTCTCCTCCAGTTGATCCCACAAGGGGGTATGAATCAAGCCGGGGGCGATACAGTTAGAGGTGATACCTTTGCCACCCAATTCCAGGGCCAAGACCCGCGACAGTCCAATAAGACCTGCTTTGGCAGAAGAATAGGGAGCTTGTCCGGCTCCACCAAGCCAAGCTCGCGAAACAATGTTGATAATCCGTCCGTGGTTGTTCGGAACCATATGGTTGTGAGCGGCTTGGCTGCACAGAAAGGCCCCCTTCAAGTTAACGTCAATCGTGAGGTCCCAATCCGCTTCACTCAATTTGCGCAATGCACCGGCCCGTTCCATACCGGCGTTGTTGACCAAGATGTCGAGTCTGCCGAAAGCTTTGACGCAGTTCTCGACCATTGCTTCGACGGCGGCTTTGTCGGCGATATTGGCCACCTGACCGATGACGTCGAAGCCATCCTTTTTAAAAGCCTCGACCGTTTCGGCGACCTTGTCGGCCTGAATATCGTTGATCACTACCTTAGCCCCGTTCTCCGCCATCAGACGGGCTGTTTGCTTGCCCATACCGCTGGCCGATCCGGTGATCAAGGCGACTCTGTTTTCAATACCCATGTAAGACCTCCAAATATAAAGATGTCCGACGCTTAGATGGACATGGAAAAGTGGATACTTTTCCCGCCGCAGACAAAAAATGTTTGCCCGGTGACATAAGGCGATCGATCCGAAGCAAAGAAACCAACCGCTTTGGCAACATCTTCGGGTTTTCCCATTCTTCGCACAGGTATAGCTTTGATACATTTTTCTATTGTTGCCTCATCCATGCCCGCGGTGGCCATGTCGCCTTTGGCAACGCAGTTGACCGTGACGCCGTTTCTGGCTGATTCGAGGGCCAGAGACCGCGTTAACCCGAAAAGTGCGGACTTGGCTGCCGCGTAGCTGGACAGACCCTGGAAGCCAAGGTATGACAGGCTGCTGATGTTGATCACTCGGCCGTATTTGCGGGTTTTCATGTCGGGCAAGATTGCACGGGTCAGGAAAAAAATCGGGTCGGCATTCTGTTCGAAGGCACGATGCCATTGTTCGTCGGATACAACGTCAACTAGTTTTTCATCCAGGTAGTCAAAATTATTTACTAAAATATCGATCGGGCCGGCCTTGTCGATCACGTCGGCAATCATCTTCTTAATCTGTTCTCCATTGGTCGGGTCGATGACCGCCGCCATGGCCCTGCCGTCTCCGGCAGTGATTTCCGCAACCAATGCATCTATCTTCTCACGATCGGTGTCGACCGCGACGACGATAGCACCTTTGCCAGCCAGTCTGCGACAGACCGCCGAACCAATTTCATCCGTGGCACCGGTGATAACAGCCACTCTGTTTTTTACCTTTTCCACTTGAATCCTCCTTATCCGTACGTTGCACGCACCAAAAGGTCTAGCCACAATAGCTCGCTCTACTCCCAAGCCATTCTACCAGCCGCTCACAAGCATATGCATGGTGCAGGCTGCGTGTTCGGTTCCCGACAGACCGCCACCAGTGACATGTGTCATGGCCACGCGCGGAATTGGGTCCACTTGGTAGCCCTTGCACTGGCCCCGCATCTGTTTCACGTTGGCCGCAATCTGAGCTGCACCTGATGCGCCGATTGGGTGGCCATAGGAAAGCATGCCGCCCCGGGGGCTGACCACGCACTGGCCCCCGTAGGTGGACTGGCCGTCGCGCAGGAACTGGAGGCCGTCGCCGACCTTGCACAGTCCCATGCATTCGTAGTAGAGCAGTTCGGCGATGGTGAATGCGTCGTGCAGTTCGAGAATGTCGACCTCCTCGGGACCGATGCCCGACTCCTCGTAAAGCTGGTGGCTGGTCGCCTCGGTGATGTCATCGCCGGTGATGTCCCTGGGACGGTTGTGGTAGGGACCGGAGGTGACCACCGTGCCGGCCACGCGCACCGGCTTTTCGATGCCCAATTTCTTGACCATCTCCTTGGAACAGACCACCACGGCGCCGGCGCCGTCGGCGATGCCGCAGCACTGGTGCAGGGTCATGGGGTAGGCGACCATCCGCGAGTTGACCACCTCCTCGACGGAGATTTCACCTTTGAACCAGGCTTGCGGGTTGTGGGTGGCATGCTTGCGGTTCTTGACCGTGATCATGGCGAAATCCTCGATCGTGGCGCCACGCTCGTGCATGTAGCGGGTGGCCCGCATGGCGTACTTGGCGGTCATGACGCCGCCATGCACGGTTTCGATATCGTTCATCGCCGGGGTGAAGGCCGCGCCGGATGACCGGTGCAGGGTGTGGTTTTCAGCGCCGACGCCCATGGAGACCTCGGTCAGGCCGCAGGCCACATCCTTGATGGCCAAGTGCACGGCCATGGCGCCGGCGGAACAGGCGCTCTCCACATTGATGATGGGCATTTTCGAAAGCATCCCCAGGTCCTTGAAGATCGTCTGGCCGGTGACGATGCCGTTGGTGGCGTTACCCACATACGCGCTTTGCACGACATCGGGTCCGGTGATGTTGGCGTCCGCCAGGGCCTGGGTCACTGCCCATCGACCTAGGGCGTCGTAATCCAGTTCATGCCTGCGGAACGGCGTCTCGCCGACCCCGATGATAAACACTTCACGATTCAGCTTCATCCTTGATACTCCTCCAATTGGCGTCGTTTAAAAGAATCGCTTCCCACACGGGCACGCGCTTATTTATCGATTTTTTTAAATTTGTAGCTGATGATGGGCACGCCATCCTGGTTCAGGCGGATGGGGCCGACGGCCAGTTCGACCGTTTCGTCGCAGCGAAAGGATTCGACCTTGCCGTCGAGCATGGCAAAGATGCGTAGATCCTCGGGAAGATCCACGTAGCCGACGATGTAAGGGGTCTCCATGCCGGGTTGGCCGATGTAGCAGTCCGCATAACTGTAGAGCGTACCCCGGCGCGACAACGGAACCATGTTGAATTCCTTACCCCAGCAGGTGGGGCAGAGATCGAGTTTGGGAAAGTCGAGCTGGCCGCATTTCTTGCAACGATACCCTTTTAGATAGGGGGGCGACCCGTCTTCCGGAACCTCCAGCAGGTCGGGATGGAAAAAGGTGATATCGGGTTTCTTCTCTTTTTTGGGTTTGGCGTCGGCCATGGGACACTCCTTTCAAGGTTGGTTTTGATAATTATTAGACAACGATCCTTTTACTGATTAGAAATCTATTTCTATCTGTTATTGATAAATTCAACATGATATTGAAAATAGGGCATTTAATGAATTTATTTATTGATTACATAGATGCTACAATTTATAGTGACACATTTATTAAGTCTTCTACTGAGTGTAATTCAAGCATGATTTCAATTCGGTGTCAATGGATAATTTTGATCTTCCCACAGAACTTTTCGTCTATTGTGCTATTTAAACGGTATCGACACTGAATACGCAGGACAGCAAAGCGGTGGCAAACATGGAGTGGGACTAGAATGAGCCCCTCGCGGCAACAACCCCCAATCCTTCCTTGTTACAGGACAACACTGCGCCTGGCATATCGATTTTTACTAGGCCGAGTTGCTTGAAAATGACTCAAATTTTTAACACTATAGGTTCATCTGACCTGAAGTTTCCCGTTTTTAGACCCGGCTGACCCGAGATCCTGGCAAGCGAGGCCCGTGATTCGAATCCGAACCGAGTTCGGAGAAATATTTATTTTTATAATTTCAAGACGATGCAGTGAAAAATTGGCGAAAGCTAACTGCTTGATATTACACGGCAAATCAAGAGCGATTTTTCACAGGAAATGGGAAAGTTTGAGTAATAACAGGAACATAATAGTGAATGCGAGGCCCACTCATGGTAAGTTGAAGTTTCCAAGAACAAAAAAACAGAGGAGCCTCGCATGCCCATACTACCAGCCATTCCCGCTTTGGCCCACTTGCCAACATTATGATGGCACAGGTGGCTTGTTTTACTTTTTTTCGGTGGCTGTCCGGGTCTGATGGCGCCCGGTTATCACTTTTACTGGCCGAGTCATCCGTAACATAGTCCATTTTGCCGTTTTTTGGCAATATTACCCCGTTGCAGCCGCGGGCAGCACCCGGCAAGCATTCTGATCTTTGACAAATTACCCATCCCCCGGCCGATTGCCGGTGACGGTCATTCCAGTTGCGGCAGGGGCTTGCCTCGGCCGACGATGTGGAGCAGGATCGCCTCCATGGACGGGCAGTCGAGGAGCTCGAAACGGTTTCTGATTCCCGACCAGAGCCGCCGTTTACCTTGTAAACCCCGTGCAGGCAGGTGGGATCCTCCCGCCACTCATCCTCGAAGGCCAGCAGGGAGGAATGTTTGAGGGAGAACATGGCAAAGCCGCTGGCCAGGGCGTCCACCAGGGAGATGCTGGCGTTGCCGGCCCGGTGGTCGGCAATCTTACCGAAATCCTCCCGAATAGTGGTGATGAGGGCGTCGAAGTTCAAGTGTTTACGTTGGCTGATTGTATCCTGACGACGGTTGGCGAGCTGCTTTTGGCGAATGATCTTGTGGACATTCATGGCGATCTCCTTGTAGGTTATTGATTTTCCTACAATAAATCGCTATGACCCTCTTGGGGTTTGTCAAGCCTAAAATCGCCTCCGGCGTTAATTTACCATATTGTTTTCTTGTCGGGCAGATTGTGCCGCAGTTAAAAAGTTTACGAAAGACAGAAAATTACATAACGTAAAATCAATGAGTTATCTCAAAGCGGGAATTGCTGCCATACTACACTCCCTACCCGCCGAACATCATAAAGTATCAGACTGCCCAGGTTTGACCAAAATGGCGCGGCAAAGCAGATCGCAGGATTGAGTGAACTCTTCCATAACCGCGAGTGGACTAAGGTTACCGTGGATAAACCAGCGAATAGCCATGTGGGTAAAGGCACCAACAAACAGATTGCGGTATATTCGGTTGTTCAGGGTTTGTTTGAACACGCCTTTCTGTTTGCCGCGATCGAGGATTTCATAAAGAATGTCGAGATATTGGAGCAATTGGGGATAGGATCCTGATGTGTAGAATTGTTTGTTCAGTTTGACATCATTAAGATAGACCAGAAGAAAGCGCCGATCGGACAGAAATATACAGAAGTGACTCCACATCATCTGGCGCAGTTGAATCAATGGATCAGTAGACCGGTAAGCCTCTTCCATCTGGTGCCGATAAGATTGGAACTTTTCCCTGGGAATAGAAAACAGGAGATCCTGCTTGTTTTTGGAGTATTCATAGATGGTTCCCTCAGCGACACCTGCCCGGTTGGCAATTTCCAAAGTAGTTGATTTGTCAAACCCTTTTTCGGCGAAAACTGCTTTGGCCGCCTCTTGCACCATAGCAGCTCTTCCTATCTTTTCCATAGATTGAGTTTCATTTTCAGATTGAACTTCGATCATGGTTAGGATCAAATCCATGATGGCATCGAAATCAGGAAGGGTCTCGGAAATTTCCTCAGCGGATAGACAGGTCAGGGATTCTTCATCCAAAAATCCGAAAATTATATCCCTCACCAGGAATATATTAATATCATTGTGAAAATAATTTTCTTCGATCCCCTGGCGGAGAATATCAACCAGCATCCGGGTATGTTTCTGAAGAGTTTTACTGCATTCGTGTTTATAGAATTCCTTTCTGGAACGGCACTCTAAGAGCAGATTCTTACGTATCCGGGCATTACCTTTATCAAAGTCGTTCAGATGCAGGTGAAACCAGATCATTTTGCCAAGTTTGGAGACGGGCCCCAGTATACCTTTAAACTGAAAGGCCAACTCATCAGACGACCACTTCAGCTGTTCATCCAAGGCCCAAAACAACAGGTCCTCTTTGTTTTTAAAATAGTGATAAATGTTTGAGTCGACGATACCGGCCCTCTTGGCAATCTCTGTGATGGTCGTGTCGCGGACGCCTTTTTCAGAAAAAATTTCTTGAGCAGCCTTGATGATCGCTTCTTTCTTTTGGTTTCTACTCACAATCTCTCCTAATATATATTCAATGTCATTAACTTAACGCCCTAAATATTCGATTAAACATTGTCAAAACAATATGTTAATGCTATATTTCGGTAGTTTCTTCCATCTTAATCACTTCACTTGCAGCAGGAGGTCGCTATGTCCGATTTTTTTAAAAATTTTGAGCGAACTGGCACGGAGGATGCTTTCCAAGACTTGTGCCAATCTGATTGAATTCGTACAGAAAATCATCTTCTCTCAAGATTTCGTCAACCGCAACCGGAAGCATTCCTCTGATTTCACACGCGACAGAAAACTGCCTTTCTCCGCGCTCATCCTGTATTTCTGCAATTTCATCAAAAGCTCCTACCAGCCGGAACTCAACAAGTTCTGGAAAATCCTCTCAGGCACAGTGGTGGCACGACATGTCGTCTCCAAGGCCGCCCTGTGCAAAGCCGGAAAAAAGCTCGAGCACGAGGCGTTCGTCGAACTCAACACGGAAACGGTCACCTATTTCAACGAACATTGCTCTCCTTTGACCTGGAACGGTTTCTTCCTGAAAGCGGTGGATGGTTCGACGGTGAAACTGCCGGACTTTCCGGAAATTGCCGAGCATTTCGGCGCATGGCATCCCAGGCTGGGAGAGCCGGTGCCCATGGCTCGGATCTCTCAACTATTCGATCCGCTCAACAAAATAACGCATCATGCCCTTATCGCGCCCAAAAGCTGCGGAGAAAGGGGACTGGCGGCCACGCATTTCCAGCATCTGAACGAAAAGGATCTGGTCTTGCTGGATCGAGGCTATCCCGCATTCTGGCTTTTCAAGTTGATTCTTTTTCATAGAGCTGCTTTTTGTGCCAGAATCTCCTGTAAAATCTCTTCGCCGAACTCTATCATGAACGTTGGCCCATTGAAGAGGACTACAAAGTCATGAAATGTCGAATCGAGGTGGAAAATTTCTCCGGCAAAAGCTCACTCTCAGTATACCAAGACTTTCATGCCGCAGTTTTCTCAAAAAATATCACCTCGATACTGGTCGCCTCGGCACGTGAACGAGTCGAAAAAGCAGCAGCATCCAGAACAATTGGCTACAAAAGCAATTTCACCCAGGCTCTTTCGACCATGCGGGATACGATCGTTGTGCTGTTCCGGGGAACCAGAAAAACCATTCTGCGAATCATCTCCGATCTTCTGGAGACAATCGCCAGGGCGGTGGAACCAGTGAGACCGGGACGAAAATATCCGCGTAACCACAAAAGAGCACAGAGAAAATTCTGCTTAAACTACAAACCGATCCTTTAAGTTAATGACATTGAATATATATTGCTAACCTCGATAGACGGAAATCTTTTAAGCACCCCTCTTGAGGGGTGCAACTGCCTTGGTGGTATACTCAAATCGTTAATGTTGAAAACATTTTCAATTTTCTTGTTTTTACACCCCTCAAGAAGGTACTAAACTGAATGACAGGCTTTAAGGAGCAAGGCCCTAAGACGATCACCATATTTCTCAGATCATCCGACCTTACATTTTCCATCTTTTACTTCAACAATTGCGAAATTGAACAGCGTAATAATTGATCCCCACGCAGGATGACAGACGAAAATACCCTCCGATCTTCTCTGGCCGAGGTCGGTGACCTCCATAGATATACCAGACGTCGGCCACTAACGAGACTGCAAGATGAAAATGCCTGTGAACTTATTTCAGTAACTGCGAGTACTTACCCTTTCTGCTTTGAAAATTGGAGAAACCGGCGTTACCCTCAGTTCTGATAAATTCCACTAAAAAAACTAGAATAACACTCAAAATAAAATAATAAAATGTAAAAACCAGTTCCACTTTTTTTGTTTTTCTAAACGGCATCGTTCTCGCAGGGACAAACAAAGATTTGCCTTTCACCGACGCTTGGTGTAATAGCAATATAAAAATACTTTAAGTATTTATATATACAGCATATATTCACATTCGTCTTTTCGGACAATTTCCCTGACAATTATCAAGGTTGACATCTAGCGCTGTTTTCCCTCGCAGAATTGGAAAAATGCTTGACAACATATCATCGCTAAAGTTGAATTATACTCAGTTGAATATTTTTTTTGCTGCGTACATCTCATCTGATGAGATATCGGAATCGAGTGCGTACGAAGAGTTATTAATCATTGTCGATTGTCCAGCGACGGATTGCCAACCAACCGTCAATTTCGTTGCTACTGCTAGCAGTCCATATGCTAACCGCTTCAGACGTCAGGAGGTAAACTTTGAAATCAAACAGAAAAAAACATAATTTGAGCGTGCCCAAAGAAGACCCGTTTTTTTATACCGACAGCGAAACTTTGAGTATTTTGGACAAGATTAACACCATCTCCAAACGCCATCCAATAAATGTATTGGTTGCCGGAAGGCAGGGGTGCGGTAAGTCATCCATTGTACGCCAGTTTGCGGCGGTGCACAATAAGCCCATGGCTACGTTCCAGGTCGGTATCCTTTCAGAACCCGCGCAACTATTTGGTGAATACACACTGGAAAACGGAGAAACTCAATACAAACAGTTTCTTTTTCCTCAGGCACTGCAAACCCCCAACTGCGTCATCCACCTTGAAGAAATCAACCGGCCGGAAAATCCCAAGGCTCTTAATATGCTTTTTTCGATTCTTTCCGATGACCGTGAGGTATGGATGGATGAGCTTGGCCTGTTGAAGGTCGCAGATGGTGTTGTTTTTTTTGCTACCCTCAATGAGGGTGATCAATTTATCGGAACCGAACTTCTCGATCCAGCCTTGCGTGATCGTTTTTACATGATTCTAATGGACTATCTGCCCAATGAGGTAGAGCGCGAAGTACTGCTTCAGAAAACCGAAATCAGCCAAGAACAGGCCGATGAAGTGATTAATGCCATCAACCTGCTTCGCGGCAATTCGGAAAACAGTATTGAAATTTCGACCCGCATCACTCTGATGATTGGGGAAATGATCGCCGCCGGCGCCACTCTGAAAGAAGCGATTGTCACCAGCGTTCAGACCAGCAAAGAAACCTTGGAATCGATCCTTTTGTCGTTACAGCTGGACCGTGGATACCGGCAAAAGAACAAAACCGAATATATAAGATATACCAAGGATGTGTTAAACTCATAACCTTGCGACAATCGAGACCGGGTTTCGCGCCGTTCGATTTACGGGCAAATGCAGTAGACCTGAAACTCGGTCCTGTTTTGAAATGTTTTTAGCCAATCTGCTCTCCCGCCGTCCATACCCGCGCGTTCACAGCACTTCTCACCGTTCGAACCAACCCGATTTTGCATGGATGTAGATTTTGCCGGTCATGATGCAACTTCAGCTACAATGCCGGAGGATGCTTTGAGGCAGCGATGTGATATGTATGTTGGCATAAACATATGATATATGATAAGATATCATATGTCTTGTTGCACAGGTATCCGATATCAATATTCCTCCAAAACTAACAAATCGCATTCGACCAAGGGAGGCCGAATTTGAAGCTATTTGAGTCCATTGAGATTGGCGGCATTCAAGTTAAGAACCGGATCGTCATGGCTCCGATGACCAGTCATTATTCCAGAAATGGCCTCGTGACCGAACGCATGATTCACTTCTACCAGGAGCGGGCCCGCGGCGGTGTGGGGCTGGTAACGGTTGAAGACGGGATCGTGGACTATCCGTTAGGGAAAAACACCGATAACCCACTGGCTGCTGATCATGACCGATGTATCCCAGGGCTCACGCGGTTAAGCCAGGCCATAAAAAAAGAGGGTGCCAAGGCGATGCTCCAGCTATCCCATGCCGGACGCAGGGCTGGCTATCTGTCGTCACGCACCATGCACCTAACCCGCACCGGTGGCCGGTTGCCTGTGGCACCGTCGCCGCTGGCCCATCCTTCGCCGGGGCATGTGGTCCCAAGGCCGCTGAGTGTTAACGAGATCGACGACATCGTCAAGTCGTTCGGTCAGGCGGCCCGGAGAACGGTCGAAGCCGGTTTCGACATGATCGGGCTACATTGTGCCCACATGTACCTCCTCGGACAATTCCTTTCGCCCTGGGCCAACAAGCGCAAGGACGCATATGGAGGTGACTTGGAAAGCCGCCTTAAAATCGTTCTGGATATCATTAAACGAATCAACGATGAAGTCGGTCCCGACTACCCCATCGTCTGCCGCATGAACGGCCAGGAGCCGGAGGAAGGGAATACGGCGGAAGAGCTCCGTTACATCGCCAAAGTTCTCGAATCTCACGGGGTAGCCGCCCTGCACGTTTCTGTGGGATTTGGCAACATTCTCTGGGGCAAGAATTTCATCCCGGCAGAAGCAACTATGGGCATGCCGGAAGGGTGCATCGTCCATCTGGCCGAGAACATCAAACAGGCGGTGTCTATCCCCGTAATCGCGGTCAACAAAATACGGCATGTGGATTTTGCCGAGCGGGTACTTCAAGAGAACCGGGCCGACATGATCGCTCTGGGACGGCCCTTGCTGGCCGATCCGTATTGGGTGAAAAAAGCCCAACAGGGGCGTTGGGATGAAATTCGGCCTTGTGTCTCATGTTGCCAAGGCTGTGTGGGAAATATTGAGAAAGGACGGCCGATTACCTGCCTGGTAAATCCAATACTAGGTCGGGAAAAAACGGATCGTATCCGACCGGTTAAAGCAAAGCAGACGAAACGGATCCTAGTGTTAGGGGGAGGTCCGGCCGGTTTGGAGGCATCTATCGTAGCATCCCAACGGGGCCACCGAGTAATGCTGTGGGAAAAAAAAATGGATCTCGGCGGCCGCCTGAAAATCGCCGCCAAGCCTCCGTGGAAAACAGAACTTTCTGAATTCATGGCGTTTCTCCATCAACAGGCCGTCAATGAAGGGGTTCAGATTGTCTTGAACCGCGCCGCTGATGTAGATGCCGTGCAACTTGAAAATCCAGATGTGGTGGTCGTGGCGACTGGCTCCCGACCCCATATTCCCGAATTTGCAGTAAAATCGAACGGCCTTTTGAAAACGGTAGAGGAGATTCTGAATGACGGCGCCGCCGCCCTAGGAGATTCGGCGGTGATCATCGGTGGAGGCTTGGTCGGCCTGGAAACCGCTCATTACCTGCTAGAGAGAGGAAAGACCGTCACCATTATTGAAATGCAGGACACAATGGGACAGGAAATGCCAGCAATTACGCGGATACCGCTATTGCTGCAACTCGGCGAAAAAGGTGCGCAGCTGATTGTACAGGCCTATGCCAGCGAGCTAACTCCAAATGCGGTCAAGATTGAAGTCAAGGGCGAGGAAAAATTGATCAGTGCTGATTTTGTAGTGCTCTGCACCGGTGATGAAGCGGATCCCGAACTTGCGGCGGAGCTCAGTGGTTACGGTATTCCGGTTCACGTCATCGGTGACTGTCGACAGCCCGGCGATATGCTTGCTGCGGTGCGCCAAGGTTTTATGGTCGGCCGTGTAATGTAACAGCATCGTTTAAGGTCAGATGATGCAAGGCAAATCACAGGCCATTTTTGACAAGTCCTGACATACTGAAAGAATATCCTATATTGTACCTGAATCGGTGGCCTAAATATTGCTTGATAGTCTGACGGCGATCGGTATTCCCGCAGGCCAGGCTTTGGTGGGGAAAATCCTCACCCTTTTTGGTTTTTACGAGCATATTACGAGCATATTAGCGAGCATATGCGCATATGAGCCAGATTATGGGCATAACCGATCACCAAGCTGATTCTTGTCTATCGTTTGCTCGTTGAAAACCTGACTACTTCATCGCGGGCAGCAAATTCAGCCGATGATATATCCGCTCCATCATCTTGGAAAATGGATTCAGCTGGCCAAACGACAGGTACCATTGCCTGCCCCGGGTCACCAGTCGACCGGCCATATACATCAAATCCTGCATGACCGTTCGGATGCGGCGCCGGAGCACTTTCTTGTTGCGGATGCCAGGCAGTTCGTTGGGATCGCTTTCCTCAAGGCTGATCTGCCCGATGATCCGCAGCATGTTGTAGGTCAGCATCGCCAGGTGGAGAATCAAACTGTTGCTGGCAAAACGACCGCTTGGCAAGCGTTCCAGAGCCATGTCGGATTTCAGTTCGGCGTGAAACTGCTCGCTGGTGCCGTGATCGTGATACAGCCTGATCACCTCATCGGGCGGTAACTGTTCGACGCTGCACCAATAGGTATCGATCCGATACTCGGGAAACAGCAGCACCTGACCCTTTTTGCTTTTCTTCCAGAACTTCCAGGAGTGATCATAAATCTGAGGAGGACTCAGATTTATGCGACAATCGAGAAAACCTAAGTGCCCGCACTGCAGGCAGTTATTTCGACCTGATCCGCGCAATGTCACAAGGCAGAAGGACTGTTCTCAGCCTGAATGTCGGAAGGCGAGCAAGGCGGCCAGTCAGAAAAAATGGCTGGAAAAACCGGCGAACCACGACTACTTCCAGGGAACCGATAACACCTGCCGGGTGCAGCAGTGGCGCAAGTGTCATCCGGGATATTGGCGAAAAAAACACGGGCAGTCGGAACCGTTACAAGAGTGCTCAACGCTGAATTCGGTGAAAAAACAAGATCTTACACGGCAGTTGTCGAGCCATGCGTTACAAGATCTCTTGTCGGCGCAACCTCTTGTTTTTCTGGGGTTATTGGCACAATTAACGGGATCGCCGTTACAAGATGACATAGTCACCATAGGCCGTCGTCTGCAACAATTGGGGCAGGATATTCTCAACCAACCATTTTGTTGCAAAGGAGGTCAGCATGACAACCGACAAAGTCCCCATCTGTCCACACCTGATCCGCAAGGTTCCCGAACAATTCAGCTGGGTGGATCACCGTCTGGTCCGTGAGCGTTACATTGACGGTCTGAGTAACGGAGCGGCGGCGCTGTATCTTTTTCTCGTCACGGTCAGTGATGCCCGGGGCTTGAGTTACTACGGCGATGCAAGCCTGCAGAAGCGACTCGGCCTGAATGAAGACCTGCTGGGCAAAGCGCGCGAGGCGCTTGTCGAGCAGAGGCTGATCGCCTTCAGGAAGCCGCTCTATCAGGTTCTTGCCCTGGATCACCGGCGGGAACCGGTCGCCGCCACCGGCGAGCCCTGTTCCATGGGTCAGATTCACAGGCAGATGATGGGAGGTGGCGCATGATCGATTATGACCAGTTCTGCCGGATCGAACGGTTTCTGGAACAGGGACTGAAGGCCGGGCAGATCGCCGTGGAACTTGGCCTGGACTGTCGCACCGTGGGGAAATGGATGAATCAGGAAAGATTCCAGCTCCGCTTGCCGGGGCTGCGCGTCAGTAAGCTCGATCCCTACAAAAACGATATAGTCAGAATGCTGGAGCGTCATCCCTACAGCGCCCAACAGGTATTCCAGCAGATAACCGGGCAGGGGTATGCCGGCGGTTACACCACCGTCAAGGAGTATGTCCGCAAGGTCAGGCCACGACCACGGAAAGCCTTCCTGAAGCTGGTCTTTGCTCCGGGTGAATGTGCTCAGGTGGACTGGGGCTCATACCAATCGGTGGCGGTCGGCAATACCCGGCGAAAGTTGAGCTTTTTTGTCATGGTCCTCTGCCATTGCCGGATGATGTATGTGGAGTTCACCGTTTCCCGGACCATGGAGCATTTTCTCGGCTGCCACCAGAGGGCATTCGAGTTCTTCGGCGGTGTCCCGCAAAAGGTCATGGTCGACAATCTCAAGTCGGCGGTTTTGAAAAGAATCACCGGACAAGACCCGGTTTTCAATCCCAAGTATCTGGATTTCGCCAATCACTATGGTTTCTTTTTCTTGTTATCAACAGTAGCAACCCCGGAACGAATGCCCCGATCAGAGGGGATTGAGACATGCTGATTCCCCACTCCGAGAAGACGTCTTTAATGGCCCGGAACGAATGCCCCGATCGGAAGTTAATCTTCCTAATCCTGGTGCCGCAGGTCCGATTCCTGCCGGGGCACCAATAGAATAAGGGGTTGCGATTCATCGGCATAACCCCTTTTCTGCTTTGAAGTGTTTTTGCCGATGTATCAGCATGATCGTCATGATCGGCAGTCACTCGATACTCACATCTGCAAAGCTCAGATATCCCCTCGTGGCAATTTTGTATCCAGTTCCTTCTCCCCTCAAAACCCCGGTAGTTTGAACTTCATCGTCACCTCTCCGGTTGTTTTATCAATGTGCAGCAAGCGGCCGTCCTCCCCTGTCGGTTGGATTTTTCTGCCGGTGGCCATTTCCAGAATCCCGGAGAGAAAGGACATCCCCTGGTTGAGGACCTGTTCCATTTTCTCGGCGGAGTGGGAATCTGGATCAGGGTGGTGAGAGTGGCTTCCGTCATCTTGCCCGGTGCCGTCGACCTCCGGCCCAGTCAAGACAACCATCTCAGGTTCTTCATCGGCATAGCCGACTTGCCGATCCTCCGCCAGTACCTTGGGGTTCAGAAAATGCGGGGTATCTTCAGGGATTTCCTCCTGATCGTAACCGTTGCCGACCGCCGGCTGCGGTTCCTCTCCCATCAGTTCACGGAGTTGGTTGAGCATCTCCAGGCGTTTTTCCCGGGAGAACTCGACCCTGTCTCCTTCGCCGTCGAAGACGCCCTTGAAGAGATCGGTTTTCAATTGGATACCGGCAAAGATCTTTTCTTCGATGCTGCCCTTGGCGATCAGGTTGACCACGTTGATGCAACTGCTCAGCTGGCCGATCCGGCTGACCCGGCCGATGCGCTGATTGAGCCGCGCCGGGTTCCAGGGCAGCTCGAAATTGATGACGCAGTCCGCCGCCTGGAGGTTGAGGCCGGTGCCGCCGGCGTCGGTGGAAAGAAAGACCTTGCAGTTCTGATTGCTGGTGAATTCGTCGATCAAGGCCTGGCGCTTGTTGATCGGAATCTTGCCGGACAGTTCGACGAAGGGAATCGCCGCCTGGGACAGATGTTTGCCGATCAGCATGGTCATCGTCGTCCACTCGGAGAAGATCACCACCTTGTGGCCGTTCTGAACGACCAGTTCGTCGAGCAGTCCCTCCAGTTCCTTCAACTTCGGCGAAATGTGGGTCGTGCGGTCGATCAGGTAGGTGGAGTTGCAGACCTGGCGCATTTTCAGGAGCAGCAACTGGAGTCTTTTGAGTTCCACCGGAGTGAGGTATTTTTTGTTCAGCAGCGGCTGCAGGGCCTGGAGGTAGCCGGTGTGGATCTTGTGCTGCCGTTCGTGCAGATCGATGTAGTAGTTGTTGGTGATTTGCCGGGGCAGTTCGGCGAGAACCTGCTCTTTGCGGCGCCGGATCGCCACCTGCTGTAGCCGTTGGTGCAGTTTTTCGAGGTTGTGGTAGCCGAGGATCTTGCCTTTGCCGGTACGGCTGAGCAGGAAATGGTCGGCGGCAAATTTCCACAGGGGGGCGAGCATGGTTGGCTCCAGGAACTGGACAATCGAGTAGACGTCTTCGAGCTTGTTTTCCAATGGCGTGCCGGTCAGCACCAGAGCGTGTTTGCGCGGCAGGGACTTGACCGCGACGGCGGTCTTGGTGGCGAAGTTTTTAATCCGCTGGGCTTCGTCGAGGATGATCAGATCGGGTTTGAAGCGGCTGATGGTGGCGACATCGCGGAGCACGGCCTCGTAGTTGGTGATCTTGAACAGGCTGTCATCGTCCAGGTACTGGCTTCTTCGGGCGTTGAAGCCGCCTGCCACCACCACCGCCTTCTGGTCGGTGAACCGGTCAATTTCGCGCTGCCACTGGGCCTTCAGGGAGGAGAGGGTGACGATCAGCACCTTGCCGAATCCAAACAGCTCCTTTTTCGCCAGGGCCAGGGTGATGGCCTGCAGAGTCTTGCCCAGTCCCATCTCGTCGCCGATCAGGGCGGCCTTGCGGTGCACGGCAAAACGCACGCCTTCCTTTTGATAGGGGTAGAGTTCGGCTCGGAGGCCGCTTGGCGCCGGAACGGGTAAATCAGCCAACCCCTGCAGCTCTTTTCTGACGAAGAAATCATTGACCCGATCGAGAACCGAGTCTCGCAGCCGCACCCTTTTGTCATCAGCCAGAGCGGTCATGAGCTGAGGGAAATCGCTCAGATCGTCGTTGCTGTACAGGCCGTGATCGTCAAAAAAACGGCTGAGAGTCTGCTGGAGCTGCGGGCTTTCCGCCGCCAGTTGCTCACAGAAACACCGTGGCAGGCCGCTTACTGAATCCCAGTAGATATCGATAAAGGGGAAGAGCTCATGTTGGGCCTTTTTCAGTAGATTTTTCCGGCTCTTGAAATGTTGGTGCAGATGCATCAGGTGCTTGCAGGTACCGAGCATATTGGTGAGATAGTCCGGACAACTGCAATGGCCTGCGCCACGTTCCGGATGGTGCATGGTTACCACATAGCGGCGACCGTCGGCAGTCGTGATGACATGTTCCCCTTTGCACATATCACCCGGGTCGACGGTGAACTTTTCTCTTTTTGCCCGGTTGGCCCGATCTTCCAGGGCCTGCCGGAGTATCTCCCCAGGGGTGAGAAACCGTTCCTGATCCAGGGTGGCTGATTCCTGACCCGGCCTGTCGACCGGCGTGGTCCGCCATTTCCTTATCCGGTCAAAGGCGTCCAGCATGACCGCTACGGTATGCTTGCAGCCGGAACCGGGATAGGGACAGTCACAGACGGTGGAAGGTTCCCTCCCCAGGCTGATCCTGGTCGTGTAATCACCGTAATTTCCATCGACTTCATAGATAAAATTGCCGTTTTCCGGATCGGCTTCGACGCAATTGAACGCCCCGAATTCGTAAAGCGTCAGTCCGCGATGGAAGATTGCCTTGGAATCGGCGACTTGTTTTTCTATGTACTGAGGGCTCAGGTCAATCATCGGTATCTCTGCTCATTTGTCGTTTATGCGGGATGATGGCTATATTTTCTCACTCTTCCTGCCGGCTCTCCTGTTTCAGCCATCCATAATTCATTCAGGTGTTGGATGAGATGAACGATCCGACGCCCCGCCGGAGGAGGATGAAAACCGCTCGTCAACGCGTTTTATTTCCCGCTCCGTATAGGCCTCGATGACGGCGGCGAGTTGCGAGCGGAGTTCGCTCGTCATGCCGGTGATTGCGCCGACCATGGCATCGTCGATTTCTTTTCTGCCATAGGTCAAGGCGTGTTCCATAATGCGCAGTTTGTCCAGGATCAAATAAAGCTCTTTGCCGATATGGATCTCGCTGGCGCTTTTCATGTGTTTGCTGTCTGCTGAATGATTGGACCCACTGGACGTATCATGGTTGGCCAGAAAAACGGATTATGGCGGCATGTATTTCCGTAATCACGGAAACATGATCGGTTGCCGGGAACAGGTTGCTGTCGTTTAAACATTGATTTTCGCGGTATATCGACCTGGATCTCGATCAGTGCTGCGGAGGCCGGTCCCCTCATGAAAGCCCATGTGTCTCAAGCCGCCGCGCTTTCATTGTCGCCAGTGCGGGATGAAAAATCAATACAATCCCACTCGGCCTTTCTGGAATTTGAAAGTCTGCGGACTGCTCTGCGATACTCAACCTTTTATCAATAAAAGATGCTGCTATTCCAAAGAGATCGGCATCTGCTCCGACAATCTCGGCGATCTCGTCGGCGTCATAATTTTCAGCGGCATAGTCCTGGTCGGCATCACTGTTCCAGGCGGCAACATTCGAAAAAGGGATAGACCATATGCCGTCTCTTCCGCGTTGCAGTATGAAGGTGCGACCGTCGCTGTCCAGTATCCCGATGTTGTCCGGTTCTCTCCCTCTGGATGCAAACCGCTGTCCCTCGATGATCTCGAATGAAATGTTCATGAGTTCCCTCTTCGGTTGCATGATTGAACCGGGACCATCATGCGGGCGATGCCTGGCGGGATTGCTTTCCCTATTTGCGGAAATACAGGTTTCTTTCTTCCTTGAAGATGGAAACCTGTGTGATGCCGCATGAACCCCCGCTGCCATCTCGTTGAACATCTCTTACAAAACGGACCGATTTTCGGAAGAAAGAGATACCGCTATAAGCTCCGCCTTCATTTTTTCACTTTCGGGCTCTTCCGTCTCCGTCTGTTGTGCCATCTCCCTATTTTTTAAGCAAGATGCAGACCATATTTGTCGGCAATCTCGTGCCGGTCGAGCGATTGCCCGGATCTTCACGAACAGCGTGGGCGCGTCAGCACCTCGTCTGGCCGGCCGGTTTCCGACAGGATATTTTTTGCTATGGCATTGATGCGTTGTCAGGGTAAACTTCTGATCGGAATCGACTCGGGATTTCGCAGTTGGCGTTCATTGTCCTCGACCGCCCGCTTTTGTTCGGCAGGCCGGTAAAAGAGGTCAGGATGAGTGGCGGTTGGATGTGTGACGGATAAAACAAAGGAGGAGACTGGTCATGGTGATGCAGAAGGAAGAGGCAATGGACAAGAGTCGGGACCCGGCCGTTCAGCAGATGATCGCCAGGGCGGAAGCGCAGAATGTAACGACGGTATGGGATCGTTATGCCGCCATGACCCCTCAATGCGGTTTCGGCGATACCGGCCTCTGCTGCCGTCACTGCCTGCAGGGGCCCTGTCGTATCGATCCGTTCGGCGAAGGTCCGCGGGAGGGGATCTGCGGCGCCTCCGCCGATGTCATGGTGGCCCGGGGCCTGGATCGAGCCATCGCCGCCGGCACGGCGGCCCACTCCGGCCATGCCAGGCATCTCGCCCATACCCTGAAGAAAATGGCTATGGGAAAGGCCGAGGCCTACGCCGTCAAGGAGCCCGGCAAACTGGAGGCCGTCGCCGCCCGGCTGGGGATCCCGACCGAGGGGCGGCAGGAGCGGGAGATCGCCCTCGATGTGGCCGATGCCGCCCTGGCCGACTTCCATGAGAAAGACACACCGGTCCTCTGGGCCGCCACGGTGGTCAACCCGGAACGGGCCAAGGTGCTGGCCGACCTCAACCTGGTGCCGAAGGGCATCGACCATGAGGTCTCCGAGATCATGCACCGGACCCTGTACGGCGTCGACGCCGACCCGGTCAACCTGCTGCTCGCCGGCCTGCGCTGCGGGGTGGCCGATCTGGCCGGCTGCTGGATGGGCACCGATCTGGCCGACATCCTCTTCGGCATCCCCCGGCCAACCGTCTCGTCCGCCAACCTCGGCACCCTCCGGGCCGATGCGGTCAACATCGCCCTGCACGGCCACAACCCGGTGCTCTCGGAAATCCTGGTCGGTGCGGTCGGAGCGAAGGAGGAGGCCGCCAGGGCGGCAGGAGCTACCGGCATCAACCTGGTCGGCATCTGCTGTACCGGCAACGAGGTGATGATGCGGCACGGCATCCCCGCCTGCACCCATTCGGTGAGCCAGGAGATGGCCATTATGACCGGGGCGGTGGACGCGATGGTCGTCGACTACCAGTGCATCATGCCCTCGGTGGTCAATGTCGCCGAGTGCACCGGCACCCGGATCATCACCACGATGGATATCGCCAAAATCACCGGCGCCACCCACGTCGACTTCAGCGAAGAGGCCGCTGCGGCCAAGGCCCATGAGATCATCGACCAGGCCATCGATCAGTTCCGGCGCCGCCGCAATACGCCGGTTGAGATCCCGGCGGTCAAGACCCCGGTGGTGGCCGGTTTTTCGGTCGAGGCGATCGTCGCCGCCCTCTCCGGAATCGATGCCGAGCAGCCCCTGAAACCGCTGGTCGACAGTATCAAGTCCGGCGCCATCCGCGGCGTCTGCCTGTTCGCCGGCTGCAACAACGTCAAGGTTCCGCAGGACCGGAACTTCGTGCGGATGGCCCGCAGACTGCTCAGGGAAAACGTGCTGGTGGTGGCCACCGGCTGCGGGGCCGGCGCCCTGATGCGCCATGGCTTCATGGATCCGGCCAATGTCGAGGCCCTGTGCGGCGACGGCCTCAAGGCGGTGCTGACCGCCGTCGGCCTGGCCAACGATCTCGGCGGGCCGCTGCCGCCGGTGCTGCACATGGGGTCCTGCGTCGACAACTCCCGGGCGGTGGCCCTGACCGTGGCGGTGGCGCAGTATCTCGGGGTGGACACCCATCAATTGCCGATCGTGGCCTCGGCGGCCGAGGCGGTATCGGAAAAGGCCGTCTCCATCGGCGTCTATGCCGTGGCCGCCGGTCTGCCCACCCATGTCGGGGTGATGCTGCCGGTCCTGGGCAGCCGGCTGGTGACCCGGGTGCTGACCGACAAGGTCAAGGATCTCACCGGCGGCTATTTCATCGTCGATCTCGACCCGGACAGTGCCGCCGACAAACTGCTGGCGGCGATCGACGAGCGGCGCCGGGGATTGGGACTGGGCTGAAGAGAGAAAGCGGTTGTTGCCCGCCTCAGGGTATCGTCTCGTGCGGGGGGTGCCGCTGTATTGCCCCCGCCCGTTGGCAAACGCCAAGCTTGAAGTTTTCTCGGGAGAGTATCATGAACCAACCGAAAGAGATCTTTGTCCGGATCGATCGCTGCATGGGTTGCCATAGCTGTGAAGTGGCCTGCGCCGTGGCCCATTCCGCCGGTCAATCGCTGTATGCCGCCCTGTCCGAAACGCCGACCCCGAAGCCGCGCCTGTATGTCGAGTGGGTGGCGCCGGATACGGCCGTTCCCATCGTCTGCCGCCACTGCGAGGATGCACCCTGCATGCACGCCTGCATTGCCGGGGCAATCAGCCGTACCCCGGGTGGGGTAGTGATGACCGACAGGGATAAATGCATCGGCTGCTGGACCTGCGTGATGGTCTGCCCCTACGGCGTGATCGGCCGCCATCTGGAGGAGCATAAGGCATATCGCTGCGATCGCTGCCCGGATCGCGAGGTCCCGGCCTGTGTCGACGCCTGTCCCGTCAAGGCCTTGGTATATCAGACCGCGACCGCTTTTTCCCGTGGCAAACGCCGTACCGCGTCCCATGAACTGCAGTCCGGACAAAAGGGGTAGTGCCCATGGAGAGCAGACGCTATGTGATTGTCGGCGGCAGTGCCGCCGGCATGGCCGCCGCCGTGGCCATCAGGGATCATGACCCCCATGGTTCGGTCCGGGTGCTGAGCGATGAGGCCGATGCCCCCTATTTCCGGCCGCTGATCCCCTTTGTGGTCAGCCGCAAGAAGAGCGTTGCCGACATGTTCCTGCAGGGACGGGGACCCTATCGGGCCCAGGGGATCGAGCTGTCGCTGGGGGTCCGGGCTGAGCGGATCGACAGCCCGGCCAGGCGCCTGGTCACCGACCACGGGGAAACGATCCCCTACGACCGGTTGCTGATCGCCACCGGCAGTCGCCCCAATATCCCGGCAGGCATCAGTGGCCTCGAGCACCAGGGGGTTTTTGCCCTGCGCACCCTCGAAGACGCCAGACAGGCGGCCCGGCGGGCCGAGGAGACGACCCGGGCGGTGATGCTGGGCGGGGGGCTGCTCAACCTCAAGGCCGCCTTCGCCCTGCTGGAACGCGGCATTGAGGTCACTCTGGTAGTCTATTCCGCCGAGGTGCTCAGCCAGCTGATGGAGCCGGCTGATGCCCTGCTGATCCGCCGGGCCCTGGATCAGGCCGGCCTGCGGATTCTTACCGGCTGCAGTGCCGGACATATCCTCGGCGGCGACCGGGGGGTGTCCGGGGTGGTCCTGGATGATGGCCGGGAACTGCCCTGCCAGATGGTCTGTATCGGCAAGGGGGTGCGGCCCAACACCGAGTGGCTCGATGCCGGTGCAATCAAGGTGGACCGGGGGGTGGTGGTGGATAAGCACACCCATGCCAGCATCCCCGATGTCTACGCCGCCGGCGACGTGGCGGTCACCTATGATCCGATCACCGGCGCGCCGATAATCACCGGCCTGTGGACCAACGCCGTGGAGATGGGCCGCTGCGCCGGCGCCAATATGGCCGGATATCCCAGCGTGTACGGCGGCACCTTCGGCGTCCTCAACGCCACCCAGGTGGCCCGCATGCCCTTCGTGTCGATGGGTATCGTCCACACCGCCGGTACCGAGTACGAAACCTGGTGCCGAGGTTCGGCCGACGCTTATCGCAAGCTGGTCTTTACGCCGGATGGCGACCGTCTGGTGGGCGCCTTGTTCGTGGGTGACATCACCAATGCCGGCCTGTACCGCCTCGTCATTCGTGAACGGATGCAGGTGGGCGGCATGAAACGGCAGTTGGTCGACCATCGTCTGCATTACGGCCATCTGCTCTGCGCCAGAGATCGCGGGTAAAAACCGGAGGGGTGTTGATCGAGGACCGGAGCCGTCCGGGGCAAGAGCGATGGCGTTTTTTGGGTCGGAGATCGGACTGCGGGAAATAAAATCCCTCTCCCCATGGGCGCCTGGCCGCGAAGGGGAGAGGGGGGCTATTGTCGGAGTCTAAAAGGTGTAGGTGAGGTTGACGCCGCCGAAGACCGTGGTGTCGACCGCCTCGTCGGGAAGGACATCGTCGTCCATCGAATCGGTGTAGTTGATACTGGCGGCCACGCCCAGGGCATCGGTGATCATGTATTTCACCGAGGAGGTCAGCAGGTAGTTGAAGAACCCGCCATCCGTCCCCCCGGCATAGCTGCCGGCAAAATCCTCGCCGGCGTAACTGACGGTGCCGCTCAGGCCCAATGTGGTCTTGGCATTGATGCCGTAGGTGTATCCCAGGCCGGCAGTGACGTAGAAATCTTCCACCTGGTCGAAATCATAGTAAACCTTGGTGGAGAGCGCGAAACCGGCCCCAAGGTCATACCCCAGACCGGCAAACAATTCGGTGGTGCTGCTGTCGGCGCCGGCAGCGGTGGCATCGGTGGTCGGGAAAATGTAGTGGATGATACCAACGCTGGTATCGACTTTGCCCAATGTAAAGGCGTAGGAACCGGTAAGATCGACCTCGGAAAACTCGTTGTCGTCCACGGCGTTGTCGTAGTCGTCAAGGTCGTAATTGGCCCAGACATTGAAGGCGAAACCATTCGCCGACACATCCATGCTGGGCTGGAGGACGAAGCCGTCGTTGAAGGTCAGGCCCCGCCAGACGTAGGCGCTGTTGGCATCGAGTGCCGCAGTGGCGGTAGCTGCCGATGCCTGGGTTGCCGCGCCGCCTGCAGCCAGGGCGACCAGGGCGGCCATGGAAAATAACCGTTTCATCTTCTCTCCTTGTGTAATGATACATGTCCAGTGTGTCGCAGCGCCGTCAACCGGGTAGTGCTCTCCTTCCTCAACAGAGTACAGGGGGAGGCCTTGACCGTCAGGGTGCTGCAATTGCGTTTCCAAGGTATTGAGCACGAATGATGCCATCTTTTCAGCGGCACCACGGTATTTATATTTTAGCAGTGAAAATAGTGGGATGAAGATTTGCGGGGCGATAGGGTGAGGTGTTTTTCGTTGTCATTTCGTTACAAAATTATCATATTTACATTTATGTTCCGACATATATGTAAATATGTTTCATAAAAAAACGCCACCGGCGGCTGTTTTGGACCCTGCCCGATCTCCGAGGAATCTGTCGGGCTCGCCACCTGCCGCCTCGCTGCTGCCGGTCGTTGAGATGATCGCCGGATTATGCTCAGGATACTGGGACAACCGGGGGCTTCATCAATGGCGAAAATCCAACTGACGGCGGGAAATCCGCCGCGCGTTCATTCATCGCCGTGGAGATCGGCGGCCATTGTTTCCAGGTATTCGGCTTGAAGAATGTCCAATTTCGCAAATTGGTCTTTCGTGTACAGCACGAATTCTCCTTCCGATGCGGCGCACAGCCTCCCCTGATCATCGAAAAGCTCGGCGGTCACGGTCGCTCTCCGCTCTCCGGTCAGCTCTTTGATGGAACCGATACCGCACAGGGCCGACTCGACATAAATCGGCCGTTGAAACTGGATGGTCATTTTTTTGGTCAATATGAATCTTTTCGTGAGGATGATCGCCGCCCAACTCATGGTCTCATCCAGAATGGTTGAAATCACGCCGCCGTGCACCAGTTTGCTCCAGCCTCGAAATCGGGAAGGGACCGTGAGTCTGGAGCGGATCTGGCTCCCGTTTGTTTCGAAGGTCATCCGCAGGCCGGAATGGTTTTCCGAACCACAGCCGAAACAATCCTTATCCAGTCTGGGAAGCGGCACCCATACGTTTTCACTGGTATTGTTTATCATAGTGATCTCAAGGTCCTGTTAACCATATCGGGGGCCCCTCGGAATTCTCTGCGCCTCAGGTATCGGAGCCGGGAGCGGCGTTGATCGGCGCCGGGATGGCCGCCATTGACGGCGACAGTATACAACGAAATCATATCGAGTTGTATCCCCGGACGTGGTGAATGGCGGTATATACTTCCCTTTTCAGGATAGACACGGCAAAATACCTCCTGGTCACGACGAGATCCCGGACCGGCGGAGTGAAACGGGCCGGAGGGAAAAAGACGATCGCCTATCCCGGCGCAGGTCTCGCCGCCGTTGGCGCTGGGGTATCTCTCTTGCAAGAGACATCGTCCATCGGCTATGATTTGAACCTCGATATGAAGGTGTGCGATATGACCTGTCGCTCGACCATCCGTTGGTCACTGGAGAAATGAATCATGATCGCACATTTCGCCGAAATTGGTCGGGCAGCCGGAACGAAATACATTCTCTACGTCCGGATCGGCAACCTGATCAACCGCCGCCTTGGATGAACGCAGAGGGTGCTGGTAACCTTTGGTCTACTCTGATGGATGTGGATCGCAGGAAGTCGAATTTTTACTCATTACTCAGGAGACTCCCATGGAAAAGAGAATTCTCGTCCCACTGGCCGAAGGCTTCGAGATGATCGAGGCGCTGAGCATCGTCGATGTCTTTCGTCGGGCCGGGGTCCAAGTCGATCTGGCGGCCGTCGCCGACAACCTCCAGGTCACCTCGTCGCACCAGGTGAAGGTCATGGCCGATGTCCGTCTTGCCGACTGCATTGGCACCGACTACGACCTCATCGTCCTCCCCGGCGGCATTCCCGGGGCCCAGAATCTGCAGCAATCGGCCATTCTCGCCGACCTCCTGAAAAAGCAGAACAGCGAAAACAAGCTCTATGGCGCGATCTGCGCCGCCCCGGCCGTGGTCCTCGAGCACCACGGCCTGCTGCAGGGCAAGAATGCCACCTGCCACCCCCGGTTTGCCGACCAGCTGCATTCACGCGCCCATGCCGGCGAGAGGGTGGTGGTTGATAAAAACTGCGTAACCTCCAAGGGGGCGGGGACCTCCATTGAATTCGCCCTCGAATTGCTCGGTCTGCTCATGGGTGAAGACAAGAAAAAGGAAGTGGCCGCCGGGATGGCGATCGAGGCGTAATCGGTTGTCGGCGACCCCGGGCAGAGGGATGAACCTCGAGGTGCTGCGGCCGGCGGCGGCAACCGGCGGCCGCAGCTGTCATACCTGGGCTGCGAGTTGTTCGGCCAGGCGGCAGAGAGCGGCCGAATTTTCCAGGCCATCGAGAAAACGCGGCGGGATGCCGGAGAGGCCGGTCTGCGCCCCGACCAGCGCCCCGGTCAGGATCGCCCGGGCCTGGTTCTGGCCGCCGCCGTTGACCGCGTGCAGCAGCGCCGATTCGAAATCGTCGTAAAACCGGGCCGCCAGGTAGTAAGCCGCCGGCAGTTGATGATAGATGGCGCAGGGCATGCCGTAGACGAGGGACACCTTCCAGGCCGGCTCGATCCGGATGTCCGGGTCGCTGGCCGCGGCCGCCATGTAGGAAGGGGTCAGCAGGGCATCGGGCGAGGCGAAGCGTCCCTCCCGCGGCGGGTCGGGGTCCCCCGGCCTGGGCGGCTGGAGGTTGTCGCTGGTGACGGCATGGAACGGCAGCTCGCCGGCCTTGACCAGATGCATCAACCTGCCCGACAGCCTGGTATCGAGCCGGTGCCCCTGCACCAGCAGACTCAACACCGCCCCATAGGCGACCGTCATCGACACCACGGTGGCATCGGCCTGGGTCAACACGGTATTGCCGGCGATGGCTGCGGCGAGTTGGCGCGGTTGCCGGGCATAGCGAACGGCAATGGCGAGGGTCCGTTCGATGGCCTCCGTGGTATCGGCATGGCCGCCGGTCTCGGTCCAGGGCAGGTGCTGCTGTACCCGCCGGCGCCAGGCCTCCCGGATCGATTGGCTGGTATAGCCGCCCGGGCCGCTCACCGGGGTGCCATCCAACTCCGGGAACAGCTCTTCTTCCAGTCTGCGGCAGAAATCGGCCTCATCATAGCCGCCGCAATCGCTCAGCGAGTTCAGCATCAGCCTCAGGATCCAGCCGGCCTGTGACAGCTGTCCGGCCTTGAGCCCGGCGTGGTAGCGGTGCGGTTGGGGGTCGGTATAGGCGGTGATCCATTCGCCGTAGTCCCGCCGCATCTCCGCCAGGTCGTAATACCAGTGCGGCCCGAGGGCCAGGGCATCGCCGATGAAGGCGCCCATGATGGCGCCGGCTGCACGATCCTGCAATGTGTTCTCGCTCATATCGTTATCCTGTGGTTGACTGGGTTGATGATCGGTTATGGGTTCCGGGGCGGCGACCGAGGCGATGGCGCCGGTCGGTTTCGGCTCCTGGAAGCGTTATCCCTTCGCCTTGGACGACGGCTTGAGCGCAATCTTCAAGATCAGGAGGACAACGGGGCTGGAGTGCATGATGAGATCGAAGACATCGACCGGTCGCACCAGTGTGCCGGCCACCAGCATCCGCATCTTCTCTACAAGATGCGGCATGGGGGTGAACGGCGCAAGCCCCAGCGTCAACGACAGGATAATGAGCAGGGATGTGGGGATCCTGTCGAGCCAGTTCATGATGCAGCCTCTTCCTGATTTTTCCACGGGTTCCCCGAATGTATCGCCACCTGATCACAGTCCAGCATCGACAGCGGGTCGATGAGGTCGACCTGGTCGGAACTGCAGATGTACTTCCAGTCCAGCCTGTCAGGCGGCACCGTCGGCGGGATCCGCATCAGGGAGATATGGACATGGGCTGGCATTCGGTTCTTCCTGCCCGTGGTATCGGCGACCGTGCCGACAACATCGCCGGCCTGGACCGTCTGCCCGATACTCACCTGCCGATGCAGTACAATATGGGCATAGACTGACAAAAATCTATGGAAATTATCGACCCCATGGTCGATGCAGACGGAATGGCCGAGGAAATCGCGGCAAACGGCAAAGGTCCGGCCCGAGGCCATGACCGGGACGGCAATCCGCGGCGAGAACCTCTGGTCCCTTCCGGCGCCATCGGTGTAATAGCAGATATCGATCCCCTCATGGGCGGTTGGCCGCAAACCGGTATCGGGCCACCATTTGTCGCGGCTGCCGAAGAGCATTCCCGGATAGAAATTGAAGTTCCTGACGCCGGCGAGGCTTTGATTGACGGTCTCGAGGAGTGCGAAATAGGGGACGGGTGTTGCGAACGGGATGGACATCGGTGATCGGCCGCAGGGGGCGTTGAGTGGCGTGTCTGGAAAAAAACAGATATGTCGTTGCTGTCGGATTGCTACCGGCATTGGACCACGTTGGCCGGATCGCCTCAAACAAAATATTGCCACCCGCATGGGAATATTGTCCAGGCGCATCGCCCGGCTGGCTGACTTCTGCCACCTGACCGGTGCCGAACCCGTGTTCTCAAGATGATGCGATCCTGTTCTCCGCCTACATCAGTACCTTGATCTTCTTGATATCTCCCGACTTGCCGAGAATCATCAGGATGTCTCCCACCTGTATTTCGTAATCGGCCGGGGGGACCAGGACGAAGCCCTTCGGGGCCGGTTTTTTGATCGCGATGATGTGGACATTGTACCTGGCCCTGAGGTTGAGGTCCTTCAGGCTGTGGTGGAGAAATTCCTGCGGCGGCTCGATCTGGATCAGATCGAAGTCGTCGGAGAGGGGGATGAAGTCGAGCATATTCGGCCGGGAGAGGGAGCGGGACACCCGGATCGCCATATCCCGTTCGGGATGAATGACTTCGGTGGCCCCGACCTTGCGCAGGATCTTCTCATGATCGGGATCGAGGGCCTTGGCCAGGATCCGTTTCACCCCCAGCTCATTGAGATAGAGGCAGATCATGATGCTGATGCTGATCCGGGTGCCGGTGGAGACGATCACCGCCTCCATCTCCTCCAGCCCCAGCGAGCGCAGGGCCTCCTTGTCGGTGGCATCGAGGACGATCGCCTCGGTGGCATAGGGGTCGATGGCCTGGACCTTGGCCCGGTCGGTATCGATCGCGATGACCTCGTTGCCCTCCTCGAACAGCGCCTTGGCCGCGTGAAAGCCGAAATTGCCCAATCCGATCACCGTAAATTTCTTCATATCGTCTCCCCGGTTTATCCAATCATCATGTTTTCTTCCGAGTATTCCTTACCCCTGGTCGCTTCGGTGCCGACCACGATATAGGAGAAGGTCAAAACACCGACCCGGCCGATGATCATGATGAGGACGATCCAGTACTTATCCCAGGTGGTGAGAAATGGGGTGATCCCCATCGACAGGCCGACAGTGGCGAAGGCCGACACCGTTTCAAACAGGTACTGCAGGGTATGGATCCTGGTCCGGCCGCCGTCGATGACGATGAACGAGTCACTGAGCAGCAGCATGAACAGCACCAGCCCGATGATGCCGATGGCAAGGAGGACCAGCGACATGCTGCGGGTCACAGTTGCCTCGGGGATGCTCTTTTTGAACATGTTGACCCGCTTCCTGTGCTGGATCCGGCTGACGGTGAAGAGGGTGAGCAGGGCCAGAGTCGTGGTCTTGACCCCACCGCCGCAGGAACCGGGCGAGGCCCCGACGAACATCAGAAAAATCATCATGACGATCGTCACCTCCCTGAGCGAGCCGATGTCGACGGTGTTGAAGCCGGCGGTCCGGCAGGTGATCGACTGGAACAGGGGAATGAGGATGTGTTGCGACAAGGACCTGTCGGCCAGGAGCGGGCTGTTGCTCTCCAGCAGGGAAAACATCACCGCCCCGCCGATGATCAGGAGCAGGGTGGTCAGCAGGACGGTCTTGCTTTGCACCGAAAGCCGCATCTTTTTCGGTGCCCGACCCGGGAACCAGGCCTGCAGATCGTAGAGGACCGGGAAACCGATACCGCCGATGACGATCAGCAGACAGATGGTCAGGTTGAGCAGCCAGGCACCACTATAGTGCACCAGGCCGTTGGGGAAAAGAGCGAACCCGGCGTTGCAGAAGGCCGAAATCGAGTGGAAGACCCCGTAATATACCGCCTTCTCCAACGGCATCTCGCCGACCCAGTGCGTTGTCAACAGGATCGCCCCGACGGTCTCGGTCGACAGGGTGAAGATGATGACGCTCCTGACAAGTTGATAGATATCCTGGCGCGGCGTATGGGTGAACAGGTCCTGCATGACCATGCGGTGGCGGACTGAAACCGAACGGCCGAGCCAGGTGAACAGGGCGACCGAGATCGTCATCACCCCGAGACCGCCGATCTGGATGAGGGCCAGGATCACGCATTGGCCGAAGGTGGTGAAACAGCTGCCGGTATCGACCACCACCAGGCCGGTGACACAGACGGCCGAGGTGACGGTGAACAGGGCGTCGATCCAGGGGATGAAGCCGTCGACGGTCGATATCCCGAGGCGGAGCAGAAGGCTGCCGGCCAGGATGAGCAGAAGGAAACTCGACAGAACCAGGGCCGCCGGATGCATCTTCAGCATGTGACTACTATGTGCCATCTCTGTTTACTCAAGGAAAAAAAGGCAGTGTCCAAGCCGGCAACATCAGGACGAGAGTGTCCTGTGGCGCCGCCATCGGAAACGCGGCAATGCTCTCAGCGGTTTGTGCCGGGGCGCCAGGTGTGGTATTTTCCGGGTATTGACGAAGGTGGCAAAAGAAAAACCGGGTCGGCCGTCCGGATAGAATCACCGGCGGCCTGGAGGCGAGTGGGCATAGCGCATCTCCAGAACAAAATCATGGGAAAGGCCTCTATGCAGATTGGAGCGCTTTCCCTTCGATGCCTACGAGGTTAGCTGTCGGGCTCGGGCCGAAGAGATTGCCCTACGCCGGTTTCCCGGTGATACGCCCCTTGGAATCGGGTCCCCCGTTCCCGTCCACCCGGACGGGATTCAGCAGACTGCAGCGCGAGCGATCATCGGCAATCGCGCCCAGTCGTCATGGCGAAGCATATATATCACTTCGGAAAAAAAGAAAACCAGTATTTGCCGACACCGACCGGCGGCGGGGGGCTACGGCAGCGGTTTGAGTTCGACCCGGCGATTGTTGGCCTTGCCCTCTTCGGTGTCGTTGGTGTCGATGGGCCTGCCCTCGCCATAGCCACGGGCGGTCATCCGTGCAGCGGCGATCCCCTTTCCTTGCAGGAATTGCATTACCGCCTGGGCGCGGCGCTGGGACAGGTCGATGTTGTAGACGGCTGACGCGGTGCTGTCGGTATGGCCTTGAATTTCAACTGACAGTTCAGGGTTGTCGCGCAGGATCTGGAGAATCCTGTCCAAAGTCGGAAAGGAACTGGCCATCAATACCGCCTTGTCGCTTTCAAATTTGATGTCCTTGAATATCCAACTGTCGGCTTTGTCGAGGAGCACGGTCGTCACGAAATCGGCCATTGCCGCACCGGTGTTGACATCGTCGGCAGTGATGGCCTGTCCGCACCGCGTAACCTGGCTGATCCCGGAGAGCAGGGTGCGGCCGGCGGCGTCGTCGCCGACCAGCACGGTATAGATGCACAGCCGGTCGCCGTACCGGGCGTTCAATTCCCTGGCCGCCGCCATCGGGGCATTGCCCATGTCCTTGCCGTCACTGACCACAACCATCGCGATTTTGCCCTCGGCGCCCTTTAGATCGTCCGCCACCGCCTGCAGCGATTTTTCCATCGGGCTGGGACCGCCGGCCGGGACAATGGTAGACAGGGCATTGGCCACGCCGGCACGTGAATAGGGGCTCAAGCCATACACCGGGACCGTGCTTGCAAGAGAATAGCTCAGCGAATGGCCGAAACTGCGCAATTCAACGTTGATTGAAAGATCGGGCATGGTTTTATTGAAACGTGACAGCATCCTGCGGCCGATATCAAATTTTTCGAAACCGTTGTAGCCTTGAGACATCGAAGACGAGGCGTCCAGGACGAGTACCAGGTTGTCGGCCTTCGGCGTCCACATCTCCTTGACCAGAGGTTGAACCTCGAAGGTCGACGGTAACGGCACGGGTTGCTGCATGGCGCAACCGCCGATTGTCAACATTATCGCCAGAAAGACTGATCGCCCTCTCGCTCGCAGTGTGCTCATAATTTCCTTTTTTCTGATTTGATCGTTGTATGATCAAGGTTGTTGTCGACAGATAGGTGCGAATAAGAAAGCATACGCAACACCCAGCCTGATCCGTTATTGTTTATCTTCAAACAACCATGAACTTGTTCGTAATGATGATAGACGCCACTAAAATATTCAGCGCATTGTACGAAGGTTCCGATTTTTCGCCTTGCGAAATCAACGCGCGAAACCTCGGATACAGGGGGCCGGAGAGAAAACATCGAGCTTCTCTCCGGGTCTAGAGGAACGGAAGTTTCAGGCATCACTCGCCATCGAGGTTTCCAGATCGATCAATTCCCTGGCCCTTTCCAGCGTACGCTCGATGCTGTCCCCACCCATCGGAAAATGATGGGAATTGCCATAGGGGTCGGTGACGTCAAAGCTGCAGAAACTCCCGGGATTCCTGTCGCAATCGACATCGATATTCCAACCGTTGTATGAGTCACACAGTCTATTGCTCATATTGCACCTCCTTCTATTGCACCTACCGAGACTATCCCGGTAGGTAGAGAATATAAGGCGTCTTCCCGGGATTTCCTCTCGGTTTTTGTTGCGACTGGTTCAGACCGAGGATGGCCTGATAACCGCTTGCAGCGCCCCCTGCGATCTGCCCCCTCTGTGCCGGTACAACAATGGCAGAGCTCGATTGCTGCCAGATCGACAGTCGATCCGGGGCAAGGTCCGATGGGGAGTATGAAATGGAGAGGATGCCGGGGATCATTGCTACCAAATGGTAACATGCTCATTTTCCTGCGTTACCTTCTAGTAACACAATGTGCCATCTGCTCTGTCTTCGTATTGAAATCAATGGAAATATTTTCAGGAACGATATTTGCTAAAGTTACAGAAACCAAGGAGTTTCTCATGTGGTTTCACTCAATCAGAGAGGAGAAAATGAAAAAATCGTGGATGCTGCTGCACTGCAGCCTGGCGACCATCGCTGCGCTGGCCCTGTTGACCTCGCCGTATCCGGCCGGCGCCGCCGGGCAGAAGGGGGAGGAAAAAAGACCGGTGATCAAGGAGGACGGTGTCGAATCGAAAAACGAAGTGTGGGGCAAACATTACCCCCGGCAGTATGCTTCGTGGAAAGAGACCGGCAAGAGTGAAAAAATCGACGACATGCTGAAGAAAAAGCCGCAGCTGCCGATTCTTTGGGCCGGATATCCCTTTTCCAAGGACTATAATGCCCCGCGCGGCCACTTCTATGCCGTCCAGGATGTGGTCAACACCCTGCGGACCGGCGCCCCGGTCAGTCCCATCACCGGGCCGCTGCCGACCGCCTGCTGGAGCTGCAAATCACCCGATGTGCCCCGGTTGATGAAGGAGGTCGGAGAGAAGGAATACTTCACCGGCAAATGGGCCAAATACGGCAGCGAGGTGGTGAACCCCATCGGCTGCGCCGACTGTCACGACAGCAAGACCGGCGACCTCGCTCTTTCCCGCCCCTACCTCAAACGTGGTCTTGCCGCCTCGGGTGTCGATGTCGCCAAGGTCAGCAAGAGTGATATGCGCTCGCTGGTCTGCGCCCAGTGCCATGTCGAGTACTACTTCAAGAAGACCGAGGAGACCGACGCCAAGGGCGGGAAGAAGGCCACGATGACCGTCACCTTCCCCTGGGACAAGGGCTTCAAGGGCGAGGATGTGGAGGCATACTACGACGCGATGAACTTCTCCGACTGGACCCATGCCATCAGCAAGGCGCCGATGCTCAAGGCCCAGCATCCCGATTACGAGCTGTTCGTCAGCGGCACCCACGGCCGACGCGGGGTGTCCTGCGCCGACTGCCATATGCCGAGCAGGACCGAGGGCGGCGTCACCTTCACCGACCATCATATCGCCAGCCCCCTCGACAATATCGCCAATACCTGCCTCAACTGCCACGACCAGAGCGAGGAGGAATTCCGCAGCCATCTCGCCGTCAAGCTCGAGCGTAAGGAGGAGCTGATGGAACTCGCCATGAACGGCCTGGCCCGGGCCCATCTCGAGGCCGGTAAGGCCTGGGAGGCGGGCGCCACCGAGGAGGAGATGAAGGACATCCTCCAGGACATCCGGCACGGCCAGTGGCGCTGGGATTATTCGATCGCCGGCCATGGCAGTTATTTCCATAACCCGGAGGAGACCCTGCGGCTGATCGCCCAGGCCAACGACCTCGCCCAGCAGGCACGGGTCAAGCTGGCGGCGGTGCTCGCCCGCCACGGGGTGATCGGCTACCAGGTCCCCGACTTCTCCACCAAGGAGAAGGCCCAGGCATTGGCCGGCATCGACATGGCGAAAGAGGTCTCGGAAAAACTGGCGTTCAAGGCCGCGCTGGTGCAGGAGTGGAACAAGGAGGCGGTGGCCAAGGGCCGTCTCAACATGGAGTCGCGCCAGGGAATGAGCGATCGTTCCTCGTATTCCAAATAAGCCGGGGGCGACTCTCCCCGTCCGGTCATCCGGTACGCCGTTCAGGGCGGGCCGGATGACTCGGGACCTCCGGGTGAAGGGCTGCAGTTCTGAAAATGCAGCCCTTCGTCTATTCCAGGCTGTACCCCTTCATCTTCTCCCACAGATTTTTCCGGCTGATGCCCAGCAGCCTGGCCGCTTCGGTCCGGCTGCCGTTGCAGTGCCGCAGGGCGGTCAGCAGGCAGTCCCTCTCGGCCACGGCCAGTCTGGCGCTGAGATTGAAACCGGCATCGAGCCGACTCGCCTTGCTGGTGATCTCCAGGGGCAGATCGGCGGGGGTGATCTCCGGTCCGCGGCAGAGCACGGCGGCCCTCTCCATCAGGTTGCGCAGTTCCCGGGTGTTGCCGGGGAAATCGTACTGCCTGAGGCAATCGATGGCCTCCTTGGTGATTCTTGCCGATTTCCAATGTAATGTATTGAACTCCTTGAGAAATGCATTGCAAAGATCGGTGATGTCCTCCTTGTGTTCCCGCAGCGGCGGCATATGCAGGGGAATGACCTGCAGGCGATAGAGGAGATCCCGGCGAAAGCGGCCGGCCTCCACCTCGTGGTGCAGGTCTTTCGAGGTGCAGGCCAGGATCCGGACGTCGACCCGGATCGTTTTGGTTCCCCCGACCCGCTCGAACCGGCTTTCCTGGAGGACCCTGAGCAGTTTGGCCTGCAGCGGCCCCGGCAGATCGCCGAGTTCGTCGAGGAGGAGGGTGCCGTTGTCGGCCAGCTCGAATTTGCCTTTGCGGCGCTGGTCGGCGCCGGTGAACGCCCCCCGCTCGTGGCCGAACAGCTCGGACTCGATCAGCCCCTCGGGGATTGCCGCGCAGTTGATCGAGACAAAGGGTTTATCGTGCCGGGGGCTGGCGCTGTGGATTGCCCTGGCCGCCAGCTCTTTGCCGGTGCCGGATTCGCCGGTGATCAGGATGGTGGCATTGGTCGGCGCCGCCTGGGCGATGAGCGCATAGACCTGCTGCATGGCCGGACTGGTGCCGAACAGTTCCCGCTCATGGTTGTGGCGGCAGGTGTCTTCGAGAATTTCGCACCGGGCCTTGATCGCCTGGTGGTTGAGGAGACGGGTGACCCGGATGACCAGGTCGTCGAGATCGAACGGCTTGAGGATATAGTCGGTTGCCCCCTGGCGCAGACAGTTGAGTGCGTCATCGACCGAGCCGTAGGCGGTCATGATGATGATGTCGGTCTCCTGGTTCTGCCGCCGCACCTTGTCCAGCAGGGACAGGCCGTCGAGGCCGGGCATGCGGATGTCCGAGATGATCAGCTGGTAATGGTTTTTCTCGAACAGGCTCATGGCCTCGAGACCGTCTCTGGCCTCATCCACCTGCCAGCCGTACTTCCGTAATCGGTCGTAAATCGAGATCCGCATGATCTCGTCGTCTTCAGCGAGGAGTATCCTTGGCATAGTCTTTACTCTCCGGTGGCCCGAAGAAGGCCGTTGATGCCGATGCGGCTCAATTCGCCATTGGGTGATCGGCCGGGTCCCTGCGAGGTGCGGTCGGTGACCGGCAGGGTAAGGGTGAACACCGACCCCAGTCCGGGTTCGCTCTCGACGGTAATTTTCCCATTCATCCGTTGCACCAGGGCGTAGGTCACGGCCAGGCCGAGCCCGGTGCCTTCACCCACGCCCTTGGTGGTGAAAAAGGGGTCGAAGATGTGCGGCATGTTCTCCTCTGTGATCCCGGTCCCGGTATCGTGGAAGATGATGAGCAGCTGCCCCGCTTCTTCATGGCAGCGGATGGCGAGTTTGCCGCCGTGCGGCATGGCCTGGATGGCATTGAGGCCGATGTTGATGATGATCTGCTTGAGGGCCTCGGCATCGAGAAGATATTCACCGGCGGCGGTGATGCTGGTGACCAGTTGAATGTTTTTCAGCTTGTAGGAGAGCAGGAGGGTGCACTCGTCGAACAGCGCCTGGAGATTGACCTTTCTGATATTGAGGGGTTCGGTCCGGCTGAAGTTGAGGAGCTGGCGCATGATCGTCTCGATCTGCCTCAGGCCCTTGTCGAGGAGGGGCAGGTAGCGTTCGACCAGTTCCCGGTCGTCGGGATTCTCGCGCATCGATTTGACGCAGTTGAGCATCCCGCCGAGCGGGTTGTTGACCTCGTGGGCGATTCCGGCGGTGAGGATGCCGAGCGAGGCCATCTTTTCGCTGAGGTGGGTCTGGGCCCTGGTCTGCAGCAGTTCGTCCCGGGACTTCTTCAGCCGGTCGCAGAACAGCACGAAGGTGTCGCTGACACTGTCCAACTCATCCCTGATCAGCGACGGCAGCAGGTACTGTTCCGGCGGATCTTCGGGAAAACTGTCCATCGCCTGCGACAACCGGCGGATCCGGTGGACGATGAGCGATTCGAACATCAGGAAGAGCGCCGCGGTGACGATCAGGATGCTGGTTATGCCGATGAACATCAGCGAATGAATGTTCCTTGCGATCAGCTCGTCCGCCCAGTCGATGGGGATGGTGATCGACAGCCCGCCGCGGATATCGCCCAGGGCGTAACCGTGCCGGGCATGGCAGCCGAGGCATGATTCGTTGACCCGCATGGGGGCGATGAAGCGGACTACTCTGCCCGTCTTCGCCTCTTCGACGTCAATTATTTCATCGGCACCTGCGGCGAAGGCCTCGAGGGCCTTTGTTTCAAAGGCATCCGGCCTGTTGTCGGGGTTGACCGGTTTCAGGCTGGTGACCCGGAATTGACCGAGCCCGCCCTTTTGGGCATAGGCCGAGAGTTCCCTGGTGATCATCGCCGGGTTGCGCAGGAAATACGATTGCCCAAGCGCATCGGTCACCACCGGCAGTTCGAGATACGGATTGGCCTCGACCCCCTGGCGTTCGAGGACAAACAGGCCGTTGTGGTCGGCCGCCCATTGCCTGGTCAGCAGGATCTGTTTGTACAGCATCCGGGCCTGCTGTTCCGCCTGTTTGAGGATCATCTTCTCGTCGAACACCGCCGTGCGGTAGAGCATGAAAAGGTAGAAGGCGGAGATGATGGCGCCGATGAACACAACGAATTTGGTGCGGAGCGAAAGCCGGGCGGTGAACGATCTGGGCATGATCTGTCTGCTCTCGGAAGAAACCTGGCCTGCTGTTGAACTACGGGAAGAACGGGCCGTGATTGTTGGTGCGGCGATACAACGGGGCGTCGCAATTTTCGCGCTAGCCCCAACCTTTTATATAAAGAATGATGGGAGTTTGGGGAAGATGGTATCTCGAAGTTGATCGGAGTTCCATGACGATACAACGCCTTGAGGGTTTTCCGGAGCGGTCTCCGGGGGGAGCGCTGTCGTTGATGTTGCGCTCCGATCTCGAAGGAGACCGACCCTCTCTGTTACCGAACGGTAGCAAAAAAGGGCGGAAAACGCTACCAAATGGTTACGTCGCGAAGGAGCGGGACCGGGTAATACCCTGATAACGGACCATAACTGATGATGGAATAGAGATTGCATTATTATCTGCAGTACCGGAATCAGGGTCGAAACAGCGGCCGAGGGCAACGCGGGATACCAAGTGGACAGCACAACCTGAGGAGGAGGGATATGGCGATCAAACGAAGAAACGTAATTCTTGCGGGACTGGTCCTGGTCCTGCTGGGGCTGATGGTGTCGGGTACGACGGCCACGGCGGCGGAAAAAGAAAAAGCAGGTCATCCCCAGCTGTCGCAGCAGGAGATGCTGATCGATTGTGCCGACTGTCACCGTGAGGCAACTCCCGAGATCGAGAAGGAATGGTTCGGGTCGGTCCACGGTATCGCCATGGTCAAATGTTATCAATGCCATGGCACCTTCGAGGAGTTTGCCGTGACCCCGACCAGAGCGACCTGCGGCACCTGCCATGCCGACATGCTGCAGAAATGTCCGCAGGACAGACCGTGCTGGGAGTGCCATGTACCCCATGCGTTCAAAGAAAAGAAATCCGACGGAAAATAAGGAGGCCATGATGGCACAGACGCGACGTGAATTTATCAGAAAGGCGGCGGCCTTGTCGGCGGCCTCCTATGTGAGCATGAATCTGCCGATCGGGCCGATCAACCTGGTTCTGGCCGATGACGGAGTGACCTGGCACCGCGGCAGTTGCCGCCTGTGCGGGGTCGGCTGCCGGGTCGAACTGGGGGTGAAGGGCGGCGTGCCGATGGGGCTGCGCGGGGTTTCCGAATCGCGCACCAACTTCGGCTATGTCTGCATGAAGGGGATGCATTTCTGGAAATGCATGCGCCATCCCGATCGCCTGACCAAACCCCTGTACCGCGACAAAAAGACCGACACGTTCCAGGAGATATCGTGGGATAAGGCGCTCGATATCGCTGCGACCAAATTCGCCGAGGCCCACAAGGCCGGCGGCGCCGCGGCGGTGGCCTATTACGGCTCGGGACAGGCGCTGACCGAGGAGACCTATTTCTTCCAGAAGATCATGCGCGGCGGGCTGCAGTCCAACAACGTCGAGGGCAATCCCCGGCTGTGCATGGCCAGTGCGGTCGGCGGCTACATGTCGTCGTTCGGGGCGGACGAGCCGATCGGCGGCTATGCCGACCTGGAAAAGGCCCACTGCTTCTTCATCGTCGGCTCCAATACCGCCGAGGCCCACCCGGTGCTGTTCCGGCGGATCATGCGGCGCAAGCTCGACAATCCCGACACGGTCAAGGTCGTCAATGTCGACCCCCGGATCTCCCAGACCTCGCGGATCGCCGACATGCATCTCCAGTTCAAGCCGGGGACCGATCTGTCGCTGCTCAATGCCATGGCCCATGTCATTATCGAAGAGAAGCTCTACGATGCAGAGTTTTTGAAGAATTACGCCACGTTCAGGAAGGGCAAGGGCGAGGCGGCGACCTTCGTCGAACTGCAGGCCCATCTGGCCAGGTATACCCCGGAAGAGGCGGCGAAGACCTGCGGCGGCACCTTCAAACCGGAGGATATCCGTACCGCGGCCCGCTGGTTTGCCGGCTCCAAGGGCACGGTCAGTCTCTGGACCATGGGGCTCAACCAGCGCAAGCAGGGGGTGTGGGCCAACAACCTGATGCACAATCTCCATATCCTCACCGGCCAGCTGATGAAGGACGGGGCCGACAGCCTGTCGCTCACCGGTCAGCCCAACGCCTGCGGCGGGGTGCGCGAGGGCGGCGGCCTGTGCCATATCCTGCCCGGGCATCGGCCGATCGAGGCGGAACCGCTGCGCCGTCAGGTGGAGGAGGCCTGGGGGATCCCCGCCGGCCGCATCCCCGCCGAGCCGGGGCTGCACACCATGGCGATGTTTTCGGCGCTCAACGAGGGCAAGATCAAGGCAATCTGGATCAACTGCACCAGCCCGGTCCAGAGCCTGCCCAACTGCAACCTGTACAACAAGGGGATGGACCGGGAGGACGTGTTCATCGTCTGCACCGATATCTTCCACACCCTCACCACCCAGAAGGCCAACCTGGTGCTGCCGGCCTCCTTTCATTTCGAGAAAACCGGGGTCTACGGCTGCACCGAACGCCGCTCCCAGCTGACCAGAAAGGCCATCGACTCGCCCGGCGAGGCCAGGCCCGAGGTGTGGATGATCAGGGAGTGGGCGGCCCGACTGGCGGTGAAGCTGAACGACCCGGTGATCGCCCAGTGCATCAAACCCTTCGTCGGTCTGGAAGAGGGGTATGCGCTGCCGAAGGCGATCTGGGATGAGTACAGCCAGAAGCTGACGGCGGGCCGCGACAGCGATCTCAGCGGCGCCACCTATGCGGTGCTGGAGCAGATGGCCGACGGAGTGCAGTGGCCGGCGCCGACGGCGGAATACGCCCTGACCGGCGGCACGGTGAAAAAGTTCGTCAAGGGCCGCGATCCGCTGGCGACCAAGCTGTCGAAGAACGATCTGCCCTATCAGTTCTACGGTGCGGCCCATGAAGACCGCACCCTGTGGATCTGGCTGCGGGACCAGGCCAACCCGGAGGAGATTCCCGATGCCGAATACCCCTTCTACCTCTCCACCGGCCGGATCATCGACCACTGGCACACGATGTCGATGACCGGGCGGGTGCCGGAGCTGCTGCGGGCCAATCCCTATGCCTTTGTCGAGGTCAACCCCAAAGATGCCGAACGGCTCGGCATCAAGCCCGGCGACATGGTGGAGGTCAGGTCGCGGCGGGGGGTGAACCTGCTGCCGGCCAAGGTCTATGAAGGGCCGATCGAGGGGATGGTCTTCGTCTACTGGCACGACCAGCATGCCGATCGGATGATCAACAAGCTGACCAAGGACGCCTTCGATCCCGGCTCGAAGGAACCGGAGTTCAAGATCTGCGCGGTGCAGGTCAAGCGGGCGTCGGGGCCGCAGCCGCTGCAGCCGTTCATCGTCTGAACCAGGCGCCCGGCCGGAAGGATGGCTCTGCCGGCCGGGCCGCCAAACCCCTATCCATCAACAGGAGCAGCTATGCCGATCAGCGGGGTCGTCATCACCAGCGGGCCGACGGACAAGGCCGAGGTCCTGCGCTCCCTGGCCGCCATCGCCGAGGTCGAGGTGTTCGGCGATGACGATCGGGGCAATATCGTTGCCGTGCTCGAAACGGCGTCGTCGGAAGACATGGAAAAACTCATCGATCGGACCAGCAAGGTCCCGGGGGTGCTCCATGTCGGCCTGACCTATCTCAACACCGAGGACGAGGCCGAACGGATGGCGCGAGGGGAGCCGGTCGCCAAGCCCTTCGGCTTTCGCCGGCCAACCGCGGAAGAGCCGTGAAACGGAGGCAATTTCTCGGATGCATGGGGGCGGGGCTGGTCTGCCTGCCCCTGTGGCCGGGAGCGGTCGGGGCGAAACTGCTGGAGTCGCCGCTTGCCACCAACCGGTTGCGGCCGCCGGGCGGGGTGCCGGAGGAGATCTTCCCGGCGAAATGCATCCGCTGCGGCCGCTGTGTCGAGGTCTGCCCCTACCGTTCGATCGTCATGCTCGACATCCGCGCCGGGATCTCCGCCGGCACGCCGCTGGTCGAGGCGGAGAAGATTCCCTGCTACCTCTGCATGAAGTGTGTCGATGTCTGTCCCACCGGCAGCCTGCGGCGCATCCGCCAGGAGGATACCCGGATGGGGCTGGCGGTGATCAACCGCTTTCATTGCGCCGCCTGGATCGGCACCACCCTCTGCCGGACCTGCTACGACAAGTGCCCCTATAGCGAAAAGGCGATCCGCCTCGACCAGCTGCGGCCGGTAATCGACGAGACGGTCTGCACCGGCTGCGGCATCTGCACCCATGCCTGCCCGGTCACCGCCCCCGACGGCGGCAAGGCGGTGAATATCGAACCGATCTTTGCCCGGAACAAGGTGACGACATGACGGGCGAAGAAACCGGCACAGCGCCGCCCGTCGCAACAGCGGCCAAACGGCCGAAGAGGCGCTACAGCCGACTGCGCTTGACCGTCCTCACCGGGGCCTTCCTGCTCATCGCCGTCAATCCTTTTGTCAACTATTACCTGCACATCGATTTCATCCAGGGCTGGTACCAGTCGCTGGGGATCGGCAGACTGTGGTTCGTCTCGCCGCTGGAAGGGCTGGAAAGCCTGCTGATCACCAAATCACCGTACCTGCCGTCGCTGGTGGGCATGCTGTTTCCGGTTTTGCTCGCCTTCTTCCTCGGCCGGGTGTTCTGTTCGTGGATCTGCCCGATCTCGTTTCTGCTCGAGCTGTTCGACCGGGCGCGCCGGCTGGTCTCGGCAAAGCCCTTCCTGCGCAACCGGCTGCTCGTGGCCAAAAGGCTGCTGTGGTTCGTGCTGATCGCCGAGTTGGTGGTCAGCCTGGTGCTCGGCGCCCCGCTGTTCGTCTTTCTCTCGCCGCCCGGACTGGTCGGCCGGGAAATCATGATGGCGGTGTTCTTCGGCACGCTGGCCCTGGAGGGGGTGGTGGTCATCGCCGTGATCCTGCTCGAGTTGCTCACCCGCCGGTTCTTCTGCCGCACCTTCTGTCCGCTCGGCGGCCTCCTGGCGTTTCTGGGGTTGAAGCGACGGCTGCGGGTCCATCTCCAGGCCGCCGACTGCACCGGTTGCGGCCGATGCAGCCGGGCCTGTCCGATGGGCCTGCAGCCGGAGGCAGGCGAAGGCCTGTCGGCCTACTGCTGGAATTGCGGGGAATGCGTGGACAACTGCCGGTTCGATGCCCTGCACTTTCGGTGGCAATAACGGAGGCCGGGCTGTTGCCGCGTCAGCGTGGCGCCCCGGTACGGGACTGTGTCAGCCCCGCACCCTCCTTTGACCCATGCCGGATCAGGCCGAATGCTGTTTCACCCAGGCCGTGTAACGGTCGATCCAGCCCTGGAGGAAGGCCTTGCCGCCCTCGCCGATATTGCCGGAGGCGTCGAACATATCATCCCGCATCTGCAGAAAGGCCTCCGGCTGGCCCATCGTCGGTACGTCCAGGTAGGCCAGGACATTGCGCAGATGCTGCTGCGCCATCGCCGTCCCGATCGTTCCGACCGATATGCCGATCACCCCGGCGGGCTTGCCGGCCCAGGTATTCTGGCCGTAGGGGCGGGAGGCGTGATCGATCGCATTTTTCAGCACCCCGGGCATGGACCGGTTGTATTCCGGGGTCACGAAGAGCAGGCCCTGCGCCGCTGCGATCTCACTCTTCAACCGCTTGACCGCTTCGGCCTGATTGCCGTCGTCATCCTGGTTGTAGAGCGGCAGATCGCCGATTTCCAGATATTTGAAGGTGAATTCCGGCGGTGCCAGACTGACGAGGGCCCGTGCCAGGGAGCGATTGAAGGAATCCTTACGAAGGCTGCCGACGACGACGGCGATTTGATACTGACTCATGTTTGTCTCCTTTACCTGTTGGGTTAATCGAGCGTGGATTCAAGCGGTGGATGTCACTTGAACCTTAAACGGTTGTGCCGGGAGTCCTGTACCGGCCCTCGGAGGGGATCTCGATATCGCTCCCGGTCATCGATGGCCGTCACTCCCGATACAAGAAACAGCGGCTGCATCCGCCTGGATTTCTGCCCGGCGATTACAAGGTATGTAAGTACGAATAGCGGAAACATCAACTCGCCACGGTGCATATGGCCGAGGTGACGGCGCGGAAAAACGCGCCTTGAGGCAGCGATATTCTGCCGGGAGTGCATATCGTATTGCTTGGGGGGCAAACATGGAGGAAATATGAAGGCCTTGATCATAAGTGCGGATAAATTCGAGGACTCTGAACTGCTGGTGCCCTATTACCGGCTGCAAGAGGCGGGGATTGAAGTCGTGGTGGCGTCGATGCGCCGGGAGGGCATCAGGGGGTTGCACGGGTATGAAATCGCCGTGGACAAGACCCTGGCCGAGGTCAATCCCGACGAGTATGCACTCCTCGTTCTGCCTGGCGGCAAGGCGCCGGCGGCGGTGAGGAAGGAGGAGAAGGCGCTGGAGATCGCCCGCAGTTTTTTCGCTGGCGGCAGACCGGTTGCCGCGATCTGCCACGGACCGCAGATCCTGATCAGCGCCGGTCTGCTGCGGGGGCGACGCGCCACCTGTTATCGCTCGATGGCCGATGAACTGATCGCGGCCGGTGCGGACTATGAGGACCGGGAGGTGGTGGTGGACGGGAATCTGGTCACGTCCCGGCATCCGGCCGATTTCCCCGCCTTCCTGCGCGCGACCATGAAACTGCTCGGACGGTAGCCGGTCGGCCGTTGTCCCGGCCGCTCCACTCGGTTGATAACGAAACGGTCAGTCAGTTGACCCCGCCGCCGTCCATCAAAAAGAGGGCCTGCATGATAAGCGGTTCGACATTTTCCTCCAGGACGATATCCTCGTCGGTCAACGGAACGGTATCGACAAACTCGAATCTGCCTTCTTCCCAGGTAATGGCCTCAAAAAACGCGTTCTTGAGCTGAGTGAAAAAAAGATCCGCGATCTGAGCGTGCTGGATATAACCGTTTTTTACCGCGATCGATCCAAGCCGCTGCCATTTTTTGGCCGTCTTCTGCTCGACCAGACAGTCCCGCAGCTGCTCGGTGGTAATGAGGCGGGATTCGAGGAGGATCCGGCCTATTTTTTTATGCCCTTCCCGGGACAAGGCATAATTGAGTCTCCCCCCGGTGAAGATGAAGATGATCGAATTTTCGGCACAGCGCATTTTCAGTTGCCCGGATAGCGAGGCAAGACCAATCGGCTGAAACAGATTGACGGCGGAGAGCAGACTGAGATCGCCATAAAAGGATCGTTTGTTGGCCATGATCATTCCAAGTAGTTTGTGTTATAGCGTATTGGCCTTCCGCTCAATACCTTCGATCTTGGAATGAGAAAAGCAATTTTCATTCCTCCTGGGAAGGAATATGCACTTATCCTTTGACTACGCGGGCTTTCACGACTGTGGAGCTGCACCCGGTCCAGACGATGATTCAATTCCCGGAAGGAAATATCCGTATTTTCGGAAAAGCGATGGGCGGTGCTAATAGCTGTTTGTTTTTCCGGAAAACGAGAGGGGTTGCTCGAAGCTGTTTCCGGAATTGAGGAGAAGAAGGTGGTGACGTCGCCGGGGTGACGGGCTGGCGACCGCATTGCTGCCTCGACGCCCAATGCGGCCGACACGACATCGGGCGTCCTGAATGAGCAGGCGTGTGCCGTTTCCGGGGGCGGCAGTCAGTGTTTGTGGTCGTGTTCTTCCTTGTCGTGGCCGGAGTGGTTGTGGTCGTGGTTCTCCATATCGCCTGCGGGGTGAGAATGGCCATGATCATGTCCTTGTCCATGGTCGTGTTCATGCTCGTGTCCATGGCTGTGGCCGTGAGCGTGTTCATGTTCGTGCGGATGCTCGTGAATGCGACCGTCATGCTCATGCGGGTGCTGATGCTGGTGATGGTGCTTGTGTTCATGCTCATGTTCGTGTGGGTGTTTTCCGTCCATATCTGCCTCCATAATATCTCGTTGGTTGTTTGCGCGGGATAGCGCCGCGTCGGCACTCGGGGTTATACTCCATATATGCATCATTGCCGACAAACGGAAGGATCACCCTAAATATGCCGGATTGGTGATTCGTCTATTACAATGTATGGATATATGAAATAATGGTTGTTGTTATGGGGAACGGCGTCGGGCTGAACCGGACGGATCCTGCTACTGTGTGGCAGGGGAAGCCCCTCCGTCCGGATCGCTCAATTGTCGTCAAAAAAAGGAGAGAACATGCAGATTATTAAAGAGTTCAAGGAATTCGCGGTGAAAGGCAATGTCGTCGACATGGCGGTGGGTATCATCATCGGCGCCGCCTTCGGCAAGATCGTGTCCTCCCTGGTCGCCGATGTCGTCACCCCGCCGATCGGCTTTCTTCTCGGCGGCGTCGATTTCTCCCATCTGGCCATCACCCTGAAGGCAGCTGCCGACGGGGCGCCGGCGGTGGTCCTCAGCTATGGCAAATTCATCCAGACGGTGGTCGATTTCACGATCGTCGCCGCGGCGATTTTCATGTTGATCAAGGGGATCAATGCCCTGAAGCGGAAGGAGGAGGCGGCCCCGGCGGCCCCGCCTGCTCCGAGCCGGGAAGAGGAGTTGCTGACCGAGATCCGTGATCTGCTGAAGGAAAGGAAATAGGCCTCATTCGCAATGCCTGCGGCCGGGGGGATGGCCTGGCGGCGAACCATGTGTTCTGCGCCAAGCCTCCGCGTCGTCCGGGTGCTGTCCCGGTCCAGCCCCTGGAGAGGCCGGACAAGAATAGTCGAATCGAGGGATTCAGTCGCCGATCGCCTCCACTCGGCAGGGCACGTAGCGATGCAGCGGGGTGCCGAGGGGGTCCCGGTGGCTGCTGTTGGTCAGCCGGTTGACATTGATGCCATATACCTCCCCATCGTAGATCAAGCCAAATCCATGGGGGATGAGCACGGTTCCCCGGCGGACGTCGTCATCCACCTCGACTTCCCCGACCTCGCTTCCGGCCGTGGTCGTCACCCGGACCTGCTGCCCGTCGCGAAGGTTCAAGGCCGCCATGTCATCGGGATGCATCGCCACCGTGCAGGCTCTGGCGCCATTGTTCCACGCCGGATCCCGCATCAGGGTGTTGGCGTTGTATTTCATATGGCGGCCGGCGTTCAGGATCAGCGGGAATTCGGCGGGCAGGCGCAGATCGTCCGCTTCCCGCACGGCGTTCAGGGCCTTGGCCGGTTCCTCCAACTCCGGGATATACACCTCGATTTTCCCCGAGGGCGTGCTGATCCCGGCCATCGGATTGGCGGTGTCGGCCGCACCGACCCACAACCCCTGCGGGTTGTCGATGACCGCCTGGAACAGGCGATCGCCCTGATCGATTCCCGGTTTGAATCCGGCCCGGGCCGCATTGTCCCGCAGGGATTTCGGTGCGGTCATCAGCATCCCCCACAGCGCCGCCTTGTTGGCGCTGTCCCACTCCGCGCCGAGGGTCCTGGCGAGGATGAACGGCATCTTCGAGCGGATGGCCGGCTCCTGCGCCGCCCATTCCATCAGCCTGGTGGCGAACAGCAGCCGACCAGCCCGCGCCGCCTCGCGAACCTCGTGCGGGATATCCGGGATCAAGCCAAGCTTGTCGGCAAGGTCGGTGAAGATCTGCGAGGCCTCCCGGCAGTCGCCCGGCGCTTCGACCAGCGGTTGCCGCATCTGGAAGTAGACCCCGGGGTAGGACCACGGGAAAAAGGTGCCGTCCCAGGATTCATAGGGGGTGCGGCAGGGCAGAACGTAATGGCCGTATCGCGCGGTTTCGCTCATGACGATGTCGCAGACGACGAGCAGGTCGAGTCTGTCGAAGGCCTGCTCGTAGGCGGTGGTGTCCGGATAGGAGCGCAGGGGATTGCAGCCGCTGACATACAGGGCCCGCAACCGTTCCGGGTGCTCGCTCAGGATCTCCTCCGGGACCACCGCCGGCGGAAAGGACCCGGCCGCCGCCGGCGGCATGTTGGTCGCCACGGTCCGCCAGGTCTTCGGATTGCGTTCGTCGGCATGGAAGCCGAGGGGCATGACCATACCGGGGATCATATTGCCGCCGCGGACCCCGAAGATGCCGCACACGGCGCCGAGGATATTCATCAGATAGGAATTGAGGGTACTGTGGCGGCCCATGTAGATGCCGAGGTCCGGATGCATGCACCACCGCCGGGTGGTCATCAGGCGACAGAGCTCGACCACCCGATCATAGTCAAGCCGGCAGACGGCAACCGCCGCCTCGATATCGAACCCGGAAAACCAGGGCCGGATCGCGGCAAGGCCTTCGACACGATGTTCCAGGTACTCCGTGTTTTCCCAGCCCCGTTGCAGGATGATCGCGATCATCGCCTTGATCAGCAGGGCGTCGGTCCCGGGCCGCAGCGCCAGGTGGATATTGGCGAGCCGCGCGGTTTCGCTCTGCCTCGGGTCGATGACCACCAGCAGTTTGTCGGGATGGGCGGCGATCCCAGTCAGCACCCGGGGGGCCTCGGGCATCTGGTGGCTCCGCATCCCGTTCCAGCCCCAGCCGACCAGCATCTCGGTTTCATGCTCATCGGGAATGGCGAGATTGTACTGCTTGCCCAGCATCCGCCCGTAGACCCACCAGGCGCCGCTGAACTCCTGGCCGGCGGAGGAGTAGAGGTATTGCGAGCCCAGCGAGCGGAGCAGGGTCAGGCCGAAGGCGGCTTCGAAATGGCCGCCCTGGGAGCTGGCGCCCATGTAGGCCAGACATCGTGAACCGTGGGTATCGACCAGATTCCGCATCCTGGCGGCGATCTCCTCCGTGGCCTGGTCCCAGGGGATGGGCTCGAACCTCTCCCCCACCCGTTTGAGGGGAGTGGTCAGGCGACCGTTCTGATACTGGTAGCTCAGGATCTTCATGCCCTTGCGGCAGGCATAGCCTTTGCTGCGGGGGTTGTCCTTGTCCGGTCTGACCTTGATCATCCGGCCGTCTTCGACAAGGATCTCCAGGCCACAATTCTGGGCACACAGAATACATCCGGTCTTGCGCCATTCTTTCATCGGTTTCCTCCTGGCATGGGTTGAAGGGACGGGCGGTTGCAGGCATGTGCCTCTACTTACCCCTTGCGGGGGCGGAACAAAAGCGGCATAAATGCCATATACCGTGCAGAAATGGCCATTCCGGCCGCAATCGAATGAGGAGATCCTCCAGTGAAGATTACCTTCCTCGCCGCGGAAGGCTGTCTGGCATCCGGAATTGCCGGCCTGTTCGACATGTTTGCCATCGCCAACATGTGGTCGGCCCATTTGTCCGGCAATCCGGAACCGCCCTTTGCCACCGAGATCGTGACCCAGGGAGGAAGGCCGGTCGTCAGCGGCGGCTGTGTGCAGATGCTGCCGCACAGATCGATGGAAGACGCCCTGGTCACCGATCTGGTGCTGATCCCGCCGTTCATTCCCCTGCCAGGCCAGGATCAGGGCGATACCGTCGAGGTGCGGCAGTGGATCATTGGCCACCACAGGCGGGACACCCCCGTCGCCGCGATGTGCACGGGTGTCTTCCTGCTCGCCGAGACCGGGCTGTTGCAGGGCAGGATCGCCACCACCAACTGGCAGTTCGCGCGGAAATTCCGGCGTCGTTTCCCCGACGTCGACCTTCGCCCGGAGTTCCTGCTGACCGAGGACAATGGCCTGATCTGCACCGGCGCCGCCACCGCCTATTACAATCTCGGGCTGCGGATTATCGGCCGCTACGGCTCGGCCGAACTGGCCTCGGCCTGCGCCAAGGCCCTGCTGCTCGACCCCAACCGCGACAGTCAGACGCCGTATTTCATGCTGCCCCGGCAACGGGAACACAATGACCATGACGTGCAGAAGGCGCAGCACTATCTCGAAGAGAATTTCTCGAAAGGCGTCGTCATCGATGAGGTTGCCCGCCATGTCCGCATCAGCCCGCGCCACTTCAAGCGGCGGTTCAAGCAGGCCACCGGCCATGCCCCGATGCAGTATCTGCAGCTGGTGCGGATCGAGGCGGCAAAGATGAAACTTGAAACGACGAGGGAGACCATCGACGAGATAACGCAGTATATCGGTTATGAGGACAGCAGCACCTTCCGGCGTCTGTTCAGGCAGCACACGCAACTTTCTCCCCGGGAGTACCGGGATAAATTTTCCTGGGTCTAGGTTCCGACAGGCGCCTGGGCGCAGTCGGGGGTGGATGAGCAGTGGCGATCCGGGAGAAAGCGAGGGCGGCAACGGATGAGAACGTCGCTCCCACCGGGCTGTACAGAGGCGATCGAGGCGGCCCTGGTGGCTGCCCCGATCCTTGTTGAGTATTCCTATTTCGTCGTGAGATCCGCCCCGGGTGCCAATCGGCGGGCAGGTCCGGAGCGTAACCTCGATCTCGGATCAGAACCGGTAGGTGAAGATGAGGGCTGCCAGATCTCCTTCGGAGCGGTCTTCGGCGCCGAATTCCATCACGTATCGGAATGTGGCGTTGGTCTTCAGCGGGGCGATGTAATAATTGACCTCCGGCCCGGCGGCAAAGACCCGGTCACGGGAATCGGTTGCCCCCTGGCCGGAATCATCGGTGACCTGCCATTGACAGTAGCCGGCCGCCCCGATCTCCCAGACCTGGGCCAGTTTCTTGCCGATCCCCCACTCGAAATGGAAATCGTCGCCGTTGGTCATGTCGGTGTCGTCGTTCTCGCCGTGAAATTCATACCGGGCCAGGATCGAGGCCGACCAGGTCTTGGGCTGATCGAGATAGTAGGTGGCGCCGGCGGTGATCATCCCGGTCCAGTAATTCAGCCCGGGCGAGGCCGGTTCGGTCTCGTCGTACTCGCCCACCGGCACGTAGGCGCCGGCCGACACCGCCGCATCGTAGCGATCGCCGTGCCACGACAGGCCGAAGGGCTCGACGGCGATATCGCCGAGACCGAACTGATCGTCGCTGAACAGGGTCATATTCCCCATGCCGAGGCTGATGTCGGTGGAGACCAGGGGAATGACGACATCGACAAAATAATCGGCGCCAAGGAGCTTGTAGTTGGTGATCCAGATGAACCGGGGGACGACGGCGAACACGTCGAGATCGAAATTGCCGAAGCCGTCGCCGTTCCTGTCCTTCAGTTCGTCGGCACTGTAGAACACGTTGTACAGCCGGAAGTAGAATCCCGGCGGCGGCAGCGATGCCGCCCGGATGCCCTCGACCCCGTTGGTGTAGTGGGTGCCGAAACCGGCCCAGGCAGTCGTGGTACAGATCGTGATGAGGACGAACAGACTTGCAGCGCATACCCTTTTCATTGCCCCTCTCCTGTTGGTTGTAGAATGATTTTCTCTTCCCTCGACGATCAGCCGGACAATGGCGCCTTGCGGCAGGATTGTCCGGCTGTTGCAACCGTTTATTCATTTTGTCCCTGCATCGGGTGGTAATGGGCCAAGGAGTACCTGATCGGGGGGCTGATACCCAACAGTTTTTCTCCATCGGTCGTTCAATTTTTTCACAACTTATGAACCACTTGCAAAAATGACGAAATTGCTGGCGGGCACCGATGGAAGAGACGTTGGTTTCGACATTTCGAGCGATTCCGAGAAATCTCGTTTTTCCCCGTTGGAGATCTCTCCCTTGCGGTCGAGATGACAGCGGGGGAAGGTCGAGATGACAGCGGGGGCAGGTCGAGATGACAGCGGGGGAAGGTCGAGATGACACGGGGGGAAGGGGCGAATTGACCCGAGGGGAAGGGGCGAATTGACACGAGGGGAAGGGGCGAATTGACCCGGGGGGAAGGGGCGAATTGACACGGGGGGTAGGGTCGAATTGACAAGGAGAGAAAGGGCGAAATGACAAGGCAGGCAGACGTTCATTTTGCAAAAGGTCCTGTTTACAGCATTTATGTGGTGACAATTTGAGTCGCCGATAGGCCCGGCACATTCCGTCGACCGGTCCCGCAGTGTCTTCGGCGAGCCCACTGTTTCGTAAGGATCGAGGATGCATCCACCGGATACCGGCCTCGGCACGAGCAGCAGGGAAAACTGGACGACAGCGGACGACGCTGATAACCTGAAGCATCGGGTTGTGGAAATATGTCCCGGCCATCATCCCGGGGGCTTGCCCAACGACGATGGGAGAGATGGCCTGATTGCTTTCCGCTCCGAATATCCGGAGAAGTGCGCATCCTTGTGCAGGATGCGTTGGCAGTCTATCACATGTGACGATGGAGGAACGCCATGGCGCTCTATCTTGTTCAACACGGCATCAGTGCCCCCAAGGAAATCGACCCGGAACGAGGTTTGACCACGCAGGGAAGGGCGGAAACCGAGCGCATCGCCCAGGTGGCGAAAGGCTATGGGATCAGAGTCGCAAAAATAGTCCACTCGGGAAAAAAACGGGCGCAGCAGACGGCAACCATTTATCACCAGGCCCTGGCCGTCGAGGTGCCTCTCGAGGCGGTCGCCGGTATCGATCCCCTGGATGATGTCCGGCCGTTCGCCGCGGGCCTCGATCCGGGATCAGGATTGCTGGTGGTCGGCCATATGCCGTTCATGCAACGCTTGGTGTCCTGGCTGACCACCGGCTCTGAGGACATGAAGGTCTACCAGTTCCAGAATTCCGGTATCGTCTGCCTGGAGGCGGAGGAGGAAACGGGCGGCAAGCTCGACTGGTTCATCAAGTGGACCCTCAATCCGAATATTTCCTGATGGCCGGGGCGATCGGCGGGGGCAGGGCAACGTATTGAGCGACCTCCCCCGACCTGGCCGGAAATGGTCGGTGCCGGGTCGGCACAGAAGAATGACTCACTCGCCTTTGGCGGGGAGCACGACGGTGAAGGTCGAGCCATTTCCCGGCTGGCTGTCGACGCGGATTTCCCCCTGGTGATGCTGGACGATCCCGTAGCAGATCGACAGGCCCAGGCCGGTCCCCTTGACCTCGGGCTTGGTCGTGTAGAAGGGCTGAAAGAGCAGATCCATCTGCTCGGGCCTGATGCCGATGCCGGTGTCGCTGATCGCCACGGCGACCCGCTGGTCTTCCCTCCGGGTGCTGATGGTGATCACCCCGCCGGACGGAGGGCAGGCATCGGCCGCGTTGGCCAGCAGGTTGAGAAAGACCTGTTCGATCTGGTCCTGAACCGCCATGATCTGCGGCAACCGTTCCGCATAGTTCAGGACTACGGCAATCCGTTTGCTGCGAAAATCGCTCTCTTGCAGCAACAACAGGGAATCGATGGATTTCTGCACATCCATCACCACCTTGCGGCCTGAGGAAGGGCGGTTGAACTCCCGGAGGCTGGAGATCAAATCCTTGATCCTTTTGCTTTCGTCGATCGCCGCGTTCAGCAGTTCCCTGTCCTCCTCCTCGAGGATCGCCCTTTTCTTCAAACCGTTCAGGATCGACATGATACCCTGCAGGGGATTGTTGAATTCGTGGGCGATGGAGGCGGATAATCTGCCGATTGCCGCCAGTTTCTCGGCATGCAGGTATTGTCGCTGCGTTTCCTGCAGTTCGCGGGTGCGCCGTTCAACCCGCCGTTCCAGATCATAATTGATCGCCTGGAGCTGTTTTTCCGATTCAAGCAGCGCCGCCTCGGCCTTCTTGCGGGCCTCGATTTCGAGGCGGAGCCGGCGGTTCGTCTGCTCCGATTCTTGATGGGCGAGGACGAGTTCGGCGGTGCGTTCCGCCACCCGCTGTTCCAGTTCGGCATGCGCCCGGCGCAGTTCCTCCAGCGCCTCCCGGCGCTCCCGCCGGATGCCGGCCTCCCGCAATTCCCGACCCAGCGCCTGCGCCAACCGCGTATAATGGCCCTTCACGATGACATCGTGAAACCCGGCCTTCATCGCCTCCACGACCTGCTCTTCGCCGATTGCTCCCGAGACCAGGAACAGGGGGATGTCCAGGCCCTTCTCCTGGATGATCCGGAGAGCATCCATCCCGGTGAACGACGGCAGGTTGTAATCGACAATGGCGACGTCCCAGTGGTCGGATTCCAGGGCGGCCTCCACTGCCTGCGGCGTGTCGACCCTCGTGCAGTCGGGGGCATACCCCCCTTTGCACACTTCCTCCACCGCCAGCAGGGCGTCGTCTTCCGAGTCTTCGATCAGCAGCAGCCGCAGATTCCTGGTTGTCATGCCGCTCTGCCCAACCCTGGGGTCTCGTTGACGAGCATCCGGTAGTGTACCGGCATGCGGATTGCCGCTGCGAATCCAACGAGCAGAAAGGTGTTTTCGTCGTTCATGAATCAGTTTCCGGAGATGTTGATGAAAGGGTAAAATAAAACGTCGCGCCGCTGCCGACCTCCGCCTCGGCCCACACCTTGCCGCCATGGCGGCTGATGATGCGGTGCACCAGGGACAGGCCGATGCCGGTGCCGGAAAAATCCCGATCCAGATGGAGCCGCTGGAAGGTGCCGAAGAGTTTGTCGGAGAAGGCTATGTCGAAGCCGGCGCCGTTATCGCGAACGAAGTAGGTTGGCGTCCCGTCGATCATATCGGAATCGAATTCGATGACCGCCGCCTCCTTTTTGCCGGTAAACTTCCAGGCGTTGCCCAGCAGGTTGTCCAGGACCACCTTGATCAGACGCTAATCGCAGTGCGCCACGAGCCCCTCGGTAATCAGAAATGTGACCTTCCTGTCGCCCTGGGACCTTCCCAGTTCCGCCGCCACATCTCTGGCCATCATCGAGAGATTGACCGTGGTTTTGTTCAGCTCCCCACTGGTCTGGCGGGAGAGTTTCAACAGATCGTCGATGAGCTGGTCCATCTTCTGCGTGGCCTTGAATATTCGCCGCAGGTAGCCCTACAACGCAACATGTCAATATAGACACAATATGCAGCATTCGTACTCCGAAGCGACCTACAGCATGCGGAACGCATGTTCATAAGTGCCGTTGTAGGGGTAGTCTACCCCCTTTTCGTCCACCAGGTCCTGATACTTTTCGATGAACAGCCGGCTGAAGCCGTCAATCGCCCGTAACTGCAGTTTTTCGATGAAACCTGCCAGCTCCCGGGTACGTTCAGCGACCCGGAACTCCAGATCCTCGTTCAGCTTTTTCAGCGTCGCCTCGCCCTGCTTGCGTTCGGTGATATCCTCGAAAACAGTGGCGAAAAAATTCCGCATCGGTCTGTAGGCGACAACCGAGTACCACACTCCAAGCCGGGCGGAGAACTGTTCGAAGCGGATCTGCCTGCCGGTGAGCGCAACCTTGCCATAGGTCCCTATCCAGTCGAAAGGGTCTTTTTCGATCCCGGGCACCGCCTGCGTTACTCTTTTGTTCGGAATTCCTTCGGCTTTCAACCCCGTAAGCTTTTCGAAACCGCTGTTGACCTCCCGAAATATATAATCAACGGGCCTTCCCGATTCATCGACGACGATTTCATGGAGGGCAAAGCCGTTGATCATGTTTTCAAACAGTGATCGGTACTTGCCTTCGCTTTCCCGCAGCGCCGCCTCGGCCTGCTTGCGCATCAAGGCCGAGCCGATGTGCGCCGCAATCCCTTCCAGGGCTTCGATCGAGTTGCGGGTGAAACATCCTTTGCGCCGGTCGTTCAACTGGATCAGGCCGACAATCCTTTCCTTGTCGCGAATGGGCACCAGCGCCACGGAGGCATAGTTGTAATGGATGCAGCGGTTGCGGGGGTGATATCGAGGGTCTGCTTCGGGGGGAAGGTCGAGAAGCGGCGCCGAATCGTTGATCCAGAAGCTGCCTCCCGGGGTGAAAATGGACTGGCCGGGTTGGTCTTGCCGGAGATGACCAGACCACAGGTGCATTCCAGCCTGACCTCGCCATCCGGGTCGCGGCAGATCCCGCCATCCTCAGTACGCTCGATCAGCGTGTTTTCATGCAGCAGGAAATCCTGGGAAAACCCTCTCTGGGCTTGAAATGGAAAGTCATCTTCACTGCGCAGGCGGATACCGACGGCATCGAATCCGGTTCGCTTTTTCAGCAGGTCGAGCACCTTCCGGATGGAATTCGATATATCTCCCGGATCGTTGAGCAGCTGCAGGATCTCCCGGTTTACTTCCCGGTATCTTTCCATGAGCTGGTGGTCGGTGCAGCCTTCCATCTCCAGATTCGGCTTATCGTCCATTACGCCAGTTTACCCTGGTGAAAAGATCTTCAAGGTCTTGTGAAAAGCCGGCGCCATCATGCAGCCAGCCTTGAAAACACTTGCCCGAGATGCTCGATCTGATTACGATACGCTGGTTTCCGCCGGTAATCAACCTCCGACCGTTGGCGTAAGGTATTTTGTTGCCAAACGGACCTGTTCGTCACCTTCTATCGGTTGTCCACTCTTTTGTCATGTCTCGGAAATTCTGTCGAAGCTGTTGTTGTGACTATGTAAATTCAACTGGTTGTGCGTGAGGATTATGAAAAGCATCGCTCTGTTCTTTGTTGTTTTCATCTTGACCGTCCAGACGGCATGGGCCGGTCGGGCCAAGATCGATACCGTCGCCAGGGATCCCTATGCATCCGCCCTGGTCATGGATGCCGAGACCGGCAAGGTGCTGTTCTCCGATCATCCGGACACCCCGGTGTTCCCGGCCTCGGTGATCAAACTGATGAACCTTCTGGTCATCCTCGACCGGATCGACCAGGGGACACTGAAATTGGAGGACATGGTCCAGGTTACCACGGAGGCGGCGAAGACCGGCGGATCACAGGTGTATCTCGATCCGAAGGAGCGCTTTACGGTCGAAGATCTCCTGTATGCCCTGGCGGTCCAATCGGCCAATGATGCGGCCGTCGCCCTGGCCGTGCATATCGCCGGCTCCAAGGAGGGGTTTGTCGCCCTGATGAACCAGAAAGCGGCGGAGTTGGGGATGAAGAACACCCACATCTACTCCGTCCATGGTCTGCCTCCGTCGGAGGGGCAACAACCGGACGTCACGACGGCGACCGACCTCGCCCTCCTCTGCCGGGCCCTGGCCAACCGTCCGGAGGCCCTCAAATACACCGGCACCAGGGAACGGGGCTTTCGGGACAATACCTTCATCATGCGCAATCACAACCATCTCCTGGGGCAGATCGATGGCTGCGACGGGTTCAAGACCGGCTATTACCAGGCCGCCGGATTTTCGATCGCGGTTACCGCCAGAAAGGGCGGGGTACGGATCATCTCCATTGTCATGGGGAGCAAGGATCGGAAGGTCCGGGACGCCAAGGCTTCGGAATTGCTGGGGAAGGGATTTGCGATGGTGCCGCCGAAACCGGAGCCCGCCGTGGCCGTGAGCAAACCGGCCCCCCCGGCTGCGACCCCGGTACAGAACGCTGCTCCTGCGCCCCCGGCCGCAGTCCCCGCGGCTCCGGAAAAACCGGTCGCCTCTTCCGGCGGCGGTTGGGGGACCTTTTTTCTGGGGTTGGGGACAGGGGTTGTTCTCTTCGGCCTGCTGGCTTTTTTCTTGCTCAGAAAACGTTCCAGAAGATAACCTGCACCGCCTCTTTTTCCCGGCGCGGCTGAGCCGGGAGTGCCGCGTCGGTCTTCACCCCGGCCACCCCCCCTCGGCGGCTGGGGCGTTTTACCCGTCCTTCAGGGCCATGCGGGCGGCGATGACGATCGGATCCCACACCCCGGCGAAGGGCGGGGCATAGCTCAGATCGAGATAGAGCAGCTCCTCCAGCGAAAAACCGGCATGAAGGGCGGTGGCCGCCGTATCGATGCGTTTGGCCGATCCCGGGCCGCCGACGATCTGTACCCCCAGCAGGCGGGCGGAACCCTTCTCCGCCAGGACCTTGACGCTGATCGGGGCCGAACCCGGGTAATAGCGGGGCAGGGTATGGGTCTCGATCATTCCGATCGAATACTCCAGCCCCAGCGCCTTGATCTCCCTCTCGTTCAGCCCGGTCCGGGCGCACTCGGTGTCCATGAACTTGGTGATCGCGGTCCCGACCACCCCGGGAAAGGCGGCGCGCCGGCCTCCCAGGTTCATGCCCGCTACCCGCCCCTGTTTGTTGGCAACGGTACCCAGGGCGATATGCACCGGCCGGCGGCTGACCAGGTGGTAGGACTGGGCGCAATCACCCGCGGCCCAGATATTGGCGGTCCCGGTCTGCTGCAGCTCGTTGACCGCGATGCTGTCTTTCGGCCCGAGCCGGATGCCGGCATCCTTTGCCAGGTCACTGTTGGGCGCGACCCCCAGCCCGAGGATGATCAGATCGGCGGGGATGGTCTGTTTGTCGGTGGTGACGGCTACGGCCAGCCCGTCCTTCTGCTCGAGGCCCTGCACCGTTTCGTTGACGCGGAGATCGATGCCGTTGTCGAGTAGTGCCCGATTGAGGCGTTGGCCCATATCCGGATCGAGGGTGGACATCACCTGGGCGCTGCGCTGGACCATGGTGACGTTCAGACCGCGCATATGCAGGGCTTCGGCCATCTCCAGACCGAGATAGCCGCCGCCGATGATGACCGCCGATCTCGGTTGCTGCTCGGCAAGCGCCCGTTTGAGCTGCGAACCGTTGACGAGGTTGTGGACATCGTAGATATTGCGGCTGTCGATGCCCTCCAGGGGAGGTCGGACCGGTTTCGCCCCGGTGGCGAGGAGCAGCTGATCGTAGTGCTCCCAGCGTTCGGTCGAGGAGGCCAGATTCTTCACCAGGACCCGCTGCTCTTTCGGATCGACGACCGTGACCTCGTGCCTGATCTGGACGTTGATATTGTGCTTTTCACGGAATGCTTCCGGCGTTCTGGCGATAAGCGCCTCTTCCCTGTCGACCAGACCGGCGACATAGTAGGGGATGCCTCAGGCCGAAAACGAGGTGTGCGGTCCGCGTTCAAAAACCGTGATGTCGGTCGCCGGCTGCAACCGGCGAACCAGCGATGCGGCGGTCATTCCCGCGGCATCGCCGCCGATGACGATGAGCATGTTGTTCCCTCGCTACCTGAATTTTGGCGATTCAAAAACAGGTCAGCCGGGACCGACGCTCAGGCACCTGTCCCGCCGCCCTTTTTTTGGCGTCAGAGTCTCTTGCAAAATGAACTGCTGCAGATCCTGTCATTTCGACCGAAGGGAGAAATCTCATGGTCTTGAAAACCGAGATTTCTCGCTATCGCTCGAAATGACAACATACATTATCTCGGCCATTCGAGATGCGAGTGGGACATGCTATGTGATTTTGTCATTTTGCAAAAGGTTCGTCATCTATTCCTTTTTCGCTACGATGAACAGTTCAAGGCTGATGATGTCGTGCACCAGATGCATGCCGAGACGCTCGAAATAGCGGTACGAACCGTAGCAGATGTCCCACAGGGTTCGGTCGATGTCGAAGGCCGCATGGACCTTGATGCTGCCGTCCGGTTGCGGGGCGGCAAGGGCCGGGAACCGGACAGGCCGCCTGAGCCCTCTTATCGTCAGTTCTCCGGTGGCGATCCCGCCGAGGGCGATCGGGAATACTTCATTCTTCACTTCCCACCCGCGTATCGCCAGCGAGGCGGTCGGGAAGCGATCGACGGCCAGGAAGTCCTCCGATTTCAAGTGGGCGATGAGCATGTCACGGTAGGCCGGGTCCTGGAGGTCGAAATCGGTCAGGGCGTGCATGTCGACGATGATGTCGGCGGCCAGTGGTCTGCCGGCGGCAACCACCAGGTTGCCCTCGATGATGGCCAACTGGCCGATATGCCGGTTGTTGAGGCTGCGCCCGATCCATTCGACCCGGCTCTTCTGGGGATCGAGGAGATATGTGCCGTCTGCCGGGGCCGTTTCGGGGAAGGCAGGTTCGGCTCCGCCCTCGACCGGCAGGCCTGCCTCGCGCCAGGCGGCAAGACCGCCGGCGAGGATCGATACCCGCGTGTATCCGGCCTGAAGCAACCGATCTCGGGCCACCTCGGCGGTTTTGGTAGCTCCGGTGGCGTCATAGACGATCAGATCGGTGTCCAGGCCGGAAACGAGTTCCGCTACCCGATCAAGAAAAATTATTTCGTAGATGCAGGCGTTCCGGGCCCCGGCAACATGGCAGGCGGCGTAATCTTCCGGCGTCATCACGTCGATGACCACGGCGCCCTCGTCCAGGCGCTGTTTCAATTCATTACATCGTATAATCTCAGTCATGGTTAGACCCTCCTTCAGTTCACTTTCGACCCGGTGCGGGTCGATCACCTACGTCCGGATACCGGATCGTGGTTCTCCGGGAGTCGGAAATTACCCCTCATTTCTGCTCGCCTGACAATCAAATATACCTTTTGCTTCTTCCTGAATATTGCCAATTATTGATGTTGGGGAAAAATCCCTTATCTTTTATCTCATTTCCAGGGTATGTTATACGAGAAATACTTTAACTCCGGAGAGGATTCAATATGAGCAGAAGAACAGTCCATCAATGGAAGGATTGGCTCCTGGAATATATCGGTGATGACCGATACGAATTAATCAACCTGCATACTCGGTCGGTTCATACGGTCGTGGCCAAGAATGCCATGGAAGCAGAGAATCACTGTCGACAGATGATGATCAAACTCAAGGAAGAAGCGGTTTGATCTGCTCTAAATTCATGTTCAAGCTGATTCAGCGTGCCTAGCATAGGAGTTGGTCGGGAAAAGTTTTCCTCTCCCGAAAACGCCAATTATCGTCATTCAGCTCTTGATTTTCGAATTGTCACGTCGTGAATATTTGTCGGTGCCAGCCTAATAGATAAATTCTAATAAAAGGTCTCCCATTGTCAAGAAGCAACTTTTCGTTTGAAAAACGCCAGAAGGAATTGGAAAGAAAGAAAAAGAAAACAGAAAAACAACAACGGAAGCGAGAAAAGAATAAACCGCAGCCGGAAGAGAGTGAGGACGGAATCGAGGATAAAATCATCGACGAGTCGGAGGGATGACAAACCGTACTCAACTCTGAACCATCATCATGTCTCCTTTTCTTGAGTAACAATAAGAGACTTCATCAAATGAATACCTATTGTATCAAAACAGTTTCATAACAATTTACTGAGAGGTAGCAATAATGGCGATTTTTTCTAAAGGTGAAAATGTCAGACACAATAAAAAATCGGAGTGGGGTATCGGAAAAGTGCTTGATGTGGACAAGTGCGGGACAATCAAGGTTATCTTTGAAGGATACAACGAAATGTCCATTGCCAAGGGGGCGAAATATCTTCTGAAAGTCAATGGGAACGGCAAAGGAGTCAAATGAGGAGTTGCCGGATGGCGATGGTGGTCCTCGCTGTCATGATCGATGATGCGATCACGAACGGGAACGGTTGTATCGGGGGCAGCTAGTAGCTGATCACCAGTGGCGCTGCTCGAAATATGATGCGATATAGGGTAAAGGTGGATTTTTGCAAACAGTAGTGAAAAAATGGTTCCGCGACAAGGACTCGGGGTTCCTCGATAATAAAGGCGGGCCCGACATTGTGGTGCGTAAGGCCGATCTTGTGGACTGTCAGTTTTTAAAGGTTGGCGTTACAGTCGAGTTCGAATGCCACATCGAAAAGCAGATGTTGGTTGCCAGGAAAGTCAGGCTGTCGAACCAAAAAAATTCCGATGGTCAAAATAATAGAAACCATGGCCCTAAGCCATTCCGATTTGGCGTCATGACGTAATCCGGGTTCACCGCATGTACTTGAACAACAGTTGTCAGTGCTGTGCGGTCTGCATTCAAAATAGCTTTGCCGGTCGGAATCCCCAAACCTGAACGACCTTCTGTCGTCGCAATCGACCTTGACGTGATCAAGGGTCGAGAAAGCTCTCTTCAGCGTTGATATGCTGCAATTCGAGGCAGCATCCGCCATCTCGAAATAAAGTCCATTTATTTCAGCATACACAACGTTGCCTCTCATGCAACCACCGTTGAGTGATGATTCATGGCCTCAGCGGTTGCCGTCCGCCCTCCCGGCAGGCAGCGGCAATTCTCTCCCGGTTGAGAGCGGTTAACCGTAACCCAGGGCGATCAGGTCGTCTTCGTCAAAGCCCATGTAGTGGGCGATCTCGTGGACAACGGTGATCTCTATCTCCTCGATCAGCTCCTCGCGGCTGCGGCAGAAGGCCTCGAGAGGTTCCCGATAGATCTGGATGGTGTCCGGATAGAGGGGGGGATCGGCCGGGCTGCGTTCGGCCAGGGGGACGCCGGTAAAAATGCCGAACAATTCGTCATCAGGGGCAAGTCCCATTTCCGCCAGCAGATCCCTGTCCGGGCGCGGCTGCACCGAGATCAGGATGTTGTCGAGATGACGGCGGAGGTCCCAGGGAATGCGGGCGATTGCCTGTTCGACAAGGCGATTGAATTCCCCCGGGCTCAATTTCGGATGGCTACGAGTCATGTTTTTGCAGAAAAATAAATTGACGGCCACGTACTGTCCCTGATTAAATGGTAACGTCGAAGGCGATAAGATCAATGGGGACAAGACCCGGGACACGGTATATCCCTGCCGGGAGCATCCTCCATTATCCCGTGTTTGGCAAGGAATTCCCGGCAATTTCCGGCGATAGGCACCGATATCGTATTGCGGTGCTCCATAGGGTTTGCCGGACAGTGCGGGGAGTTGATTTTTCCGTATTTTTCCTTATTCTCCCGAATATTGTCGGGAGATCGCCGTTTCCCTGTCCCGCCACCTATCTTGTGAAATGAGGCCAGCCCATGAGTATTCTGTTTTCACCTTTGACCCTGCGCTCAATCACCTTCCGCAACCGGATTTTCGTGTCTCCGATGTGCCAGTATTCAAGTCCCGATGGAGTGCCCGGCGACTGGCATCTCGTGCACCTCGGCAGTCGTGCCGTCGGCGGTGCGGGGCTGGTGATGGTGGAGGCCACCGCGGTGAGTCCGGAGGGGCGGATCAGCCCCGATGACAGCGGGATCTGGAATGATGCTCAGGCTCAGGCGTTCAAGGCAATTGCCCGTTTTATCAAGGAGCAGGGTGCGGTGCCGGGGATTCAGCTCGCCCATGCCGGCCGCAAGGCCTCCTGCTCGCCCCCCTGGCTGGGGGGCGGACCGTTGGGTATCGATGAACGTGGATGGCAGCCGCTGGCCCCAGGCGCCGCCGCCTTTGACGCGGGCCATCCTGTGCCGCGGGCCATGACCATGGAAGACATGGGCCAGGTCGAGCACCAGTTCCAGGCTGCAGCCCGGCGGGCGTTGGCTGCCGGGTTCGAGGTGGTGGAACTGCACATGGCGCACGGCTATCTCCTCCATGAATTTCTCTCCCCCCTCGTCAATCGGCGAGAGGATGACTACGGCGGCAATCTCGACAATCGGCTGCGTTTCCCATTGCGGGTGGCGCGGGCGGTGCGGGCGGAATGGCCGGAGCGACTGCCGGTCTTTGCCCGGATTTCAGCGACGGATTGGATGGCGGGCGGATGGGATATCGAGCAATCGGTGATCCTGGCCCGGCAGTTGAAAGAGATCGGGGTCGACCTCATCGATTGTTCCTCCGGATTTGCCGTCCCGAACGAGGCGATTCCCTTCGGCCCCGGCTTTCAGGTCCCCTTTGCGGCCAGGGTTCGGGCTGAGGCTGGAATCGCCGGCGGCGCGGTCGGCTTCATCACCGAACCGGCTCAGGCCGAACAGATCGTGGCGACCGGTCAGGCCGATGCCGTGTTCCTGGGGCGGCAGATGCTCCGCGATCCCTACTGGCCGCTGCATGCCGCCCAGGCCCTGCATGCCGATACGGCGTGGCCGATCCAGTATCTCCGGGCCAGATAGCGTCGCCTGACAATTCCACGCCATGGAAAGGGCCAGGGCGCAGGAGATTTTTTCTGGCTCCTGACCAGTTCATGATTAATAATTATAAATGAAGATGTGTCCGGTCCGGTGCAATTGATTTCAAAATCGATTGAAAAAGGAGGGATTCGATGCACTCAATGACCTACAAAGACATTATCGATGAAAAGACGGCTGAGTGGCGGAACGGCCTGAAAAAACTCGAAGACCTGGCTGCAAAGTCCACTGCTGAGACCAGGGCGATACTTGATGCGAAGATCGAGCAACTCAATTCGGCGATAGATTCGGCCACGGCGCAGCTTCGCCATCTCGATGAACATGAAACCGTCGGGAACACCGTCGAGACCAAAGACAAGATTTTGAAGATCTTCAGCTCAATCGATAAAGATTTTATCGGTCATGAGGAGAAGATCCCGTATATGCTCTGAGAATAGTCTAAGAATTGCGGCCTGATCACATGAAATAATCGCTGCGGGCAGTTGCGGCAGTCAGATGATTGCCGAGGTTCCACGAGGAGCTGCTCGAAGGGGCGTGATGCGTGTCTGTTCGTCTCATGGACACGATTGCGCCCCGAATCGATTTTGGCCCCTTGTTCCGACTCGAATTCAGACAGGATGTGCGCGGTCAAGGGGAGGCGAGTTATCGGGTGAATGGATGATACGCAGAGAAATGATCGCATATTCCAATTTGTAAAAGAAGGGCGTGTTCATTAAGTACAATAGTGTCAGCCCTTGCGTCGGGGTCGATCCCCGGCGATGTGCGATGCCTTTTCCTGTCGGCCCGATACCATTCAATGAATATTCTCCACGTCATCAGCCAGCATCCGGAAAGCACCGGCAGCGGCATCTACCTGCAGAATCTGATGCGCCAGGCGGCGGCTGCCGGCCACCGCAATTTCCTGGTTGCCGGTATTTCAGCCGACCGGGCTCCTCATCTGGAAGGAATTTCTGAGGATTGCTGCCGCGTAGTCCGCTTTTCCGGTGGCGATCTCGATTTTGCCATTCCGGGGATGAGCGATGTCATGCCGTATGCCAGTTCCCGCTTCGGTGCCCTGTCGTCTGAAGCGATCATGGACTATGAACGGGCATTCGCGGCAGTGATTGGTGCGGCCGGCCGTGATTTCCCGATCGATATCGTCCACAGTCACCACCTCTGGCTGGCAAGCGCCGTGGCCAGGCGCGTTCTTCCCGGTTTGCCGCTGGTTGTGTCCTGCCATTCGACGGATCTGCGGCAATTTGTGCAGTGCCCCCATCTCCGGGGCAGGGTGCTGGATGATTGCCGCCGAATCGATTCGATCCTGGCGCTGAGTGCGGGTCAGGCGGAGCAGATCGCAGGTCTTTATGGGGTGGACGGAAAGAAAATCGAGGTCATCGGGACCGGATTCGATGACCGGATGTTCACCTTCAGCGACAAACCGGCAACCGGGCCGGTGCAGTTGCTCTATGCCGGCAAGCTGTGCCATGCCAAGGGGGTTGACTGGCTGCTGCGGGTGTTCGCCCGTCTCGGCAGCCAGCCGGTCCATCTGCATCTGGCCGGTTCCGGGGCCGGCGGGGAGGCCAGGGAGTGTCTCGATCTGGCTGGAGGTCTGGCGCGACGGGTCACGGTCCATGGGGCGCTCAGCCAGATCGATCTGGCCCGGCTGATGCAGCGCTGCCATGTATTCGTCCTTCCTTCCTTTTATGAGGGGGTGCCGCTGGTGCTGCTGGAGGCCCTGGCCTCGGGCTGCCGGATTGTCACGACCAACCTGCCGGGCTGTCTCGAACTGCTCGATAAGGTCAGTTGCGATCTGGTCGAGTTTGTCGATCTGCCGCCGATGGCGACAATCGATCGGCCCGACCCACGGCATTGGGGGCTGCTGGAGGACCGCTTGGCGATGGCGGTCGCAGCGATGATCAGGCGGGCCGAGCAGTCCCCGACGCCTTCCCGCGATGAGGTTGAAACCATCACCGCCCGGTCGGGATGGGGGGTGGTTTTCAGGAAAATCGCCGCGGTGTATGAACGGGCAGGGGGCGGTCGCGGTCCAGGGTGATGGCGATGGCGGCGATGTCGTCGTGCAGCTTGAAGCGGGGATAGCGGCGGCAGGTCGGATCTTCCGACTGGAGGCCGCGGACATGGTCGCGGAGGGCGGGGAGGCCGCCGCGGCGGTAGAGATCGGCAAACGCCTGCCAGTCGCTCGGGGCTTTGGGCTCGGCCTTGGGTAAGGCGAGGCCGTCGGTGAATAGCAGGATGTCCGCGATGCCGTCGAGGCTGCACCGGCCATGACGGAGGAAGTCCATCGATTCCGGCTCGCCGTTGAGCACCCCGTAGCTGACATTCATCTGCAGCCGGATCCTGACGATCTGGTCGGCCAGATGGGCATGGATGGACTGCGCCGTCGTCGGGGATTCCTGCCACAGCTGCAGCGTCTCGCTGTCGATATCCGGCTCCGGGGAGAGCAGGGTGTGGCTGCCGTCGCGGTGCAGCAGCAGGATCAGGCAGTCGCCGGTAAAACAGTAGTCGAAGGAGGACTCGTTCAGCCGGATGACGGCCAGGCTGGTTGACCACAGCCGGTGCCGATGATGCAGCGGTATGCGATAGCGCTGCTGGGCTTCGCGGATCAGGCGGTTCGCCGTCGCGGCGGCCTGCGGCAGACCGCCGCCACAGTCGTGAAAGGTATCGGCGGCGATCGTCGCTGCCCGAAGCCCGCCCGTCGAGCCGTTGCTGTCGTAAAAATGTTCCAGGCTTGTTGCCCCGTCGAACACACCGAAGAGGTCCTCGGCCTGCAGGAGGACATCCTCGTTGCACTCGCCGCTGCCCTGTTCATGAAGTGTTTCTATCATGCAGGGCGGCGGTGATGCCGCTGGACAGTGGATGGCGTATTGGTCGGTTGAAAGGTACATGCCGGCTCCGGACTCGAATGATTGTTCGCCATACAGTACTAATGAATGAAGATAAGCACAAATTGCTTGTTTCGATCATCCTCCGGGTTGCTATAGCTTCGATATATACTGACGCAATGTGACCATGGGGGGGAAAGAGAGGGCCGCGATCCACCCGCTGTGTTTATCGGCAATCCTGCAGCAGAGATGATTGAAATACTACTAAATCCTGATCCGGCTGCCTGGCGCGGTTATTGCGGCCGGCATCACGCCGCGCTGTTTACCCACCTCCGGGGGTGGAGCAGCGCCCTGGCGGCGGCGTACGATCTGCCGGTATTTTTTCTGCTGGCCAGGGCCGCCGCTGCCCCGGGAGACACTGCGGGGATCCTGCCGCTGCTGCTGTTCTCGCCGCCCGGTGGAACGCGACGGCTGATCTCGCTGCCCTATACCGATGCCGCGGGCATAGTCGCCGATTCCGATGCGGTCCGGCGTCGGCTGCTTGCCGCCGCCCTGGAGCTGGCCGCGGCGACGGGGGCGGCGCATCTCGAACTGCGGCAGTACGGGCGGTTCGAGATTGTCCCTCCGCTGTCAGCCCTCACCGACTGGCAATGCACCGCCCACTCCTTCAAGATCGGACTTGATAGGCTGCTGCCGGCAACAACGGCAGAACTGTGGGACGATCTGCCGGCCAAGGTCAGGAACCAGGTGCGCAAGGCCTGGCGCTGCGGCTGTGTCGTCCGGATCGGCGGCGGGGAGCTGGTGGATGATGTTCATGGGGTTTTTTCCGATAACATGCGCGATCTCGGTTCGCCGACGCACGGGGTGGAGCTGTTCCGCCAGGTTATCGGCCAGGATGACCTCCGGGCCCGCTGCATCGTCGTCTATCACCGGGGCGTCCCGGCCGCCGGGGCGATGGTATTCGAACACGGCGGCACCCTGTTCAACCCGTGGGCCTCGTCGTTGCGGCGGCTACGGCCAATCTGCGCGAACATGCTGCTGTATTGGACGATGCTGGCTCATGGCATCCGCCAGGGCTGCCGTCGCTTCGATTTCGGCCGCTCCTCCCCCGGGACATCCACCAGCCGGTTCAAGATGCAGTGGGGCGCCGGCGCCCGGCCATTGTACTGGTATGTATTTTCGAGAAATGGGCATGAGTGGTATCCCTCCAATGAGTCCTTGGTCAGCGAGGACTGGAAAAGGATGGATCTTGCCGACTCCCGGCGCGAGGGACCGGCCATCCGGCGCTGGATCAGTCTCTGAGGGGCGGCGATGATCCTTTATCAAGATGGTGATTGCACCGTTTCCCTGCCGCTGCCGCTGTTTCTGGTGATCGAGGATGTCGGCTGGTGGCAGGGCGAGGACGGGTCGAGGCGCGGCGAGCCGTATCGCAACGGCTTCTGCCGCCGCCATTGCCTGGCCGATTACCGGGCCCTGGTCGACCTGTCGGAACGGCTGTCGATGCGGGTCGCCGTCGCCATGGTGGTCGGCGAATGGGACCGCACCAACCTCCTCAGGGATATTGCCGGAGCGACCTGGTTGGGCCGGGCCTGGGACAACCGTCGCAATCAGGGGCCGTGGCTGGCCGAAGCGGCCAGCTATCTGTGTCGCCACGAGCGCCATCTCGAATTGGCGGTCCATGGGCTCTGTCATGAATTCTGGCGGGACGGGAAGATGCAGCGTGCCGAATTTCATGACGATGACGGCCTCATGCGGTCCAGGGAGATCGTCGCCGGCCATCTCCGGGCCTATGCGGCCATCCTTCGGGACAATGGATTTTCAGGGTTTCCCCGGTTTTTCGTCCCCCCGGCGTTGCGGCACAGTTTCGGCAACGGCGATGGATCGATGCAGGCCGTGCTCAACGACTTCGGCATTACCCATGTGACAACGCGGTTTGCCAGGGCCCGGCAGTATTCTCCCCCGATCCACGACAAGCTCACCTGGGAGTGCGGAGTGGCCCTGCTCGAACGCGGCCTGTCGCCGGTGGCATGGCCCCAGGCCGCGGCGGAGCCGCAAGCACTGCCGCTCAACCCGATCGTCGCCCTGCACTGGGGCAACCTGCTGCACCCCGATCCCGCCCGGAACGGCGAGATCATCGCGCGCTGGGCGCAGCGGATCGTCGCCGAAGCCGCCGACATCGGGAGGATTATGGCCATCGATGTCGATGATTGCTGGCGCCAGGCCGCCGTCTGTTATCTCGCCCGGTTCCGTTTCGGTCAGCGAATGGTGGGCATCGATCTCCGCGACCTGCCGTCGCTCCCCTCGCTCAATGGCCCATTCTCCCTGAAGATCCGGGCAGTGCCGCCGGTCGGGTGGCGCTGCAGCGGGGCCCGGATCATCGGCCGTGGTACCGACAACGGCGGGATCACCACGGTGCGGCTGCAGCCCGAACCCGGTCATTCGGAGATCCGCATCGATATCGTCTGACGAATCGCAATCCCGGCCGATTCCGCCGGGTATCGGCGTCGCCCCGGACAGTCGCGTCTCATTGCATCCCCCCGGACTCGTATTTCCACGCAATTATCAGTTCCAATGCCGGATCGAACTGGCTACAATCGTTTTTGCAGGGTATTCTCTTGTCCTTTCACCTGGTCGAACGGAGAGTTGCTGCCGGCACCCAGCAGGTGCCGGTCCATGATATGATTACCCAAAAGGAGAGATCAATGCGTGAAGTGGTCCTTGTCGGTGCGTGTCGTACGGCGGTTGGCAAATTCGGTGGGTCCTTGAAGGATGTTCCGGCGGTCGAACTGGGGGCCATGGTGATCAAGGCGGCGCTGGATCGGGCCGGTATCAGGCCGGAAATGGTTGACGAGGGTATCCTCGGATGCGTCCTGACCGGGGCGCTGGGGCAGAATCCGGCCCGGCAGGCGATGCTCAGGGCCGGAATTCCCCAGGAAGTACCCGCCGTCACCATCAACAAGGTCTGCGGCAGCGGACTCAAATCGGTGATCATGGCAGCTCAGGCCGTCCAGTGCGGCGACGCCGACATCGTTGTCGCCGGCGGCATGGAAAACATGAGCGCCACGGCCTATGCCCTGCCGCAGGCCCGTTTCGGGTACCGGATGAATACCCCGGCCAACGGCATCATCGACATGATGGTGCATGACGGCCTGCACTGCGCCATGAGTAATTGCCACATGGGGATCACCGCCGAAAATATCTGCGAAAACTGGAATCTGTCACGGGCGGAACTCGATCGTTTCTCGGTCGAATCCCAGAAAAAGGCCGAGGCGGCGATCACCAGCGGCCGCTTCAAGGATGAAATCGTGCCGGTGTTGACCCCGAGACGGAAGGGCGATCCCTTCGTGTTCGACACCGATGAACAGTATTCGCCCGGTTCGTCACTGGACAAGGTCGGCCGATTGCGGCCGGCGTTCAAGACCGACGGCCTGGTGACCGCGGCCAATGCCTCCGGCATCAACGATGGCGCGGCGATCATCATCGTCATGGCCGCCGACAAGGCCAGGGAACTGGGGGTGACGCCGATGGCCAGGCTGACGGGCTATGCCTCCGCCGGGGTCGATCCGAAAATCATGGGCATCGGGCCGGCGGCCGCCTCCCCCAAGGCCCTGGCCAAGGCGGGCAAAAGGCTCGAAGAGATCGAACTGATCGAGGCCAATGAGGCCTTTGCCTCGCAGAGCCTTGCGGTTGCCAGGGAGCTGCAGTTCGACATGAGCAAGGTCAACGTTAATGGCGGGGCCATCGCCCTCGGCCATCCGATCGGGGCCTCCGGGGCTCGGATTCTGGTGTCGCTGCTCCATGAGATGATCAAACGGGATGCCGGCAGCGGCCTGGCCACCTTGTGCATCGGCGGCGGGATGGGGATCGCCGTGGTGGTGGAAAGATAGGCGGCGGGGCGATGATCGCCGGGAAGGATTGCCCCGCTCCCGACCCCTCCGGTCGTACCGGGATGAACCCGCCGGGCTGTCGCCAGGCCGGAGGCGGCGGGTTCATCCCCCCTCTGTCCCCGCCCCGGTCGCCGATGGGCGAAGCCTCCGCCGTCCCGCTCGTCATGTCACCCGACAGTATCTTCATCCCGAAGACCAGCCCGCTTCGGACCCACGCATAATGCTCCGTCTTCTCTTCCTCTCATTGCCCCATGCCGATCTCCAAACTGACCGTTGACGACCTGCGCCTCACCGTCGATCCCGACACGCTGGGATTTGCCGACACCTCGGAATTACTCGACCAGGCGCTGTCCTGGATCGGTCAGGAGCGGGCGGAAATCGCCGTCCGCTTCGGCCTCGGGATGGAACAGGCCGATTACAACCTGTTTGTCCTGGGCGAGGCCGGCAGCGGCCGGTCGTCGCTGCTGCGCCAGGCCATGGAGGTCGCCGCCGCCACCCGCGCCACCCCGCCGGACCTCTGTTACCTGTACAACTTCGATGCCCCGGAACGTCCCCGCGCCCTCCGCCTGCCGACCGGCCAGGGTCGTCTGCTCCGGCAGAACATGGCGCGGATGATGAACGCCCTGTTGGCGGATATCCCGCAGCAACTGGACGGCCCGCACTTCAAGGTCGAGAGCGAGCGGATCGCCAAATCCTACAAGGAGGAGGAGTCCAAGGCCTACGCCGAACTCGATGCCTTTGGCGAGGCCCGGAATTTCACGATGCACCGCGAGTCCGGCCACATGCTGTTCACGTTGCGCGGCAAGGAAGGGCATGGAATGACCGAAGATGAGATGCTGGCCCTGCCGAAGGAGCAACGCGCCGAGATCGACCGGGCCGAGCAGGAACTGATCGACGAGATCAACCGTTATCTGGAAAAGACCCGGCCGCTGGAGCAGGTGATGAACGATTCGCTTGCGGCGTTGCGCCGCAAGGTGGCCAAGCCGCTGCTCGACCGCGAATTGCGGAAGATTCGCACCGCCCTGAAGAACAAGGACCAGGACGCCGCCGGACTCGACACCTATCTCCGCCAGGTCAGGGATGACATCCTCGACAACCTGGAACTGTTCAAGGCCGCCGAGACCGATGACGAGCTGCGCAAGGAGATGTTGAACAAACTGTTGTCCCGTTGCCGGGTCAACCTGGTCGTCGACAACGACGGTCTGGGCGGGGCGCCGGTGATCGTCGAGGACAACCCGCTGTTCCGTTCGCTGTTCGGCAGTATCGAATACCAATCCGAGAATGACGTGCTGGTGACCGATTTTTCCCGGATTCGCGCCGGCAGCCTGCACAAGGCCCATGGCGGCTTCCTGATGCTGCATCTCCGCGACCTGCTGGCGGACGGACTGGTGTGGGAGAAGCTGCGTCGTTTCCTCCGCAGCGGTCGTCTCCAGATCGAGGAACCGGGGACTGCCTTCGCGCCGATTGCCGCGGTCTCGCTCGCACCCGAGACGGTTGATGTCGATGTCAAGATCATCCTGATCGGTTCGCGTGACCTGTATTATGAGCTGCAGGAGGGCGACCTCGAATTTGCCCGCCGTTTCCGGGTCAAGGTCGATTTTGCCGAGCGCTTCGCGGCAAGTGCTGCCACCCGCCACGCCTCGGCGATTTTCGTCGCCCACACCTGCAGGCTGCTGGGGCTGCCCCATTTCTCCGCGGGCGCGGTGGCCCGGCTGCTGGAGCAGGGGCATCGCGAGGCCGAGGACCGGTCCCGCCAGAGTGCGATATTCGGCCATACCGAGGCGCTGATCCTGGAAAGCGCGGCGCTGTGCCGGGGTCGGGCCGGCGGCCTGGTGGCGGCGGTCGACGTCGACCTGGCCCTCGCCGCACGTCGGCTGCGCCACGACTATCCCGAACAGCAGTTGCGGGAATCGATCGCCGAGGGCGATGTCCTCATCGCCCTGCAGGGCGAATCGGTCGGCCGGTTGAACGGTCTGACCGTCGTTGACCTCGGTGATCACCGCTTCGGCTTTCCGGTGCGCGTCTCCGCCCGGACCTATGCCGGCGAGGAAGGGCTGATCAACATCGAACGGGAGGTCAACCTGTCCGGCCCGATTCACGATAAGGGCGTCCTTATTCTCCATCACTATCTCGCCGGGCTCTTTGCCCCCAACGCCCCCCTGGCATTCAACGCCTCCATCGTCTTCGAGCAGGAGTACAGCGGTATCGAAGGCGATTCGGCCTCCTGTGCCGAATTGTACGCCTTGCTCTCATCCCTGTCCGGTCTGCCGCTCAAGCAGGGCATCGCGGTCACCGGGGCCCTCAACCAGCACGGCGAGGTGCTGCCGGTCGGCGGCATCAACGAGAAGATCGAAGGGTATTTCGATATCTGTGCCGCTGCCGGACTGGACGGCGGTCAGGGAGTGCTGATCCCGGCTCGCAACCGCCGCCACCTGATGCTCGATCATCGGGTGGTCGAGGCGGCGGCGCAGGGCCTGTTCCATATTCACACGGTCGAGCACGTGACCGATGGGCTCGAACTCCTCACCGGAGTGCCTGCGGGTCGCATCAACGCCAATGGCGTGTATACGCGCGGCAGTGTGCTGAGCCTGGCCCAGAGCACCCTGCAGGCCTACCGCCGGGCCTGTCAGGCAACGGAGCACAAAAAGAAGTATTGAGAGCGGCATGGAGGCGGGGTGGCGCGGTCACTCTACCACGTCGCCAGGGGCTCGATCGCGGCACCCGGAATCATCGCCTTCCAGGAAAGCGACATCGCCGGAAACGGAATGTTCCTTCCAGGGTGCAGACCGTCCCTTATCGCTTACGGCAGTTGAACCCATCGGCTGATTACCACGCGACACAGTTCGGGCCATATGCCGACACTCCGTCTCAAGTATTCTCGGCAATGTTCGATTGCTGATCGATATGGTGCCGAAAAGAGGAGGGATGGGAAAAAAAATGCAAATTTCGTACTGAAAGAGTAGTCTGCGGGATGTGGATTTCATGGGCCTCGCACAGGAAGGCAAGCTTTGCCGATCGCCGACCCTGATGACGGCCAGGTATGGATACGGTATGAAGGATCAATACAAGACCAGAAAGGTGCTGATTGCTGAAAATGATGACCTGAGGCGGCGGATTCTGGAGTTGGAGCAGACATCGGCTGACGAAGGGAACCGAAGATCTGAACGGACGCGACATCGATCGTCCGATTCCGGTTCGAGTTATCAGGCACTGTTCAGATATTCAAACGATGCGATACTCCTGACCCAGCCGGACGGCACCATCCTCGACGCCAATCCCGCTGCCTGTGAGATGTTTGGCCGCACCCTGGAAGAGATCCGCAGTCTCGGGCGCAATGGCCTGGTCGATCGGACGGACCCGCGATTGCACGAGGCCCTGAGCGATCGGGCCCGGAAATTTGCCGCGCGGGCCGAAATCACAATGCTTCGTGCCGGCGGCGATAAATTCCCGGCGGAAATCACTTCCGCCGTATTCATTGATCAAAACGGTCAGCAGAAGACCAGCATGATCATCCGCGACATAACCGAGAAACGCAGGGCGGAACAGGATTACCGAACATTCTTCCGCCAGATGGCGGACGGCTTTGTCGTGCAGGAGATCCTGCGCGACGGCGAGGGAATGCCGAGGGATTACCGCATCATCTCGGTCAATCCGGCGTTCGCGCGGATGACCGGCCTGCAGGCCGAAAAGATTATCGGCAGGACGGTCGTCGAGGTGCTGCCGGACTCCGAGTGGCACTGGCCTGAGACCCTGGGCAAGGTTGCCTTGAGCGGAAAACCAGCAGTCTTTGAACATTATCAGCAGTTGCTGGACAAGTACTTTGTGGTCACCGTCTTTCAACCCTTGCCCGACCAGATTGCCTGCATTTTCACCGATATCACCGACCGCAAGCGGGCCGAAGAGGAATTGCACAATCACAGCACCTATAACCGGTCGCTGATCGAGGCCAATCTCGACCCTCTCGTCACCATAGATCCCTCCTGCAAAATCACCGATGTCAATTCCGCGACCGAGCAGGTGACCGGGTATCATCGCCAAGAAATGATCGGTACCGATTTCTCCGATTATTTCACCGAGCCGGAGAAGGCCCGACAAGTGTATCAACAGGTGTTCAAGGAAGGCATGGTCAGGGACTATCCGCTTGAGATCCTGCACATGGATGGACGCATAACCTTGGTACTCTACAACGCCACGGTGTACCACGATGGTTCCGGCAGGATCCGTGGCGTCTTCGCCTCCGCCCGTGACGTCACCGGTCGGAAGAAAGCGGAGGAGGAAAAAGCGAAGCTGGAGGCGGTCAACCGACAACTCCGGAAGTCAGCGAGTCTCGGCCGCATGGCGGGAGCCATCGCCCACCACTTCAACAACAAGTTGCATGTGGTGATGGGCCACCTCGAACTCGCCAGAGTGAATCTGGCTCGAGGGGATATGTGTTCCAACAATCTCAATGTCGCCATGACGGCAGCCGATGAGGCGGCGGAAATGAGCAAGATGATGCTCACCTACCTGGGTCGGGTGCCCGGCGACCAGACGTTGCTGGACCTTGCCGCGATCTGCAGGACCGGTCTGACCGTGCTTCAGGAAAGCATGCCGAAAAATGTGTTCCTGGAAACCGACCTGCAGTCAGTCGGGCCGGTGGTCCTGGCAAATGCGAAACAACTCCGCCAGATTTTTACCAACCTTGTTACCAATGCCTGGGAATCAGCCGAAGAAAATAGAGCGTTGGTGATCCGTCTGGCCACCCGAACGGTCCCGGTCGACGCGATCCCCCTGGCTCACCGGTTCCCCATCGCCTGGCAGCCGGAAGCCGGCACCTATGCCTGCCTGGAGGTGCTGGACAACGGTTGCGGGATATCGGAAACTGATCTCCAGGAGCTGTTCGCCCCGTTTTTTTCGACGAAATTTACCGGTCGAGGTCTGGGGTTATCCATGGTCCTGGGCCTCGTGCAGGCGCGCAGCGGAGTTGTCACGGTCGAGAGTTCACTCGGTCGAGGGAGTGCCTTTCGCGTCTTCCTGCCGGTCGCAGCGGAGGGAGGTGCCGAACGGGCAGGGGATACGACCTCGGCCATGGCCGGCCGGCCGGCCGGTAAGATACTGCTGGTGGATGACGACGAAATCATCGTCGATATAACCAGCATGATGCTCGTGAGGCTTGGATTTACAGTGCTCAGCGCCGGTGACGGCATCGAGGCGGTGGAGATGTACCGCCAGCATCGGCCGGGTATCTGCCTGGTGCTGAGCGATGTCTACATGCCGAAGATGAACGGCTGGGAGACCCTGAGCGCTCTGCGCCGGATCGATCCCGACATTCCCGTGATCCTGATCAGCGGGTACAGCGAAGAGCAGGTGATGGAGGGCGACCATCCCGATCTCCCTCAGGCCTTTCTTGGAAAACCATACAGTTTCGAAGTACTCAAGGATGCCATTCGTCGCGCGCTCCAGGATACTTCCGGATATGAGTCCTATCGTGGCCTTCTCGAACAGACCGGCACCTGACCAGGGAACCGGCGGGACACCGGTGAGCGGAAAGGATACCGACACATCGGGGATCTGACCATCAACCGATTTTTTGTCATGCAGTTTTCACCGCGGCAGCAGCCATCTCGCACCCAGGGACAAAACCGGAGAGCGATGCGGTACACGCAAGAGGAGATAGTATGGAATGGAATGTAGAGGAGGTTGTCTTTCTTCATCCTCCCGACGTATATACCGGATCGTTCGACAATGCCAAAATGCAGGCCCGGCATGAACGGCAGATGCAGGACAAGTTCGAACAGATCAAAAATGCCATACAGCGGGAAACCGATCCCCTCAAGGCGATGAAAATCCTGCATGTCAGGGACCACCTTCAATTTTTTCGTAACAATCTGGTGCAGTTTCGCCAGGCCGGCAGGCTTGAGGAAGCGGTGCTTGTCCTGTATGGCAGGTTCAACAGTCCTTTCTCTTCAGGCGGTGATGCCGGGGTGTGGAACGAGCTGTTTGCCGTCTGCGATCCTGGACGGCTGCATGCCCTCGGCGAACCTGTCGGTTTTGCTTCCGCCACTGTCTACGGGGGATCGGTCTCGGGTATCAAGAGAAGTCTCAGTTGGACGCCTGACCGGCAAAGAGCGGAGGGGTTCGCGGAACGCTGGAAGGACCATTCAATGGGTGGCGGCGAACTGTGCGAGGTGGATATCGTCAAGGCCGATGTCATGGTGTACCTCGGGCATCGGCATGAAGATGAGGTCATCCTCAAGCCGGCGTTCATCAACGTGGCGGAGATCCGTCCTTTCCGTAGGAGCGGAATGTGACCTGCGGTCATCCTGGGGTGTTGCCAAAGGGGCGCGGTCCGGAATCCAGGCGGTATGTGTTGAAAAAATCAATTCTCTTCGCGCCCCATCAGGTTTGCGGTTGTAAAACTTGTCATAATTCTTGACCATTCCGTGCCTGTTTGTCATGCAGCCCCCCTTTTTCAATGGGATCTTGCAATTTCTCCACTATCGAATACAATATTGTAAACGGCATCGTCTTTTTTCCGGTCTTCCGGACTTTCGACGAAACCGAGGATAACCGCCGGTGTTCAAAATTCTTGAAAATCCGGATCGAAAAAGGATTGTTGCCGGCCACGTTGCATGAAACGCGTAAAACAACAATTTGTCGCAACCTGGCGACACCACAATAGAAGGAGCCGCTCCATCAGTATTGATCATTACCGACAACATTAATTCTCCAACAAGAGGGCGATATGGCACAACTCCGGGATATGTGTTTTAAACGGACCGACCTAGGGACACTCGAAAAACATTTGAACTCGGATTCAATGAAATTATTGCAGCACTTCGATGGCCGTACCCCCTTTCATCAAATACAGCAGCTGGTGGGTCTTCCCGCCGCTGTTTTCAAAAGCAGCTTCCTCGAACTCTTTCAAAAAAAATTGATCGAGGAGGTCCACGATCCTCTCACGGCTTCGGCCGGACCGGTCTCATTCGTCAATACTTCTGTGCTGGATAAGCTTCGAATGGCGGCAATTCAGGTTGCCGGACCGATCGGCGAGCTTCTGGTGTCGGACTGCATTGAGAACATGGGGCTGCAACCCTCGAAGATCCCGGTTTCTCGGCTGCCTGAGTTGATACAGGCCATATCGGAAGACATTCCCGGAGAAAAGCAGAGAAGCATGTTCCTGGGTCAGCTTCCTCCGGACCTTCGGTTTCCCTGAGCTAACATGTTTGGCGGTTGATCTTCTCCCTGTCATCTTCAAAAAGGAGGAGCTTGAAGCAAGGCGTACATTGGGACTTCCGCTTATTTTTTAACAATTCAAGTGCTATCTGTTACCGGTGGAGTGGTTTATTGCCTGGGCCGTCAAACACATGAGGAGGATGACAAATGCAGAAGTGTAAGAGATGCTTGAGACTTTCGATGGGCCTGTTGTTGTCCGTTGTCGCGGTCCTGGCAGTACTCTCCGGTACGTCAACAGTCCATGCCGCGCCAGGTGTTTCCGGAGATGACCAGAATCTGGATAGTTTTGACAGCCAGGTGCTGGATCTTGCCAGGACCTGCGCATCCAATGTCACTCGGGAGTTGGAAAAACTTCTGGATTCCAACCGTCTGACCGAAGATCAATTATTCGACACCTTTTACATCCCTATTCCCAACACTTCACCGCAGAAATTCAACACCCAGTATGACAAATTCACCGACGAAGTCCTGATCGGGATCCTGGACTCCTGTCTGGGGAAGGATCAGAGGCTGGTCTTTGCCGTGGCTGTTGACGTAAACGGATACCTTCCCACGCATAACTCCAAATTTTCGAAGCCGTTGACGGACAACCAGGATTACAACACCAAAAACAACAGAACCAAGAGGATGTTCAATGATAAGACGGGAATCACTGCGGCCAAGAATACCAGATCTTTTCTGCTGCAGACATATCCCCGGGACACCGGTCAGAACATGTACGACATGTCGGTGCCGATTATGATTCGGGGAAAACACTGGGGAGCGATCCGAATCGGTTACGAGCATTAAGCCGTTGTACAACAATGAGGGAAACCAATATCTACCGAATCGGCATAAGGGGCCGTAACGAAATTGGAGGAATGTTTGTTTCAGCTATTTCGTAACGGCACCTAACCTCGAAGCCCAAGTTCATTATTTTCAAAGGAGAGGAGATCCACATGGTTAACGCGATCAGGAAAAAAGTAGGACTCAAGGTCTCATTGATAATCAATCTGGTCCTTTTCATCGTCATGGCTTGCGGCACCTTTTACTTGATCGTCAAACAGAGTAACAGCCTGGAAGCGGAACTGATGAATCGAGGAAAGATTCAATCGCTGATCGGGGCCAAGGTGGTCGGACGCGTTCTGGAAGAGGCAGTGGACAGCACCATGATCTCGCTGGATGACGTTTTTGATCTCGATTACCAGGTGTTCGGCAAATTTGAACCGCCAAAATACCATACCAAATACGATGCCTATCTCGACAGGGCCATCCTTGCCCTGGAAGACGAATTTCTCCAGGATCCCAGTAATATCTTCGCGGTAGCCGTGGATAAAAACGGTTATCTGCCGACTCACAATACTCGATATCAGCAACCGATTACCGGGGATCCAGCGAAAGATCTGACCGGCAATCGAACCAAACGGATATTCGATGATCCCATCGGTTTGAAGGCGGCGAAAAATACCGAGAAAGGCTTTTTGCAGGTCTACCACCGGGACACCGGTGAGGAGGTTTGGGACATATCCTCCCCGATTTATGTCAAAGGGAAGCAATGGGGGGGGTTCAGGATCGGTCTGTCGCTGAATGTCATCAATGCCGAAAAACGAAAGTTGATATTCAATCTGCTGGCTATCATGAGCGCCGTACTCGTGGCCTCGATCATACTTACCTTTCTGATCGTCAACTGGAGCCTCGCCCCAGTCCGGGCCCTTGCCCAGACTGCCAACAATATCGCCGATGGCAAAAAGCTGGAATCGGAAATCAGGAAAACAACCAGTGATGAGATCGGTGAGCTGCAAGCCGCCATCGAGCGGCTGCGGATGAGCATGTTGATCGCCCTGAAGCGGGGCAGGAAAATGTAGTATCGGAATGTGATTTGGGGGTCAGGCCTGATGAATAGGCAGGTCGATTCGTGTTTTGATCAGCGCTGCCAGCCACAAATGATTATTTTAGCCGCGATTGTGTCTGGCAGCATTCCGGTACCTGTTTTTCAGGACTGATCCCCGATATATCCCAATATGACACAACCACTCAGTACCTCTCCCTCGCAACTCGGAAGGCCGAGGTGATGTATTTTGTCACTGAGCGTTAGCGAGAAGTCTCGGCTTTCAGAGTCATGATATGCTCCCTCCGGTCGAAATGACGGGGATCGCAACCGTTCAGTTTGCAAATGGCTCAGTGGGGTTGTGAATATCCCGGTGCCGGGACATCGGCGGCACAATGGCCTGAATCCACTTCCCGGCTGATTCGAATCAGGAGAGGGCCATCTTCCAGGCGAGAAGGAAGATGGCAAGTGAAATGCCGGTGAGGATAGTCTGCAGCCAGAACGAGGAACGCAGGGCGAGAACCGGCTTCGTTCCAAAGAGATAGCCGGCGATGAGGCCGATCACCAGCCCGAAAAAATGGGCGCCGAGGTCGGTGCGTTCTCCTTCGCTGCCGACCATGGCGAGCATGGCCAGGCCGGCCATCAGCGGCATCAGCAGTTGGGTGCGACCGATGGCAGCATGGCGGCGGAAATTGAGGGAGGAGAGCATGCCGATGACGGCAAATATGGCCGTCGAGAAGCCGACGAAATGATGATCCCGGCCATGGGCGACGACATTGAGCAGGTTGGCCAGGCTTGCCGCCGTCAGGAGGGCCGCCAGGCCGATCCCGTTGCCCAGGAGCTGGAAGAGGTAATGGAGGAGGAAGGCGCCGAGTACGCAGTTGCTCAGCAGGTGGAGGGGATCGGCATGCAGGGTCAGGGCGGTCACCAGGCGGAAGTACTGGCCATCGTCCAGGATGGCGGTGGAATCCCCCGCCCCGGCGGCAAACCATGGCGAATCATGCCGCCATTCACCGGTCTTGAGGTAGAGAAGGATAAGGCAGCCGATGATGAATGGGCTGAGCAGTTGGAAGGCCGGCCTGTACCTGTCATTTTCAGGCCTCGGCGGCGGCCATTCCCGGTTTTCCTCCGTATAGGCGATCAGTTCGTAGATGGCCTTTTCGGCCGATTGTGCGGCTACGGCGATCCCCCAGGTCGATTTCGACAGGCAGGTGATCGTATGCGGTATATCGGCGGCTGAAAGCACCAGCGAGCAGATCCTGATCTCCTCCGGGTCATCGGTGGTGTGCACCAGTACCGGCGGTTCACCCATGCGTTCATCCATTGAGGTTCATGGAACATCTTCGGCCGCGATTTCCCGAGAGGCCGGGGTGCGGTCGTGACCGGGGGTGATGCCGTTCCGAAAAGATCGGGAGCGGTATACGGCAACGAATGACAGCGGATCGATCCTTCAAGGTGATGGCAGGGGTGTCCTGCGTGACGGGAGTCGATCGTACTTGCCGAGAAGCTGATACAGCCTGGCCTTTGAAATTCCTGAAATTTCGCATGCTTTTCTGGTTCTACCCTGGGCCGCGCGCATCAGCCGGTCGATGTACTCGGCCTCGAATTTTTCCTTCGCCTGACGCCATGGCAACAGGTTTTCCGCCGGCTCCCGGTCTTTGGGCGTGAGATAGCCGCGGCTATGGCTGATTCTGATCCTTTCCGGCAGGTGATGAGGAAAGAGGATACGGGCATGGGTGCCATTGGCGAAGACTTCTTCCATGGTCTGGAACAGTTCGCGGACGTTGCCCGGCCAGTCGTAGCTCGCCAGGGCCTCGATGAAATCCGGAGAAACCCCCTTCAGTTCGACCTTCATCCGGTCGCAGAGGCGGCCAATGCAGTGCATGGTCAGTTCAACGATATCTTCCTTCCGTTCCCGCAAAGGCGGGAGGTGGATGGTAAAGGCCTGGAGCCGGAAATAGAGATCGCTGCGGAAGGTCCCCTGCTGCACGCAGATCTCGAGGTTCCTGTTGGTGGCCGCCACCACCCGGAAACTGCTGGCCCGTTCCTCCAGGGAACCTACGGGGCGATATCGGTGTTCCTGCAGGACCCGGAGAAAGGATTTCTGGATCGAAGGGGGCAACTCGCCGACCTCGTCGAGGAAGAGGACGCCGCCGTCGGCATGGGTGATCAGGCCGTCCCGGGCCTGATCGGCACCGGTGAAAGCGCCTCGGCTGTGGCCGAAGAGGGCGCTTTCGATCAGCGTTTCGGGCAGCGCGGCGCAATCGACGGTGACGATGTTCCGGTCCGCCCGGCTGCTGTTTTCATGGATCGCCCTGGCGAACAGCTCCTTGCCGGTGCCGGTCTCGCCGGAGATCAGGACGTTGGCTTCACTGCCGGCCGCCTTGGCGACAATATCGAAACAGGCGTTCATCCTGATGCTGCGGCCGATGATCCTGTCTCGGTTGAGGTGGAACGGCGCGACCCGGCTTTTTCTTTTTTCCTCACGGTATTCAAGGGCCCTGGTCAAGGGCGGGGCAAGCTCGTTGATGACGTTGGCCTTTTCGATATATCCCCAGGCACCGCTCCTGATCGCCTTGCCGGCGCTGTCGCTGTCACCCCTCCCGGTGAAGATGATCACCTCGGGAGAAGAGGCGAAGGTCCGGAATCGGGGTATGTATTCCAGCCCATTGCCATCGGGCATCTGAACGTCGAGCAAAACGATATCGAACTCGACCCGCTCCGCCAGCCGCAGGGCGTCGGCCAGGGTGTGGGCGACGAAGTGGTTGTGACCGGATCGGCCGAGCCGTGTTTCGAGCATCCGGCAGATATCCCTGTCGTCATCGACCACGAGTATATCAGCCATTGCCTTTCCTCAATGATGGTGAGAGCAGTTTCATCTCGTCAGTGAAATCTATCCGGCGCTGTGGATCAACGCATTTTTTGGGCGGCTCCATGAAAAATGGCTGGCCGGCATGATGGGCGGCAGATCGGGTGTCGCCGACCTCAATCCGTCAAGGATATTCCCCGGATGACTCGCGGCCGATCCCTTTGGCGGCAATCCACGTGTCAACCACTCCATGACCGTTTGGCGAAGATGCTCCAGCTTAACGGACATGGCTGTCGATGGCAACTCGGGGTATGCTGTGCAGGCTGCATTCCATGTTTGTTGATACAGCCGGGATCGGCGATACTGCTCACGGGCCGGAATTTAGCTTGTTGCATGACGACTGGCGAGGGGAGGGGCCTCTCTGGGACGATGGGGCATCCCGACAAGGGGGAGAAATCCCCAGTCGGCTGGAGATCCGGTTTGGGGACCAGTCCAATGTAATGGACTTGGTCTCGTTTGGTGGACAGTAATCGGGCGATGAGCCCGGCTGAGACCGCATCTCGCTTTTTCCTTGCGGTTGTTGCCTGGGGCGGCCTTCCGGTTCGCCGGTTCGGGGCTGTCCCTGATTCAGTCTTCGAATGTAGACCCAGTCAGTGGCGGGATTGAGTCGGTTCGAGCAGGCGTCCGGCCTCCCCGGGTGCGGAAATGGCGGGAATGACCGATGCCTCAAGAGAGCGACGTTTCTGGTACATATACTGCACGAAATTTCGGGGAAGAGAGGTGCCACTCAAGAATTTTGCAACTCTCCCGGAAATCATGAATATATATCTCTATGCCGTCAACGATACGCCCCGTGTGGAGAAACTGGCGGCGAGCATTGGACCGATCGCCGGAGCGCAGGTGATACGGCTGGGCGAGGATTTTACCTTCGACCGCTGTCACAACAGGGGCATGCGGAACGACGATATCTTCGTACTCGTGCTTGACGGCGTCGCCGAGCTCAAACGCTTCCTGAACAATAAAGAGCTCCTTGCCGATTTCCGCCTCGTCATCCTGCTGGCCGATAACTCGCAACAGATGGCGGTGCAGGCGCATGCACTGATGCCGCGGTTTATTTCCCATCTTGATCGTGATATAGATGAAATCATTTGTGTTTTCGAACGGATGATCCGTTTTTGCGGCCGGAGCGAACGATGACAAGGAACTGGAAGAGGAATTAAATCCCGAAAACCATGCGTGAGATACTGCTCATCGATGACGACGAATGTTTTCGCGGCATGCTTTTCAAGCTGCTCAGCCGAAACGGTTACGCCGTTGTTGCCTGCAACGACGGCAGAGAAGCCGTCGAGCTGTTTCGCAAGAATCCGGAATTCCTCGTCATTACCGATCTTATCATGCCGGGTCAGGAGGGGATCGAAGCCGTCGTCCGACAGATCAATGTTCTATCTACCCGATGGATCGGCATGAGCGATCAGCAGTCTCTTCTGGTGTCGGACTTGGAGATTGGGCAACAGCGGCCGGTGGCATTGAAGATGGAGGAGTCCGGCCTGCGCAAGGTCTTCGGGTGCCTGCAAGCGCTCTGCGACACCGATCGGAGGAGGGGGCCGGTTACACCCTGATTTTTGAGACGGCAAAGGAGATCGCGACCGATGACGAAGCCGGTGGTGCTGATTGTGGAGGATGACGGGCGCCTGGCCATACATCTGGAGGGCATGCTCAATCGCCTCGGTTACGAGGTGGCGGGGCTCATCGCTTCCGGCGAGGAGGCGGTGGCCTTTGTCATGGAGAGAAAGGTGGATCTGGTGCTGATGGACATCGAACCGGCCGGTTCGATGAACGGTGTCATCGCCGCTCCCTGCGGCTACCTGATCAAAACCGGTGCTGGAGCGGGAACTGACGGCAACCATAGGCATGGCCCTGCACCGGCATTCCCATGACTGCAACCTCAGGGCGAACCAACTCGCCCTCAAGCAGAGCGAGGCCAGATACCGGCATATCTTCGACAGTTCACCCCTCGGTATTTTCCGCACCACCGTGGATGGCCGCGCCCTGGCGGTCAATGCCGAAATGGCGAGGATCGTCGGATGCGCCGATCCCGAGGAGGCCCTCAGCGATTTCACCGTGCTTGCCAGCCAACTCTATGTCGATCCCCAGCGGCGGCAGGAATTCATCAACCTGCTGCGACAGACGAAAGCCGTCAACCATTTTGAATATGAGGGGAAAAGGAAGGACGGCCGGCGGATCTGGATTTCGATGAACGCCAGGTTGACCTCTGATGATCCGGTCGATGGGAATGCCGGCGAGGAGATGATCGACGGTTTCGCCATCGATATCACCGAGCGCAAGCTGGCCGAGCAGGAGGTCCTGCTCGACGAGGCTCGTCTGGAGAGTCTGCTGCGCATCCATCAGCATCCGGCCGGAGGGAGGGGTCCAGGAACTGCTCGATTTTGCCCTGCGATAGATCCTCGCGCTCACCGGCAGCGAGGTCGGCTATACCTGTCAATATGATGATCTGAGGAAGGAATTCAGCCTCTGTGCCTGGTTCGACGGCGGAGTCCGGCAATGCGGCCTGATTGATCTCCAGGCCCGCTGGCCGCTGGAGCAGTGCGGGATCTGGGGGGAGGTGGTGCGTCGGGGGCGTCCCGTCCTGGTCAATGACGGCGCGGCGGCCGACCATCCGGGACAGGGCCTGCCGCCCGGTCAGGCACCGCTGGCCACAGTCAACCTGACCCCGGTCTGTTTTTTCGCCACCTACTGCGGGTTCCTGCTGGTCTATGGACCGTTGTCCGACAGGTACGGCCGCCGGCCGCCGCTGCTCGCCGGCATCGGTCTGTTCGTTGCCGCCAGCCTGTTCTGTGCGATGGCCGGAGGGGTGGAGACGATGATTATTGCCAGGATAGCACAAGGGGCTGGAGCTGCCTCGGCCTCGGCAAGCGCCCTGGCGATCAGCAAGGATATGTTTACCGGCCAGGTGCGGCAGCGGATCTTCATTCAGCTCGGCATCATAACGGCCGCCGCTCCAATGCTGGCCCCGGTGGTCGGCGGCTGGGTCATCAGCCTGACGTCCTGGCGCTTCATCTTCGTCATCCAGGCCCTGCTGGGGTCGGTGGCGTTCTTCGGGGTCGTGCGGCTTAAGGAAACCCTTCATACCATCGTCGCCGAACCCCTGTCGCGGGTGGCCTCCAACTATGCACGTCTGTTCCGCAACCGGCGTTATATCCTCCTGGCCCTGACGTTTGCCGTCATGGGAATGCCCTTTTTTGCCTTCATCGCCGCCTCGCCCGATATCTACATCACCCGGCTCGGCTACGGCGAGCGGCAATACGGCTATTTTTTCGCCCTCAACTCGGCGGCCTTCATGGTTGCCCCGATGGCCTTCTCCCGGGCGATACGAAAAAGACCGCTGATGCGTCTCCTGCCGTTCGGCTTCCTCGGAATGGCCTGCTCGGCCCTGGTGATGGCCGTGCCGCTGTTGCCCGACACCTGGCGGATTACGCTCCCGATGTGGTTCTTCACCTTCAGCTTCTCGTTCACCCGCCCCCCCGGCAACAACCACATTCTCGAGCAGGTCGAGACGGATGTCGGCACGGCCGCATCGTTCATGGTCTTCATCTTTTTCATCACCGGCGCCTGTTCGATGTGGGCCATCTCCCTCGACTGGGCCGACAAGATCACGACCCTCGGCTGGCTCGGGGTCGGGTCATCCGTCTTCACCATCTGTGCCTGGTATCTGCTGCCCCGCCTGGTCACCCTGCGTCAACCCTGATTCCGGCGGTGATGCGGGTCTCAGGGAGACCTCGGCCACCGATCAGTGGCCGGTGGTCTCCCGGTGATTGTCATTTCACCGCTGCTCTGGTACCATAGCCATCTTACAGTTCGGAATGTGCAGGGGAAGTTCGGCCCCGATGGCAGCGGATCGTCCGAGTTGCCGGGGCTGTCGTGTTGAAGTGGAATTAACTACAGGAAAGGAGGAATGACGATGAACAGACTGTTGATGGCGATCCTGGCTCTGGGCTTGGTGCTGTTCACCGCTGATCTGCAGGCCGGCGAACACCGGATTGGCGGCGGCGCCAATTACTGGGTTGCGGTCGATGATCTTGACGAGGAAGGGGTTGATGATGACGATGGTTTTTCCTATCTCGTCAGTTATCAGCACTGGTGGGATTTTCTCGGCATCGAGGTGGATATGGAGCTGCTGCCCGATCGCTTCGGTGAGACCGCCTATGCCCCGGAGGCCTATATCCTGGTCGGCAGCACGATCTATGCCGGAGCCGGAATGGGGCTCATCCGCACCGACGGCGATTTTGCCGACGACCCGTTCTATGCCTTCAGGGTCGGTTTGAATCTCGAAATGCTGCCCAGTGTCTACGTCGATTTGTCCGCCAACTACCGATTCAACGATTCGGCGCAGTTGGAGGATGACGACACCGATATCGATACCGACACCATCTTCTTTGGCGCCGCCCTCCGCTTCGCCCTGTAGTCCCGGTTACGGGCAGATGCCGGGGGGAGGAGTCGCACTGCCGGTCCACCCCCGGCAACCGAGTGAAGCGCTATTTCACCGTCACGAGATTGTTGACCTTTTTGACGCCACGGACGGAGGAGGCGATCTCCGCGGCCTTCCGCACCTGTTCGGGGGTATCGACGGCCCCGGTGAGGGTGACCTCGCCGGAGAAGGTCTTGACGGAAATCGCGAGCCCCTCGAGTGCCTTGTTGGCCAGAAGCGAGGTCTTGACCTGGGTGGTGATGCCGGCATCGTCCACTACCTCTCCGGCGCTTCTTCCGGCCGGGGTGTAGCAGGAGATCAGCAGGGCGGAACAGAGTGTGACGACAAGGGCGAAAACGAGTCGCTTCGATTTGTGCAGCATAACGATGTCCTCCGATGAATGGCAGCAAGAGACAGCATCCCCTCATGGACGCTGCCGCATACTGTGCGTAAAGCTTAAAATATAAACACAATTGCGCCGACCGGCAAGATGGGAGAATTACCTCTCCCGCCGTGATCGGCACCGTCCTCGCTCTACTGTCGATGATCGAACCCAGGAAATTGCCACCCCCCACCCGGCAGGTGCGCGACGCGTATCTCCAACTCGCCATGGAGATCGACCGGGTTGTGAGCGGACTTGCCGCGGGCCGGCTGGCCGGAAGAATCCGCTGCCGGCCGGGGTGTTCGAACTGCTGCATGGAATTTTCGGTCCTGCCGCTGGAGGCGGCGATGCTGCTTGCGGGGCTGGATTGGCGGGCGACCGGGGGGCAGCGCCGGAAGGGCCGGAAGGGCCGGTGCCTTTTTCTCCACGACGACCGCTGCACCGTCTATCCGCGGCGGCCGATCATCTGCCGCACCCAGGGCATGGCCCTGGCCTATATCGACGAAATCGAAGAGCGGATCGAGGTCTCGGCCTGTCCCCTGAACTTCGCCGTCGACGACGTCCTCGAGCAGGAGGATCTGCTCTTCATGGACGGCTTCAACGAACGGCTTGCCGCCCTCAATCTCCGCTACAGTCAGGATAACGGAGTAGCGGCGGCGGTCAGGATCGCCCTGGCCGACCTTGCCTGCCCGCCGGCCTGATTTCTTCTCTCCATTCCGGTTTTTCGCGATCAGTCGAATTCCTTCAGGACATACTCGAGCGGTTTTTTCTGCGGTCCTCCCTGGTTCTTTTTCGGGTAGCCGATGGGGATGACCGCCATAAACTCGCCCTTGCTCTCGCCGAGAAAGGTAAGGACCTCGTCCTTGATCAGGTAGAGGATGCCGAGCCAGACGCTGCCGAGGCCAAGGGAGGTGGCGGCGAGGAGGAGATTTTCGACGGCGGCGGCCGAACTCTGGATCTCCATGGTCCGGAAAAAATCGAGGGACCGTTCCCGTTCGATGTTGAACAGCTCGCTGCCGTGGGCGATCAAACTGCCGGTGTTATTGACGCTGATCACTACCGGGGCGCTGGCCAGGCAGCGCGAGGCCATCCGCAGGATCGACGACGAGGGCTTGGGGAAGTCGCCTGCCCGACCGGCGACGAGATGGGCCAGCTCCAGGCGTTTTTTCTCCCGTAGCACGACAAAGCGCCATGATTGCTGGTTATGGGCGGAAGGGGCCTGGTTGGCGGCATCGAGGATGATCTTGACCAGTTGTTCATCGACCTGCGTTTCCTGGAACTGGCGGATGCTGTGGCGGCGAAAGATGGTCTCGAGGGTGGGATTGGCGTGCGTACTGTTCATCGATCAATTTGCTCTTGCTGGAAAAAATGGAAGGAAACAAGGGACTGCCGTCCCTGTTCCGGCAAGGCCCAATTATACCAGAAGATGGTTTCGCGGCAAACATCTTGTGGCGACGATGGTCCCCTCTCCGCGGCAGAGGCGCGGATGGGGGGGCGCCGCTATGTTCGCGTCCGGCGGAGGGCGCTGCGGAGCAGCAGCAGATAGGCGCCGGCGTTGACGGCGACGACCAGCAGGCCGAGCCCGACCTGGATCTCCCGGGTCAGTCCATCCGGATAGATGATGGGGAGCAGATAGTGTTCGATGAAGCCGCCGGCATAGCCTTTGCGACCGGCGAGCCGGCTGAAGTGATTTTCAAGAGGGGTCAGCGGGCAGATGCCGCCCGTGAATTCGATGCAGGCGCCCCACGCGACCGCCGGCACATGCAGCACGGCGAGGCGGGGCCACCGCAGGACCAGCAGACCGCCAGCGGCGACGAAGAGGATGAACAGCAGGTGGAGGACGACGACCAGGTCGCTGAGGAGGCGATAGGGCATGGGGCGGTGATACCGGTCGACGGCACAGTGGCGGAAGAAATCAGCGGGGCGGGCGTGCTATGGCCTTCACCCCCGGGTGTTGCGGTTTATTTGAACTGCTCGACAAACTCTCCGTATCCCGATTCGGCGAGTTTTTCAACCTCGATGAAGCGGAGGGCGGCGGAATTGATGCAGTAGCGCAGTCCCGTCGGCGGCGGTCCGTCGTCAAAGACATGGCCGAGATGAGAATCGCCCTTGCGGCTGCGGACCTCGGTCCGGGCGGAGAAAAGGCCCCGGTCCTCATGCTCGACGATGTTGTCCGCAACCACCGGCCGGGTGAAGCTGGGCCAGCCGGTCCCCGAATCGAACTTGTCGCGCGAGCTGAAGAGTGGCTCACCGGAGACGATATCGACGTAGAGACCGGCTTTCTTGTTGTCCCAGTATTCGTTCTTGAAAGGCGGCTCGGTGCCGTTTTCCCGGGTCACGTGATACTGCATGGCGGACAGCCTCCGCCGTAGATCCTGTCCGCTCCCTTCCCCGGAGAGATCGATCGCGACCTTTTTCCAGGTCGTGCGGAGAAAATCATCTCGTCCCGACCGTGAACGGTAGAATTTGTAACGTATCGGATTGTTCTTGTAATAATCCTGGTGATATTCCTCCGCTTTCCAGAAACGGGGCGCATCCAGAATCTCGGTGACGACCGGCCCGTTCAGGATGCCGCTGGCTGCCAGCCGCTGTCTCGAGGCCACTGCCAACCGCCGCTGTTGTTCATTGTAGACGAAGATGGCGGAAATGTATTCGTGCCCACGGTCGACAAACTGGCCGCTGCCGTCGGTCGGGTCGATCTGTCGCCAGAAGACGTCGAGCAGTCTGCTGTAGGAAATTTTCTGCGGATCGTAGACGACCTCAACGACCTCGGTGTGTCCGCCCGCGCCATAGTTTTCATAGGTCGGGTTTTCCGTGGTGCCGCCGGCATAACCGGAAATCACCGAAACAACCCCTTCCAGATCTTCGAAGGGCTTTTCCATACACCAGAAACAGCCGCCGGCAAAGAGGGCCTTCTCGGTTGCCGGAGGTGGGGAAGATGTGATCACGTCTTGATTTTCCTTCTTTGCGGTTACAGTGAAGCCGGCAGTGAACAGTATCGCCAGCGCCGTGATGACGCCTGTCCGAACCCATTTCATGCCGGCCTCCCTGCAGGTTTCCGTTTAATGGTTAGTTCTCGTGCGATTCCGTGCCTCGTGCTTCATTGGTGGGCCCGAAGGCACCCTCGTTGTGGGTGTCATTGTCGGAGACACCTGCACCCCGAGTCGGGTCGGATCGTCCGGGACCTGCGTCCGAGAAGTTGTCAGCGGTCATGCCGCTTCCGGCGCCCGGGGCCGAATAGCCCTGATAGTCAGCGGATTTTGATCCACAGCCGGCGACGAACATGGAAAGGGACAATACTGCAACGAGTGCCAAGATCGATTTTGTAAGAGTTCTCATGACGATTTCTCCTCAGGTTCAGTTAATGAAGGCGATGAGAAATCACCTCCGATGACTCAAAAATAAGGCGCCGCTGTAAGGATGGTATAACGGCTATGTAAAGATCTGGTAAAGATGGCGGGAGCTGCAATTTTCAGCAGGGGAGGATGAACCAGATGCAGGTCCGTCCATCCTTGCTGTCGGCCCCGACCCGACCGCCGTGGGCCTCGATCAGTTCCCGGGTGATCGCCAGGCCGAGACCGGAGCCCCCGGCGTTGCGGCTGCGGGAGCGGTCGGTACGGAAGAAGCGCTCGAAGATGAAGGGGAGGTCATCGCTGGAGATTTCAGGGCCGCTGTTGCAGAAGAGGACCTGCAGTCCATCGGCGTGGCGTTTGCTGGAAATGGCAACCTGTCCCCCGTGCGGGGTGTATTTGACGCAGTTGTCGAGGAGATTGCGGACCGTCTGCAGGAATTTATCCCGATCTGCCAGTACCGTGTCGGCCTCGGCCGGAAAATCGGTCGCCACCTCGATGCGTTTTTCCTCGATGCTCGGCCGGTACAGGGCGAGCATCTCCTGCAGTTGCTCGGAGATCACCAGCTGCTGGCGGTGCAGGGATGTCCTGGCGGCATCGGCGCGGGCCAGTTGCTGGAGATTGTCGACCAGCTTGACCAGGCGCAGGGTCTCGCCCAGCAGCATGTGCAGAGTCTCGGGGGAAGGGATGAGGACATGGTCGTTCAGGGCCTCGAGATAGCCGCGCAGGTTGGTCAACGGCGTCCGCAGTTCGTGGGCGACATCGGCCACCATGTTTTTGCGCAGCTGTTCGATCCGTTCCAGACTGTCGGCCATGTGGTTGAAGGAGGTGCCGAGTTGTCCCACCTCATCGCCGGTGGTGACCTCCACCCGGGACGAGAAGTTGCCTGCCGCCACCGCGCGGGTGGCGGCGTTCATCTGCGAGAGCGGTTTCAGCACCCTGCGGGTCAGCAGGTAACTGAGGACAAAACCCAGCAGCAGGGCGGCGAGGCTGGCCAAGATCAGGGTGTGGTGGATGGCGGTGACAAACGTCTGGTGGATATCTGTCGGCGGCACCGGGTTGTTTCCTGCCGGATCGGGAAAATTGCCGGTAGCGAGGTGATCGAGGGCCAGCCAGATAACCAGGATGATCGTCACCACCGGGATCCCGTTGACCAGCAGCAGTTTCCACAGCAGGCGTTGTCTGATAGGGTTCATAGATCCCCCGGGTCGGCGAAGGCGTAACCGAATCCGCGGACGGTGCGGATGTAGCGGGGTTGGGACGGCTGCTGCTCGATCTTCTGCCGCAATTTGCCGATATGGACATCTATCACCCGATCGATGACGATCTCGCCGTCATGATAGACGGTATCGAGCAGTTCGTTGCGGGAGAAGACCCGCCCGGGGGCCTGCATCAGGGCCTGGAGCAGTTTGTATTCCGAACTGGTCAGGTCGATGGTCCGGCCGTCAAGGCTGACGCGGTGTTTTTCCAGATCCATCTCCAGCCCGCCGGAAATCAGCTTCTTGCCCTGACTGTTGGCCTGCAGGCTCGAGCGCCGCAGGATGGCCTTGACCCGGGCCACCAGTTCGCGAGGGCTGAAGGGTTTGACGACGTAATCATCGGCGCCGAGCGACAGACCGGTCACCCGGTCGATCTCCTCCTCCCGGGCGGTCAGCATCAGCACCGGCACGTTGGAGAAGGTCCGTACCTGGCGGCAGACCTCCCAGCCATCGAGTCTGGGCAGCATGATGTCGAGGATGATGATGCAGGGCCGGCGACGTCGGGCCAGGAGCACGGCCGTTTCGCCATCGGTGGCGATTTCACTGGTAAACCCCTCATGCTCGAGATAGGTTTTGACCAGATTGGCGGTGTTGAGGTCGTCCTCGACGATCAACACCGGTCCGGAGCAGCGCAGCATGATTTCCTCCGTGTCTGAGTCGCGGCAGGGATGGCGGCCGGAAAAGGGTGCTTGTCACAGAATGTAGGCACTTCCGGGGAGAAAATCCAACGTCAAAAAAACATCTTGACCGCCATGGCCGGCGCTCCCGGCCGATGTATGTTTTTTCCCTGGGTCCCGTCTTGTGATCAAGGGGCTGACTTGGTAAAGTCTCTGCGGCTGAAGCACCGGGGCCAGACGTTGTCAATCGCTGCGCCCCGGTTCGGCCGGGTCAAGGGCGACCGGACAGCCTTTGACCGTCACCGGCCTGGCGCTGAGCCAGGTCTTGAAGACTCCGCTGCCGAGTATCAGCAGGCAGCCGGCGATCTGCAGCGGAGCCAGGGTCTCGTTGAAGATCAGCCAGCCGAAGGCGATGACGGCGATCGGTTCGAAGTAGGCCAGGGTGCCGAAGGTTGCGGCCGGAAGGGTGCTGAGGGCGACGACAGCGAAAAGAATGGCGAGGAACCCGGGAAAAAGGCCGGTTCCGATCAGCCACAGCCAGTTGATCGTCGAGATCGCCGGCGGTCCGGCGACGAGGAAGGGCAGCATAATGATGGCCCCGGTCAGCAGCTGGTAGAAGGTCCGGCTGTAGACATGGACATGTTCCTTGATTGTCCGGTTGATGAGGATGAAGGCGGCATAGCAGCACGATGCCAGGGCCGCCAGGCAGATGCCGGCGAAATGATTGCTGCCGCTGGAGAAGTCGATGCGGAACTCCATCATCATCGCGAAGCCGAAAAGGGCCGTGGCGATCAGCAGGACACTGGCGCGGTTGAGCCGCTCGCCGAGAAAGAAGTGGGCGAAGATGGAAGCGGTCAGCGGGGCCAGGTAGACCAGCATGATGGCGTTGGCCATCGTCGTCAGATTCATCGCCTGGACATAGAAGATGATGAAGCCGGACAACATGCCGCCGTTGATCAGGACCGGCCAGGTAGGCCACCGCCGGAGACAGCCGGTCTGTCGGCACGCAACAAGGAAGAGCAACATGAAGCCGGCACCGAAAAAGAGGCGGAAGAAGGTGACGGTTTCGGCGGGCAGGCCGGTGATCTTCGAAAAAACGCCGATGGTCCCCATAAACAGGGCGGAGAGCAGGGCGGCGACAATTCCTTTCAGGTTCATCGTTTCGGCGGGCTGCGGCGGCATTGACGGTATCCTCCGATCAAAACGGGAATGAAAAAACGGTGCCCCGTGATACCACAGGAATCATCATACGGCAACGCGAAGATAGCCCCGGCGCTCATCCGAGGCATGAAAAGTGTTCCAAGACAAACCTTATGTGGTATGTAATGACTGGTAATTGTGCCGGCGGCATTTCGTTATTCGATTGCTTTTCACGAAGGTATCATTTAAATATTATAAATATTATATCAAATTCTTTGATTATGTTCGGCGGCAATGCCGGGGAATACTTCACAGGTGGAAGATTTCATGCATTATCTCGTATTTGTCTATGGCACCCTGAAGAAGGGGTTCAGCAATCACCGTCTGCTCAGTGGCGCCGAATTTCTTGGTCCGGCGCAGACAGTGCAGAAGTTTGCGATGTATACAACCGGGACGCCGATTGTCCTCAAGGAGGAGGCGGTTTCGCCGATTTTCGGGGAACTCTACCGTGTCGATGAGAAAATCCTGGCCGCCCTCGATAGCCTGGAGGGCCATCCCGACTGGTACCGGCGGGAGGAGGTCGAGGTCCTGGTCGATGAGGGAGAGCGGGAAAAACGCCTGGAGACGGCCTGGTTGTATTTCAGCCTCGACAAGCGTGGATTCCTGGTGCCGTCGGGAAAATTTCTGAAGGAAGTTGAGCCGTCACGCTGAGAAGGGGACCGGCTCGGGGGCGCAGCTGCTGCGGGCAGTGAACACCACTGCAGAAATGGCTGATTGAGGGGTACCGGCAAGGGCCGGGCGTGTCGGAGCGGGCATGCCCGGCCCTTGCCGTTTCCTACATGCAGAGCGCCCGGTGCAGGGCCCGCTGGGCCTGGGCAAACTGGATTCTTTCGACGATGAACTGCATATTGGTCTGGCGGGGAGTCTGGGAAACTGCCAGAATATTGATTTCGTCGGCGGCCAGCGCCTGGGCGGCCCTGGCCAGGATACCCGGTTGACCGATATTCGAGCCGATGGCGCAGACAATGGCCACCGGTCGGCTGGAGACCGATTCGAATTTGTCGCCCAGATCGCCCAGCAACTCCGGCGAGCAATCGCGGTCGGCGATGATCATCGCGATGGTGTTGGCATTCGTGGCCTTGCTGATATAGGACACCTGGTGCTTGGCCAGGACCTGCATGATGCGCAGGTCGAAGCCGACCTCGCCGACCATGCGGGTGTCATGGATCTCCAGGCTGACGACCTTGTCGGAGCCGGTGACGATTTCGACCTTGGATTTTGGGGCGATGAAATCCTTGGTGATCAGTGTCCCGGAGTGGTCGGGATCGAAGGCGTTTTTGATCCGGATCGGGATGTTGTTGATCTCGAGCGGCTTCGATGCCTTGGGGTGGATCGCCTCCATGCCGACGTCGGCCAGCTGGTCGGCCACATCGAAGTTGGTGTTGCAGACCGGGTGGATCTGGTCCTCGCCGATCACCAGCGGGTCGCCGGAACACAGATGGTACTCCTTGTGGATGATCGCCTCGGTGGCACCGAGGAGGACCGCCACCTTGGAGAAGGTCACCTCGGAATAGCCGCGGTCGAATTCCCGCATGATGCCTTCCTTGCCCTTGGTGTAGCCGGTGGCGAAACAGATGGTCGCAAACGGGTCGATCGAGCTGAAGCTGTCCTTGATCCGCTCGTCGATGGTCAGCTGCCGGCTATCCTCCCAACCGCTGAGATCGACAAAAGTCGAGTTATATCCCTGGTTCTTCAGGATATTCGCCGAATTGAAGGCGCTGTGCATCTCGCCGAGGGAGGCCAGCAGTTCACGGGCGGCCAGGAGCAGGGCCTTGTGCGAGACGTATCCCGAGGAGAGGACGTTATCCATGCTGCGGAGGATATTGATGGTCAGATCGATGTGATCGCCGATGAAATCATTGGCCTCGTCGAGGTTGAGTCCGACCGGCGCCAGGGCCTCGTTCAGTTTGAAGAGGTTGTCACGCAGGTCAAGCAGTTTCCGGGGATAGTTCTGCTGCTCCCTGAACAGCTGGTAGATCCCGGGATTGCCGGTCTTCTTGTGTTCGAGGAGCTCGTTGGTGATGCCGCTGTAGGCGGAGACGATATAGATGCGGCCGTAGATGTCGTCGGGGTTGCGGAGGATGATATTGTCGACGATCTCCGGAAATCGGGACATCGAGGTGCCGCCGATTTTTTCGACGCGAAGGGGTGGGGTATGCATGGGCTGTGGTCGGGACCGTGAGAGGGTGGACAATACAACGGGCGGGACCTGTCTCTTGGCTTGTGCCGCCCCGCCGGTCATGAGAGTGAAAGGCCGTTGCCGGCATGCAGCAGCAGACCAGAAACTGGCAAAGCTAGCACAGATGAGCGTTACAGATCAAGGTCTTTTTCTCCCCGTCCGTCGGAGGGCCGGGGAGAGGTTCGGGCCGGGATCCGCTCCTGCCTCAGAAGGTGAACCGCAACTCCACCATGTTCAGGTTGAGGCTCGGGTTCTTGTCGTAGATGCTGCCATTGGACATATGCGAATAACGGTAGCCCAAAGAGAGCCAGGGGGTGAGGCGCAGCCCGGCCCCGGCATGGAAGAGAAAGAAGACCGGGCCGCCGAAATCGATATCGCCGAGGATTTCGTCCTCGAGGACGCCGGCGCCGACTCCCGTCAACAGGAAGAAGCGGTGTCCCGGTGACGACAGGATCAGGTCGGTCGAGATCGATCCGGCCACGACTTCCTCGTCATCATGCTGGAGGATGCTCAGGTCCAGCTCACCGGCGGTGCCGAGATTCCAGCCGGACGACAGATCCCTGCCCCACGGCAGTTTTCTGGCGACGAAGATGTCGGCCTGATCGGTGTCCTCACCCCTGAACGATGTGCCGAAACGGGCCCCGATCGAGTACAGGCCGGTTTCCTTCGTTGTCGCGGTCGAGGTGGGATCCGCCTTCGCTGCCGTTCCGATTGCCGGGATGATGACGAGGAGGAGGGACACGCTGAGAGCTTGGAGATACCCGAGTGGCTGCATGATTGTATCCTTTGGTGTAATGGTGAGTGGTTCAGAGCCTCCGTTCTTCCAGAAGCCGGTGGAGAAAGAGGCGGTAGTGGTTGGGCAGGCTCCGTTTGGGGGCCGAGATGATGAAGAACGAGCGTTTCATCGTCATGCCCTTGATCCTGATTTCCTTGACCAGGCATCCCTGGAGTTCGTCGTGCACCGCCAAGCGGGAGATGATCGATACTCCGAGGCCGGCCTTGACCGATTCCTTGATGGCGGTGCTTGACCCCAGGGTGGCGCAGATCTTCAGGTGCTCGATGCCGAGGTCCTTCTTGGCGAGAAAGGCCTCGATATTCTTCCGCGTCCCCGATCCCTCCTCGCGCATCAGGAAGGGCAGGGCGACCAGTCCGGACACATCGATCGTCTCCGGAATATCGGCGTCGGCGGCGGCGATGAGGATCAGTTCGTCCTCGATGAAGGGCTGGTAATTGACCTTGCGGGACGGAATCCGGGCCCCGACGATGCCGATCAGCAGGTCGTTGTCGGCGACACTGTCGACGATGCCGGCGGAATCGCCGATCCTGATCTCGAACGAGACGCCGGGATACCTCGCCTTGAACGACGATGCCAGTCTGGGGATGAGGTATTCGCCCGGTATGGTGCTGGCGCCGATGATCAGTTCGCCGGCTACGCCTTTACCGGTGGCATTGAGTTCATCCTCCAGCCGGCGCAGGTCTTCGAGTATCGCCAGGGCCCGCGGATAGAGAAGCTGCGCCTCGAGGGTCGGCAGGATCGACCGGCCGAGGCGGTCGAAGAGCCGGCAGTCGAGCCGCGACTCGAGGTTATGGATATGCTCGCTGACCGTCGGCTGGCTGGTATGCAGCAATTCGGCGGCCTTGGTGAAGCTGCGGTGCTTGTAGACGGCGACGAAAACCTTCAGGTGACGTGTTTCGATGGTCTCGGTCCTCAGATTGGAGTTTGAATCAATCACATGCTCAGCCGGGAAGTTCTTACGGTCAACGCGAAGTATAGTGCCATCCTCCGGGCTTTTCCAGTATTTTCTTCGGCTTCGTCGGCCCGGGATGGCCGGATCGCCGTCAGTCGACCACGAGCGGGGTGCTCAGGTAGCGTTCACCGGTGTCGGGCAGGATGACGACGATGGTCTGGCCCGCATGTGCCGGCCTTCGGCCGAGCTCCCGGGCCGCCCAGGCCGCGGCGCCGCTCGAGATGCCGCACAGGATGCCCTCGCTCCGCGCCAGTTCCCGGGCGGTGGCGAAGGCGTCGTCATCGCTGACGGTGACGACCTCGTCGATGATTTCCCGGTTCAGCACCCTGGGGACGAAGCCGGCGCCGATGCCCTGGATCTTGTGGGGGCCGGGGCTGCCGCCGGAGAGCACCGGCGACGCGGCCGGCTCGACCGCGACCACCCGCAGGGCGGGGTTGCGGGCCTTCAGCACCTCCGCGACGCCGGTGATCGTGCCGCCGGTGCCGACGCCGGCGACGAAGACATCGACGCGGCCGCCGCTGTCCCGCCAGATTTCCTCGGCGGTGGTGCGGCGGTGGGCGTCCGGGTTGACCGGGTTGGCGAACTGGTCCGGCATGTAGGCGTCCGGGGTCTCGGCCAGCAGACGTTCGGCCTCGGCGATCGCCCCCTTCATCCCCAGTGCCGCCGGGGTCAGCAGCAGTTCGGCGCCGAGGTGTTTGAGCAGCTTGCGCCGCTCGATGCTCATGCTCTCGGGCATCGTCAGGATCAGGCGGAGGCGGCGGCTGGCGCAGACGAAGGCCAGGCCGAGACCGGTATTGCCGCTGGTCGGCTCGATGATCGTGGTGGCCGGGGTGATTAAGCCTTCGGCCGTGGCGGCATCGATCATCGCCACCGCGATCCGGCACTTGACGCTGCCCATCGGGTTGCGGGATTCCTGTTTGCCGAGGATGGACGCGGCACAACCGACGCCGAAGTTGTCGAGGGTAAGGAGCGGGGTGTTGCCTGTGGTTTCCGTCAGTTTCATGGCTGGCCTCGTCGCAGTGGGATGATTGGGCTACCTGGCACGACCGTTGGCGTAGATCAATTCCGGGCGCTTGAGTATGACCCGGGTGCCGGCCTCGACGCTCTCGGTGAGCCAGATGTTGCCGCCGATGACCGCGCCGCGGCCGATGACCGTGTCGCCGCCGAGGATGGTGGTGTTGGCGTAGATGATGACATCGTCCTCGATCGTCGGGTGGCGTTTCCGGTGCCGCAGTGTGGTGCCGGCATCGCGGGGCAGCGACAGCGCCCCCAGGGTGACGCCCTGGTAGAGGCGGACGTTGTTGCCGATGACGGTGGTCTCGCCGATGACGACGCCGGTGCCGTGGTCGATGAAGAAGCCTTCGCCGATGGTGGCACCCGGGTGGATGTCGATGCCGGTCAGGCTGTGGGCGTATTCGGTCATGATCCGGGGGACGATCGGCACCTTGAGCCGGAACAGCTCGTGGGCCAGGCGGAAGATCGAGATGGCGAGGAGGCCGGGGTAGCTGAAGATCACCTCATCGGGGCTGTCGGTGGCGGGATCGCCTTCGAGCGCCGCCCGGATGTCGGTGGCGAGGATGGCGGTGACATCGGGCAGGGTCTCGATGAAGGCCAGGGTCAGCTCCTGGCTCAGCTCCTCGCAGTTGGTGCAGGGCAGGTTGTTGCGCCGGCAGTCGTGACGGATGGCGATGACGATCTGTTCGCTCATCTTCTCGTAGAGGTCGGTGGTCTCCTTGCCGATGTAGTATTCGAGATTGGCGGCATGCAGCCGGGTCCTGGTGAAGTAGCCGGGGAAGAGGATGCGCCGCGCCTGCTGGACAATCTCGATGATCCTGTCGTGCGAGGGGATCGACACCGGACTGATATGGTCGTAGCATTCCTTGGTGCTCCAGGAGTTCAGCAGGCGATTGACGACCGCCGGGACCTTGTCGTGCCGGCTCGACTGGCTGATCTGGATATGGTTGCAGATGTCGGTGATGGTGTCGATGGTCGGTTGCGGATGAATTTTCAGTGCCATGGGTGCGGTGCTCGCGGTTGGGGTAGGGGAGGGAGGCGGAGACGGTCAGGCGCCGCCGGAGTTTTTCTGCTCAATGATGAAGATACCATAGGTGGCCCGCCAGTTGGCCAGAAATTCGACCACCTTGCCGCTGCTGCTGGCGGTGTCGATGGCGATCTCCCGGACGATCCGGTAGCCGACGTCGCGGGCGAACCGGCGGAAATCGGCGAGGGTGATGACCCGGATGTTGGGGGTGTCGTACCAGGAGTACGGCAGCTGGTCGTTTTTCGGCGCCATGCCGCGCCACAGCAGCTGCAGCCGGATCGTCCAGTGGCTGAAGTTGGGGAAGCTGACGATCACCCGTTTGCCGATCCGGGCCAGGGAGCGGAGGAGGCGGGCCGGTTCGTAGACCTGCTGCAGGGTCTGGCTGAGGATGACGTAATCGAAGCTTGCGTCCGGGTAATCTTCGACCTCGGTGTTGAGGTCGCCGTGGAGGACGCTGAGGCCGCGGGCGATGCAGCGGGCCGCCTTGTCCTTGTCCTGTTCGATCCCGGCGCCCCTGACATCCTTGGCTGCCGCCAGCCAGGCCAGCAGGTCGCCGCCGCCGCAGCCGAGGTCGAGGACCCGGCTGCCGGGTTCGATCAGCGAGGCGATGACCTGAAGGTCGAAGCGGATGTGTTCAGGCTGCGGCGATGCCATGGAGAAATCCTCGGATCAGGTTGGTCAGCCGCTCGTCCGGGAGAAGGAAGGCATCGTGGCCGCAGTCGGCCTCGATCTCGCAGAAGCTGACATCCCGGCCGGCCCGCTTGAGCCGCCGCACCAGTTCCCTGGCCTGGTAGGTCGGGTAGAGCCAGTCGGAACTGTAGGAGACGACGAGGTACTTGATGTCCGGCCGTTCGGCATCCACCGGCTCCGGCCGCTGGGTCATGTCGAAGTAGTCGGCGGCGCGGGTGATGTAGAGCAGGGAGTTGGCGTCGAAGCGGCGGACGAATTTGCTGCCCTGGTGGCGGAGATAGCTCTCGACCTGGAAATCGGCGTCGAAGCCGAAGGAGAAATCGTTCTTGTCCTGCAGCCGCCGGCCGAACTTGCGGCGCATCGCCTGGTCGGAGAGGTAGGTGACGTGGCCGACCATCCGGGCCACGGCGAGGCCGAGATCGGGACTGCGGCCGGTGTCGTAGTAGTTGCCGCCCTGCCAGTTGGGGTCGGCCATGATCGCCTGACGGGCGATCTCGTTGAAGGCGATGGCCAGGGCCGAGTGGCGCATCGTCGTGGCGATCGGGATCGCCGACCGGATGGCCCGGGGATAGCGCCGGCACCACTCGAGGACCTGCATGCCGCCGACCGAGCCGCCGATGACGGTCAGCAGGCGGTCGATGCCGAGATGGTCGAGCAGCCGTTTCTGGGTCTCGACCATGTCGCCGATGGTCACCATCGGGAAGTCGAGGCCGTAGGGGCGGCCGGTGGCCGGGTTGATCGAGGAGGGGCCGGTGGTGCCCATGCAGGAGCCGAGGATGTTGGCACAGATCACGAAATAGCGGTCGGTGTCGATCCCCTTGCCGGGGCCGATCAGAAAGTCCCACCATCCCAACTTGTCGTCCCCGCTCTCGCCGGCATAGCGGCCGGCGGCATGGGAGTCGCCGGAGAAGGCGTGGGCGACCAGGATCGCGTTGTCGCGCCCCTCGTTCAGCCGGCCCCAGGTCTCGTAGGCGACGGTGATCGGCCCGAGCCGGGCGCCGCTCTCGAGGGCCATGGTGTCGGGCGGTTCGGCGAAACGGTGGTACCGCTTTTCGACGCTGTCGGCCGCTGCCGGCCCGCTCTGTCCGGTGGCGGCGGTCATGGCCGGGGCTCAGCCTTCATTGCCAACCGCCTGGTCCAGCGCCTGGCCGAGATCGGCGAGGATGTCGTCGATATGCTCGATCCCGATCGACAGCCGGATCATCGAGGCATCGATGCCGGCCGCTGCCAGTTGTTCCGGCGAGAGCTGCGAATGGGTGGTCGATGCCGGGTGGATGGCCAGGGACTTGGCGTCGCCGACGTTGGCCAGATGCGAGAACAGCCGCAGGCCCTCGATGAAGCGGCTGCCGGCCGCAGGACCCCCTTTGATGCCGAAGGCGACCATGCCGCCGAAGCCGTGGCGCAGGTATTTATGGGCGATCTCGTGACCGGGCGAGCCGGGGAGACCGGGATAGTTGACCCACGCCACTGCCGGGTGGCGGGGGAGGAAGTCGGCTACGGCCTGGCCGTTGGCGCTGTGCCGCTCCATCCGCAGGGCCAGGGTTTCGATGCCCTGGAGGAAGAGCCAGGCATTGTCGGGCGAGATGCAGGCGCCGAGGTTGCGCAGCGGCACCAGCCGCAGCCGCAGGGCGAAGGCGATGCGGTTCATCTCGCCGAGGTCGTGGGCGTAGCGCAGGCCGTGGTAGCTGTGGTCCGGCTCGTTGTAGAGGGTGAATTTGGGGTCGGTCCAGTCGAAGGTGCCGGCGTCGACGACGATGCCGCCGATGCCGGTGCCATGGCCGCCGATCCACTTGGTCAGCGAGTGGACGACGATGTCGGCGCCGTGTTCGATCGGCCGCAACAGGCAGGGCGGGGTGAAGGTCGAATCGACGATCAGCGGCAGCCCACGGCTGTGGCCGATATCGGCCACCGCTCGGAGGTCGGTCATGTTCAGCGCCGGGTTGCCCAGGGTCTCGCAGTAGAGGGCGCGGGTCCGTTCGGTGATGGCGCGGGCGAAGTTCTGTGGATCGCTCGGATCGACGAGATGGACCTTGATCCCGAGCTGCGGCAGGATCGAGTCGAACTGCGAAAAGGTGCCGCCGTACAGATTGTTGGCCGCCACCACCTCGTCGCCCTGGCGGCAGATATTGATGATGCTGTAGAAGATCGCCGAGGTGCCGGAGGCCAGGGCGACCGCCGCCACCCCGCCTTCGAGGGCGGCGACCCGCTCCTCGAGCACGGCCTGGGTCGGGTTGCCGATGCGGGTGTAGATATTGCCGAGCTCCTTCAGGGCGAAGAGGTTGGCGGCGTGCTCGGTGCTCCGGAACAGGTAGGCGCTGGTCCGGTATACCGGCACCGCCCGCGACAGGCTGTCCTGGTCGACGGTGTGGCCGGCATGGAGGGCGAGGGTCTCGAATTTCATCATCTCTCCTATATGGTTCGGGGCTGCACGTGCATCTTCGTTCGTTGCGCCGGGAAACACCCATTGCGGGACGGGAGCGGGCGCGGTTACTTGTCCTTCGGCTTCGCCGGATCCTTCTGCAGCCCGTCGATAAACTGGCGGACCCCGCTGCCGTCGGTCATCTTGGCCTCGGGGTTGAGGCGGAGCAGTTCCTCCCAGCTGGCGATGGCCCCCTGCGGATCATTGAGGTCGAAGAGCTGAACGATCCCCTTGTTCAGCCGCGATGGTTCGTGTTGCGGATCGAGCTGACGGGCGCGGTCGAAGGATTCGATCGCCTTTTCCTTCTGTTCGGTGTTGCGGTACATGACGCCGAGATCGGTCAGCAGGTTGGCGTCGGGCGGATGCAGCTCGATCGAACGGGTGTAGGCCTGAATCGCCTTCTCGGGCTGGTGGGTGTCGAAGTAGAGGTGGCCGAGCCTGATCCAGGCCTGGTAATCGTTCGGCTGGCTGGTGACCGCGCCTTCGAGCTGGGCGATGGCCTCGGCCTGTTCCTTCGGGATCTGCTGGGCGGCCTGTTCTCCCGTCGCCGTCGGCGGTGCCGTGCCGCTCATCTTGTAGGAGGTGAAGGCGACGCCGGTGAGAAAGCCGCCGATGAAGATCACGAGGAGGAGGATCAGGTTTCGGTTTTTCGCTGCAGGCTGTGGTGTTTTCATGGGTCTTCCGCTATCGGGGGGAACGGGTTGGCGACGGTCTCGGATGCGGCGGGGCGATGACAGTCGGATAAATTTCCGGGCACGGTCTTCCTGTATACTGCAATGTGGTACAATCCTCAACAAAAAGACGGAATGGTCTGCAAGGTCTGGACATCTTCGCTGCCGTCATGGCAGACTGAAATGATACAGATTGTTTCCCCGTCACCGGCAGCCCATAGGGATAGCAATAAGCAGGCTGCGTCCGCTGTCAATGTCAGGGAAGCGGGAAGGGGGACGGGGAAGATGCGAAAAGTGAACCGGGTTTCCCGGCAATGAGCAATGGAGACGGAATATGAAAAAGCTGCAGAAGGTCGAGTCCCAGTCGGGTCCGGGCAAGGAATCACCTTCCTGTCCCGAGGCGTTCTTCAAGACCAATACCGAGGCGATCAAGGACAACATCATCCACCATCTGATGAGTTTTCAGGGGCGCGACCCGGAGCGCTCCGGTCCGACCGACATTTACAAGGCCCTGGCCTATACGATGCGCGACATCATGGTGGAGAAGTGGATTTCGACCCAGAAGACCTTCTACGCCAAGAAAAAGAAACGGGTCTACTATCTCTCGCTCGAGTTCCTGATCGGCCGTTCGCTCGGCAACAGCCTGATCAACCTCGGGATCATGGAGGATGCGAAGAAGGCCATCGAGGATCTCGGCTTCGACATGAGCGAGATCCGGGACCAGGAAGAGGAGGCGGGGCTCGGCAACGGCGGTCTCGGCCGGCTCGCCGCCTGTTTCATGGATTCGATCGCCACCCTCAAGATCCCGGCCTACGGGTACGGTATCCGCTATGAATACGGGCTGTTCTATCAGCAGCTGATCGACGGCTACCAGGTCGAGACCCCGGACAACTGGCTGCGCTACGGCACGCCGTGGGAGTTCGAGCGGCGGGTGCCGGTCTTCCCGGTCCGCTTCTATGGCAATGTCTCCGGTTATCTCGACGACAACGGCCGCTACCGGGCCAAGTGGGTCAACACCACCGACGTCATGGCCATGCCCTGCGATATCCTGGTTCCGGGCTACCGCAACGATCATGTGATCAACATGCGGCTGTGGACGGCGCGGGCCTCGCGTGAACTCGACCTCGGCTTTTTCAGCCAGGGCGATTATATCAGCGCCGTCCAGTCCAAGGTCAGCTCCGAGACCATCTCGAAGGTCCTCTACCCGCCGGATCACAACCTCGCCGGCCAGGAACTGCGGCTCAAACAGCAGTACTTTTTCGTCGCCGCCACCCTCCAGGACGTGATGCGGCGCTTCAAGAAGAACAACAGGGACGGTTTCGACAAATTCAGCGAGTCGGTGGCGGTGCAGCTCAACGATACCCATCCATCCATCGCCATTCCCGAACTGATGCGGATGCTCCTCGACACTGAGGGCCTGACCTGGGAGAAGGCCTGGGATATCTGCGTCAAGACCTTCGCCTATACCAACCATACCCTGATGTCCGAGGCCCTGGAAAAATGGACCGTCGATCTGCTGGGCCGGGTCCTGCCCCGTCACCTTGAGATCATCTACGAGATCAACCGCCGCTTTCTCGAGGCGGTGGCCCAGTGCTATCCCGGCGACATCAACCGGTTGCGGAATATGTCGATCATCGAGGAGGGGCCGCCGAAGAAGATACGCATGGCCCATCTTGCCATCATCGGCAGCCATTCGGTCAACGGGGTGGCGGCGCTGCACACCCGGCTGTTGAAGGACCGGCTGTTCCACGACTTCCACCAGTTCTATCCGGGCAGGTTCAATTCCAAGACCAACGGCATCACTCCGCGGCGCTGGCTGCTCCATGCCAACCCCGAGCTGGCGGCGCTGATCGGCGAGTGCATCGGCGATGGCTGGATCACCGATCTTGCCCAGCTGCGCCGGCTTGAACCCCATGCCGACGACCCGGATTTTCGCCGCCGCTGGCGGGAGGTCAAACGGGCCAACAAGGTGCGGCTGGCCGGGTACGTCAAGGACCTGTGTTCGCTGACCATCGACCCCGACTCGATGTTCGACGTCCAGGTCAAGCGGATCCACGAGTACAAGCGGCAGCTGCTCAACGCCCTGCACGTCATCTATCTTTATCACAGGATCCTGCGCAACAGCGATGAGGTAATCGCCCCCCGGACCGTGATCTTCGCCGGCAAGGCGGCCCCGTCCTACTGGCGGGCGAAACTGATCATCAAGCTGATCACCTCGATTGCCGACGTGATCAACAACGACCCCCGCATCCTCGGCCGGCTGAAGGTGGTCTTTCTCCCCAACTACACGGTGTCCCAGGCCGAAAAGATCATCCCGGCGGCCGACCTGTCCGAGCAGATCTCCACCGCCGGCACCGAGGCCTCCGGCACCGGCAACATGAAGTTCGCCCTCAACGGAGCCCTGACCATCGGCACCCTCGACGGGGCCAATATCGAGATCCGCGAGGAGGTCGGCGAGGACAATATCTTCATCTTCGGCATGACTGCCGAGGAGGCCGAGTACGAGCGGCTCAACGTCAGTCGCACGCCCCTGCAGATCTGTCAGGCCAACGCCGAGGTGGGTGACGTGATCGAGAGCCTGAAGAACGGCTGTTTCAGCCCCGGCAACCGTGAGCTGTTCATGCCGCTGGTCGACAGCCTGATGAACCAGTACGATCCCTACCTGCTGCTGCTCGATCTGGAGTCCTACATCCATTGTCAGCATCGGGTCAACGCCGCCTTTCTCGAGCCGGAGAACTGGACGCGGATGGCGATTCTCAACGTCGCCCGGATGGGCAAGTTCTCGACCGATCGGACGATCAGAGAGTACTCCGAGGAGATCTGGGGGATACCGGTGGCCTGATGAAGGTGCGGCGGCTGAACTTTGGCGTGCGAATCGTCTTCGTCTGTGCTATACAGGGGCAGCCTCGGGCGGGCCGGGTCGGGTGATCGGGTCGGAAATGAAAAAGGGGACCATGGCTGATACCATGGTCCCCTGCATCTGCTGGAGGCGGCGAGCGGATTCGAACCGCTGAATAATGGTTTTGCAGACCACTGCCTTAGCCACTTGGCTACGCCGCCGCAACGGTGAGGCCATCTTTATACCATAGTTAATCATTTTGACAAGAGGAATTATTTGAGCATGGCAACGGATCTCGACGCCTTGGTGCAGGAGAACAAGGAGCCGCTGAGCGAGTTAGAGAAGATCCTCGGGTACCGTTTCACCGACCTGCGGCTGTTGCAGCTGGCCCTCGTCCATTCGTCCTATTCCTTCGAACAGCCGTCCTTCGGCAAAAACAACGAGATTCTCGAGTACCTGGGCGATGCGGTCCTGTATCTGGCGGTCGGCCACCTGCTGCATAAACGGTATCCGGAGATGCGGGAAGGAGAGCTGACCCGGCTCCGTTCGGCCCTGGTCAACGAGATCCACCTGGCCCAGATGGCGCGCAACATCGAGCTCGGCCGCTTTCTTCGCCTCGGCCGGGGGGAAGAGGCCTCGAGCGGCCGCAACAAGTCCTCGATCCTCAGTTCCGCCTATGAGGCGGTGATCGGAGCGATCTTCGAGGATGCCGGGTACTACCTGGCCGCAGGGTGCATCGAGACCTTCTTCATCCCGGCAATCTCCGGCAAGAAGGAGGAGCTGCTGGTGGCCGACGCCAAGAGCCGGTTGCAGGAGGTGCTGCAGGACCGCTTCAACGAGGGGCCCCAGTACCAGCTCGATCAGGAGGAGGGGCCGTCGCATCAGCCGCTGTTCACCACTTCGGTCGTGTTCCGCGGCGAGGTCCTCGGCACCGGTCAGGCCCGGTCGAAGAAAGAGGCGGAACAGCGGGCCGCCGCTGCCGCCCTCAGTTTGCTGAAGGAAGGCGAATGAACCGTCATGCCCCTGATCATTCCACTCTTCATCCCCCATCGGGGATGCCCCCACCTCTGCCTCTTCTGTAACCAGCACAGCATAACCGCGGCGGGACAGGCGGCGAACGATGTGACGGCCATCGGCGCTATCATCCGGACCTGGATCAGGCGCAGCCCGGGGCGCGACGAGGTCCAGGCCGCATTTTTCGGCGGGTCCTTCACCTGTCTGCCCCTGGCGGAGCAGCGACGGCTGCTGGCGGCGGTGCAGCCGTTCGTCGCCTCGGGCGAGGTCCATACCATCCGTCTGTCGACCCGCCCGGATTGCATCGATATCGAGGTGTGCCGGTTTCTCCGCGACCATCGGGTCGGCATCGTCGAACTCGGTGTCCAGTCGTTCGACGACCAGGTGCTGGGGGCGGCACGGCGCGGCCATACGGCGGCCGACAGCCGGCAGGCGGTGCGGCGGCTGCGGCAGGCCGGGATCACGGTCGGCATCCAGTTGATGCCCGGTCTGCCGGGGGAGACGCATCGGTCCTTCATCGCCGGCATCCGCCAGACCATCGCCCTGGCCCCGGCCGTGGTCCGGCTCTATCCGGCGGTGGTGCTGCGCAATACCGGCCTGGCCGCCGAGTGGCTGGCCGGCCGCTATCGGCCGCTATCACTCAACCAGGCGGTGGCCAAGACCGCCCGGGCCAAAGAGATGCTCGATGATGCCGGGATCCGGGTGATCCGCATGGGTCTCCAGCCCTCGCCCGAGCTGGAGGCCGAGATCATGGCCGGCCCCTATCACCCGGCCTTCGGCGAGTGCGTCCAGTCGCGGCTGTGGTTTACGCGGCTCCGGCGGCGGCTGGCGGACCTGGCGGCCAGCGAGCATCTGACGATCCGCATCTGCCACCGCGACCGCTCGGCGCTTGCCGGTCACCGGCAGGCCAACCTCCGACGCCTGGCCGCCCTCGGCTATGGCGGGCGCTTCACCCTGGAGGAAGATCGGCAGGCGGCGCGGGGCAGCGTCGAATATCTCCTTGGTCCATCTCCCCCTCCCCGCTTGCGGTGATCACACCTGCAATGTTGTAGGACATGAACTCGGCGACACCGGCAGCCTGCCATCGATGCCGGCCGGTAACCGGCCGACCGGCTTTGGCGGTGCCTCCTGTCACAGACCGGTCCAACGCCCTTGACAACAGCGGCCGAGGTCATATATTCAAGATAGTAATCAATTACTATCCTGAATGGAGGGCGTATGCGCACCCGTGACCATCATCTCCCGGCCGAGGAACGACGGGCCGTGATCGTTCAGACCGTGATCGAGCTGGCCGCCGAGCGGAACCCGAACGGGATCACCACGGCGGCGATCGCCGAGCGCATGGGCCTGACCCAGGGGGCCCTGTTCCGCCATTTTCCCAACAAGGCCGCGGTACTGGAGGCGGTGATGGGGTGGGTGGCGGAGCGGCTGTTGGCCCGCTTGGCAAGGGCGACGGAGGGAGCGACCTCGCCCCTCGCCGCACTGGAGGCGATGTTTCTGACCCATGCCGAGTTTGTCGCCGAACACCCGGGCGTGCCCCATCTGCTGTTCGGCGAGCTGCAGAACGCCGATAGGACGGGCTCCAAGGCCAAGGTGCAGTCGCTGGTAGAGCGCTACGCCGGGCAGTTGCGGGGGCTGATCGAACAGGGCAAGGCGTTCGGCGAAATCGACCCCGACCTGGACACTGAGGCCGCCGCCATCCTGTTCATCGGCACGCTGCAGGGGTTGGTCATTCAGTCACTGCTGGCCGGTGACGTCGGCCGCATCCGCCATGACGCGCCGCGGGTCTTCGCCATCTACCAGCGCGGCATCCGGAGGAGATCATGAAACCATTCCCTGTACACAAGCGCACCCTGGTAATGCTGGCCGGGTTTTTGCCCCTGATCGCCCTCTTCGTCTATGTCGCCGTGCGGTCGGGGGCGTTGGCCCCGGTGCCGGTGACGGTGGCCAGGGTCGAAAGCCGCCCGATCGCACCGGCGCTGTTCGGCATCGGCACCGTCGAGGCCAGATACACCTACCGGATAGGGCCCACCTTCACCGGGCGGGTCAAACACCTGGAGGTGGATGTGGGCGATCGCGTCGAGGCCGGACAGATCCTCGGCGCAATGGACCCGATCGATCTCGCCGAGCGGATCCGCGCCCAGGAGGCGGCGGTCCAGCGCGCCGCAGCCCAGGTGAACGAGGCCCGGGCCCGCCATGACTACGCCCTGGCCCAGGCCCGGCGGTACCAGCAGCTGCTGGAGGCGCGGACGACCAGCGAAGAGATCGTCCTGACCAAAGAGAATGAACAACAGGCCGCCGAGGCGGGTCTGAACGCGGCGCGCGGGGAAGCGGCCCGGGTCCGCGCCGAACTGGCGGCCCTGGTCGTCCAACGCAAGAACCTCGATCTCGTCGCCCCGGCCGCCGGGCTGGTCACCGCCCGCCATGCCGATCCCGGCGTCACGATCGTCGCCGGTCAGGCGGTCATCGAACTGATCGACCCCGCACACCTGTGGGTCAATGTCCGGTTCGATCAGATCAACGCCCGTGGCCTGACTGCCGATCTGCCGGCCCGTATCGTTCTGCGCTCGCAGGGGGTCGAGCCCCGGAACGGCCGGATCATGCGGGTGGAGCCATTGGCCGATGCCGTGACCGAGGAAACCCTGGCCAAGGCGGTGTTCGACGCGTTGCCCGAACCGCTGCCGCCAATCGGGGAACTGGCCGAGGTCACCGTCGATTTACCGCCGCTGGCGGCCGGGCCGGTGATTCCCAACGCCGCCATCCAGCGAGTTGATGGCCGGTTGGGGGTGTGGCGGCTCAGCGATGGCGACCTGGGCTTCACCCCGGTGACGTTGGGTGTCGCCGATCTCGACGGCCAGGTCCAGGTGCGCGATGGCCTCGAGGTCGATGACGAGATCAGTGTGTACAGCGCCAGGGTCCTGCATTCACGCAGCCGCGTCCGGGTGGTCGAACAGCTGACGGGGGTGAAACCGTGATCAGTCTCGCCGGCCGCGATATCATGCACTCGCTGGGCAAGTTCGTCTTCACCGGCATGGGCCTGGGACTGCTGATCGGCATCACCCTGTCGATGGCCGGCATCTACCGCGGACTGGTCGATGACGGCAAGGCGTTGCTCGACAACAGCGGCGCCGACCTGTGGGTGGTGCAGCAGGACACCCTCGGGCCGTACGCCGAATCGTCGAGCATCTACGACGATGTCTGGCGGAGCATCCGCGGCCTGCCGGGGGTGGCGCGGGCGGCCAACGCCACCTATTTCACCATGCAGGTGCGGCAGGGCGAACGGGACGTCCGGGCGATGGTCGCCGGCATCGCCGCCGGCGCCCCGGGAACCCCGGGCTGGCCGCCCTATCTCGTGGCCGGCCGCCAGATCACCCGGGGCCATTACGAGGCGGTGGCCGACATCGCCACCGGCTTCGAACTCGGCGACCGCCTCCGGATCCGCCGCAATCTCTACACCGTCGTCGGGCTGACTCGGCGGATGGTCTCCTCCGGCGGCGACCCGATGGTCTTCATCCCCCTCAAGGATGCCCAGGAGGCCCAGTTCCTCAAGGACAACGACGCCATCCGGCAGCAGCGCCAGCGCACCGCCGAAAACCCGGCGTTCAACCGGCCCCAGGTGCCGGGGCTGCTCGAGGCGGTCATCGCCTCGCAGAGCACCAACCCCTACGTCAACGCGGTGCTGGTGCAGATCGAACCGGGGCATGAGGCGGAGGAAGTGGCGCAGGCGATCCGGCGCTGGAAACGGCTGACCGTCCATACCCGGAGTCAGATGGAGGAGATCCTGGTCGGCAAGATGATCGCCACCTCGGCCCGGCAGATCTTCATGTTCCTGGTGATCCTGTCGCTGGTCAGCGCCGCCATCGTCGCCTTCATCATCTATACCCTGACCCTGGGCAAGATCCGCGAGATCGCGGTGCTGAAGCTGATCGGCACCAGGAACCGCACCATCGTCGGCCTGATCATGCAACAGGCCGTCGCCCTGGGGGCGATCGGCTTCATGGTCGGCAAGATCACCGCCACCCTGGTGATGGCGCCGATCTTCCCCAAATACGTCCTGCTGCAGCCGCTCGACTCGGTCATCGGCTTCGGCGCCGTCATGGTGATCTGCCTGCTGGCGAGCATCGTCGCCATCCGCGCCGCGTTGAAGGTCGATCCGGCCGAGGCCATTGGAGGGTGACATGGATGGCAGAGGGATTCGCATCGAAGGCCTGAAAAAGCGCTACGGCCGCGGCGATACCGCCGTCGATGCCTTGAAGGGGGTGGATATGGAGGTTGGCCAGGGCGAGGTGGTTGGCCTGGTCGGCCCATCCGGATCGGGCAAGAGCACCCTGCTCAAATGCCTGGGGGCGGTGATCGAACCGACCGCCGGGCGAATGATTCTCGGCGATGAGACCATCTATGACGACGGCTGGAAGGTCGCCGACCTGCGGGCCCTGCGCCGCGACCGGATCGGCTTCATCTTCCAGGCGCCGTATCTCATCCCGTTTCTCGATGTCACCGACAACGTCGCCCTGCTGCCGATGCTCGCCGGCAGGCCCAACCCCGAGGCGCGGCGGATGGCGATCGAGCTGCTGGCGGCGCTCGAGGTCGAGCATCGCGCCCGGGCCATGCCGTCGCAGCTCTCCGGCGGGGAACAGCAGCGGGTGGCCATTGCCCGGGGGCTGGTCAACCGGCCGCCGGTGATCCTCGCCGATGAACCCACCGCCCCGCTCGACAGCGAACGCGCCCTGGCGGTGATCCGGATATTGAACGATATGGCGCGGCAATTCGAAACGGCGATCATCGTTGTCACCCACGACGAAAAAATCATCCCGACGTTCAAGCGCATCTATCACATCCGTGACGGGGTGACCTACGAGGAAGCCGGCGAAGGGCGGGACATCGCATGAGCATCGAGCGATTGGGAGGGGCGAAGATGAAATCTGCCAACCTGTTGACCTGTATTGCTGCCGCGGTCACGATCGGCCTGGTGGGAGGCTGTGCGGTGGGCCCCGATTATCAGCGCCCGACCGGACCCGGGGTCTCGGCGTATACGCCAACCCCCCTGCCTCCCCACACTGTCGAGGCTCCCGCGGCGACGGGGGAATCCCAGCGTTTCGTTGCCGGAGGAGCGGTCGAGCGGCAATGGTGGCGGGAACTTGGGTCGTTCAAGCTCGATGCCCTGGTCGACCGAGCCCTGCAGGCCAACCCGACCCTGGCGGCAGCCCGGGCCACCCTGCGCCAGGCCGAGGAGGTGTATGCCGCCCGGTCAGGATCGACCTTGTACCCCCAGGTCGATGCCAACCTCGGCGGCCAGCGGCAGCGCTTTGACCCCGGCGCCTCGGGGCAGGCGGGCGCGGCCCGGGAGTTCAGCCTGTACCATGCCGGCGTCGACGTGCGGTATACCTTCGATGCCGCCGGCGGCAACCGCCGCGCCCTCGAGGCCCTGGCGGCCAGGGTCGACCAGCAGCGTTTCCAGGTGGAGGGGGCACGGCTGACGCTGGCGGCCAACATCGTCACCACCGCCGTCACCGAGGCCCGGCTGGCAGCACAGGTCGAGGTCACGGAGGCCATCCTCGCCTCCCAGGAGTCGCAGCTGCGGTTGACGCGGGAGCGGCTGCGCCTGGGCCAGGCCGCCCCCGACGAAGTGCTGGCCCTCCAGACCCAGGTGGAACAGACCCGCGCCGGCATCCCGCTGTTGCGTCAGCAGCGCCAGCAGAACGAACACCTGTTGGCGGTGCTCGTCGGCCAGGCGCCGGGGAGCGGCGGCCTGCCCGCCATCGCCCTGGCGGAGCTCACGCTGCCCGTCGATCTGCCGCTGGCCGTGCCCTCGGAACTGGTGCGGCTTCGCCCGGACATTCAGGCCGCCGAGGCCATGCTGCAGGCAGCGAATGCGGAATACGGGGTGGCCGTCGCCAAACTCTATCCCCAGCTGAATCTGAGTGCCAACCTCGGTAGCCAGTCCTTGACCACCGGGGCCTTGTTCGGCAGCGGTTCGGCGATCTGGAATCTGGTCGGGCAGCTGACCCAGCCGCTGTTCAACCCCGGCCTGCCGGCGGAAAAACGGGCGGCCCTGGCCGCCTTCGAGGCGGCGGCGGCCAATTACCGGGTCGTCGTCCTCGAGGCGCTGCGCAATGTCGCCGATGTGCTGCGGGCGCTGGACAACGACGCCCAGCGGCTGGCGGCTCTGGCGGTCGCCGATGCCGCCGCCCGGGGGTTTCTGGCCTCGATCGAGCGCCGGTATGGGCTGGGGGCGGCCAGTTATGTCGAGCTGCTCATCGCCCGGCAGCAGGCGCAGCAGACGAGTCTGACCCTGATCGAGGCCCGGGCCGCCCGTCTCGTCGACAGCGCCGCCTTCTATCAGGCGATGGGCGGCGGGATGTTGAACGCCGCCGGAACCGTCGCGCGGTCATCCCCGACCGATGGGCTGAAGTGACCGGCGGCGGTGCACCGCGGGGCGATTGATGGGGCCACCGGTCGCCCGGGCCGATCGTTCAGGCGAGCTTATATTTTACTCTCAGCATCTGCGAAAGGTGGTTGACCAGCGTGAAGGCGTTTTCCACCGTTTTGCCCCGGTCCGGGTTGACGAGGCAGCAGGTCGCCGGCGACAGCAGGCTGCGGTCGAGGAGCAGTTCGAGATCGATCCCGTTTTTGCCTAGATGCTGCCAGATGCCTTCCAGCTTCATTGCCAGCAACCCCAGGCTTTCCTTGGCGAATACCTCATAGCCGGTCGGGACGATCCCCCAGACCAGGACCCCGCCCCGGTCAAGAAATTTTCTGATCGATCCGGTGCATGAGGCAAAGATCTCGGCATTGGTAGAGATATCCAGCGACAGGATATCGAGGTCGAGACCGAGCATGAACTCCCAGTCGGGATTGCCGCAGAGATGGATCCCCCGCGGGCCGTCGACCGTCGCCAGAAACGCATCCAGATCGGCCTTCGCCTGCTGGTCGTTGTAACCGGACATCGCCGAGAAGATGAACTGCATTCCCGGTTCGTCGATGAACATGAAGGCATTGGGGTTGCGTTCCTTCAGTCGGGCCAGTTGGACATTGATCCGTTTGGCCATGAACTCGAACATGAACGGCCGGATGGTGTCATCGAACAGGATCGGGCGGTCGTCCTGGTCGAGGATGTTGAAACCGAAACTGACCGGCCCCTCGAGCTGGCCGCGGATCGCCGGACGCCCGGCGAGATCTCTGGATAAAAAATCATGGTAGACGACCGAGTACTGCTCGCTGATATCGAAGTAGGCCGGATCGTCGAACCGGCTCATGGTCTCTTCGAACTCGTCGATGAATTTGGGCAGCGAGAAACGCAGGGTCCGTTGGTCCATATCCAGCACGATGCCGGGAAAATGCTCCGCCGCCTGGACATACATGTCTTCGTAATAACTGGAGTTCGGCAGCTGCGGCCAGAAGGGGATATCGAGGGTCAAGGCGAGATCGAGGGCCTGCCGAACATCGGTCTGGGGCATGACGGCCATGGCGGTGGTCAAGAGGTTTCCGGGGATCGGCATGGGTTGTTCTCCTGTAGACAAATCGGATAGCGGTATCGGTCTGATGGCGAGGTAGTGGTTGTGGTCAATCGGTTGCTGGAGGATTCAGTTGTTCCCGATTCCACGATACCATTTCAGGGGACAGGGATAAACGAGATCTTTCCATTCCTTTGTGTCCCAGGGGGTACGCCGACGATCTCCACCGGCACGGGCGCGAAGCAGACACCATCCTGGTGCCGACAGCTCTCCCTTGGTACCGTTGAGACAGCCGGAGAATACTTTTGCAATTTACCTGGAAGCGGCAGTCTGCTATGCCTGTTACCTGGAAAGGCCGCCGGCAACCCGCACCTGAACCATGACAATCAAGGCATTGATATCCACCATGAACAGTTATCTCATTATTATTCTATCCATTCTCCTGTTGCACTACCTGCTCGAACTGACGGCGGCCCTGCTCAACCTGCGCGCCCTCAGTCCCGAACTGCCGGCTGAATTCGCCGATGTCTATGCTGCCGATGTCTATGCCCGCTCTCAGCGATACACCCGGGCCACTACGGGCTTCTCCCTGATTCAGGCGACGATAGTGCTGGCGGTGACCTTGGCCTTTATTCTCGCCGGCGGTTTCAATCTGATCGATGGCATGGCCCGCGGTTTCGGCTTGTCCCCGATCCCCACCGGGCTGATTTTCCTCGGCCTGCTGGCCCTGCTCCAGGCGTTGCTGCACCTGCCTTTTTCGATCTACGCCACCTTCGTCATCGAACAGCGCTTCGGCTTCAATACCACCACCGTGGCCACCTTTGTCGCCGACGGCCTCAAGGCCGCACTGGTCGCGGTGGTGCTCGGCGGCCCGCTGCTGGCCGCCATCCTCTGGTTCTTCGAGACCAGCGGCCCGCTGGCCTGGCTCTACTGCTGGAGCGCGGCGGTGGTGTTCATCGTGGTGGTCCAGTTCCTGGCCCCGGTGCTCATCATGCCGTTGTTCAACCGCTTTACGCCGCTGGCCGCAGGCGAACTGAAGGAGGCCATCACCGCCTATGCCGCCGGACAGCGATTCGCCCTGCAGGGAATCTACACCATGGACGGGTCCAGGCGTTCGACCCGGGCCAACGCCTTTTTCACCGGCTTCGGCCGCTTCCGCCGCATCGTCTTTTTCGATACCCTGATCGAGCAGCTGACCACCGCCGAGATCGTCGCCGTCCTCGCCCATGAGATGGGGCATTACCGGCTCAGGCACGTCATCGGCATGATGGCGCTCTCGATCCTCCAGACCGGGCTGATGTTCTTCATCCTCTCTTTGTTCCTCGACAGTCCGGGGTTGTTCGCCGCCTTCGGGATGGAACATATCTCCATCCATGCCGGGCTGGTGTTCTTCGGTTTCCTTTACGCCCCGATATCGACGCTGATCGGTATCGGCCTCAATGCCTATTCCCGGCACAACGAATACCAGGCCGACCGTTTCGCCGCCCGGACCGGTGCCGGTGCCGAGGCCCTGATCAGCGGCCTGAAGAAACTGAGCGTTCGCAACCTCGCCAACCTCACTCCCCACCCGTTCAACGTCATTGTCCATTACAGCCATCCGCCGATGCTGGCGCGGATTGCCGCTCTCCGCCGTTGTTTTTCCGCTGCCGATACCTATTGTTCGAGGTAGGTCGACGTTACCAATCGTGACGGATCGGCGGCGAGAAGGCCGCCTGGACCATAACGGCCGCAACGCTAGCAACAACAGGAGGGAGACATGGATCGACTGCCTTCCCCGACTTCGACCCGACCGAGGGGCACCTCAAGCGATGCTTACAGCTTCATGGACATGGTGGCCCGGAACGCCGGGCTCTATGCCGCGGATCACACCTCGCCGCTGTCCGATCTCCTGGAAGAGGTCGAACGCTATACCCTGACACAGACATCCTATCCCAGCATGCTGACCGGACGAGTCGAAGGCAGATTCCTCCAATTGATCGTACAACTGGCAAATGCCCAGGACATCGTCGACATCGGTACCTTTACCGGTTACTCGGCGCTGGCGATGGCCGAAGCGATCTCCCCCTGGGGAAAAATCCTGACCATCGAACACAATCCCGGCCACGCCGATATCGCCCAGGGATTCTTCGACCGTAGCCCCTGCCGCACCAAGATCACGTTACGCCGAGGAGAGGCCCTGGAAATCCTCAGAACCCTGGCGGACGGCAAAACCGACATGGTCTTCATCGATGCCGACAAGCGCAACTACAGTGCCTATTACGGAGAATCGATGCGGCTGGTGCGGGCCGGCGGCCTGATCGTGGCCGATAACGCCCTGTGGTATGGCGAGGTGCTCGATCCGCAGGACGATGAGAGCAGGGCGATGGCGGATTTCAACGCCTTGGTGCAGGCAGACGACCGGGCCGACAAGGTGTTCCTTACCATCCGGGACGGCATCTACCTTATCCGCAGGAAACCCGATTGACGCGTCTTGCGAGATGACTCCAACCAGTCAGGGATCTGATCGGCAGGATCTCAACCAACGATGTCGTTGGTTTTTTTGTCACACTCACTGCCATGACACCTCTTGTCCCCGGCCTGTTCGTCGCTTGAATTTCCCGTGATGGTAGTTACCGTTAACTGTGTGTTTCAGTGTATTTGAGGCGCGGTTTGACCATCCCCTGGATGCAGGCGGCCTCAGGGACGCTGATCATGATTCTGTCGATGCGGTGGCGACGGAAGGCGTTGCCGCCATCCACGACCGGGAGGCCCGGGAGGAGGGTGTGCAATCGCCTCTGCCGGGGCAAATCGGAAGGAGGTGCCCGATGGTACTCAACGATACTTTACAGAAGCATCTGGAATGTCTCGAACAATGCGATCTTGAGCACACCGCGTGTGCGCTTGACCGCGAAGATGACAACACGTGCGACACCGAAAGGGAACAATGCGCGATCAACTGTGATCTCGACTACGGACCATGAGAGGTCGCCCTTCCGGCCTCCCGAACCGGCAGTTGGGCAGGGCCGGAAGCGGGGGACGGGAGGATACCGCCCCCGCTTCCGGTGATATACGAGAAGATAGTCGCTGCCCGTCAGGCCAAAGCCAAGGACATCGGCAAAAAAACCTCGTGGTCGTGGCCCGAAACTACCCATTCCGGGGGCGCACAAGAAAGATCAGGTTGATTTGACTGACGAGGAGTCCCGCATCATGCCGTCCTCGGACAAGGGCTTTGTCCAGGCTAATAATGGCCAAGCGGCTGTGGATGTCGAGACTGAGTGGAGGCCGAAACTTTACGCTGCATCGCCAGATACGCAAGGAAATTGCTGACAAGTTCGGAAGAGATTGCCGAGACCTCGCCGGTCTGTCTTTCGGCACAATAGCGCAGATTCTGCCGGGTCCAATTCAGATACGTTTTTTCCGTCCGTCTGCTGTTGTCTGCTGTGCAAATTTTATAGGTGCAGCTGGATTAGCGCTGCTGGTGTTCCTTTCCGGGCATCCTGAAATGAACAACGGCGCAATTGCAGATCAATATCTCAAAATTGCCGCTGCTAAATGCACCATGCCGTTCTGGACAGCTTTCTTTAAAGGAGTTCTGTGCAATGTTTTGGTTTGCATGGCCGTGTGGATGGCATTTGCCGGGCGAAGCGTCATCGATAAAGTCGTGGCGATCGTCTTTCCGATATCGGCATTCGTTGCCGCCGGCTTCGAACATAGCATTGCCAATATGTACATTATCCCCCTGGCCATGCTGCTGAAAACTTTTGGTCACACTGGATTGAACACCGATGCCATCACTTGGGTTGGATTTTTCAGCAATCTGGGTCCGGTAATTCTAGGCAACCTCATCGGAGGCAGTGTGATAGTGGCACTTGTTTACCACGTCATCTATCGAAGGGCGGCAAGTGGGGACGAAAACCCCTGACATGTTGCAGGACGAGGACTCATTTGACGGCTTGCCCGTTTGCAAACCATTGTGTGCAAAAATTACGTAATAATAGCAATATAAACAAAAACGCCCAAATATGATTGACTCTCTCAAAATTGTGACGTATTAATATAAACATAATATACGTCAAACGAACAGGAGGATACCATGCTTACTAAGCTGACATTACGGATGGACGACAATTTGATTGAATCAGCCAAAGAGTACTCCGCGCAAACTGGAAAATCTGTGTCGCGGATCGTTGCTGATCTATTTGAAATAATAAAAAATGAGAAGTTGAATAAGGAAGAAACGCTCACTCCAACTATAAGATCATTGAAAGGAATACTTAAAGGGAAGCAAGTAGACGAAAAAGATTACAAGAAATATCTAGACGAAAAATATTTATGAAAACCTTCTTTGATACCAATGTCATTTTAGATGTTCTTTTGGACAGAGAGCCTTTTTCAAACGAGGCATCTTTTTTATTGTCAAAAGTTGAACAGTCTGAAATTATAGGTTTTATTTGTGCAACAACAGTAACAACTATCTATTATATCGCCAGCAAAGCTCTTGGACCTCAGGAGGCTTCCCGTCATATTCAATCCCTCCTCTCGCTTTTCGTCATTGCCCCTGTAAATCGTTTAGTGCTTGAAAATGCAATTGCGTCAAAATTCAAAGACTTTGAAGATGCAGTTCTGTATGCGGCTGCATGTCATGCCGGGGCAAAATATATTGTAACAAGAAATATTGCCGATTTTAAAAATTCAAAACTACCAATTTTCGAGCCAAAAGAATTTATCAATGCTCTAGAATCATTAAAAAATAACACATAACAAGCCGATAAACCTGATTGGAAATAGCCGCGTTCTTAAAGTGGGCAGCCCCTCGGCCGGCAGGTTATTTCACCGTTATGTTGGGAAATTGATGCGAAAGGGAATATCAATAATGATATCGAAGTTGGGCAATTATGAGGGAATCATTTTCAACCTTATAAACGATGCGGTGCTCATCCGTGATTCTACGAGACCGATATCCGGAGAGGCTATGTTTCAGAGGTTCAGGTTTCCCTATCCCCTCGTATGGCATTCGTTCAATGGCTCGAACTAATGTTTTGATCCGTTGCAAAATTTTTTTATCGGTATTTTGCCAGTAAAGATATTCGTCCCAGGCATGTTCTGAAAATATGAGCTTCAATCTGCAAACTCCCTTTCAGTCCCCTTGCCTGCTTCAAGTTGCGCAATTGACTCAAGCAATCGGCGAGCATTTTTGGGACTTCGCAGGAGGTAGGCAGTTTCTTCGAGGGCTTCATAGTCATCAAGAGACATCATTATGACGGGTCTAGCTGCTTTTCGAGTGATAATGACCGGGGCGTGATCATCGCAAACTTTTTCCATCGTTTGTGCGAGGTTGCTTCGAGCCGAGCTGTATGTAATTGTATTCATGTTATTCCTCATGGTTGATATGTACTGTTAATTGTACAATAGGTCAAAATACAGAACAAGTCAATAAACCTGAACGGAATACAGCGCGTCCTGAAAGTGGGCAGCGCTTTGGCCGGCCGGTTATCTCACCGTAGGCAGTCTCACACAAATTCCCACCGTAAGTATTGACAATAGTATAAACCGATTGCATATTATAAATATTCAACATTGCATGAGGTGAATTATGGGTGGAGTAAAAACAGCAATTTCGTTAGATGAAGAATTATTCAACAAAGTCAATAAACTAGCAAGAGATATGCACGTTTCGCGTAGTCGACTGTTTACCATTGCAGTCAAAGATTATTTGAAAAAGCAAGAAAACCAATCGTTACTTGCCCAATTAAATGAAGCATATAGTGACTACCCAGATGATGAGGAGAAAAAAATTTCTCAATCCATGAGAGCTGAACACAGCAAAATCATTAAGCAAGAGTCATGGTAATCGAACAAGGTGAAATATATTGGGTCGACCTTGGCCAACCAACGGGGTCTGAGCCAGGCTATCGCCATCCACACGTCGTTATCCAAAATAATTTATTTAACGCGAGCAGAATAAACACAGTAGTGGTTTGCGCACTTACTTCAAACCTTAAAAGATCTCAAGCACCTGGCAATGTTTTGCTCAATAAAGGTGAAGCCAACCTCTCCAAGCAAAGCGTTGTGAATATTTCTCAAATTTACACTGTCAACAAAGCAGATTTGGCTGAAAAAATTGGAAAAATTTCAGAAAAAAGATTTGATGAAATTCTTTATGGCATAAAACTCCTCACTGAGCCACGAGAGGCATAACTATTAGAATTCATATTTAAAAAACTTCTACCGTAGGTTCAGGACGAGCGCCGGGAAGCACGCGCTCCGAACCAAAGTCATGTGCGGGGGCGGCTTACCCCTGCGCTGGTGCAAAGGTCTTGCACCACAATTCACCAGGACGGCTTTCTGCTTACGACCTCTTTTGGACAGCAGTGAAAGGAATTTCAATTATTCCGCACCGCTGGTATACTCTTCCGTGCCTCTGATAACATTGTAATGTTAATACAGATATTTGGTATAAGGCAGGGGTTGCGGACATCCTTGGTGTCCGGACTCGGTAATGATGCGTTTTGCCTGGTATAACAGTTCAATATAACAAGAATAATTATATACAAGCATGTTATCGGTCAATCACCTTGATGTCCGTTTCGGCGACAAGTACCTGTTCAAGGATATTTCGGTTCAGGTCCATGCCGGCAACCGTATCGGTCTGATCGGAGTCAACGGCGCCGGCAAGTCGACGCTGCTGAAGATCATGGCCGGGATCACCGCCACCGACGACGGCGTCGTCAACCGGTCGCGCCATTTTACCGTCGGCTACCTGCCGCAGGAATCGAGCGCCCTGTTGTCGCAGAAGACCCTCTACGAGGAGGCGGAGAGCGCCTTCGCCCCGTTGCTCGCCCTGCAGCGGGAGGCCGACCAGCTGCACGAGGAACTCAAGACCTGCGATCCGGCCGGCGACGAGTTCCGCGAGATGCTGGAGCGGCAGGGGGAGATCCAGCACCGCCTCGACGGCAGCGACATCTATACGGTCCGGGCGCGGATCGAGAAGGTCCTGCTCGGTCTCGGCTTTTCCCAGCATGACCTGGCGGCCCCGGCCTCATCCTTTTCCGGCGGCTGGCTGATGCGGCTGATGCTGGCCAAGATGCTGCTCGAGGCCCCGTCGCTGCTGCTGCTCGACGAGCCGACCAATCACCTCGACCTCCAGTCGCTGACCTGGGTCGAGGAGTTTCTGCGCCACCACCGCGGGGCGATGGCGATCATCTCCCATGACCGGACCTTCCTCGACCGCACCACCGAGATCACCTGGGAGATCAGTCTCGGCCGGTTGACCGCCTACAAGGGCAATTACTCGTATTTTGTCCGGGAGAAGGAGGAGCGGCGGACGGTGGAGAAGGCGGCCTATGACAACCAGCAGGCCAAGATCCGCCAGACGATGCGGTTCGTCGAGCGGTTCCGGGCCAAGTCGACCAAGGCCAAGCAGGTCCAGAGCCGGGTCAAGCAGATGGAGAAGCTGGACTTGATCGAGCTGGAGGACGACGAACAGCAGATCCGCTTCACCTTCCCGCCGGCCCCGCCCGCCGGCCGCGATGTGCTCCAGGTCGAGGGGCTGGCCAAAGGGTTCGGCGACCGGCAGGTCTTCGGCGATGTCGAGCTGCAGCTGCAGCGGGGCGACAAGGCGGCGGTGGTCGGGGTCAACGGCGCCGGCAAGTCGACCTTCCTCAAGATCCTCGCCGGGCTGATCGAGCCGGATCGGGGCGAGGTCCGGCTCGGCGCCAATGTCCGCCGCTCCTACTTCGGCCAGCACCAGGCCCAGGAACTGTCGCCGCAGTTGTCGGCGCTCGAGACCATGGCCCTGGTCGGCGAGGACCTGACGATCACCCGGATGCGCTCGCTGCTCGGGGCCTTCCTGTTCCGCGGCGACGAGGTGGACAAGAAGGTGGCGGTGCTTTCGGGCGGCGAGAAGAGCCGGCTGGCGCTGGCGCGGATGATCGCCACCCCGGCCAACCTGATGCTGCTCGACGAGCCGACCAACCACCTCGACATGAGTTCGCAGGAGGTGCTGCAGGAGGCGATGGCCCAGTACGACGGCACCATCGTCGTCGTCTCCCACAACCGCTATTTCGTCGACAGCTTCGTCAACCGGGTGATCGAGGTCAGAGATGGCCGGATCACCTTGTATGAGGGCAATGTCTCCGACTATCTGATCAAGCAGGCCGAGCTGGGCGTGGAACAGGAGGCGGCGACGGCGGCGGCCGCCAGGGGCGAGGCGGCCGGCGACGGCGATACCTCCCGGGATAACCGGCGTGAGCGTAAGAAACAGGAGGCCCAGCTGCGCCAGGAACGCAGCCGTCGGGCCGGTCCCTGGCTGCAGAAGGTCGGGGAGGCGGAACAGCAGGTGGAAAAACTCGAGGCGGAAAAGGACGAGTTGGAGGCCCAGATGGCCGACCCCGACCTGTACCGCGACGAGAAGGCCTGGGCGGCGACCAGCCGGGCCTACGAGGAGTGCAAACGGCGATTGGAGAGATGGTATGAGCGATGGGAGACGGCCCAGGGCAAGGTTGAAGAGATCGACCGGGACCTGGCCGGCTGAATGGTTCATCTGCCTCGATCGGGCAGAGATCGGGGCGCCCGATGAAAATGAATCCCGTTGTCGAAAGGTCGCAATCACTGTATGGTAACCGACATTGATGGTTGCCCGGAATCTTTTGTAAAATGATCTGCTACAGATTCCGTCATTTCGACCGGAGGGACAAATCTCATCGTCCTGAAAACCGAGATTTCTCTCTATCGCTCGAAATGACGATATAAATTGTATCGGTCCTCCGAGATACGAGTGGGACGAACGGTGTTATTTTGTTCATTTTGCTAAAGGCTCCATGTTCAGGAATTGCAGGGGCAACAGCGACGGAACAGGGAGGTGGCGTCGTTGGCAGGAAAGGGCTTTTCCAGCCATGACCGATTGATACTCTATTGAAGGGGGATTGCGATGCGAAGGTGGAAGTGCAAGGTCTGCGGCTATATTCATGAAGGGGCGGAACCCCCGGAGAAATGTCCGATCTGCATGGCCGACAGGATTCAATTTGCCGAGATCGATGCGAATGGCAATGAAATGAACGCCGCTCCGGCCGAGGAGGCCACGACGGCGCCTGTCAGCCAGGAGACGGCTGCGGTTCCCGGACCGCAACCATCACGATTCGGCGGGATACTGGTCAAGCTGGTGCTCCGACTTCATCTGCACCCTATATCGGTTCATTTTCCGAACGGCCTGCTGCCGGCATCGGTGGTTTTTCTCGTCATCGGTGCGTTTCTCGGCCTCGAAAGCTTCAGGGAGGCAGCCTTTTTCAACATGGTCTTCGTCCTGGCGACGATGCCGTTCGTCATCGTCACCGGCTATCTCGAGTGGCAGCGGCGCTACCAGGGGGCAAAGACCTTTCTCTTCCTGCTCAAGATATCCTGCAGCATCATTGTTCTCGTCTGCCTTCTCATCCTGGTGATCTGGCGGTTCATCGATCCGATGGTGACCGATCCGGCTTCGACCAATCGGCTGGTCTATCTCGGCATCAGCCTGGTCATGCTTGCCGGTGCCGCGATTACCGGGCACATCGGCGGCAAGCTGGTCTTTGCCGGCCGGGGGAGATGAACGGAAACGGATGAGGTCTGAAAAACGCCTCGGGAATTTTACATAGGGTTGAATCTGGGAGATTGATCGGCGGCGAGGGGACATTCTCCGAATTTACGGAATATCCATTAGCCATGCGCATTGACACGAAAAAATGGGTCGTCCTTGTCACGGTTTTCACCCTCACGATGGTGGCCGGTGATCATTTCATCCGCTTCAACCTGATCCTGCCCGGTTTCGCCGAGCTCGAACTCAGGCAACTCGCTATGAATCTGGCCCGTAGCAAAGGCGCCATCGAGCGGGAGGTCCTCCATGTCCAGACCCTGACCACCGACTGGGCCCAGTGGGATGACATGTACACCTTCGCCGAAGATGGCAACCAGAAGTTCATTGAATCGAATTTCGCCTGGGATACCCTTGTCACGACCGGCATTCACCTGATCTACGTCCTCAATGTCAAAGGGGAAATTGTCTACGGCAAGGCGATCGACCCGGCAACCGTCGAACCGGTCAGACTGGAGCAGTTTCCCGACAAGGTCTTTCCTCCCGGTCATCCCCTGTTACATTCTTCCAATGACAAGGCGATCAACTTTTCCGGCATTCTCCTCACCCATTACGGTCCGCTGCTCATCACCTCACACAAGATCCTGACCAGCGACGCAAAAGGCCCGAGTCATGGGACCATGTTCCTCGGCCGTTTCCTGGAGAAGGAGACAGTCATCGATCTCAATCGGCAGACTCAGGTCGACTTCACGGTCAAGGATCCTCTGACATCGGTCTTTACGGAAAAGGAACGGAGACTGGTCGCCGATCTGCAGGACAAAGAGCTGATCAGCGAACCGGTCGATGAAAATTTCATCAACGCCATCGGCCTGCTCAAGGATCTGCGGGGGCGGCCGGGCCTGCTCGTCACCGCCTCCAACCCCCGCACGATCATGGAGCAGGGGAAAAAAACGGCACATGTTTCGTCGTTTGTCGTTCTCATCAGTCTCAGTCTGGCGATATCCTTTATTGTCATCCTTGCCTTCATGTCGATCCACAAGTCACGCCGGCGACAGGTTGAGATCGAGGAATTGGTCGATCAGCGGACCGATCAGCTGCGCCTGTCGGAAAAGCGGTTGAATGCCTTGTCAGATGCGGCCTTCGAGGCAATTTTTCTGACCGAGAAGGGCTGCTGCCTGGAGCAGAACCGGGCGGCCGAGGCGATGTTCGGTTACAGCCGGGAGGAGGCGATCGGCCAGCATGCGAATATGTGGGTCGCGCCGGAGGACCGGGAGTATGTCATTCGCAAGGTTCTCGAGAAGGAGGAACGGCCGTTCGAGGCCACCGGGCTGAAGAAGGATGGCAGCACGTTCCCGGTCGAGATCCAGATCCGCGGGGCCGAGTTTCTGGGACGCCGGATCAGGGTCAACGCTATCCGCGATCTCACCGAAAAGAAGCGGGCGGAGCAGGAAAAGGAGGCGATGGAGGACAAGCTGCGCCGGTCGCAGAAGATGGAATCCCTCGGTCTGATGGCCGGCGGTGTCGCCCACGACCTGAACAACATCCTCTGCGGCATTGTCAATTATCCGGAACTGATCCTGATGAGCCTGTCGCCGGACAGCCCCCTGGGCACGCCGCTCAAGGCCATCCGCGAATCGGGCAAGAGCGCTGCGGCGGTGGTCGACGATCTGCTGTCGCTGGCCCGCGGCGTTTCCACCAGTCGCGAGAACAACAACCTCAACGCCATTATCGGTGAATATACTGCGTCCTCGGAATTCAATGCCCTCAAGGCATTGCACAGCCATGTGACCTTCAGGGCCGTGCTGGCGCCGGATCTCCTCAACATCAGCTGTTCGACGATCCACATCAAGAAATGCGTGATGAACCTGGTGACCAACGCCGCCGAGGCGATCCGCGACAAAGGGGAGATCCGGGTGTCGACCCGCAACCAGTACTGCGACGGAGATCTGCCGGGTCATCCGGGGATGGAGCGGGGCGAGTATGCAGTACTGACGGTGGCCGACACCGGCATCGGGATTCCGGAAGGGAGCCTGGAACGGATATTCGAGCCCTTCTATTCGCGCAAGGTCGTCGGCCGGAGCGGTACCGGACTGGGGCTGGCGATGGCCTGGAGCACGGTCCAGGACCATCATGGGGTCATCACCGTTGAAAGCGGCGAAGGCGGAACGACATTCGAGCTCTATTTCCCGGCCAACAGGGATGAGATCGATGCCGTCTCCGAAAACGTCGACCTCGATCGCTACCGGGGCAATGGGGAGACGGTGCTGGTGGTGGATGACGACGAGCGGCAGCGGATGATCGCCCTCCATATCCTCAAGAACCTCGGCTATCGCGGCGAATCAGTCCCCAGCGGCGAGGAGGCGGTGCGGTACCTGGCCGAGCGCAGGGTCGACCTGGTCATCCTCGATATGGTCATGGATCCCGGGATCAATGGCTGCGAAACCTACCGCCGCATCATCGAGACCCATCCGCGACAGAAGGCGATCATTACCAGCGGCTTCTCCGAGAGTGCCGATGTCCAGCAGGCGCTGGCTCTCGGAGTGCACCGATTTGTCAAGAAGCCATATTTCGTCGGCAGGATCGCCACCGTCATCCATGACGTCCTGCAGGCCGACAGCGGCCGGGACGGCCGCAGCCAGAGCTGACCCCCGGGTGCCTGGTCAGGTCATCGGCGGCAGGAACGGGACGATATCCTTCTCGTAGCGGGTCTTGACCTTGAAGCCACCATCGGTCAGGGTCCTGATCGCGCTGTCGCCGTCGGCTGCCGCCACCCGTATGACCAGCTGGGTGACGCCGGGATGATCCTTTTCCGGCCAGCAGAACAGGCTCTGGATGTTGATCGCAGCCTTGCGCAGCAGTTCCATGACCTCGGCCAGCGCCCCGATGCTGTCGCGGACGAAGATGCCGAGACGAACGCTGTCGTCGCTGATGCCGATGGCCTCGAGCAGGACCTCCATGACATCGGTGCTGGTGATGATGCCGACCAGCTCTTCCCCCTCCATGACCGGCAGCGAGCTGATGTCCCGGGTCTGCATGATGTAGGCGGCGCGCTCGATGGTGGTGTCCGGTGACACGGTGACGACCGTTTTGGTCATGATCATCTTCACCTCGACCTTCTGCAGCAGATAGTTGAGTTCGTGGACGCTGAGCGAGGTGGCGGGCGAGGCCCAGTTCTGTTTGAGATCGCGGTCGGAGACGATCCCCACCAGCTTCTTGTGCCGGTCGACCACCAGCAGGTGGTCGATCTTCTTTTCCTCGATCAGATCCCGCGCATCCGACAGCGAGGTCTCCGGGGCGACTGTGATCAGGTCGGTGTGCATGATTCTGCCGATATACATGACATATCTCCCTATGCAGAAGGTTGTTGACTGGTGGCGACTGTTTTCCGGTACTGCCGTCAGTATATCATAATGACGGTGATTGCAGCCAGTTATATTATAAATGCAGCGATGCCGATCCCGGTTCGGCCGGGCATGGCGGCGGGCCGTGAGAGGGACAAAAAAAGGCTTGCCGGGGAGAAGACTTTCAGGGTAACTTGCTCTGTTATTTCACTGCGGGTGCGCTGCTGTCGGGGCCGCTGGGCCTGTTGTTCGGCGTATCGAGAAAAACAACCATCAGGAGAAACCGTGACGAACGCAAAGGACGAAATGCTGTGGATGTCCGGCAATGAGGCCATCGCCCTCGGCGCCTGGGAGGCGGGAGTGAAGGTAGCCTCCGGTTATCCGGGCACCCCCTCGACCGAAATCCTCGAAAACCTGTGTCGGTATGAGGGGGTCTACAGCGAATGGGCGCCCAACGAGAAGGTCGGTCTGGAGGTGGCAATCGGTGCCTCCTTCGCCGGGGCCCGGGCCCTGGCGACGATGAAGCACGTCGGGGTCAACGTCGCCGCCGATCCGCTGTTCACCGCTTCCTATACCGGGGTCGGGGGCGGCCTGGTGCTGGTGACCGCCGATGATCCGGAAATGCATTCGTCGCAGAACGAGCAGGATAACCGCAACTACGCCTTCGCCGCCAAGCTGCCGATGTTCGAGCCCTCCGACCCGATGGAGGCCAAGGAGATGCTGAAGGCGGCCTACGTCCTGAGCGAGGACTTCGATACCCCGGTCATGCTGCGGATCACCACCCGGGTGGCGCATGTCAAGGGGGTGGTGGCACCTGGCAAAAAAATGGTGCCGCAGGTGGAGGTCGGGATCACCAAGGTGCCGGCCAAGCTGGTGATGCTGCCCGGCCTCGCCAAGAAACGCCGCGAGGTAGTCGACCAGCGGATGCACCGGCTGCGGGAACTGGTGGAGATCTCGCCGTTCAACAGTATCGAGATGGGGGACCGGAAGCGCGGCTTCATCACCTCCGGGGTATCCTATCTCTACGTCAAGGAGGCCTTCCCCGACGCCTCCGTTCTCAAGCTCGGGATCTGCTGGCCGCTGCCGTCCGAGAAAATTCGTGAATTCGCGGCGTTGGTCAATGAACTGTATATCGTCGAGGAACTCGATCCCTTCCTCGAGACCCATGTCAAGGCGATGGGCATCAGCTGCCACGGCAAGGACCTGATCCCGGCCATCGGTGAACTGAACACCGCGATCATCCGGGGCGCCATCGATCCGACCTCCCGCCGGCAGGGTTTCGCCCCGGTGGAACTGCCGCCCCGGCCGCCGAACATGTGCGCCGGCTGCCCGCACCGCGGCATCTTCTACAACCTGTCGCGGATGAAGGTCTTCGTCTCCGGCGATATCGGCTGCTACACCCTGGGGTTCCTGCCGCCGCTGTCGAGCATGGACGCCTGCGTCTGCATGGGCGCCTCGGTGCCGATCGCCCACGGCATGGCCAAGGCCCTGGGTGAAGGCGCCCACGACAAGGTGGTGTCGATCATCGGCGACTCGACCTTCGTCCATTCCGGCATCACCGGCCTGATCAACACCGTCTACAACCAATCCGCCTCGACGCTGATCATCCTCGACAACCGGATCACGGCGATGACCGGCCAGCAGCCCAACCCCGCCTCAGGGGCGACGATTACGGGCGAGCCGGCCCATGCCCTCGATATCGAAGGGCTGTGCCGGGCGATCGGCGTCAAGCACGTCTTCGTCGTCAACCCCCATGACGTGCCCGAGACCCGGAAGGTGCTGAAGGAGGCGGTCGATTTGAGCGAGCCGTCGGTGGTCATCTCGCGGGCGCCCTGTGTCCTGCTGCCGGAGATGAAGGCGCGCCGGCCGGTGTCCTATTTCACCAACCAGGAGAACTGCGTCGGCTGCATGGCCTGCATCCGCCTCGGCTGTCCGGCGATCAGCTGGAATTCCTTTGCCGAAGGCGAGGCTGAGAAGCGTGGCTACAAGAAGGGCCAGAAAGGGGTGTCGAAGATCGATGAGATCATCTGTAACGACTGCGGCCAGTGTGCGTCGCTGTGCAAATTCAATGCAATTACCAGGAAGGAGGAGTAGATGATGGAGTCGATGGGAAACATCCTCTTTTCCGGGGTTGGCGGCCAGGGCATCCTGCTCGCCAGTGAGATCACCGCCTATAGTCTGCTGGCGGCCGGCTACGACGCCAAGAAGAGCGAGGTGCACGGCATGGCCCAGCGCGGCGGATCGGTCACCGCCCAGCTGCGCTACGGCAAAAAAGTCTGGTCGCCGCTGATCGAACCGGGTTGCGCCGACATCCAGGTGGCCTTCGAGATGATGGAGGCGGTGCGCTATGTCGGCGCGCTGCACCAGGGCAGCACGGTGATCGTCAATACCCAGCGGATCCTGCCGCCGGCGGTGGCCACCGGCCAGACCGCCTATCCGGAGAATATCCTCGATCATCTCACCGCCCTGGGCATCAAGGTGGTGCCGGTCGACGCCTTCGAGCTGGCGCGGCAGGTCGGGGAGGTGCGCACCGCCAATGTGGTAATGGTCGGGGTCCTCTCGGTTTTCCTGCCGGTGAAGGCGGCAATCTTTGCCGAGGTGATCGGGAGCCGGGTGCCGGAGCGGTTCCGGGAAGTGAATCTGAAGGCGTTTGAGGCCGGGCGTAAGGCCGGCGCATAGGAGAAGAGCAATGACGACAACGTATTGGGAAGAGGAGATGGAAACGCTGCCCCGGGCCGGTCTGGAATCGATCCAGCTCAGGCGGCTGCGGCGGCTGGTGGCGCGGGTCTACGACAAGGTCGAGCCCTATCGGCGGAAGATGGATGCGGCGGGGGTCAAACCCGACGACATCAGGACCCTGGCCGATCTGCAGAAGCTGCCCTTCACCTACAAGGATGATCTGCGCGACAACTATCCCTTCGGCCTGTTCACCGTGCCGCTCGATGAAGTCGTCCGGGTGCACGCCTCCTCCGGCACCACCGGCAAGTCGACGGTCGTCGGTTACACCAGGAAGGATATCGACACCTGGGCCAATCTGATGGCCCGGGCCATGACCTGCGCCGGCGCCGGTCGGGGGGATATCGTCCACAATGCCTACGGCTACGGTCTGTTCACCGGCGGCCTCGGCGCCCATTACGGCGCCGAACGGCTCGGTGCCGCGGTCATCCCGGTGTCCGGCGGCAATACCAAGCGCCAGGTCACGATCATGCAGGACTTCGGTCCGACGGTGCTGATGTCGACGCCCTCCTATGCCCTCAACCTCGCCGACACTATGGACGCCATGGGGGTCGATCCGGCCACCCTGTCGCTTAGGATCGGGATCTTCGGCGCCGAGCCCTGGAGCGAGAACATGCGCGAAGAGGTGGAGAAGAAGCTCAACATCAGGGCGGTCGACATCTATGGCCTGTCCGAGGTCATCGGCCCGGGGGTGGCGATGGAATGCCTCCAGACCAGCGGCGGCCTGCACATCTTCGAGGACCACTTCCTGCCCGAGGTCATCGATCCCGATACCGGCCGCGTCCTGCCGCCCGGCGAACTGGGAGAACTGGTCTTCACCACCCTGACCAAGGAGGCCATCCCGCTGATCCGCTACCGGACCAAGGATATCTCCCGGCTGTTCTACGAGACCTGTGCCTGCGGCCGGACCCTGGTGCGGATGGAGAAGGTCTCCGGCCGTACCGACGACATGCTGATCATCCGCGGCGTCAACGTCTTCCCGTCCCAGGTCGAGCATGTCCTGGTCGGCATCGAGGGGGTCGAACCCCATTACCAGATCGTCGTCGAACGGCAGGGCAACCTCGACACCATGCAGGTGCGGGTCGAGGTCAGCGAGAAGACCTTCTCCGACGAGATCCGGATCCTGGAAAATCTCGCCAAGAAGATCCAGGTCGAGATCAAGGATATGCTCGGGGTGACCTGTACGGTCAAACTGGTCGAACCGAGGACGATCCAGCGCAGCGAGGGCAAGGCCCAGCGCGTCATCGACAAACGCAAGATATAATCGCAGGAGGCCACAATGCGTGTTGAACAGATTGCAGTGTTCCTGGAGAATAAATCCGGGCGGTTGGCGGAGATCACCGCGGTTCTCGCCGACAACAACATCAACATCAGGGCCCTGTCGGTGGCCGATACCGCCGATTTCGGCATCCTCCGGCTCATCGTCGACAAGGTCGAACTGGCCAAGAAGGTGCTCAAGGAAAACGGGTTCACCGTCGGCAAGACCAATGTCCTGGCGGTCGAGGTGCCGGACCGGACCGGCGGTCTGGCGACCGTCCTGAAGAGCATCGAGAAGGCCGGTCTCAATGTCGAGTACATGTATGCCTTCGTCAACAAGACAGGCGAGAACGCGGTCCTGATCTTCCGCTTCGAGGACATGGACAAGGCCATCAGCTCGCTGCAGGCCGCCGGTTTCACGATGCTGACCGGTGAGCAGATCTGCGCGTTATAGTCCTTTGCAACAGCAGGTGATCATGGTAGGTACACAATTTGATTGCAGGTGATCAACAGCAGGAGCGGGAGGGCAGGGCGGTTGAGGGATCCTTTATCCCTACAACGGCACTTATGAACATGCGTTCCGCATGCTGTGGGTCGCTTCGGAGTACGAATACTGCATGTTGTGTCTATATTGACATGTTGCGTTGTAGGGTTATTGGCTCCGGCTTTGCTGGTTGCCTATTCGAACCATGCGGGGCGATTTCATAAACAGGAGGAGATTTATGAAGGGAATCATGCGCAGGACTGTAAGTGCGGCGGCCGCGGCCTGTCTGTTGCTGGCCTCGTCGTCCTGGGCCGAGACGATCAAGGTGGGGGCGGTCCTGGCCGTCACCGGACCGGCCTCGTTTCTCGGGGGGCCCGAAGCCAACACCCTCGAGATGCTGGTCGAGGAAGTCAATGCCAAGGGCGGTATCAACGGCCGCAAGGTCGAGCTGTTCCTGAAGGACACCGCCGGCAGCCCGGAGAAGGCGATCTCGATGGCCAAGCAGCTGCTCGAGGAACAGCAGGTCGTGGCGGTGCTCGGCCCGTCCACCTCCGGCGAGACGATGAGCCTGAAGAAGATCTTCGAGGACGCCAGGACCCCGCTGATCAGCTGTGCCGCCGCCGAGGCGATCGTCGACCCGGTGGCCTCCTATGTCTTCAAGACCCCGCAGAACGATTCCTACGCCGCCCGCAAGATCTTCATGGAGATGAACAAACTGGGGATCTCCAAAATCGCGGTCCTGGTCGACAATTCCGGCTTCGGCAAGGCCGGCCGGGAACAGATCCTCAAGATCGCCCCCGAGTACAAGATCGAGGTGGTCGAGGCCGAGGTGTATGACGCCAAGGCCACCGACCTCTCCGCTGCCGTGGCCAAGATCAAGGCCAACCCCGCAATCCAGGGCGTCATCAACTGGTCGGTGGTTCCGGCCCAGTCGATCGTCGTCAAGAATATCCGCCAGGCCGGGTGGAAGGTCCCGATCTTCCAGAGCCATGGGTTCGGCAATATCAAGTATGTCGATGCCGCCGGGGCCGCCGCCGAGGGCGTCATCTTCCCGGCCGGCCGGCTGCTGATGGCCGACCAGCTGCCCGACGGTCATCCCCAGAAGGCCCTGCTGGTCAAATACGTCAAGGACTACGAGTCGAAATACAAGGAAACCGCCTCCACCTTCGGCGGCCATGGCTACGACGCCTTCATGATCTTCGAGAAGGCGGTGACCGTCGCCGGCCCCGACAAGGACAAGATCCGGGCGGCGATCGAGGGTCTGAAGAACCTGCCGGGGACCGGCGGCGTCTACAATTTTTCGGCCACCGATCATAACGGGCTGACCCTCGATGCCTTCGAGATGATGACCGTCAAGGATGGCAAATTCGTCCCCTATATCGGCAGATAGCCGGTAATTCCAGGCCGGGACGGTGATCGTTCCGGCCTTTTTTTGTCGATTCGTTCCGGGACGTTGTATCCTATGACAGTGGAACTCTTCATCCAGTACCTGGTTGCCGGCATCACCTACGGCAGCATCTACGCGATTGTCGCCATCGGCTTCAACATCATCTACAACACCACCGGCATCATCAATTTCGCCCAGGGAGAATTCGTCATGCTCGGCGGTATGCTGGCGATCACCTTTCTCCACTTTCTGCCGCTGCCGCTGGCGATCGCCGTCGCCGTTCTCTGCACCATGGCCATCGGCGCCGCCATCGAGATCCTGTTCATCCGCTGGCTGCACAATCCGGGCGTGCTGCGGTTGGTCATCATCACCGTCGGCATTTCGATCCTGATCCGGGAGGCGGCCCTCCATATCTGGGGCGACAATGTCCATTCCCTGCCCTATTTCGTCGGCAACGAGGTCAGCACCATCGCCGTCCTCGGTGCCCGGGTGTCGCCCCAGGTCCTGTGGGTGATCGGCGCCTGCGGTCTGATGGTCCTGTTTCTCAACGTCTTTTTCCAGATGACGTCGGTTGGGCGGGAGATGCGGGCCTGCGCCGCCAACCGCACCGCCGCCGTCCTCTGCGGCATCGATACCCGCAACATGGTGACCCTGTCGTTCGTCCTCAGCGCCGGCATCGGCGCCGTGGCCGGGGCGGTGATGTCACCGATCACCTATACCCAGTACGATATCGGCACCGGTCTGGCGATCAAGGGCTTCACCGTCGCCATCCTCGGCGGGCTCGGCAACTCGCTGGGCGCCGTCGCCGCCGGGTTGCTCCTCGGGGTGATCGAGGCCTTCTCGGTGTCCGTGGTGCCGCTCGCCTTCCAGGACGCCATCTCCATCGCCCTCCTGCTCGTGATTCTCTTCGTCCGACCGCACGGCCTGTTCGGGTCGAGCGCCGCCGGGTTGAAGGAGTTCTGACCGTGAAGTGGAGCAACCTCGCCCTGCTGCCTCTTTTTGCCGTCATTGGCCTGGTCCAGGTGGTGTGCAGCGCCACCGACAGCCTCTTCTACCTGACGCAGTTGACGATGTCGGCCTACTATTCGCTGCTCATCATCGGTCTCTGCGTGCTGATGGGCTATGCCGGCCAGATCTCGATGGGCCATGCCGGTTTTTTCGCCATCGGCGGCTACCTGGCGGCGGCCCTGACCACCCGGAGTCTCGTCGCCTTCCAGGACACTCTCCTCGTGCGGCTGCTCGATGCCGCCGGCTGCCTGATCGCCGGCCAGGACATCTACGGCGAGGCCCAGCTGGTGGTGACGCCGTGGGCCGCCTGCGCCATCGCCGTCCTGACGGCCGCCGCCGTCGCCTTCCTGCTCGGCATTCCGGTCCTGAAGCTGAAGGGCCATTACCTGGCGATGGCCACCCTCGGTTTCGGCATCATCATCTACCGGATCGTCCTGGCCAGCAGCTATTTCGGCGAGGCCGACGGCATTTCCGGCGTTCCGGGGTTCACGCTGCTGCCGGGACTCAGTGTCAGCGGCGAGTTTTCCAGCCGGGTCGAAAACTACTACATCGCCTGGGGCGTGCTCCTCCTCGGCATGCTGCTGCTGCGCAACCTGATCGACTCGCGGGCCGGCCGGGCGCTCAGGGCGATCCATGGCTCGATCGAAGCGGCCGATGCGGTGGGCGTCGATACCGCCCGTTTCAAGCTCTATACCTTCGTGCTGTCGGCGGTCTTCGCCGCCCTCGCCGGGGTCCTGCTTACCCATTACAACGGCGGCATCGGCCCTTCCGAGGCCGGTATCATGAAATCGGTGCGCTATGTGGCGATCGTCGCCGTCGGCGGCATGGCTAACATCTGGGGCGCCATGATCATGGGGGTGGTTCTCAATTTCCTGTCGCTGCGCGGCCTGTTCGGCTCCTACGACGATGCGGTGTTCGGCCTGATCCTGATCCTCATCATGCTCTTCGCTCCCGGCGGGATCCTCAATCTTCGCCTCGGTGCCCTGTGGAACCGGGTTGGATCGAAGGCCAAGGGCAGGAAAGAGGGGGCATCCTGATGGCGCTCCTGCGATTGCAGCAACTGGGCAAGCGCTTCGGCGGCCTTCAGGCGGTCAACGATGTCAGCTTTTCACTGAAGGAAGGGGTGATCAAGGCGGTCATCGGTCCCAACGGGGCCGGCAAGACGACGCTGTTCAACCTGATCTCCGGGGCCCTCGCCCCCACCTCAGGCGAGGTCCGTTTTCACGGCAAGGCGATACAGGGACTGAAGCCGTACCGCATTGCCGCCCTCGGTATTGCCAGGACCTTCCAGAATATCAAGCTGTTCGCCGGGATGACGGCGCTCGAGAACGTGATGGTCGGCCGCCATGTCCAGTCGGGAGTCGGCTTTATCGCCTCGATGTTGCGGACGCCGCGCTGTCGCCGGGAGGAGTCGGCCATCCGGGCAAAGGCGCTGGAACTGCTTGATCTCCTCGGCATCGCCGACTGCGCCGACAGCGAGGCGACCAGTCTGTCCTTCGGCCAGCAACGTGCCGTCGAACTGGCCCGAGCCCTGGCCCTGGAACCGAAACTCCTCCTTCTCGACGAACCGGCGGCCGGTCTCAACATCTACGAGACCGCCGCGGTCGGCCGGCTGATCACCAGGATCAGGGACCTGGGGGTGACGATCCTCCTGGTCGAGCATGACATGTCGCTGGTCATGGATATCTCGGAGGAGATCGTGGTCCTCAGCTTCGGCGAGAAGATCGCCGAGGGATTGCCGGCCGAGATCCAGAAGGATCCGGAGGTGATCAAGGTGTATCTCGGTGAATAGGGGGACGGCGACGGGATGCTGAGAATACGGAATCTCGAGTCCGGTTACGGCCGGCTGCGGGTATTGAAGAATACCTCGATGCATGTCAATCCCGGCGAGATCGTTACCATTATCGGGGCCAACGGCGCCGGCAAGACCACCCTGCTGTCGACGATCGCCGGCCTCATCCGCGCCACTTCCGGGGAAATCCGCTTCCAGGGCCAGGAGCTCACCAGGCTGGCGGCCTCGAGAATACCGCGTCAGGGCTGCGTCATGGTACCCGAGGGACGGCAGGTCTTCGCCTCGATGACGGTGGAGGAGAACCTGCTGCTCGGCGGTCATTGTCTGGGCCGGGCGGGGCGAAGGGATCTGTCCGCGCTGCTCGAGCGCCAGTACGGTCTGTTTCCGATCCTCCGGGATCGCCGCAGTCAGTTTGCCGGGACCCTGTCCGGCGGCGAGCAGCAGATGCTGGCGATGGCCAGGGCCCTGATGTCGCGACCGTCGCTGCTGATGATGGACGAACCGTCGACCGGTCTGGCGCCGCTGATCGTCCGCGATATCTTCCAGATCATTGTCCGGCTGCGGCAGGAGGGCAACACCGTCCTCCTGGTCGAGCAGAACGCCAAGGCGGCGCTGGGCATCGCCGATCGCGGCTATGTGCTCGAAACCGGCAAGGTCATTCTCCAGGGATCCGCCGAGGACCTGCTGGCCAACAAGGATGTCCAGCGGGCCTATCTCGGCCGGGAAAAGATCGAATAGCCGGAACGTTCCGACAGCGGGCCTCCCCGGCGACAACCGGTTCCGCGGGGGCGGCGGAGTCCGGCCGGAGCCCCTGGAACCGGGGCCAGGGAACAATTTCAACTTCAGCCGGAGAAGATCCTATGTTTTGGGAAAAGGAACTTGAATGCATGGCCAGGGAGGACCTGGAGCAGCTCCAACTGGAACGGTTGCAGTCCACCCTCTACCGGGTGGGGACGCATGTGCCCTTTTATCGGCAGAAATTCAACGAGCTCAAGGTCGATTACGAGGCCATCACCTCGCTGGATGAACTGCGGCGGCTGCCGTTCACGACGAAGCAGGACCTGCGCAACAACTATCCCTACGGGCTTTTCGCCGTGCCCCTGCGCGACGTCGTCCGGGTCCACTCCTCGTCCGGGACGACCGGCATGGCCACCGTCGTCGGGTATACCCGAAACGATATCAGGACCTGGTCGAATCTGGCGGCGCGGATCCTGTGCAGCGCCGGGGTGACCGCCGACGACGTGATCCAGATCGCCTTCGGCTACGGGCTGTTCACCGGCGGCTTCGGTCTGCACTACGGCGCCGAACGGCTGGGGGCCTCGGTCATCCCGATCTCCTCCGGCAACACCAAACGCCAGATCCAGATCATGCAGGACTTCAAGACCACGGCCCTGGTCTGCACCCCGTCGTATGCCCTGAAGATCGCCGATGTGATGATGGAGATGGGGATCAATCCGAATGGTCTGTCGCTCAGGTACGGGCTGTTCGGCGCCGAACCATGGTCGGAGGCGATGCGGCGGGAGATCAACGAGCGCCTCGGCATCATCGCCACCGACAACTACGGCCTGTCGGAGGTCATGGGACCCGGGGTGGCCGGCGAGTGCCTGGAATGCAACGGCCTGCATCTCAATGAGGACCATTTCCTGGTCGAGATCCTTCACCCGGCGACCCTCGAGCCGGTGCCGCCCGGCGAGGTGGGGGAACTGGTCATCACCACCCTGACCAAGGAGGCCTTTCCGGTGATCCGCTACCGCACCCGCGACCTGGCCCGCTTCCTGCCCGGAGACTGCCCCTGCGGCCGGACCTTGAAGCGGATCAGCCGGATCATGGGGCGCTCCGACGACATGCTGATCATCAAGGGGGTCAATGTCTTTCCGACGCAGTTCGAGTCGGTGCTGTTTGAAATCGAGGGTACCCAGCCGCATTACCGGATCATCGTCGAGCGCGAGCGCAATGAGGACAAAGTGACGGTCATGGTCGAGGCGGTCGAGTCGATCTTCTTCGACGAGATGAAGAAGCAGCGGGCCCTGGTCGAGACGATCCAGCGCCGCCTGGCCTCGGAACTCGGGATCAGCGTCGAGGTGAAACTGGTCGAGGAGAAGACCCTGGAGCGGTTCGACGGCAAGGGCTCCCGGGTGATCGATAAGAGAGAGTTCTAGCCGTTCAGCCGGGAACTACCTTGTTCCAACCCACGGCCTGGATCGCCCGTCACGGTGGCCAGGCCTTTTGCATCCGAGGAAACCGAAACACCATGCGTTATCTGAACCGGGCCGCCGACTGCCTGCGACCACTGTCCATCGAGAGAGGTTTCCAGCCCCAGGCCGATGCCTCGGTGCTGATCAGGATGGGTCATACCCATGTCCTCTGTGCCGTCACGATCGAAGAGGCGGTGCCGCCCTTTCTCAAGGATCGGGGACAGGGCTGGATCACTGCCGAGTACGGCATGCTGCCCTGTGCCACCTCGACCCGTCATCGCCGCGAGACCGCGGGCCAATCCGGCCGCAGCCTCGAGATCCAGCGGTTGATCGGCCGCAGCCTGCGGATGATGGTCGACCTGAAGGCGCTCGGCGAACGGACCCTGCGGGTCGACTGCGACGTGCTCAACGCCGACGGCGGCACCCGCACCGCCTCGATCACCGGGGCGGCGCTGGCCGTCCGTGAGGCCATCGGCCGCTTGGTTGCCGACGGACGCCTGGCGGTGCTGCCGCCGGTCCTGCCGGTCGCCGCCGTTTCGGTCGGCCTGGTCGGCGGCCTGGCCTTGCTCGATCTCGACTACGCCGAGGACTCGGCGGCCGAGGCCGATGCCAATTTCGTCATGGCCGGTGACGGCCGCTGGATCGAGATCCAGTCGACGGCCGAGGGAGTCCCCTTTGCGCACGAGAGTTTTGTGGCGATGGCGGCGTTGGCGCGCAAGGGGATCACCGATCTCCTGGGACTCTGGGAGGACGGGCGGTAGCAAGCACGATCGCCCGGACGGATGGAAAGGGAATTCAAAAAACCGGTCCGCGGCACCGCCGAGTGGGCTGTCGCCACCGTCGACTGCGGCCTCGGCTGCCCCCACGGCTGCCGCTATTGCTACGCCCGCGCCAAGCAGGTCGACCGCCTGCGCCTGGTATCGGCGGCGGACTGGCCGACCTTCCGGATCGATGCCGGGGCCGTGCAGCGCCGGTACCCGTTGTATCCCGGCCAGGTGATGTTTCCGGCCCACCACGATATCGTCCCGGAAAATCTGGCTGTCTGCTGTGCCGTTCTGGTCAACCTGCTGGCGGCCGGCAATCGGGTGCTGGTGGTGTCGAAACCGCATCGCCGCTGCATCGAGGCACTGTGCCGGGAGTTGCAGCGGTTCCGGCGGCAGCTGCTCTTCCGGTTCACCATCACCGCCCGCGACGACGGCATCCTGTCGTTCTGGGAACCGCAGGCGCCGGGGTATGCCGAGCGTCGGGCCAGTCTCGCTTTGGCCTTCAACCAGGGATTCGCGACCTCGGTGAGCGTCGAGCCGATGCTCGACAGCGGTGATGTGGTGGCAATGGTCCATGACCTGTTGCCGGTGGTCAGCCACTCGATCTGGATCGGCAAAATGAACCGGATCGGCGAACGGGTGCTCTGTGATTCGCCGGAGATGGCCCGGGAGATCGAGCAGATCGAACGGCAGCAGGATGATGCCCGGATATGGGAGATTTATCGGCAACTCCGTGATCTGCCGACCATCCACTGGAAGGAATCAATCAAGGAGGTGGTCGGTCTCGAAGCGGCGGCCGTCCCAGGTCTGGATATATAATAACGAGGGGGAGAGCAATGCGGCGCAGCCAGTGCGAGGTGCAGGACAAGGAAAAGATCGAAGAGATTCTGGGGCGCTGCCGGATCGGCAGGCTGGCCACGGTCGGCGCCGATGGCTACCCTTATATCACCCCGCTCAACTATGTCTACTGGCAGGGGGCGATCTATTTCCACTGCGCCCGGAAAGGGGAAAAGCTCGACAACATCGCCGCCGACGCCAGGGTCTGCTTCGAGGTCGATATCCCGCTGGCCTACAAGGGGACCGATTGCGACCCCGAGGCCCCGGCCTGCCAGGTGCACCAGTTCTACCACTCGGTGGTCATCCGCGGCCGGGCTGAGGTCGTCACTGCGGTAGAGGAGAAGGTTGCCGCCCTCAACGCCCTGATGGCGGTCCACGAGGGGGAACCCGGGTTCAGCCGGATCACCGCTGCCGATCCGGAGGCGGCGGCTTGTCATGTGGTCGCCGTGCGGATTGAGAGAATGACTGGGAAGAGCGACCTGGCCCAGAAGAAGAACGAGGCCGACAAGGCCAGGATCCGCGCCTATCTCGAGAAACGGGGCCTGCCGGGTGACCTGGAGGCGTCCCGGTTGATCCGCTGATGCCCCCCGTCGTCCTGTTTGACTGGGGGGACACCATGATGCGGGATTTCCATCAGTATTCCGGCAGGATGTGCGACTGGCCGGAGGTCGCCCCCATGTCCCTGGGGATTCAAGTTGTCCGTACGCTGGGTGAACTCTACCGGCAAGAGATGGGGAACAGTTCCGGCATCAGGGTTGCTGCCCCGGCGGTGATTGTCCGACAACCTTAACCGGCAATGCGATCTAACCAACCGTACCCGTCTACCGGTAGCGATTGAATACCGGCTATACTCTCGTAAGATTCCAGCGCATTATTGGAGGACTGCACGTCGATATTCCTCCGAGGGCTCTCTTCCTTTCAACTTTCATGATACATCGCGCCTCGACAGTATAATAACCGATACGATCTGTTGCGGTCAGAACCGGCATATCTGATCAATTCCGCCATGCACCAGGGGAAATCAATCGCCTGAGACAGGCTGGAAGAGATCTGAAGGGGTGATCGGAGCCTCCTCTTGCTTCGATAATAATCAGCTGGCCGACTTATATATTTGACAAGGAAGAACCTTGCTTCTATTATTTTACTAAACGTTCGTTTAGTTTCTGAGTGGCCTTTAACCAAGGTGATTCAATGAGTCAATTTATCGGCAAGGGAGGAAAACGGGAAGAGATTATGGAATTGTCAGTGCCCCTCTTCGCGGTGTTCGGCTACGATGGGGTTTCCATGCGGGACGTCGCTGCCGTCTGCGGTCTCACTCCGGCAGCACTTTACTATCACTTTTCCCACAAGGAGGATCTCTATCTAGAGGTTGTGGCGCATGCATTCAGGGAAAAGTCGACTGCCCTGTTAATCAATCTCAAGGACTCTGATTCACCGTGGGTGCAACTCGAGAATTTCATTACCAACCTGGCCGATCTGGCGGCAAAGGACGAAGACTTCCTGCGTCTTATGCAATGGGTGAGACTGGACAGCGAAGAGGTGCGGCAGCAAAAGCTGGCGACCCATGTCTTCAAGGATCTCTTTCTCGCTGTGCATGCATTGGTGGCCAAATTGAATACTCGTTACGATCCCTATATGCTTTCCATGTCGATCATCCATCTGGTGCTCATCCCTTCTGAGGGGAAAAAGATTCGTAAGTTCATGCCGGGATACAGGCCTGAACATGATCAGCCTGATCTGTTGGCAAGACATGTCATCGATCTGCTGCGAATGGGGTTATTCGAATACCGTACTTCTGATTAGAAGGTGCTGTATCAGTTTTTGGCCAATCCGTGCCATAGTACTCATCGGGAAGAGGATCTGTAGCTCTGCCGGCAACTGGTGGAAAGATTCCCGGAAGGACAGTTGACGTATCAACACATTTTCAAAGGGGAAGGAATGCGGGTAAACAGGATTGGTCTGGTGCTCATTGTTTTTGTTGGCTGCCTTCTCCACATGCCGACAGACGGGGTGTCGGCAGCAACGGGCGCGTATTCGGCGGGAATGCGTGTCGGTGATTCGATTAATGGAGAAGAAATCGAGCAGTATGACATCTTCGTCGCCAGGAAATTGCCGTGGAGTCGACAGCTTTCATCCGGCTGGAATCTCGGTACTCTGTGTGAATTTTCTGTGAACGTCCTGAACCGGGATGAAGAGGATGGATTGAGCGCCTCTATTTCCACCGACTTATTGCTGACTTCCCCTCAACACAAAGTAGTCTATTTCGCAGGAGTCGGGGCTGGCGCCATGGAAGACTCGGTTCTGGGTGATTACGACTTCGGGGGGCTCTATTTTTCCTATCCCATGCAGGAGTCAGATTGCCCCTGTCCTCCATCTTCTCTGTCGCCGTACGATTGTCCCATCAGTCGAATGGCAGCATTTATGACAAGAACCCGAGTTTGAACCTCGCCCAGATCGAACTTCGTTTCACTTTCTGATGTGGATCTCGACAGGAAGTGGAGAGAAAATCAACAACTTGCCCGGAAAATGATCGCGCTAACCCATCAGGTCAATTGGCTTGATTCCATTGTCATGCAAGCGCAACTGCAACATATTGGTGGAGCGGCAATCATGCGTTGGGAATGACAGGTTCTATAGGATAGAAACATGTCGGGGAAAAACCTGAGACAGGTTGTCACAGGGCGACGCTCCAACAGACTGCACGAGCGGAGGAAATTTCCTATGGTAAAGGAAGGCGGAAATATCATAACAAGAAACATACTCCTGCTATTCCTGTTTGTGACGTACTGCTGGTGTCGTCTTTCGACAAGACGGAATGCGGCGTCCCGGCAGCCCTGCAACATCAAGAATCGAACGATTTGATGCGTGACCAGGGAACACGCCGTCCACAAAGATGGAGGTTTTTTGATGGGTAATCTGAATGGAAAACGGCTATGGCTGATCGTCGCTGTCGCCGTGGCCGCTGGTGCTTTCTACTCCTGGCGATACATGCAACCGAAAGCATCGGAAGATAGTTTGGTCAGTGGTAACGGCAGGATCGAAGCGGTTGAGCTCGATATCGCCGCCAAGAGCGCCGGCCGCATCCAGGAAATCCTGGCGGATGAGGGCGATTTTGTGACCGCCGGACAGATTCTGGCACGCATGGATACCCAGCAACTTGAGGCGCAGCGTCGCGAGGCCGAGGCCCAATTGCAGCAGGCCCATTATGCAGTCGAAACGGCCAAGAGCCAGGTCAACCAGAGACTGAGCGAAAAGGAGGCCGCTTTGGCCGGGCTCGCCCAGCGCAAGGCCGAACTGGAGGCATTGCGAAAACGACTGAATCGCTTTGAGGTCCTGGCGAAAAAGGATGCGATTGCGGTGCAAGAGCTTGATGATGTTCGGGCCCGCTTTCTGAGCGGACAGGCAGCCGTCAGTGCCGCCGAGGCCCAGATTGCGGCAACCGAGGCGGCTGTAGCGACGGCCAGATCGCAAATTCTTGGCAGTCGGTCGGCGATAACAGCGGTAGAGGCCAGTATTGAACGCCTGCAGGTTGATATTGAAGATGGCGCCCTCAAGGCGCCCTGCGATGGCCGCATTCAGTACCGGGTGGCTCAGCCGGGTGAAATTTTGGCCGGAGGCGGCAAGATTCTCAATCTGGTCAATCTCTGGGATGTGTACATGACATTTTTCCTGCCGACCGCTGTTGCCGGGAAAATAGAACTTGGCTCTGAAGTCCATCTGGTGCTCGACGCCGCACCCCAGTTTGTAGTTCCGGCACGGATTTCCTTTGTCGCCGATGTTGCCCAGTTTACCCCCAAGACTGTGGAAACAGCCAGTGAGCGGGAAAAGTTGATGTTCCGGGTCAAGGCCCGAATCGATCCCGAATTGCTGAAAACCAATATAACCCGGGTGAAAACGGGCCTGCCCGGCATGGCGTATGTCCGTCTGGACCAAAGCCGTGCCTGGCCGTCCCACCTGCAGGTCAAACTGCCCGAGGCACCAACGACGCAACCATGAAAAATGACCAGGCAATTTCACCGGTCGCGCGTCTGCTGGGGGTCAGCCAGCGCTACGGCAAGACCCTGGCGCTGGATGCTGTCGACCTGGAATTGCCGGCCGGCTGCATGGTCGGGGTCATCGGCCCCGATGGCGTAGGCAAGTCGACGCTGTTGTCACTGATTGCCGGTTCAAAACGGATCCAGTCCGGTCAGGTTCATGTGCTGGGTGGCAGCATGGCCGACAGGGGCCATCGTCAGGCGGTTTGCCCACAGGTGGCCTACATGCCCCAGGGATTGGGCAGGAATCTCTATCCGACGTTGTCGGTGTTCGAGAATGTCGATTTTTTTTCCCGTTTGTTCGGCCAAGGCCGTCAGGAGCGTGAACGGCGCATCAATGAGCTGTTGCAGACAACCGGCCTGGGGCCTTTTGCCGGTCGTCCCGCCGGTAAGCTCTCCGGCGGCATGAAACAGAAACTGGGGCTCTGCTGCGCCCTGATCCACGATCCGGAACTCCTTATCCTCGACGAGCCCACAACCGGCGTCGACCCGTTGTCGCGACGCCAGTTCTGGGGGCTGATCGACCGTATTCGGAGCAAACAGCCGGGCATGAGCGTACTGGTAGCCACTGCCTACATGGAGGAGGCAGCGCGTTTCGACTGGCTGGTGACGATGAACGGCGGGCGGGTTCTTGCCACCGGCGCCCCGAAAACACTGCTGGCGCAGACCGGAGCCGCGACGCTGGAGGAGGCGTTCATCGCCCTGCTGCCTCAGTCGCAGCGGGACGGCCACCAATCGGTCATCATCCCGCCCCGTCAGGACGACGCAACCGGAGAAGCTGCCATCGAGGCCCACGACCTGACCATGCGCTTTGGGAATTTCACCGCCGTCGATCATGTAAGCTTCCGAATCGACCGGGGAGAGATCTTCGGCTTCCTCGGTTCCAACGGCTGCGGCAAGACCACCACCATGAAGATGCTCACCGGCCTGTTGCCCGCCAGCGAGGGACAAGCCTGGCTGTTCGGCCGTCCGGTGGACTCGCACGATATCGACACCAGGCGGCGGGTCGGCTATATGACTCAGTCCTTCTCCCTGTATGGCGAGTTGACGGTGCGGCAGAACCTGGTCCTCCATGCCCGCCTGTTCAAAATACCGGAAGAACGTATTGCCACTCGGGTACAGGAGATGGTGCGGCGTTTCGGTCTGGAAAAGGTTCTGGAGAGCCTCCCCAACGCCCTGCCGCTTGGCCTGAGACAGCGGCTCTCCCTGGCGGTGGCGATGATCCACGGGCCGGAGATGCTGATCCTCGACGAACCGACTTCGGGGGTTGATCCGATTGCCCGGGACGCCTTCTGGCGGATGATGATCGACCTGGCGCGCCGGGACAAGGTGACCATCTTCATCTCCACCCATTTCATGAACGAGGCCGAACGGTGCGACCGGATCTCGTTGATGCACGCGGGCCGGGTGCTGGTCAGCGATGCACCGGCGGCGCTGATCGAGAAGCGCGGGACCAGGACGTTGGAGGAGGCCTTCATCAGCTATCTTGAAGAGGCGGCTGATACAGGCGAGAAGAGGCCTGCAGCGGCTGCCGGGAGGGTGGCCGTCGCTGCTCCCCGGCTCGGGGAGCAGCCCCCGGCCTTGGCTGCACCGAGCGGTTGGTTCAGTCTCCGTCGCCTGCTCAGCTATACCCGGCGAGAATCCCTTGAGTTGCGACGGGATCCGATCCGCCTGACCCTGGCTTTGCTGGGCAGCGTCATATTGATGTTCGTCATGGGCTACGGCATCAGCCTGGATGTTGAGGATCTCGCCTTTGCGGTGCTCGACCGGGATCAAACCGCCACCAGCCACAATTACGTCCTCAATCTCGCCGGTTCGCGCTACTTCATCGAACGTCCTCCTATCAGTGATTACGCTGAGTTGGATCAGCGCATGCGGGCCGGTGAGATCAGCTTGGCCATCGAACTGCCGCCCGGCTTCGCCCGTGACATGCAACGCGGCACTCCGGTTGCCGTCGGCGCCTGGATTGACGGGGCCATGCCGACCCGGGCTGAAACGGTACGCGGCTATGTCCAGGGAATGCATTCCCACTGGCTGTCGACCATGGCGCGACAGGCCTCCGGCACCAAGGTAACCGCCGGAGCGGCCACGATCGAGACCCGCTTCCGCTACAATCCGGATGTGAAAAGCCTGCCGGCCATGGTGCCGGCAGTGATTCCTCTGCTGTTGATGATGATTCCGGCCATGCTGTCGGCGTTGTCGGTCGTGCGGGAAAAGGAGCTGGGCTCCATCGTCAATCTCTACGTCACCCCGGTGACCCGGCTGGAGTTCCTGCTCGGCAAGCAGATACCCTATGTGCTGCTGGCGATGATCAACTTTCTGCTTCTGACCATGCTGGCAGTTGCCCTGTTTCAAGTCCCGGTCAAGGGAAATTTTCCGACCCTGGCACTTGCGGCACTTCTGTATGTCATTGCCGCCACCGGGTTCGGGCTGGTGATCTCGACCTTTATGCGCAGCCAGGTGGCTGCCCTGTTCGGAACTGCCGTCCTGACCCTCCTGCCGGCGGTCCAGTTCTCCGGGATGATCGATCCGGTCTCTTCCTTGGAAGGGGTCGGCGCCGCCATCGGCGGGGTCTACCCTACCACCCATTTCCTGACCATCGCACGCGGGACCTTCTCCAAGGGACTCGGGTTCCATGATCTCCAGGCTTCGTTTGTTCCTCTGCTTCTGGCCGTGCCCATCCTGATCGTTCTGGGCACAGTCCTGCTCAGGAAACAGGAGCATTGATCATGCGCACCGCCAACATTCTCCACCTCGGCATCAAAGAGCTGCGCAGTCTGCTGCGTGACCCGATGATGGTGGTGCTGATCGTCTACTCTTTCAGCTTTTCCATTTACACTGCCGCCACGGCCATGCCCGAGACCCTGCACAAGGCGCCCATCGCCATTGTCGACGAGGACCGCTCCCAGCTGTCAGAGCGAATTATCGACGCCTTTTATCCGCCATACTTCGCCCCGCCGGCGTTGATCATGCAGGCGGAGATGGACGCCCGGATGGATGCCGGCCTGGATACCTTCGCCGTCAATATTCCACCGGATTTCCAGCGTGACGTGCTGGCCGGACGCGCTCCCGCCATCCAGCTCAATATCGACGCCACCAGGATGAGCCAGGCCTTCACCGGCAACGGCTATGTCCAATCCATTATCGGCAGCGAGGTGAGCGCCTTTGTGCAAGGCTACCGGTCGAATGCGACCCCGACAGTGGATCTGGTCTTGCGGGCGCGTTTCAACCCCGAGATGAACAAGACATGGTTCGGAGGTGTCATGGAAATCATCAGCAGTATTACCATGCTCTCCATCGTCCTGACCGGAGCGGCTCTGATCCGCGAGCGCGAACATGGCACGGTCGAGCACCTGCTGGTGATGCCGGTCACCCCCTTCGAGATCATGGCCGGCAAGGTGTGGGCAATGGCGCTGGTGGTCCTCGTCGCCTCGGCCTGTTCGTTGCTCTTTGTGGTCCAGGGACTGCTGAAGGTTCCGATCGAAGGCTCTATCCCCCTCTTTCTCGGCGGAACGGCGCTGCATCTGTTCGCCACCACGTCGCTCGGGATCTTTCTCGGTACGCTGGCGCGCACGATGCCGCAATTCGGCCTGCTGCTGATGCTGGTTCTGCTGCCGCTGCAGATCCTTTCCGGGAGCGTCACCCCCCGCGAAAGCATGCCCGGCTTTGTCCAGGCAGGCATGCTCGCGGCGCCGAATACCCACTTCGTTATGCTGGCCCAGGCGATCCTGTATCGTGGTGCCGGGTTCGAGGTTGTGTGGCCACAGTTCATCAGCCTGGTTCTGATTGGGCTGTCCTTATTCGCCCTTTCCCTGGCGCGGTTCCGCAAGACGCTGGCGACGATGGCTTGATTGGTGTCCGGAGCGGTGACGATTCCCGGGAACTGACTGGCCGTTTATGCCGATTTCTCCTCTTCCGCCAGAAAGGGGGCATAGAGCTTCTCGCGCACCAGATCGGTGAAATGACGGACATCGCTGTCCGCAACATTCATTTCCAGCAAGGCCTGACGGGTGATCTCCAGCCCGGCCTCGAATTCCGGCTGGACCACCCCGCGCACCCCGAGATCCCGCAGCAGCCGCATGTGTTCCCGCCCGCCCGAGCGGGCAACGATATGCAGCCCCGGGTTGAGCGCCAGGGCCTGCTCGGCGATGGTCTTGGTGGTGATCGGTGAGGGGGTGGTGATGATCAGCAGCCGGGCCTTCTCGATCGAGGCCGCCTCGAGCACCAGATGCTGGCTGGCATCACCGAAGACCAGCGGCATCTTGATCTCCTTGAAATGGTCGACCTGGAGACTGTTGAACTCGATGATGACGAAATCGAGGCCCAGGTGTTTCAGAACCTGGGCGGTATAGGCCCCGGTCTGGCCGCCGCCGGCAATGACGACATGGTCGTGCAGTCCCGATTCGGGGATGTTGACGGTCTGCAGGATTTCATGGCGGAACCATTTTTTCTTCAGGGCGTACAGGGGTGCCGTCAGGCTCGACAACGCCGGGGTCAGGAGCATCGTGAAGATGGCGGTGTTGAGCATCAGGGCGTAAAGATCGTTGTCGATCGATTTGCTGCTCAGGCCGACGCCGGCCAGGACGAAGGAGAACTCGCCGATCTGGAACAGACCGAAGCCGACGGCGAGGGGGATAACGTTGCCGTAGCCGAAAAAACTGACCAAAGTCGCAAAAATAAACCCCTTGCCGACAACGATCAGCAGCACCAGCAGCAGGATCTCCTTGAAGTGGGCGAAGAGAAAGGACGGGTCGAGCAGCATCCCCACCGAGACGAAGAACAGCAGGCCGAAGATGTCGCGCAGCGGGATGATCTCGCTTAAGGCCTGGTGACTGTACTCCGACTCGCTCAGGATCATGCCGGCGACAAAGGCGCCGAAGGCGAAGGACAGGCCGGACAGGTAGGTGGCGTACCCGACGCCGAGACCGATGGCGGTGACCGAGAGGAGAAAGAGTTCGCGCGAGTTCCAGGAGGCGATGTAAGTCAGCAGTCGGGGGATCAGTCTGGTGCCGACGACGACCATCGTCGCCAGGAAGGCGGCGGCCTTCAAGGCGGCCCAGGCGACGAGCGGCAGGCCGGCCTCGGGGTCGCTGATCTGGGGGAGGATGATCATCAGCGGGATGACCGCGAGGTCCTGGACGATCAGCATGCCGATCATCACCCGGCTCGACAGGGTTCCCATCAGGCCGCGCGCCATCATGGTCTTGAGAATCACCATGGTGCTGGAGAGCGACATGATCGATCCGATCCACAGCGAGGGGATGCGGTCATAGCCGAGCCAGCGGCCGGCGGCGTAACCGTAGGCGATGGTCAGCAGCATCTGGATCGGCGTCCCGATCAGGGCGACATGGCGGACCGGCTGCAGGTCGCGGAAGGAAAACTCGAGGCCGAGGGCGAAGAGCAGCAGGGCGACGCCGATCTCCGCCAGCAGTCCGATGTCGTGGATCTCCGAGACCGTGATCCCGCCGGTGTTGGGGCCGACCAGGATGCCGGCGAGGATATAGCCGAGGATCAGGGGCTGCCTGAGCCTCTGGGCAATGAGACCGCCCAGCAGGGCGGCGACGACGATGATGGCGATGTCGGCGGCAATTCCCATGTTCACTTCACGGATTGGTTGGTGACGGCATATCGGCACCCCGGCACAGACGGAACCGGCCGGCGGCCGTACGGTAGCGCCAGGATGTGAGATCGAGACGGCCGGGAGGGTTGGAGCGGTCGGCGTCCGGTTGGACTCTGCTGCAGTGATTGCTGTTATTCGGCAGAATAGGATGACCTGTCGCTCATCCCCCGGTGCGATGTTCGCCGACCTGGATCCTGTCCGGCCATCGACCGGAAAGAGCCGCTATCACATGTTCCGGAGAATATCCTTGACCGTCTTGCCATCGACAGCGCTGCCGAAATGGGCCATGATCGGTTTCATCGCCTGCATCTTGTTGGCGTAGGTCGAGAAATCGATGTTGGAATTGATCCAGGCGACGATTTCGTCCCTGCCGGCCTGACGGGGCAGATAGCCTTCCATGATCGTCAGAAAATCGGATGTCTCCTGTTTTGCCGATGCCAGGAACTCTTTTTCGGATTTGATCAATTTCTTGATAATGGCGATCACCTGATCATCGGTCAGGGTTTTCTGCGGCTGACGCTGGAATTCACCGATCAGAATGCGGACCGCGCCGGTTCTGGCCGCGTCTCTGGCCTTGATGGCGGTCTTCAACTCCGCCTGGATTGTTTCCTGTAGACTCATTGTGTTCCTCTCTGGCGGCAGTGCAATTTTATCGCAGGCGTTGTTGGGTGTTCTTGAAATCTCCGTGAATTCGAGGGCCTGATGAACGACCGGATTGAACTCATCCCGCCAGAATACCCAGTTTGACGACAAAAGTAAACAATTCCCATGTGTTCAGATATGTATCACGGTGTTTTGCCACAAGAAGAGGGGTGGCGGCAACGCAACTGCAACCGTGGGGATCTCCGCCGACAGGATGGAGTTGCCACGGAGTGCCGGCACTCTTGTCGCCAAGTCCCCTCGGCTTTGAGATCGGCGAAATATGTCCGGGCCGGTTATCGGAGGTGATGAGCGCCGATGCATGAACGTTCCTCGAACCTCTTTCTCGATCCTATCGTAAAGTACTTTGCGATACAACCATTGGCGAAGAAGTTTCCATCATCTTGAGGATCCCTGGCGGTTTTTTGTTTTACTCACATCATCCATCAATTTAGTTCAAACGAAATTGATTTTGGCGGCGATCTGCAGCGCATCCCGTTGATACCTGGTCTACAAGGATACCATCCCGCAGGTAAAGCGGATGAGTTGCATTGAGAAAGATAAGATGAGAATTAGTCTCACTTTTTCTTTGTGAAAAATAGTTGACGAATGAAAAATTATGGAATAATGGTTTATCTAAATACTTAATGCACTTTATTTGTAAAATTGATGTATATACTTCATTTACAAAATTGATAAGTGCATCCAGGTCACCATCAGGAGAGGTGGCCGGTATCCTTATCTTTGCAGATCCTGAAAGCGCTTTGTTGTAGTTGCAGGAAAAAGCTGGCTTCACGGATTGCGACTGATCCGTTTGTTATCCGATTTACTGGAGAAATGGTTTTCGATTGGTATTTTTTTGAAACCGGTTTCTCTCGTGCAACACATCTTCCGTCAGTAAAGGTTGAAGAACGACCGGTAAAAGCATGCGCTTGACCTGATGGAGCAGTATTATTGCCCTTTGGTTGATAAATAATCTGTGATAACAGATTGATACAATATAAACGCGTTGTTTCTGGCTGAGATGGGAAGCAAGGGTGCCACATGGAATACTTAAAAAAGGAGGTGGATTAATAAAAAACCGCAGGACCTGAAGCTTTATTTGCTCTCTTAAACTTAACTTTTCGATAAAGGAGTGGGAAATGGGGCAGACGATGCAAAAAGAACCAACGCAAGCGTGGGTGACAGTTCTTGCCGGAACGGCAATTAATCTCTGTCTGGGCATCCTCTACGCCTGGAGCATGTGGGGGACTGCCCTGACCGATGTGGAAAAAGCCGGTCAGCCGATGACCGGCCTCAATGAAGGTTGGATTTATCTGACCAATGCGCAGGCTTCAACACCGTATTCTCTCTGTGTCATCATCTTTGCTTTGCTGATGATCCCCGGCGGTAAAATTCAGGATAAGATCAGCCCGAAGTTCGGCGCCACCCTGGGCGGTCTTCTTCTCGCGGCAGGTTGTATCATTGCCGGAATGATGAAAAGTTATACCGGCCTGATCATCGGCTTCGGAATCTTCGGCGGTATCGGTATGGGCATCGGTTATGCCGCTCCCACCCCGGCAGCATTGAAATGGTTCGGACCACACCGACGGGGCCTGATCGCCGGTATCGTGGTCGGCGGCTATGGCGGCGCCGCCCTGTATGTCGGCCCGCTCGCCAATTATCTGATCAAGAACTTCGGCCTTACAGGAAGTTTCGTGACCCTGGGAGTCCTCTTCGCCGTGGTATGTATCGTCGCCGGGCAGTTGCTGAAGACTCCTCCGGCCGGCTATGTTCCGCCGACCCTGGCCGGAGCAGGTATTGCGACCAAGGGTTCGACCATTACCAACTGGGAACCGGGCGAGATCGTCAAGACCTGGCAGTTCTATGCCCTGGTCGTCATGTTCATCCTGACCACCCAGTCCGGCCTTTTGATCATCGCCTTTGCCAGCAAGATCCTCAAGGAGGCGGCCAAGGATTCGCCATTCCTTATCGCCAACAGCTGGATTCTCGTGTCCTTCGGCGGGCTCATCAATGCCAGCGGCCGCGTCGGCACCGGTTTCTACTCGGACAAGATAGGCCGGCTCAACGCCTACTGCCTCAACTGCGGAGTATCGGCTATCTGTCTGTTCTCGCTGCCATATATCATGACTTCCGGGAGCATCCCGCTGTTGTTCCTGGCCGTTGGTATCGCCTACTGGCAGTACGGCGGCGGACTGTCGCTGATGCCGTCCTTTGCCGCTGACTTCTATGGTCCGAAGAATCTCGGTGTGAACTACGGGTTGATCTTCCTCGGCTGGGGGCTCGGTTTCTTCATGGCCCGTCTCGGCGGCACCATCAAGGATCTGACCGGAAGCCTGGATATGGCCTTTTATATCTCCGGCGCGTTGCTGGTCTCGGCTGTCGTACTCGCTAAGTTGACCAGAAGACCGATGTACCACGGTGAGACTGTCGTGGCGTGAGTGATAACGGGCAGGGTGGTCAAGTTGGCCCATTCTTGCCCACAGGGTTCATCCATTACGTAATGAGGAGTACGTATATGTCTGAAAAAACGAAAGATGTAGTCGAAACATCAGAAGCTGAAATCGCCGTCCATTGGCAGGAAGAAGCATATTATCATGCATCGCCGGGGTTTATCGGTCAGGCCAACCTGACGGATGAATCGATCTTCGAGCGGTTTGCCCTGAAGAATTTTCCCGATTACTATACTGAATTCGCGGAGATGCTCACCTGGTACAAGTACTGGGACGAGGTCCTCGACACCAGCGATGCCCCCTGTTTCAAATGGTTCAGGGGCGGCCAGATCAATGCCAGCTACAACTGCATCGACCGTCATCTCAAGGCCAACAAGAACAAGACCGCGATCCATTTTGTCTCCGAGTTGGAGGAAGAGGCGATTCAGCACATCACCTATCAGGAACTGTATGTCCGGGTCAACGAGTTTGCCGCCCTGCTGCGCGACACCGCGAAGCTCAAACGCGGCGACCGGGTGACGATCCACATGCCGATGTCGGCCGAGCTGCCGATTACCATGCTGGCCTGCTCGCGTCTCGGCGTCATCCATTCGGTGGTCTTCGGCGGATTCTCGGCCAGCGCCTGCGCCGACCGGATCGTCGACTCCCAGAGCCGGGTCCTGATCACGATGGACGCCTATTACCGCGGCGGCAAGCTGCTCAATCACAAGGCCGTCGATGAAGAAGCCTGCCAGATAGCCGCCGAAGGCGGCCAGAAGGTCGATACCCTTCTGGTCTGGCAGCGTTATCCCGGCAAGAACTCATCGGATACCCCAGCCGTTGAGGGCCGCGACATTATCGTCAATGATGAATTGAAGAAGTATTACGGGGTCAGGGTCGAGCCGGAGAGGATGCTGTCGGAAGATCCGCTGTTCCTGATGTATACCAGCGGTACGACCGGCAAGCCCAAGGGCTGCCAGCACGGCACCGGCGGTTACCTGGCCTATGTCACGGCGATGTCGAAATATATCCAGGACATCCATCCCGAGGATGTCTACTGGTGCATGGCCGATATCGGCTGGATCACCGGCCACAGCTTTATCGTCTACGGCCCGCTGGCCCTGTGCGCTTCGACGGTCATCTACGAGGGCGTGCCGACCTATCCCGATGCCGGCCGCTGCTGGCGTATCGCCCAGGCCCTCGATGTCAATATCTTCCACACCGCGCCGACGGCTATCCGCGCCCTGCGGAAGGTCGGACCGGACGAGCCGGCCAAGTACACCTACAACTTCAAGCACATGACCACGGTCGGCGAGCCCATCGAGCCCGAGGTCTGGAAGTGGTACCAGAAAGAGGTCGGCAAGGAGAAGGCGGTCATCGTCGACACTTGGTGGCAGACCGAGACCGGCGGTTTCCTCTGTTCGACCGTACCCGGTCTTCAGCCGATGAAACCGGGCAGCGCCGGCCCAGGCGTACCGGGTATCCACCCGGTCATCTTTGATGAGGACGGTAACGAACTGCCTGCAGGCTCCGGCAAGGCCGGTAACATCTGCATCCAGAACCCGTGGCCGGGCATGTTCCAGACCATCTGGGGCGATCGGCCCCGATTCGTCAAGAACTACTTCGAGCGCTACTGCAAGAACCCCGACAGCAAAGACTGGCGCGACTGGCCGTACCTGACCGGTGACGCCGCAGTCCAGGCACCGGACGGCTATTTCCGTATCCTCGGCCGGATCGATGACGTCATCAACGTCTCCGGGCATCGTCTCGGTACCAAGGAGATCGAGTCGGCGGCCCTGACCGTGAACGAGGTCGCCGAGGCTGCGGTTGTGCCGGTCGCCCATGAAGTCAAGGGCAAGGAACCGGATCTGTACGTCGCCCTGAAACCTGGTTTCAAGGCCTCGGATGAGATCGTCAAGAAGATCGATGACGCCATCACCTACCAGATCGGCAAGATCGCCAAATGCCGCAGGATCTGGATTGTGCCGGATATGCCCAAGACCCGCTCCGGCAAGATCATGCGGCGTGTTCTCGGTGCCATCTCCAACCACGGTGATGTCGGCAACGTCATGACCCTGGCCAATCCAGAGGTTGTCGAGGAGATCAAGAAGATGGTAGGATAACGGGCATATTCGGTTGAATATCTGCCTGTTGGGAGGGCGGAGGTCAGTCCTGCGGCCTTCGCCCTCCCGTTTTTTGTCGAAACATAAAGAGAGAACGATGCCTGCACCGCTTGCCGTACCCGTGCCTTTCCTGCTGCACCTTCCCGGATCGACGGTGGAGGATGTCGCCATCTTCTGCGTCGCTGTCCTCGTCGCCGTCACTGTCAGCGCCGAAAGCCAGGGTCTGGCCGCCACCCTCCTTGGCGACCGGCAGCCCGGCGGGGGAACGCGATTCCAATTCAATGCCTTTCTCCATCTCGATCCCATAGGCACCCTCTGTTTTTTCGTCGCCGGTTTCGGCTGGGCGAAAGAGGTTAAGATCAATGTGGCCAATTTCAGGCATCCCCGTGTCTATCTGATGTTGAGCCGGCTCGCCGGTCCTCTGGGCAATTTCATGATGGCCAGCATTGCCGCCAGCATCTATGCGTTGCTCACGAATTTCGGGTTCGAGGACAAGGCCTTCTCGTCCGTCGTTGTCGTCAACCTGATGATGGCGGTCTACGGTTGCATATGCATATATCCGCTGCCGGGGTCATCAATCGTGGGCGCCATCTTCCACGGCGGCGAGGGTTTTGCTAAGATGGTGCGCTATTTCTGTCTGGTCAGCCCGTTCCTGCTGCTTGCCTGGTTCATCGTGGCCAGACTGCTCGATCGGGATGTGATCGGAGCAGTCCTCCATCCAATCGTTCGATCGATCGCCCATTTTCTGGCGACCGGGATGTAAATCCACGAGCGAAAAAGATCCGGACTTCGCCCGCCTGTTCCAATTCCCGGTCGAATGCAACGGAATTATTCGCGATAGGAATGGTCAATCCGATCGTTGGGTCCGGAGTGGCTCCTCACTGCAGCCGATCCCGGTATCAACTGAAGAGGAACTACAGATAAGATCGGCTGGGTTCTTTCCGGGCTGCAGACAGGGCCGTGGGGATGAAACGGGGCAGCTCTTCGGGCAGGTAGTCGAGGAATTCGAAGAGGTGGCGTTCGAGTTCCTGGCAGCGCCTGAAGTTGGTGACGATCATCCTCTCCCTGAGGGGATCGTTGTCCCCGTACCGCTCCAGGATGTATGCCAGGCGGCTTTCCAGCGGCACCACGACATCGTGCCGCACCCGTTTGTCGGCGTAGTAGACCAATTCGCCGGCGGTGAAGATGCCCCGGCGATAACGTTCGATGGAAAAATCGGAGAGGACCACGTGCTCGCCGACGATCTCGCCGATCTCGGGGTAGCCGAGATCCCGGCAGATCTCCTGGCCGACCTCGGCATGACGGCAGTTTTCCTTGAGACACAGGGTCTTGGCGATGTCATGGAGCAGGGCCCCGGCGATCACCAGGTCATCCGGCGGCAGGGGGCAATCGACCCTGTCCGCCCGCTTCAATCCCTCCAGCAGGGCCGCGGCCGCCTTCGCCACCATGAAGGAGTGGTCGCGGATGTTGGCATACATCGCGAAATCGTCCATGTAGGCGACACACTGGGCGATGGTCGGGACATTCATCTGCAGCTGCCGGTCGTGGTTCATCGTCTGCGGCTCAGTTCGTGCACCGCATCGACGGCGATTCTGGCCTGCTGCGGCGGGGTAAACTGGTGGATGCCGTGGCCGAGGTTGAAGATATGGCCGAAGGCCTCCTTCGCCCCGTCGAGGATGCCCTGGATCCGTTGGCGCAGTTCGTCCTTCGGCAGCAGCAGGGCGAAGGGGTCGAGATTGCCCTGCACCGCCTTGCGGCCAACCCGCCGCACCGCCTCGCCGATGTTGATCCGCCAGTCGAGGCCGATGACGTCGGCTCCGGAAGAGACCGAGAGGTCGAGCAATGTCGCGCCGTTGTTGGCAAAATAGATGATCGGCAGCCCGGTCTGCCGCAGCCCGATGATGATCTCCCGGACATAGGGGAGGGCAAATCGTTCGAAATCGCAGGGGGCGAGGATGCCGGCCCAGGTGTCGAACAGCTGCAGGGCCTGGGCTCCGGCTTTGGCCTGGGCCTCGAGGTAGAGGAGGATGGTGCGGGTGATTTTGTCCATCAGGTGGTGAAAGACCTCGGGCTGGGTGTACATCAGCTTCTTCGTTTCCCAGAAGGTCTTCGACGAGCCGCCCTCGATGATGTACGTGGCGCAGGTGAAGGGGGCGCCGGCAAAACCGATCAGCGGTACCTTGAGTTCCCGGCGCAGCTGGCGGATGGTCTCCATGACGAACGGCATCGTCGCGTCGGGATCGGGGACGATCAGCCGATCGATCGCCGCATCGGTCTTGATCTTGTCCGGCAGGAGCGGTCCCTGTCCTTCGTGGAACTCCAGCCTGGCTCCCATGGCCTCGATCGGGATGAGGATATCGGAGAAGAGGATGGCCGCATCCATGTCGAGGAGATCCACCGGTTGCAGGGTCACCTCGACGCACAGTTCCGGTGTCTTGCACAGCTCGAGGAAGGAGACGTTGCCCCGCACCTTCTGGTATTCCGGGAGATAGCGGCCGGCCTGGCGCATCATCCAGATCGGGGTGTAATCGGTCTTCTCGCCGCGGCAGGCCTTGAGAAAGGTATCGTTCATGGTGATCACCGGTGTGGGGTTCATGGCCGTTCCGCCACCGGCAGTTTGCCAGTGCCGGGAGTGGTGGCCGTCTTGTCGTGTTCCCGCCGCAGTTTGAGCGGGATATAGCTGCAGAAAGGCTCCTGGGCGAGATAGTCGCCGGTCATGGCGTAGGCCCTGGCCCGGCAACCGCCGCAGACCCCGACGTATTCGCAGCTGCCGCAGTTGTTCTTGTAACTCTTGAAGTCGCGGAGCTGCAGGAAAAGCTCGGATTTCTCCCAGATCTCCCGGAACGGGGTCCGAAAAACATTGCCCGCCGATTTGGGGAAGTAGCTGCAGGGCAGGACCTCGCCGTCGACGTCGATCAGGCAGATCAGCTGGCCGGCCAGGCAGCCCTTGGAGCCGCCGGTCGAGAATTGCAGGTTCCGACGCTTGAAGGAGGAGCCCTCCTCCTTCGCCTTCTGGCGAACGATGCGGTAGTAATGCGGGGCGCAGGTCGGCCGCATCAGCAACTCGTCTTCTTCCTTCTCCACCCGGTAATGCCAATCGAGGATCTCGTCGTAGATGTTCTCCGGGATCAGCTCGTCCATGATGTCCTCGCCGCGGCCGGTCGGCACGATCATGAACATGTACCAGGCCTTGGCGCCGAGTTGTTTGACCAAGCGGTAGATGTCCGGGATCTCCTCCCGGTTGCGGACGGTGAAGGAGGAATTGACCAGGAAGGGGATGCCGCGCTCGTTGAACAGGCGGATGGCGTTCATGGTGCCGGCGAAGGCCCCGGCCTGGTTGCGGAAATTATCGTGGGTCTCGGCCCTGGCGCCATCGAGACTGAGGGAGACCATCTTGATGCCGCTGTCCTTGATCCCGTCGCAGACCGCCTCGGTCACCAGGGTGCCGTTGGTCGCCATGCACATCCGCAGCCCGAGGGCGGTTCCATGCCTGGCGATATCGAAGACGTCCGGGCGCAGCAGCGGCTCGCCGCCGGACAGGACCACGACCGGGCTGGCATAGGAGGCGATGTCGTCAAGGACCAGTCGGGCCTGGTGAAGGGAAAAATCGGGATGATTCCCGGCCTCGAGCAGGGAGGAGGAGCGGCAATGGACGCATCTGAGGTTGCAGCGGCGGGTAATTTCCCAGGCGACCCATTTCGGTTCGAAATCCATGATTGCTCCGCAGAAAGAATATCAGGAAGGAATGCAGCGGCAATCTCCGCCTGGTCGGCGGGGAGCCGGATCATCCTCCAAGTAATTCAGTATATTGTCTTTTCTCAGGATAAAAAAGACAAAATGGCCATCAATCGAAAAACAGTAAACATTTCCACCGGTGAAATAAAGGTCCGGCATGCCGGGTTGGATCCGGCAACCTTGTGCGACGGGGACAATCCATGCGCACCGAGGATTTCTGTTTCCACTTGCCTTGAAGTTGAATATACTTTCCCTTCGTGCCGTCACTGCCGCGAACCTGGAATCGTCAGCCGGTTGCGACCTGCCGTCATGGAGAACTTCGCCGCTGTCGTCATAATCGCCAAAACCAACGGGCCTCGGGCCTGATTCAGAGAGAAACGGAAACACTATGCCAATCGTGCCAGTAACCACAGCCAGCCCGGCGGGCCGGGAACGGATCACCAGCCTGCTTAACCGGTTCCAGGCCGCCGATTCCTCCTGTCGCACCGCCGTGGCCGAGATCCTGCAGCGGGTACGGACCGAAGGGGACGCGGCGGTACTCGACTACTGCCGGCGGTTCGACGCCCCGGCGATGACCGGCGCCGGTCTGCGGGTGACGGAGACGGAGATGCGGGCCGCCTACGACAAGGTCGACCAGGAATTTCTTGCCACGCTGAAGGTGGCGATCGACCGGATCCGCGTCTTCCATGAGCGGGAGATGGAGGACAGCTGGCTGCAGACCCGCAATGACGGGGCCATCGTCGGTCGGCTGGTCCGCCCCGTCGATTCGGCCGGCCTCTACGTCCCCGGCGGGCGGGGCGGCTCAACGCCGCTGGTGTCGTCGGTGCTGATGAACGGCATTCCGGCGGGGATCGCCGGGGTTGGCCGCCGGGTGATGGTGACCCCGCCGGACGACAAGGGCGGGGTCAGCCCCCACCTGCTGGTGGCGGCGCAGGAGATCGGCATCGCCGAGGTCTACAAGGTCGGGTCGGCCTGGGCCATCGCCGCCCTGGCCTTCGGCACCGAGACCATCCCGCGGGTCGATGTCATCGTCGGACCGGGCAACCAGTATGTCGCCGAGGCCAAGAGCCAGGTGTCGGGGATGGTGCGGATCGACATGATCGCCGGGCCGTCCGAGGTCCTCATCGTCGCCGACGGCGGCGCCAATGCCGCTGCGGTCGCCGCCGACATGCTGGCCCAGGCCGAACACGATCCCCAGGCCCTGTCGGTGCTGGTGACGACCGACGCCGATCTGGCCGGCCGGGTCCCGGCCGAACTCGAGCGCCAGCTCGCCGCCCTGTCGCGGCAGGAGATAGCCCGTCAATCCCTGGCCGACCGCGGGGTCATCCTGGTGGCGGCCGACCTTCCCGAGGCCATCGCCCTGGCCAATGCCGTCGCCATCGAGCATCTCGAACTGATGATCGCCGATCCCTGGTCCCAGATCCCCCATATCCGCCACGCCGGGGCCATCTTCCTCGGCCATCATACCCCGGAGGCGGCCGGCGACTACCTCGCCGGCCCCAACCACGTCCTGCCGACCATGGGAACGGCCCGCTATGCCTCGGCCCTCGGGGTCGACACCTTCCTCAAGAAGAGCTCGATCATCTCCTATTCCCGGACGGCGCTGGTTCAGGACGCCGACCATATCCGCCGCCTGGCCGGTCTTGAAGGATTGACCGCCCATGCCGCCTCGGTGACGGTCCGGCTCGGGGATGGGGAGTAGGCCGGAGACGGGGCGGCGGGAGGCATTCCAGGACCTCCTGCTGCGCGGAGCGGCGGCGCTGGGGCTGGAACTCGATCGGGAGGCGGTTGCCGCCCTGGCCCTTTACCATCGTGAGCTGCAGCGGTGGAGCGGCAAGGTCAACCTGATCGCCAGGAATACCCCGGAGGCGCAGGTCGTCGAAAGTCATTTTCTCGATTCGCTGACCCTGCTGCCGCTGCTGCCGCCCGCTGCCCGTTTGCTCGATATCGGCACCGGCGCCGGTTTCCCGGGGCTGGCGTGCAAGGCGGTGCGGCCGGATCTGCTCCTGACCCTGGTCGAACCGCGGCTCAAGCGGGTCTCATTCCTCCGTCATATCGTCCGGACCCTGGGGATGAACGAGGTGACGATCGTTGCCGACCGCATCGAAGATGAACGGCAGCTGCCCGCGACGACGCCCTTCACCAATGTCACCAGCCGGGCCGTTGCCGATATCGCCGGTTTTTTGACGATGGCCGGACGGTTTTCGCAGCCGGGACTGAAGCTGGTCTGCATGAAGGGGCCGAAATGGCGGGAAGAACTCGCCGCCGCCGGTCCCGTCATCGCCACCCTGGCGTTCGCGCTCGAAGAGGTGATCGAGACAACCCTGCCGTTTTCCGGCGCCATGCGGGCGCTGCTGGTCTTTGCCGCCACCGGTGACGCGATACTGGCCAAACCGGCCGCATTCTGTTAAAGAAGAGCACGCAGCGTACCAGTTTGTCATACCCAGAGGTTCCGAAAGGAAGAAATCGATATATATTATTCAGGTGATACCAATGAAGAAGATAGCGGTGCTGGCCGGCGACGGGATCGGCCCGGAGGTGATGGCCGAGGCCGTCAAGGTTCTCGAGGCGGTGCAGAAAAAATTTTCCGTCGAATTGTCCTTTACCGCCGCCGATGTCGGCGGCTGCGCCATCGATCGGCATGGCGAGGCCCTGCCGGCGGCTACCCTGGCCCTCTGCGAAGGAAGCGATGCCATTCTCTTCGGCTCGGTCGGCGGGCCGAAGTGGGAGAACCTGCCGCCGGCGCAGCAGCCGGAACGGGCGGCCCTGCTGCCGTTGCGCAAGCATTTCGACCTGTTCTGCAATTTCCGTCCGGCCAGGGTGTTCAAGTCCCTGACCGCCGCCTGCCCGCTCCGCCCCGATATCGTCGGTGACGGGTTCGATATCCTCTGCGTCCGCGAACTGACCTCGGACATCTACTTCGGCCAGCCGAAGGGACGGGAGGGCGAGGGACCGGAAGAGCAGGCCTTCGACACGATGCGCTACAGCCGCTTCGAGATCCAGCGGATCGCCCGGATGGCCTTCGAGGCGGCCCGCCTCAGGCGCAAAATCGTCACCTCGGTCGACAAGGCCAACGTCCTGACGACGATGGTCCTGTGGCGCGAGGTCGTGATCGAGGTGGCACAGGAATACCCGGACGTGCAGCTCAACCATATCTATGTCGACAATGCGACGATGCAGCTGGTCCGCGACCCGCATCAGTTCGACGTCCTGCTGTGCGGCAACATGTTCGGCGACATCATCTCCGACGAGGCGGCGATGCTGACCGGATCGATGGGTCTGCTCGCCTCGGCCTCGATCAACAAGGACCGCTTCGGTCTCTATGAGCCGGCCGGCGGTTCGGCCCCGGACATCGCCGGCCGTGGCATCGCCAACCCGATCGCCCAGATCCTGTCGGCGGCGATGATGCTGCGCTACGGTTTCGGCTGGGACGAGGCCGCCGCCGCCATCGATCGGGCGGTCGAGACGACCTTGGAGCAGGGCATCTGCACCGCCGACATCGCCGTCGATCGCAGCCGGGCGGTGGGCACGGCGGCGATGGGCGATGCCATTGTCGCGGCGCTGTAATACCAGGGGGAGGAGGAGATGTCGCTGAAGGAAGATATCATCCTGGTGGCCAACGAGGCCTCGACCGATCTGGCCTGCAAGGTGGCGGCCCGGCTGGACGTCCCCTTCTCCGAGATGCTGCGCCGGCGGTTCGCCGACGGCGAGACCTATCACGCCTTTCCCCGTTCGATCTCCGGCAGGAACCTGATCATCATCGGCGCCACCCATACCGAATACTCGTACCAGGAACTGCTCGACCTGATCCAGGGCGGGCGGTACTGCAACGCCGCCTCGATCAACGTGGTCATCCCCTATCTCGGCTATTCGACGATGGAGCGGGCCAAGCCCGATTCGCACGAGATCCCGAAGGGGATCACCCGCACCCGCCAGATCTTCAAGTCCAGGCCCGATTTCGTCGCCTTCGTCGACCTCCACTCCGAGGCGGTGCTGCACGCCCATGGCGGCGAGATCAGCACCAAGCATGTCTGGACCGACAGCCTGGCGGTGGAGAAGATCCAGTCGATGGGGCTGGAGGATTTCGTCCTCGTCTCGCCCGACTACGGCTTTTCGAAGCGGGTCGCCCGGCTGGCGAGCATGCTCGACTGTCCGCATACCGCTGCCGATAAGGACCGCTTCGACACCGACAAGACCATCGTCGGCCAGATCTCCAGCGTCGTCCATGGCCGGACCGCAGTGGTCTGCGACGACATGATCCGCACCGGCGGCTCGATCATCCAGACCGCCCAGCGCTGTCTCGATGCCGGGGCCGCCGATGTGGTCGTCATGGCCACTCATCTGGTGATGGCGGGGGATTCGCGCGAAAAATTCAAGAAGAGCCCGATCAGCAGGATCATCGGCTCCGATACCTACCCCGGCTGTGTCTCCGACGACCTTCTCGATGTCTATTCGGTGGCCCCGCTGCTGGCGGAAATCCTCGAGAAACATCTCCAGCTCTGAGTCCGGCGGAGGGGAGGACCGGTCGGGCAGGACGCCGGAGGGTGGGATCACGGCCGTCGGTGACCCGAGCGGTTGGCCCGTATCAATGCGGCGAAGTACGGCATGAACAAGGGACACATCCAACAGAGCCTGCAGCGGTCGATTCTTTTTCGCGACGTCGATGCCTCCGACCTCGCCGCCTTCAGCGAGGTCTGCCGCGTCCAGACGGTCCCGGCGGGGAGGTACGTCTACCGGCAGGGCGAGGCCAGCGAGGTGTTCTATATCATCGCCTGCGGCGAGGCCGAGATGATCCTCGAGCGGGGCGAGAAGGGGACCTGCATCGTCGGCCGGATCGGCCCCGGCGGTCATTTCGGCGAGACCGGCCTGCTTGCCGGCAAGCCCCATTCCCTCAGCCTTCGCGCGCTCTCCGATCTGACCCTGATCTGTTTTGACCGGCGGACCTTCCGCAACGTGCTGCTGGCAAACAGCCGCATCCACCGGCAGCTCGATGCGATCCTGGCGGAGCGGCTGCGCGTCGCCTTTCTCGACCAGGCCGATACGCTCTCCAGTCTGCGGCCGGCCACCGAGCCGACGAGCGGGTTCGACGAGGTCATCCTGATGAAGGAGAAGGTCCCGAATCTGATCCGCGCCAAGGGGCAGGCCGCCGAATGGCAGAAGGCGATCTGCGAGTCGCCGACGGCCCGCCGGACCCATATCATCATCAATCGGTTCGCCGCCAACAGTGAGCCGTTCATGGTGACCGGGGAGGCCGGGACCGGCAAGGCCATCATTGCCCGCCAGGTTCACAACCAGAGCGGCAGGAGGGATGGTCCGTACATGGAGATCGATGTGCGGCAGCATGACCCGATCGATCTCTACAAGGACCTGTTCGGCAACGAGCAGACCCCCTTCCCCTTCGTTCAATCGCGCCAGGCCGGCTATCTGGAACAGACCTGCGGCGGTACCCTGGTTTTCTCCCATGCCGAACGGCTTGCCGCCAACCTGCAGCACAGGATTCTCCAGGCTATCGACAGCGGCTCGTTTACCCATACCGATAGCGACCGGCCGATCGTCCTGCAGTCTCGGATCGTTTTCGTCTGCAACCAGGATCTCGATCATCTGAAAGAAAACGGCAAGCTGCTCCCGGGCCTGCTCGCTCTGTTCGCCAGGCAGCACTTCTGGGTGCCGCCCCTGCGCGAGCACAAGCGCGACCTGCCGCGCCTGATCGAACATTATCTCGAGCGGTTCGGCAAGGAGTTCGGCAAGAAGATCAAAAAGCTGTCGCCGGAGACACTGGGCCTCCTGATGAACTACGACTGGCCGGGCAACCTCACCGAGCTCTCGAGCGTGATCCGGCGGGCGGTAATGCTGGCGAAAACGGACGAGATCATCGCCAACCAGATCCTTCTTGGCCTGCCGAAGACCGAAGGCAAATGGGAGTTCAACATCCTGCGGATCGGCTGGATCAGCAGGATTCTCAGGAGTCCGTTTTTTCCCAGGGTCCCCCGGATGATTGTCGGCGCGATACTGCTGCTGGCGGTGGTCACCCTGTTCTTCGGGCCGCAGGAGGCGGAGCGCAACCTCGGCATCACCCTGAGCTGGTCGATCGGCTGGCCCCTGCTGTTCTTCTCCTTCTTCTTTCTGGCAAGGACCTGGTGCAACGTCTGCACCCTGGCCATGCCGGGCCTGCTGGCGCAGCACCTGCTCAAGCCCCAGCGCAAGTTGCCGGAGATCATCAAACGGTTCTCCGGCTGGATCATGGCCGTCTTCTGCATCCTCGTTCTGTGGGTCGAGGTCGTCTGGAACTCCTATCAGAATCCGGTGCTGACCGGCTGGATCATCCTCGTCATCACCCTCGGTTCGCTGCTGACAAGCATCATTTACTCCCGGCGGGCCTGGTGCCGCTATCTCTGTCCGCTGGGGGCGATCAACGCCATCTTCGCGATGCCCTCGATCATCGAGCTGCGTTCCAATCGCCACGTCTGCCTCAACCGCTGCGAGACCCACACCTGTTTTGCCGGCGGCGAAGAAAACACCGGCTGCCCGATGTTCCGCCATCCGTACCTGGTCGACAACAACCGGGACTGCATTTTCTGCGCCGCCTGCATCAAGAGCTGCACCCACCGGGCGGTCCATCTCAACCTGCGTCTGGCCCCGCAGGAACTGTGGACCCTGCAGACCCCGCGGTGGGAGGACAGTTTCCTCATCGTTTCCCTCGGGGCGATCTTCTTCCCCTTCGCCCTGCACCAGAGCTATACCGAGCTTATAACGGCCATCCAGGAGCTGAGCGGACGATACGGTCTCCACCTGCCCGGCCCGGTCGTCGGCAGCCTGATCTTCTTCTCGATGATCCTGATCTTTCAGGTGGTCTACCATCTGATGGTCACCGTCGAGGCGCGCACGTTGAAGGTCAACAAGAAGCTGCTGCTGCCGCTGCTTGGTTACGGCTTCATCCCGCTCATTCTCGGCGGCTATCTGGCGGCCCATCTCGAGTTCTTCGTCAGGGATTCCTGGAATCTGGTCCTGATTGTCCAGGAGGCATTGAAACTGCCGGTTTCCACCGGCGACACCCGTCTGATCAGCCGTGATTCGACCGCCGTTCTCCAGACACTGACGGTGATCGGCGGTCTGCTCGCCTCGATGTACGCCACCTACCGGATTGTCAATCGGGTGCTGGAGGGTGACAATCTGGAGTCGAGGATGGTCGTACTGCCCTTCGGTTTCCTGATCACCATGGCCGCGCTCTTCATCGTCATGCTCTGATTCCGCTCCAGCCGCATACCTGACGGAGCAAGGATATCCAGCGATGCCCCGCCATCATCGGGGGACGGCGGCGATCCCTGCTGTTCCACCTTCCCTCCCACGATTCCACAGGCGAACGTGGCGCAGCAGCCCGATGTCCCGCAAATTCATCCTTGACGCCGTGACCGACAGGCCATATGACCACAGGAAGAGCAACCCGCAACGGAGGGACGATTTCATGGCCGGCGATGATCTGTACCAAGTGGTGGTCAATTCCGTTTCGGCGAATATCGCCATCCTTGATGAACGTGGCGTTATTATCGAAACCAACGATGCCTGGCGGGAGTATGGCCGCAGCAACGGCATGCCGGATTCCTACGACAGCGTCGGGATCAACTATCTCTCCGTCTGCCAGGTCGCGAGCGCAGAGGAGGATATCGATGCGGGACGGGTGGCCGAAGGGATCCGGCGGGTGATGCAGGGAGAGATCGAGGAGTTCTTCATGCAGTACCCCTGTCACTCGCCGGAGGAAAAACGCTGGTATGCTCTCCGGGTTGTGCCCTACCGCGATGCCCGGGTCCACCGGGTGATCGTCACCCATGACAACATCACCCCGATCATGGCCGCACAGGAGGAACTGGAGCGAAAGGAAGCCGAACTGCGGCGGCAGGCCGAGCGCCTCGAAGAGACCAATATCGCCCTCAAGGTGGTGCTGCGCCAGCGGGAGGAGGATCGCCGCCATATCGAGGCGACCGTCCTCGCCAATGTCGAGCGGCCTGGTCCTTCCCTACGTGGAACGCCTGCTGCAGGTCAATCTCCCGGAAAAGCAGCGGACCCTGGCGGAGATCATCGACACCACTATCAGGGAGATTACCGCCCCGTTCCTGCGATCGCTGTCCAGTCTGGCGCTCAAGCTGACCCCGCAGGAGATCGAGGTGGCCGGCATGGTGCGCAACGGCCGGTCCAGCAAGGAGATCGCCGACATGCTCAACCTCTCGGTCGCCGGAGTCGATTTTTATCGCAAGAGCCTGCGCCGGAAACTGGGGTTGACCCACTCGGCGCAGAACCTGCGCTCGTATCTGCTCTCCCTCGAATGACGGAAGGTGTGCGGGAATCGTATCGCCTGCCATCAACCGTGTGGCCAAGGAGGAACGCAAGTGACCGATCCAACCCCAAAAACCGTGCTGATCACCGGCGCGACCGGCTATATCGGCCGCCGCCTGACCCATCGGCTGCTTGATGCCGGCGATTGCCGGGTGCGTCTGCTGGTCCGCAACCGCAACAAGGTCCAGGTGGCGATCGCCGGGCGGGTCGACGTCCGCGAGGGATCGACGTTCGACGCCGCATCGCTTGCGGCCGCGCTGGACGGGGTCGATTGCGCCTTCTACCTGATCCATTCGATGGGGGAGGGCGAGGATTACCGCCGCCTCGACCGGGAGAGCGCCGAGAACTTCCGCCGCGCCTGCATCGCCGCCGGGGTGCGCCGCATCGTCTACCTGGGCGGTCTCGGCCGAAAAGAGAGCGCCAGCACCCATCTGCTGAGCCGGATCGAAACCGGGGAAGTGCTGTCGGCCGAGCCGGACAAGATCCAGACCATCTGGCTGCGGGCCGGGGTGATCATCGGTTTCGGCAGCGCCAGTTTCGAGATCATCCGCAACCTGGCCCAGAAACTGCCGCTGCTGATTCCCCCCGGTGGGTCCGCACCAGAACGCAGCCGATCGCGATCGCCGACGTGTTGTCCTACCTCCAGCATTCCGCCGACCTGGAGGTTGCCGGCAATCTGGTGGTCGACATCGGCGGGGAGGCCCTCCGCTTCCAGGACATGATCGGCCAGGCCGGTGCGGCGATGGGGCTGAAGCGCGTCATCCTCCCCGTTCCGGTCCTTTCGCCCCGGCTGTCATCCTACTGGCTGATCCTCTTCACCCCGGTTCCCTACAAGATCGCCTCGGCCCTGGTGGAGGGGCTGAAAAGCGAAACCATCCTCCAGAACGACCACGCCGCACGCTACTATCCGCAGGTCCGGCCCCGGAACTTCAGGGAGGCGGTGGCCGCCGCCGAGCTCGACCTGGCCCACAACCAGGTCGTCAGCCGCTGGTGCGACAGCTGCGCCCTCCGGGCCTGCGATATCCGCGATTACGATGATCCGGCCGGGGCGGTCCTGCGCGATGTCCGGGTTGTGCCGTTCGCCCGGGGCGAGAGGCAGCAGGATGTCTTTCGCTCTGCCTGCCGGCGCGGCGGCAAATTCGGCTGGTCCAGGTATACCTTCCTCTGGCGTCTGCGCGGCCTGATGGACAAAATGGCCGGCGGCTACGGTCTCAACCGCGGCAGACGGGCACCTGACAGTCTGCGGGTCGGCGACGCCATCGATTTCTGGAAAGTCGTCGATATCCGCGAAGACAAACTTTTTATGTCGTTACCAGCGGTCGGTGCCGATGAAGTCGTTGGTGTTGATGCAGTCGGCCCGCTCGCTGTCCGACAGGGCTTCGAGTTCTTTCCTGTTGACCGCCTTGTCACTGGCGATACAGACGTATTCGTGTCCTTGCCTGTCATTGACCCATACCAGGGATCCGAAATCAGCGTTCATGATACACCTCTCGTGTAATTGTTGTCGTTGTCAGGGAATCCTTGCCTGTTGTCTTCCCTTGCCTCTACTATAGGTCTGGCAGCTATGTATACAATGGGAGTTTTATAATAAGAAAATGATAGTGATAGCTATCATTGAAAAACCTGTCATTCATGGGCTTGTACGAGGTATAAAGAACGAGAGAGAACAATTTGCAGCAGGTTGCCGTACTGGAGCGGCGATGTCAGGATGGATGAGGAGCTGGTGAGGTGATGTGTGCGACTGGGCTTGTGCTGCCTTTTCAAAACAGAAGCGATCTCCTTCAAGACCATTACGGCCAGGACGTTGCTGAACGTGGCTGTCGAGGACCGGCCGCACCGGCTATCCGCGGTCTGCGTCGCCAACGCCGACAGTCTGCTGCGGGCGGTCAAGGCCGTGCAGCGGCTCGGCATCGGCGCCTTCCGCATATACCGTGCGGGATCTGCTGCCGCTGGCCGAATGCCTGCGGATTCCCCTGGTCTATGATGTCCACCACCACCGCTGCCTGCCGGACGGGTTGTCGGTCGAGGAGGCGACGAGGCTGGCGGGGGCGACCTGGCAGGCGACCGGCGGTGAACAGTACTGCCATATCTCATCGCCGCGTCTGGGCTGGCAGGGCGGCAACCCGAAACCGCATGCCGATTATATCGATCCGGATGATGTGCCGGTCTGCTGGCGGGGACGGTCGATGACGGTAGACGTCGAGGCCAAGGCCAAGGAACTGGCGGTGCTCCGCCTGATGCGGGATCTGGCGGAGGCGGCGGGGCCGGCGGCTGCAGCCCGTGAGCCGGAATGGGCCGGGGTGGCTGGGCCGGTAGAGGGTGACAACTGAAAGGGGAGGAAAGCGCATGGAACTCGGCATCATCGGCATGGGAAAAATGGGTCTGCCGCTCGCTTTGAACGGGCGGGACAAGGGGCTCGCTATCGTCGTCCACACGGAAAAGAGCGAGAAGCTGGCGCTGCTGGAACGAGAGGGGGTGCGGGGATTCGCCCGGCTGGAGGAATTCGTCGCCGCCTTGCACCGCCCGCGCGCCGTCTGGCTGATGGTGCCGGCCGGCCAGGCGGTGGATGACACCATCGCCAGACTGCTGCCCCTGCTCGAGGGCGGCGACTGCATCATCGACGGCGGCAACTCCCACTACCGTGACAGCCGGCGGCGGCATCGGGAACTGCGCGACCGGGACATCCGCTTCCTCGATGTCGGCACCAGCGGCGGCACCGGCGGGGCCAGGCACGGCGCCTGCCTGATGATCGGCGGCGATGCCGAGGTCTATGCCGGGCTGGAACCGGTGTTCAACGCCCTGAGCGGGGGCATGGGCTGCGCCCTGCTCGGACCGGCGGGGTCCGGCCACTACGTCAAGATGATCCATAACGGCATCGAATACGGGATGATGCAGGCGATCGGCGAGGGGCTGGATATCCTCCGCCACAGTCCCCTGCCCCTGGAACCGGACCGGGTCACCGCGGTGTGGCGGCGGGGCTCGATCGTCTCCGGCCTGCTGATGGATATGACCGCGGCGGCGCTGGCCCGGGAGCCGGGGCTGGAATCGATCCAGGGCGTCGTCGCGGTCTCGGGCGAGGCCAACTGGACCGTCGAGGAGGCGGTGCGTATCGGCGTCTCGGCACCGGTGATCGCCACTGCCCTGTTCTCCCGCTTCAAATCCCAGGACCGGGAGAGATATGCGGAGAAGACCGTGGCGGCGATGCGCCGCGAATTCGGCGGCCACAGCGTCGTGGCCGACGCAGGGGAGTGAGCCATGGAAAAGAAGGGAGCGCTGCTGTTTATCTTTGGCGCCACCGGCGATCTGGCCACCAGGAAGATCCTGCCGGCCTTGCAGCAATGGGATGGCGAGGATTTGCCCTTTGCCCGGATCTGGTGCATCGGACGACGGTCCCTGGACACGCGGGGCTATTGCCGTCTGGTGGAGAAAAAAGGCGGTTATCACCTGTCCGAGCCCCTGCGGACGCGGATCGGCTACCACCGTCTGGAGTTCGATGACCCCTGGGCCTATGCCGACCTGCGCGACCGGTGCGATACGGAACCTGCCGTCGATGGACGGAGGCTGTTCTTCCTCGCGGTCAAGCCCGAGGCCTTCGTCACCATCGCCACCCGCCTCCACCAGGCAGGCCTCTTTGTCAGTGGCGATTCCAACCATCGGTTGCTGTTTGAAAAGCCTTTCGGCGAGAGCCGGACCTCGGCCGAGGAGATCCAGGCCAGACTGATGACCCTGGCCGACGAGGAGCAGGTGTACCGGATCGATCATTATCTCGGCAAGGAGATGATCCGCAATGTCCTCGCCATCCGCTTCGCCAACCGGATCTTTTCCGAGAGCTGGAACGGACGGGCCATCGAAACGGTCGAAATTTCCAGCATTGAGACCGCCGGGGCCGAGGAGCGGTTCGAGTATTACGACCGGGCCGGCGCCATCAACGACATGGTCCAGAGTCATCTCCTGCAGATGCTGGCGTTGGTGGCGATGGCGGCGCCGGACAACTTCGAGGCGGAGCCGGTCCGCCGGCGCAAGATCGACATTCTCCATCATGTCGGCCTCGCCCCCGATCGCCCACCCGTTCTCGGCCAGTACCGGGGCTATGGACCCGAGGGGTTCGCGTCGACGACGGAGACCTATGTCGAGGCTGCCTTGCGGGTCGATACCGGGCAGTGGCCCGACACCGTCTTTGTCCTCCGGACCGGCAAGAAAATGGGGGAAAAACGCACCGAAATCCGCCTCCGCTACCGGCCGAATTCGATGTGCCTGAACTGCAGCGAAGTGGTGACGGCGGAGGCCAACGAACTGGTGATCGAGGTCTATCCCCGGGAAGGAGTCCTCTTCCGTTTCAATTCCAAGGTCCCAGGCTACGGTTACGCGCTGGAACCGGTGCTGGCCCGCTACTGCCACAGCTGCAGGGTCGAGGGTGACATGCCGGAGGCCTATGTCAAGCTGTTGAAGGACGCCCTGGCCGGCGACAAGACCCTGTTCGCCGGTTTTGCCGAACTGCTGGTGCAATGGCGGATTGCCGACCGGATCCGCGGTGCCGCCCGGATCCGCGGTGCCGCCCGCGGCCAAAGCCCGGTGATCTATGAACCCGGGGCGATGACGGTCAGCGGCGAAGGAGGGGCGGGGTGATGAACTGGATAGCGGTGTCGCAGCCGATCCACGAGGACATGGCGGTGTACAGGAATGATCCGCAAAAGCGGCCGGTCATCGAGACCAGCCGGGAACTTGCTGTGCACGGGATGCATGAGAGCATCCTCCACCTGCCGCTGCACACCGGCACCCATATCGATTATCCCCTGCATGCGCTTCCGGGAGGTAAAAGTTCGAGCGATTACCGGATGTTCCCGGCCGAATTCGACGCCCTGGTGGTCGATGTGACGAGGGCTCCGGTCTGCATCGGCCTGGACGAGGTGCGCGACCTGCCGCTGCCGGGGGTGGAGGCGGTGTTCATCAAGACTCGGCGGACCCTGCTGCGGCGATTTGATCCCGACTTTCCCTGGCTGACCGGCGAGGGTGCCGCCTGGCTGGCGCAATTTCCCCTGCGTTTCGTCGGCATCGACCAACTCGGGATCGAACGCAACCAGCCGGATCATCCCACCCATCGTCACCTCCTGGGGCGGGATATCCTCATCATCGAAGGTCTGGACTTATCATCGATCGATGCCGGCCGGCGCCGTTTCCGGGCCTTCTCCCTCGGCCTCAGGGGGGTGGAGGCGGAGCCGCTGCTGGTCTTTGCCGCCCCGGTGCAGGGCCGGGCACAACCTTCTCTCACCTTCTGGTGATCCCCGCGTCTTCTCAATATCCCTCAGGTGGTCGATCTTCTTCTCCATGCCTGTCAAATTCATTCTGCAAAAAGCCGTGGACGGGAACGGGACAGCGAAAGCTTCAGGGGCAGTTACGAGATAACCATGACATATTCATCCATTTGGTTACGGCCTCTGATGCCGGTAACGACGCTCCACTGCGGCGGTCATGTTTATACAACGGCTTGCCGGAGTGCGCCGTGCAGGGCAGCCGATCAGGGGTCCGGACCGGGTCCGGGGCCGGCCGGAGAATCCGTCATTTCCTTGAATTCAAATTGAGTTTGCATATACACTGGACCTAGCCGATGATGGTTGCTGTTGTGCGGCCGATCGGCCGTACCGTCTGGCCGACTGGATATCACCGGGACTGCAATTGCATGCTCATGAACACGCGCGTCCGAGGCCTGTTTTTTACCGGTTTGGATAGAAGAGGAACCCCATGTCTCAGGTTCACCGTAACTTCCTGGTTTCCGGCGCGCAGCGGCTCCCGCTCGCGCTGCTGGCCGCTTTGCTCCTTCTCGGCGGTTCCTCCGGCTGTTCGCCTCCGGATCCTGTGCGCATCGGCTATGTCGGTGGGATCTCGGGAAGGGTTGCCGATCTCGGGATCACCGGGCGGGATGGGGTGCAACTGGCGGTGGAACGGATAAACCAGGCGGGAGGTGTTTCCGGCCACCCCGTCGAAATCATCTCCAGAGATGATCACCAGGATCCGGCGGCAGCGCGCAGGGTCGTTGAAGAACTCATCGAACTTGGCGTTTCGGCTATCGTCGGGCCGATGACGAGCGCCATGGGGGTGGCGGTGGCACCGATCGTCAACGAGCACAAAGTCCTTATGGTCAGCCCGACCGTCACGACCGAGGAACTGTCCGGCCTCGACGATTATTTCTTCCGGGTTTCATCGACAACCGGATATTTCTCGACCAGAAATGCCAAGTACCAGTTGAGCCAGAAAAAGCTGAGGCGGATGGCGGCAATCTACGACCTGGGGAATCGGTCCTTCAGCGTCAACTGGCTGCAGAACTTCCGTCGGACCTTCGTCGCCGGAGGCGGCGAGATGGTCACCGAGGTAAGCTTCGTGTCGGGAGGCGATGAGAAGTACATCGAGCTGGCGAGAAGGGCGTTGACGAGTGGGCCGGACGGGGTCCTGATCATTGCCAACTCCGTTGATTCGGCGCTGCTCTGCCAACAGATCCGCAAACTCGACAGCATGGTTCCGATCACCCTGGCGGACTGGGGGGCAACCGAGAGGCTCCTGGAACTCGGCGGGCGCGCCGTCGAGGGGGTGACCGTCATCCAGACATTCGATCGCGCCAGCAACAATCCCCGCTACAAGGAATTCCGGCAGGCATATCTGCTGAGATTCAACCGTGAGCCCGGATTCGCCGGGGTCTATGCCTTCGAATCGATCAACGTCATTCTCAAGGCGCTGGAGAGGATGGAACAGGGAAAAGACCTGAAGCAGGTCCTGCTGGACATACCGGAATTCGAAGGCCTGCAGAGTTCGTTTCGTTTCGATCGGTTCGGTGATGTAACGCGACCTCATGCCTCGATCAGCATCGTTGAAAACGGACAATTTGTCGTCAAGGACTGAATCCATGGCATCGCAACGGCCGCTTGGACAATTGCTGGGGATACAGATGACGTTCATCGCCGTCATCCCCCTGCTGATGGTCGCGTTGCTGCTGTGGCAACTGGCCCTCCCGCGGATCCACGAAGGTATCTCGGTCCGGCATCAGGTACTTGCCGGCTCGATATCGGGGCGGATTACGACACTGCTGGCGGGGGCGGAACATGAACTGGAGTCCCTCGGCACCTATATCGAGACCCGGGGAGTCCAATCTCAGGAGTACTGGTGCAACCTTCTGGATTCCCATGTCGGCGAGGGAGAGATCTTCGAGGTCGTCTACCTCAGCGATGAAGGCGAACGGGTCGAGGCCGTCGGTCTGCCGGTCTCCCAGAACTACAAGAGGGAGGACATGCTGGGACTGGACCTGTCCCTCAGACCCTTCTTCCGCAGGGTGAAGACCGGATACGCCTCGACCTGGTCGGAAACCTTCCTCTCCACGATCAGCGGCAGACTGGCCATCGCCTTGCTGATCCCGGTTGAGGACAGGGTCCTGATCGGAGAGATCACCATCGAACACCTGTCGGAGTTCATCAGCTTCAAATTCGGCGGGTCGGCGCTGCTCATCATGATCGTCGACGGGGACGGCAGGGCCATCGCCGACTCGCAGAACGTCTACAGCTGCCAATCGCTCGATACCTCGTAGATCCCTGTCCTGCGGCAGCAGTCCCCGGGCGAGGCGGTGTCGGCAACGGCACAGGTTTTCTTTGCCGATCACGAGTATATCGGCACCGCGGTGACGGTGGGCAAACTGGGGTGGAGGGTTCTCGTCGCCCAACCTTCCAGGGAGGCATTCCAGGACCTGACCGAAACCTTCTGGTTCGTGGCCGCCGCAGTCGTGATCGCCCTGGTGTTGGCGGTGGTCGCGCTCGTTCAGGCGCTATATCACACAGGTGCAGGAGATAGCCGGCGGGAACTACGACCGGCCATGGCCAGGGTCGACCATAGCCGAATTTTCCGAACTGGAAGGCCATCTGCAGACCATGGCTGTGGCAATCCAGGCGCGGGAGAAGGCATTGTCGGCAAGCGAGGCGAAATACCGGCCGGTGGTCAGCAATGCCCCGGTCATCATCGTCCAGATCGACCCCGATGGAATGATCGGCCTCATCGAGGGGAAGGGGCTGGCGGCCATGGGCATGAAACCGGGGGAAGGCGAGGGAAAATCGTGGTTCGACCTGTTCCGGTATGACAACGACCTGTGCGACCGTGTCCGAAAGGCGATCGCCGGCAAGGAGCAGCAGTTCACCTCGGAGCACGAACGAGGGGTCTTTGACATCCACCTCGCACCGGTGCCCGATGGCGGCGACTCCTGTTCGGTTCTCTGCATCGCCGTAGACATCACCCGGAGGGTCATGGCGGAAAAGGCGCTCCAGGAATACGCCTGTCTGCTGGAAGAATCGCAGAAGGTGGCCCGGCTCGGATTCTATATCTTTCATCCTCCGGCAATGACCTGGCAGGCTTCCGAGGTGCTTGATGAGATCCTCGGCATCGACGATACCTATTCCCGGTCGCAGGAGGGTTTTCTCGACCTGGTGCATCCCGAGGACCGGCCGATGATATCCGCCTATCTCTTTAGGTCGATGCAGAAACTCCATGTTCCGTTTGATGAGGACTTCAGGATCGTCCGGGCCGACAACCGCAAGGAACGGTATATCGCCGGCAGCGGCGAAGATGGCCTGCGTTTTCTGCAGACGGCCGAGGTCGACCTGGTGATACTCGATATGCTGATGGGACCGGGAATGAACGGATACGAGACCTACTTGAAGATCCTGGAAATACACCCGGGACAGAAGGCGATCATCGCCAGCGGCTATTCGCAGAGCGCCGATGTGCGGGAGGCCATGGAGTCCGGGGTGAAGAAATTCGTCAGGAAACCCTACTCGATCCGCAAACTGGCCGTAGTTCTCCGGGAAACGCTGCGGCAGGAGTGATCCACGACGGAGGCTGTGCGGCGGGATTGAATAAAAAAACCGGGGAGAACCAGCAGACTGCACTGGCTCAACCCGGTTGGGGGGGCTTGGGAATCATCCTCGTGTGGATTGATAACAATTTTGCAATTCCCATGCCACTGACACGCAGCGGTTTCTTCGCGGTTTGAATTAAATGTTCTTATGCCATGTGCTGGAGTTTTGCTCTTCCCCCAACCGGTCATACCGGTTTCATAATCCTCCTCCAGATTACAAAACTGTCGGCGGGATAGGGTTCTTGTAATTCCTGCCGTCCATTCAATTGCCCGGCGGATGTCCGTGCCCTTCAGGGGATGCGGGACAGGCAGAGGCGGATCTGCGGCAGGGCAATCAGGTCCTCGATCCAGTCCGTGGGGATCGCCGACGGTCCGCCGGCCGCTCCGAGGATCATCCCGACCACCAGACCACGGGCCGCCGAATCGCCACCGGCCATGACGTTTTCGATCAGGGCCTCCCGCAGATTCGTCTCGTATCGAAGGATGAGATGGACGGCCGCCGGCAGGGCGGCATTGACGGCGCACATCTGACCGAATTCCTTGATCACCGTCAGGCTGTCGCGGCCGGCCGAATCGACCGCCGTGCGCAGCCGGAGATCGAGATCGATATCGCCGATACCATGCTCCAGCCCCTCGGTGATCGCCTCCTGCGCCGTCGCACCGTGGAGCACGGCAAAGGCGCACCGGGCGATGAAGGCGGTGCCGTCCTTGATCCCCGGACCGGCATGGGTCATTGCCGTCTGCTGCTGCGCCGCCTGCAGCAGGGTGTCGAGATCGTCACGGTATCGGTAGACCAGCGGGGCGATCCGCGCCGGCCCGCCGAGATCGGTCGATGGCGACCCGCTGTCGGCGGCGGTCAGGCCCTGGGCGAAGCGGGCCAGGGTGTCCTTGGTCGCCCGGTCGAGATAGCCGGTGGTCGTCGTGCCGAAACGCCGCCAGCGGTCGGCGAAATCGACCAGCGAAAAATCGCCGGTCTCGGCCAGCGACTCGAGCAGGAGCAGCGTCTGATCACCGTAATGGGTGAATTCGCCGCGGTTTTTGGTCGGGTGATAGGATCCATGGGGCGGCGCCAGCAGGCGGTCGACCCGTCCGATCTCCTGGGCGAGCTTGGTGGTATCGTAGATCCAGTGCGCGCCGAGGGCGAGTGAATCGGCTGCCAGCGAGGCGAGCACCATGGCCTGGGCCTTGTCGTTCATGGCATCTCCTTCAATGTTGAGGAACAGTGGTGGCGACCGGCAGTCGCCGTCTATCGTCTACGATAAGGATGGATGATCGGCTGTCAAAGGATTGAAGCGGGGAACCGGCTGCCATTCCGCTCCGGCGGTGATTTTTTTATTGGCCGAATAGGTGCCTGTGGGGTAAATGAATGCCCGGTGCCGTAACACACGTCGAGGTCTACCGGTTTTGGGCACCCATCGTCATCTCAATCCGGACCCGGGAGAAGCAGGCCGCCGCCGCCCCGGTTTCTCTCCGGCCATCAGTGAAAGGAAGATCCCGTGTCATCCACTGCCATTCGTTATTTACTGGCCAGACCCCTGGCCATACCCTTCGCCGGCGGTCTTCTGCTGGTAGCCGCCCTGATCCTGATCGATTGTCCCAACGGCCCCATCTGTCCGGTCATTGACAAAGGTCTTGCTGCCGGACTGGACACATATCTCCACCTCCCCGTCCCGGCTGGACCCGATATCCGGCCACCGGCCGCGTCCCTGGTCCCGCTGGCCCTCAGCGGTGCCGTGTGGCTGATTCTGACAGCGGTTTTCATCCTGCGCCGTCCCCTTCTGCCCGTCGCGTCGCTGCTCCTGCTCGCGGTGATGATCGGGGCCGACATCCTCCTTGTCCAGATCAAGGGATGGCTTGTCTCTCCGTCCCTGCCCCTGCTTTCGGTCCTGTTGTATACCCTCTTCCTGACCGGGTTCGGGTCGCTTCCCCTCCGTTTGCGGCGTTCCTTCCGGATGCACCGGCAGGGCAACTTCCAGCAGCGGGTGCTCGAATTGCTGGCGACGCTGGTCGAAACGAGGGACCCCTCATGTATCGGTCATATCGCCAGGATGCAGAACTATGTCCGGGTCCTGGCCGAGCGCCTGGCGCGCGGCGGCAGGCATGCCGCCATTCTGACCCCGCGCTACCGCGAGCTTCTGGTCCTTCTCTGTCCGCTCCATGACATCGGCAAGGCGGCGGTGCGGGATGCCGTGTTGTTGAAGCGGGATCGGCTGACGGAGGAGGAGACGGTGGAGATGCAGCGGCATGTGGAACACGGTGAGGCCCTCCTGCAGGCGGTTAACTGGCGGGCGGTTGATCGGGAATTCGTCGAACTGGCACTGGACATCATCGGCAGCCACCATGAGCGTTGGGACGGCGGCGGCTACCCCCGCGGGCTCCGGGGAGAGGAGATCCCGCTGGCCGGGCGGATCGTCGCCGTCGCCGAGATCTACGACGCCCTGATCAGCCGCCGCTGCTACAAAAACGCCTACACCCGCGAGCAGTCGCGGGCCATCCTGATGAAGGGAAAGGGAACCTCCTTCGAGCCGGCCCTGGCTGACGCCTTCCTCGAGGTTGAGGAAGAGTTGTGGAAGATCAGTCTGACCTACAGCGATACCGCCGATATGTTGGAAGGGATGCGTCCCTGAAAAAATTGACTCACGGGCCGGCGGCGAGGACGGGGATACAGGGTTCGCCGTCGCAGGCATGGATCTCGATCGAGACATGCGACAGCGTGGCGACCTGCTGCAGCAGGTCCTTGTAGTGGTCGATCGGCATCGGCGCATGGGTGACGATGGCGATGATCGCGGCGTAGTCGGCCGGACCGACCCGCCAGATATGGATGTCGGAGACCCGGTTGTCCCGGTCGCGTTCGATCGTCGACCGGATCGTTGTCAGAATCTCCCTGTCTATGCCGCTGTCGAGCAGGATCGGACCGGTCTGCCGCAGGAGGGAGAGCGACCAGCGGGTGATGACCACCGCCCCGACGATCCCCATCAGCGGGTCGAGCCACTGCCAGCCCAGGTACTTGCCGAAGACAAGGGCGACGATGGCCAGCACCGATGTCAGGGCGTCGGCCATGACGTGGAGATAGGCCGCCCTGAGGTTGTGATCGTGGTGGTGATGTCCATGTCCAGCCCCGTCGCCATGGTCGTGACCGTCGTCATGGTGGTGGTGATCCTGCAGCAGGAAGGCGGAGGCGATGTTGACGGCCAGGCCGAGACAGGCGACGGCGATCGCCTCGTTGAAGCGGATGGTCTGGGGCTCGGCCAGGCGCAGGAGCGATTCGGCCATCATCATCAGGGCGACGCTGGCCAGGGCGATGGCGCTGGCGAAGCCCCCGAGGACGCTGACCTTGCCGGTGCCGAAGGCGAACGAGGGGTTGCCGGCGTTCTTCGCCGCGTAGCGGTAGGCGAAGATGGTGATGAGGAAGGCGGCGGTGTGGGTGCCCATGTGCCAGCCATCGGCGAGCAGGGCCATCGAGCCGAAGGCGAGGCCGGCGGCGATCTCGGTCACCATCGTCAGGGTTGTCAGGTAGAGGACCAGGCGGGTCCTTTTCTCGCCGTGCCGGCTGACGGCGTTGAAGTCATGACTGTGCTGCCATTGTTCGATCGTGTGATTGTGCATGGATATCGTGGGTGGAGGTGTCGTCTCCGGTGGGAGACGGCAAAGCGTACCGTCTCGTCCACCGGGACCGGGCGGGTTTCAGGCTTTCTCTCTCCGGCCTGCCAGCAGCACGCCGTCCTTCAGGGTGCAGCAGCGGTCCATGCGTTCGGCCAGGTCCATGTTATGGGTCACCATGACGGTGGCAAGCGAACGTTCACGGCACATGCCGTGCAGCAGGTCGAAGACCAGGTTGCCGGCGCGGCTGTCGAGATTGCCGGTCGGTTCATCGGCGAGGAGCAGGGCCGGCTCCATGATCAGGGCCCGGGCCAGCGCCGTCCGCTGCTGTTCGCCGCCGGACAGTTCGGCGACGCGGTGGTCGCGACGGTGGTCGAGTTCGACCCGGGCCAGCAGTTCCCGTGCCGCCGGTTCGATCTGGGACTTTTTCCTGCCGGCGATCAGGGCCGGCATCATCACATTCTCCAGGGCGGTGAATTCCGGCATCAGGTGGTGGAACTGGAAGATGAAGCCGAGGGCGCTGTTTCTGAACCATGCCAGTTCCCGGTCGTTTTTCCTGGCCAGGGAGTCGCCGTTGAACAACAGTTCGCCCCCCGAGGGGGTATCGAGGGTGCCGAGGATCTTCAGCAGCGTGCTCTTGCCCGAACCCGAGGCGCCGACGATGGCCAGCATCTCCCCGGCCTCGACCTCGAGGTTGATCTCGTGCAGCACCGTCAACTCCCCGTCGCCGACCGTAAAGGTCTTCGATATCGCCCTCGCCTCGAGCAGCGGCCTCATGACAGCACCTCGGCGGGCCGGACCTGGGCGGCCTTCCACGACGGGTAGAGGGTGGCGGTCAGGGTGATGATGATCGAACTGACGGCGACGATGGCGACGTCGAGCGGCAGTACCTTGATCGGCAGGGTGGTCATCGGATAGACGTTCGAGGGCAGCTCGATGAACTGGTAGCGGGACAGGATCTCGCACAGGCCGAGGCCGCCGATCACCCCGAGGGTGGTTCCGGCCAGGGCGATGACCGCCCCCTGGAAGAAGAAGATCCGCATGATCGAGGTCGAGGTCGCGCCCATCGACATGAGGATGGCGATATCGCGTCCCTTCTCCATCACCACCATCACCAAAGCGCTGATGATGTTCAGCGCCGCCACCAGGATGATCAGGGCCAGGCAGATGAACATGCCGATCTTCTCCAGTTTGAAGGCGGCGAAGAGGTTGTGGTTCATCGACATCCAGTCCTTGCCGATGAACCCGGGCCCCAGTCCGGCGACGAGCCGGCCGGCGACCTGGTCGGCCCGGTTCAGCTCCCGGTCCTCGATTTTGACCTCGATGCCGTGGACGATATCGCCGCTGCCGAGAAAGGCCTGGACGTTGGCGATCGACATGTAGGCCAGGGTCGAATCGTACTCGAACATTCCCGATTCGAAGATCCCGGTGACCAGGCAGGTCTTGACCTTGGGGATGACACCGGTCGGGGTCAGGGGCCCCGAGGGCGAGATCAGCCGGACCCGGTCGCCGACCCCGACCTGCATGTCCTGGGCCAGGTTCTTGCCGAGAATGATGGGCGGTATCCTTGCCGTTTCGTCCTGGACCAGATCGCCGATGCTGCCCGACTTCATCTGTGTCGGCAGTTTGATCACCGTTGCCGCCGTCTCCGGGTCGATGCCGCGCAGGACGACGCCGGTACCGCCGCTGGTGCCGCTGAGGAGGGTCTGGGCATAGAGATAGGGGGTGGCGGCAACGACGTTGTCGGCGTCGAGAATCTGCTCGCGGACCTGGCGGTAGTTATGGATGCTGCCGCCGACCTGCTGGACGATGATGTGGGAATTGATGCCGAGGATCTGGTCGCGCAGCCCGTCGGTGAATCCCGAGTAGACCGAGAGGACGACGATCAGGGCGATGACCCCGACGGTGATGCCGGCGACGCTGATCAACGAGATCAACGAGATGAAGCCGTGCCGGTGCTTGGCCTTGAGATACCTGCGGCTGATGAACCACTCGTACATTTCAGCCCTCTGCCCCTGCCGCTTCCCGGTCCTTTGCCGCTCCCCTGGCCTCCGGCTTGAGGTGGGGGAAGAGGATGACGTCGCGGATCGACGGCGCATCGGCCAGCAGCATGACCAGCCGGTCGATGCCGATGCCTTCGCCGGCGGCCGACGGCATCCCGTACTCGAGGGCGCGGATGTAGTCCTCGTCCAGTACCGGATGGACCTCCTCGTCGTTGCCGCGCTCGGCGATCTGCTTTTCGAAGCGCCGGCGCTGGTCGACCGGGTCGTTCAGTTCGCTGAAGGCGTTGGCGATCTCGCGGCCGGTGATGAACAGCTCGAAGCGGTCGGTCACGGTCGGGTCAACCTCGTTGCGGCGGGCCAGCGGCGACACCTCGGTCGGATAGGAGGTGATGAAGGTCGGGTCGATGAGCAGTTCCTCGACCAGCAGTTCGAACAGCTCGGTCTTGGCCTTGCCGACCCCGGCCTGGGGCTCGAGCTTGATCCCTTTTTCCTGTGCCAGGGCAAAGACCGCCGCCTCATCGGCGAGCACCGCCGGGTCGAGGCCGGCGATCTCGACCAGGGCCTGCTCCATGGTCAGCCGCCGCCAGGGCGGAGTGAGGTCGACCGGCGTCCCCTGGTAGCTGATCTGCAGCGTGCCGTTGACCTCCCGGCAGATCGACGCGATCAGCTCCTCGGTGAGGTCCATCAGGTCGTCATAGGTGGCGTAGGCCTGGTAGAACTCGAGCATCGTGAACTCCGGGTTGTGGCGGGTCGACAGGCCTTCGTTGCGGAAGTTGCGGTTGATCTCGAAGACCCGCTCGAGACCGCCGACCAGCAGCCGTTTGAGGTAGAGCTCGGGGGCGATGCGGAGAAAGAGGTCCATGTCGAGGGCATTGTGGTGGGTCCGAAACGGCTTGGCGGTGGCGCCGCCGGGCACCGGCTGCATCATCGGCGTCTCGACCTCCATGAAGCCGTGATCGTTCATGTATTGCCGGACCAGACGGATGATCTCGACCCGCTTGCGGAAGGTCTCGCGGCTCTCCGGAGTGACGATCAGGTCGACATAGCGCTGCCGGTAGCGGGTCTCGACATCGGTCAGGCCGTGCCATTTCTCCGGCAGCGGTCTGAGCGATTTCGAGATCATGGTGATGGTCGAGGCCATCAGCGACAACTCGCCGGTCTTGGTCTTGAACAGGGTGCCGACGACCCCGACGATGTCGCCGATGTCCCATTTCTTGAAGATGTCGTACTGAGCCTCGCCCAGGGCATCGCGCTGCAGGTAGACCTGGAGTCGGCCGGAGGCGTCGGCGAGATGGCAGAAGGCGGCCTTGCCGAACTTGCGCAACGACAGCACCCGGCCGGCGATGCTGTAGCGGCTGTTGCCGGGTTCGGCCTGTTCCGGCTGCAGGCTGTCGCCCCTGGGCAGCAGGTCCTGCACCGAATTGGCAGGCTTGAAGGAGTTGCCATAGAGGTTGACGCCAAGGGCGGCGAGGGCGTCGGCCTTCTCCCGGCGCTGGGTCAGTACTTGGTTGTCCTTGTTCATGGTCCGTGATGGGCTGAGATTGACCGAAGGTCTTCGGCAGGCTATAAAAAAAAGCGGCAGAATCTGCCGCTTCTCCAGGTACACGAGTACCCTACGACTTACCGGGATTCATCCGCGCTGTCAATTCTTTTCCAATAGGGCGACGGTCTCGATATGGTGGGTCTGGGGGAACATGTCGACCGGCTGCAGCCGCCTGACGGTGAAGCCGGCGGCGAGCAGGTCGCCGAGATCGCGGCACAGGGTCGCCGGATCGCAGGAGATGTAGACCAGGCGGCGGCCGGTGAGCTCCGCCAGCTGCCGGGCCAGGCCGGGGGTCCCCTGGCGCGGCGGGTCGATGACCACGCAGTCGAAGTCCGGCCCTTGGGCGGCCAACTGGTCGCAGGCGGCATGGATCGGCGACTGGTGGAACTCGGCATTGCCGAGACCGGCGCGTCGGGCATTGGCCCTGGCGCTGCGGATCGCCGAGCCCTGGCCCTCGATGCCGAGCAGGCGGCGGCATTCCCTTGCCAGCGGGATCGAGAAGTTGCCCATGCCGCAGAAGAGGTCGAGGACCGATTCCTCCGGGCCGGGCGCGGCCAGTTCGACGACGGCGGCGATCAGCCGGCGGTTCTGTTCGAGGTTGACCTGGCAGAAACCGCCGGCCTCCCAGCCCAGCGCCAGCACCGGTCTTCCCGCTTCCGCCGGATAGGTGACGGAAAGGCCGTGGCCGATCTGCGGGTCACGTCCGGCGGCGGGGGTGAGGGGAAAATCCCGGCCGGCGAAGAAGATCCGGTCGATGGGCGCCGACTCGCGGCAGAGTATGGCCGCCTGGTCGAAATCGCGGGGCCGCGGCCGCCGGTTGAGGACAAAGACGCAGACCGTGCCGCCGCCGTCGGGATCGGCCATGATCTCCAGTTCCGTCGTCTGCTGCAGCAGGGAGGAACACGCCGGGTGGGAGCGGAGGGCGGCGAGGGTCCGGTTGACATCGTCGCGGGCGATCAGGCATCGTGCCACCGCCACGATCTCGTGGCGGTGAAAGCGGCGGAAGCCGGCCCGGCCCCGGGAATCGATCTGCAGGCGGATGCGCTGGCGGTAGCCGAAAGCGAGGGGCGAGGGCAGCGGTTCGGCGAGGATGGCCGAAGCTTGCCGCACCGCCGGCTCGGGATGGCGCTCGAGCAGATCGCCGATGATCGCTTTTTTGAGCGCGAGCTGGCAGGGGTAATCGCCGTGCTGCAGGTCGCAGCCGCCGCAGGCGCCGTAGTAGGGGCAGGGCGGCTCGACCCGCCGGGGATGCGGAGTATGGACTCGGACCGCCACCCCTTCGACGAGCGATTTCCCTTCCCGCTCGATACGGACATCGACGGTCTCACCGGGCAGGGCCAACCGGACCATGGCCGCCCGGCCGTCGTCGAGACGGCCCAGGCCGTAGCCGCCGTTGATCACTTTGCTAATCGCGAGGTGATGGATATTCATTTTCCAAATACCGACCAGTGGTGTAGAATATCTGAAATTACACCAGGAATTAAGGCGGTGGGCCGATCTTCCGGGTGCCGCGGGCGACCCGCCCGGATTCTGAACCTTTCATACTATAACATCCTTGTCTTGTCGAAACCTCTTCTTCCTGCTGGCCCTCTTCTTCCTGCTGGCCCTCTTCTTCCTGCTGCCGTCGCCGCTGGCTGCCGCGGTGACGGTCGATGTCCAGGTCAAGGGGGTCAAGGATGCCATCTATGACAATATCCTCTCCCGCTTGAAGATCTTTCTCCACAAGGACAGCCGGCGTCTCACCGCGTTCGAGATCAGGCGCCTGCACCGTCGGGCGCAGGCCGATATCGAGGAGGCCCTGGCGCCGTTCGGCTACTATGCGCCGGTCATCGTCGGCACCCTGGAACAGGAGGGGGACACCTGGAGGGCCGTATATACCGTCAGCCAGGGAGAACCGGTGCGGGTGTCGGCGGTGCGGGTCGAGGTTGAGGGGCCGGGCTGGTCCGACATGGCCGGGGGGGGCGAGGATTTCCCTCTCAAGGCTGGTGATGTCCTCAACCAGCATCTCTACGAACAGGGCAAGAAGCGGCTGCTGCGCTGGGCCTTGCGGATGGGGTTTCTCACCGCCCGCTATTCCCGGAACGAGCTGCGGATCAACCGGATGGCGAAGACCGGCGAGGTCGACCTGATGCTCGATACCGGGCCTCGTTATCTCTTCGGCGTCACCACCTCCGACCAGGAGAGCATCAAACCGGGGCTGCTCGCCCGTTATCTGCCCTACAAGGTCGGTGACCCTTGGGCCCCGGCCAGGCTCTTTGAACTGCAGCGGATCCTCTATGCCACCGATTTCTTCAGCCGGGTGTCGGTGCGGGGCGATATCGGCGCGGCCAGCGACCTGCAGATTCCGGTGACCGTCGAGCTCGAGACGCCGGAGCACCTGAACCGCTACAGCTTCGGTCTCGGCTACGCTACCGACACCGGCGCCAGGACCCAGTTCGAGTGGCGCAACCGCCTGCTCAATACCAGCGGCCACAAGGCGCGGGGGACGCTGCAGGTCGCCGAGCGGGAGAACAAGTTCACCTTCCGCTACGACATCCCGCGCGGCGATCCCCGCTATGACAGCTATGTCATCGGCACCTCCTATAACGACCAGTCGTGGGACCAGACCGAAACCCAGCTGGTGGCCGCCGGCCTGACCCTCGACCATGGCGAGCCCCGCATCCGCTACGGCGCCTCGATCGAGGTGCGGGACGAGCAGTACGATGTCGGGGCCACCAGCGGCACCAGCAAGCTGCTGATGCCGGGGGCGAACCTGGCGATGATCTGGGCCGACAGTCTGCTCAACACCAGAAATGGTCTGCAGCTGGCGGTCAATCTCAACGGGGCGAGCGAGGCGACCGGGTCCGACGCCACCTTCCTCCAGGTCACCGGGTCATCGAAACTCATCCTTTCGCCGTTCAGGTCCTGGCGGCTGATCGGCCGCGGCACCCTCGGCGCGACCCTGGTGGACTCGATCGATGACCTGCCGCCCTCACTCAGGTTTTATGCCGGCGGCGATCAGAGCATCAGGGGATTCGACTACAAGGAGCTGGGCACCAGGGACTCTTCCGGGACGGTGGTCGGCGGCCGCTACCTGGTGGTCGGCAGTGCCGAACTGGAGCGGATCATCAACGAACGCTGGAGTCTTGCCACCTTTTTCGATGTCGGCAATGCGATGGATGATCCCAAGGTCGATTTTGAACAGGGGGCCGGTTTTGGGCTGCGGTTCCGGCTGCCCTTCGGTCAGGTGCGGCTTGATCTGGCGTCGGCGATCTCCGATGAAAACCATCCGGTCCGGCTGCATCTCTCCGTTGGAGGCGATCTATGAAAAAGTTGCTGCTGCCGGTACTTCTGTTGTTTCTTGCGGCCGGGATCGTCGTCTTTGCCGCGTCGCCTACAGGGCTCCGTTCCCTGCTGCGGCTGGCCGCGGATCTCTCGCAGCGCTCGTTCGCCATCGGTCAGGCGGAGGGAAGGCTGTTTTCCGCCTGGCACCTGCGGGGTCTGGAGGTCAAACTGCCCGGGGCCGACATCGTCATCGCCGACCTGGCCTGCAGCTGGCGGCCGACGGAAATCATGAAGGGAAGACTGGCCATCGGCCGTCTCGCCGCCGACGGCATCGTCATCACCCTGAAGAAAGGGCAAGGCGAGCAACCGGCGACCGAGGCGGGGCCTTTCACCCTCCCGGCGATGCTGCTGCCGTTTGCCCTTGACATCGACGAGGTCGATATCGAGGGACTGAAGGTCGTCCTTGCCGACGGCGACATCGCCACCGATATCCACCACCTGCGCCTGGGGCTGAGCGCCGACCGGGAGCGCATCGAGATCCGCGAAGGGGCGGTCGACGCTGCGCGCTACGGGCTGCGGCTCAGCGGTTTCATCGATGCCGGCGCCGGCCGGGCCACCGACGTCATCGGCGCCTGGCGCATCAGCCCGGCCGGCGGCTATGCCGAGATGGCCGGGACCTATTCCGCCCGCGGCCCCATCGGTCGCCTGCAGGTCAACGCGGCGGCGAACCGGCCGGCCGATGTCCGGGTCGCCGGGATCCTGCAGGATCTCCCCGCCGATCCGCACTGGCAGGCCCGGGCCGTCGGCCGCCAGGTGTGGTTCCCGGTGTTCCATGACGGCTGGCCGCGGCTGATGCTGGATGCCACCGTCGACGCCGCCGGCGATTTCGGCCGCTACCACGGCACCGTCAAGGCCGGCGGCTCCTTCCTCGATTTCCATGATATCACCGGGACCGCCGCCGTCGACGGCAGCGGCCGGGGGCTGACCGCCAGGGTCGTGCAACTGAGGTCTCCCGATGGCGAGGTCGATGTCGCCAATCTCGTCCTGGGGTGGATGGACGCCTTCAGCTGGAGCGGCGAGGCCAAAACCAGAACCTTCAATCCCGCCGGATTCGACCAGCGTTTCGAAGGCGTCCTGACCGCCGATCTGCGGTCGACCGGCCATCTCGGCTACGAGGATGCCGACGAACTGCAGACGGAGACCGACGTTCATTCCGTCGAAGGCACCCTGCGTGGCTTCCCGGTCGACGGCAAGGGCCGGATCCGCTCCGATGCCGCGCGCTTCGAGATGGAGGAGGTCTTTGTGCAGAGCGGCGGCTCCTTCGTCAAGGCGGCGGGAACGATTGCCGAGACGTATGACCTGCAGTTCGAACTCGCCTCCCCCGATATCGGCGAGGTGCTGCCGGATGGCGAGGGGGAACTCAGCGCCAGCGGCCGGGTCGGCGGCGACCGGGATTTCCCCGCCCTTGATCTCGAGCTCGATGCGGCCGGCATCCGCTACGGCGGACAGCAGATCGGCCGGATCACCGCCCAGGTCCATGCCGATACCCGAGCGGGCGCCGGTATGGAGGCGACGGTGGACCTCGCGGATATCGACTGGGCCGGGATAGTCATCAACGAGGGGAAACTGCATCTCGACGGAACCACCGAGACGCATGCTCTCTCGGCATCTCTGCACTCCGCCGCCGGCGACCTGCAGTTCGCCATCCATGGCGGGATCAAGGATCGGCAGTGGCAGGGCCGGCTCGAGGATACGATCCTGTCCGGAGCCGATCTCGGCACCTGGCGCCAGCCCGCCGGGGCCGATCTGCAGATTTCGGAGACGGGTGCCGATCTCGTCGGCCTGTGCCTGGCCCGCGACCCGGGGCGGATCTGCCTTCATGCCGATTGGCGCAACGACGAGGCCCAGGGCGGCTGGACGGTCAAGGGTGAGATCGCCGACCTGCCGCTCGAGTTTTTCAGCGACAGGGGGCTCACCCCCTGGCCACTTGCCGGTAACCTCACGGCGGCGCTTGCGGCGAGCGGCGACAGGGAACGGGTGGAGAGCGGCGATTTAACCGTGTCGATTCCGGAGATCCGCATCGAGTCGGGGTTGGCGGAAGAAAATTTCGAAAATGTCGCCCTGCATGACAATGCCCTCGAGTTTCATCTTGCCGACGGCCGGCTCGAGGCGGCACTGCAGTCGCATTTTCAGGACAAGAGCTCGCTGGTGCTGGAGTTGGCGATCGCCGACGCCGGCAACATCTCCGCCTCCCTGCTGCGGCAGCCGGTCAACGGCCGACTGCGGCTCAACTTCCAGGATCTCGGGCCGATCGCTCCCCTGACCGATTTCCTGTTGCGACCGACAGGCAGGATCGACAGCACCCTGGCCATCGCCGGCACCTTGTCGCGCCCGGTGTTCGAGGGGCGCATCGACCTCCAGGATGGACGAATTGCCCTGCCGTCGCTCGGTATTTTTCTCGAGGAGGTCGGGATCTCCCTGGCCGCCGCCGGCGAGGAGGTCGAGATGCAGGTCGAGGCCAGGTCCGGTCCCGGCAAGGCTGCGGCCGAGGGCACTCTCAGCTATGACGACGGGTCCGGGCTGCGTGGCGATTTCGCCGTCACCGGGCAGCAGTTTGAGGCGGTCAGCCTGCCGGAGTACGAGGCCCTCGTCGATCCTGATCTCCGCCTCACCTTCACCCGGGAAGGGGGGGAATTGAGCGGGGTCGTCACCGTGCCGAAGGCCCATATCGCCCCCAGCGAGATGAAGGACACTGTCGCGGTGTCCAGGGATGTGGTCTATACCGATCTGGAGAAGGAGGAAAAGGTCCGGCACTGGCCGCTCGTCTCGCGGGTGGAACTGCGACTGGGCGACGACGTGCGGCTCGAAGGGTATGGCCTGAAGGGAAGGCTGAGCGGCTCGCTGGCCATCCGCGACACCTCGGATACCTTTGTCAGCGGCAAGGGCGAGTTGTCCCTCCACGACGGCACCTTCAACTTGTATGGCCGCTCGCTGGCCATCGAACGGGGTCGGATGTTTTTCAGCGACGGTCCGGTCGACAACCCCGGCATCGACGCCCGCGCCGTTCAGTTTATCCGGGAAAAGAGCGATCTCGGCGGCAACATGACCATCGGTGTCGACGTCAGCGGTTCTCTCCAGGAGCTGGAATTCAAGCTCTTTTCCGATCCGAGCATGGATGAGGGCGATATCCTCGCCTATATGGTGGTCGGTCACTCGATGGCGGATGTCAAGGAGGGGGAAGGCGGGGTGCTGCAGGCGGCGGCCTCGACCATCGGTCTGGAGGAAGGGGCGGGACTGGTGACGACCCTGACCGGGTTGCTGCCGGTCGACGAGATGCATCTCGAAGGAACCGAGGAGGACGGCGATTACTCGCTGGTGGTCGGCAAGAAGCTGACCGACCGACTGTATATCGGCTATGACCACAATTTCTTCGACCAGAAGGGGTCCTTCCTTGCCGGCTACGACCTCGGCCTGGGATTTTCGGTGGTCACCAGGAGTTCCGCCGATTCGAATGCCGCCGATATTTTCTACTCGATCGAACGGTAAGCGGTTCCTCGTTTCATCCTGTCGCTTCACTTTCCTCGAAGCGGTTCTGCTCCAGGTTCTTGACCACCCGGTCGGCGGCGAAGATCGCTCCATTCATGGCGATATAGACCCCGGCCGGCAGGATCTGGACGGCCGCCAGGGCGCAGCCGATGTTGAACACGGCGTCGCTGGTCTTGAACAGGGCCGGTTCCATGGCCCCGGTCAGAACGATGGTCTTGGCCGGGACCGCGGCCAGGCGGCGGGCGGTCGTGATCATCGTGTCGGTCCCATGGGTGATCAGGATGCGCGGGGCGGGATCGGCCTGGACCGTGTCGTAGATGAACCGGCGGTCGGCATCGGTGAGATCGAGGCTGTCCTTGCGCAGCAGCGGGTTGACCGTATAGCTGATCGACAGGGTCAACTCGCCGAGGATTCTGGCGACATTCGGCGGCCCGACCTCATAGCGGCTTTTGGCGTCGAAATAGACCTTGTCGATGGTGCCGCCGACGGTGATGATCGAGACGTGCATGGCATATCCTCTCATTCAGCCTGTCTTTCTTTTGATATAGAGGGTTTTCTGGACCCGGGCCACCGCTTCCCCCTTGTCGTCCTCGATGTTGATCGTGAACTGTGGCAGATACCTGCCGCCCCCTTTGGTATTGATGCGGATCTGACTCAGTTCGGCGTCGGTGACGGCGATGTCGGCGTGCACCTTTCCCCGTCCGGGGCGAAGGAATTCGATCGCGGCCGATCGGTCCCGGACGATATACTCCTTGCCGAGGAGGTTCATCAGCATCAGCATCGGGTGCGGGTCAACCATCGAGTACAGGCTGCCACCGAAATGGGTGCCGACGGCGTTGCGATTGTACCATCGCAGCTGCATCGATAGCCGGATGCGCCGCCAGTCGGTGCTGATGGAGTCGGTATGGATCCCGGCCCCGAGGTAGGGGCTGTAGATATTGAGGATCAGCCTGAATAGCTGTGGCGACAGGTACATGGGGGCTCCTGTACGGTGGGGGGATGGTGGAAAGGGATGGACGGGACACGGTCAGCGTTGCGAACAGATCGGGCAGGCCTGCATCCGCAGCGGTCGTTCGAGATGGCTCTTCCTCAGCAGGAGGTCGTCATTGAAGATGTCGGCGGTCAGTCCATCGGCCATGATCGTCCCCTCATGGATGACGATGGTCCGCTCGCATAGATCGATGACCATGTCAAGGTCGTGGGTGGCGATGATCTTGGTGTGATGAAAACCGGCCAGCAGTTCGATCAGGGTCCGGCGCGACAGCGGGTCGAGATTGGAGGTCGGCTCGTCCATGACTAAAATATCCGGCGACATCGCCAGCACGGTGGCAATCGCCACCGCTCGTTTTTCCCCGCCGGAGAGTTTATAGGGCGGCCGGTCGCGGAGATGCTCGACGCCGGTCCGCTGCAGCGCCTGCTGCACCCGGTGCTCGACCTCCTCCGGCGGCAGACCGAGATTGAGCGGGCCGAAGGCGACATCCTCATAGACGGTGGGCATGAACAACTGGTCGTCGGGGTCCTGGAAGATCATGCCGACGGTCTTACGGATATCCTTGACCGTCTCTTTGGTCAGCGGGAAATCGCCGATCCGCACCGTCCCGCTCTGCGGGGTGAGATAGCCGTTGAGGTGGAGCAGCAGGGTCGACTTGCCCGCGCCGTTGGCCCCGACCACGGCCACCGCCTCTCCATGATGGATGCGGAAGGAGATCCCCCTGACGGCGGCGGTGCCGTCGGGGTAGGTGTGGGTGAGATCCTGGACTTCGACGATATGATGGCTCATTGCAGCAGTTCCGTGATAAAATTGCCGAGCAGCAGGGCGATGTTGAACCGGCGCATGGCGACCAGGACCATGCCGCCGGCCAGGAACACGACAATATCCCGGGTGGTGATCCGCAGGGTCTGCCTGATCCTGATCGTGCCGTCGAAGCCGCGGCAGAGCATGGCCAGATGGATGCGCTGGCCGCGATCGATCGTGCGCAGCAGCAGTTGGCCGAGGAGGTAGGCGTACTGCTTCATGCCCATGCCCCGTTGCTGAAAACTGCGGAGGGTGCGGGCCCGGTGCATGCGCTGACCCTCTTCGAGCAAAACAAAGATGTAACGGTAGAGCATCAGCAGCTGGGCCGCGAAGATATTCGGGATGCCAAGTCGTTCCAGGGCCAGGCAGACCTGATTGAAACCGGTGGTGGCGATCAGGACCAGCATGGCGGTCACCGTCAGGCAGAAACGGAGCAGGATCGACAGAAAGGAGACCCAGCCGCCGGATATCGCCCATGACCCAAGCAGGAGGACGGTCTGCTGGTCCAGAAAGGGATTGAACATCCCGACCATGAGCGCAAACGGCGAGGCGACGATGAGCTTGTTGATGACATACCCCGCCGGGATCTCGCCCAGCCGCATGATGATCATCAGATACACGGCGAACGGCAGCATCGCCGCAACCACGTATTTGTCGAAGGAGACGACGCAGACCACGAACAGGGCGGCGGTCAGCACCTTGACCCGGGGATCCAGTCGATGCACGACGGTGGTGCCGGTGGCCAGCCTGTCGAGATAGGTCAGGTCGAGAAATGCGGATTCGATTTTGGCCATGCAGGGTGTGGTTGAGGGGCTGGGCGGAATTGGCTGCGCAGCGGCGGCGCTTGCCCGCCGCTGCCAGAGGAACACGAATGGCCGCGACCGGCGTCGCCGGTTACGGGGTCTGTTTCCGTTTTCTGAACAGCAGGCCGATCATGATCGCCAGGGCCAGGGTCAGGCTGCCGCCGACCAGGCCGGCGGTACTGGTGCCCTTGTCCACCGCCGGCCATGAAGGTTGAGATTGTGCGGCGCTTGCCGGTTCGGTGCCGTTGTTCTTGAAACCGTAATCAGGCAGAAACGAGGTGTGTTCCTGGATCCCGGCCAGCAGCCGGTGGATGCCGGTAGCCGGGGTCTCCAGTTCTTCCCTGCCGGATGCTTTCGCCATTGACCATTCCAGACCATCGGGATTCGATGAGGCAAACCAGGAGAGGGCGCCGCCGGTGATCAGGGCTGCCGCCCCGAGCCCGACCAGCACCTTTTTCAGGCCGAGATGGCCGAGAGGGCGCGACTCGGCCGTATACCGCAGAATCTCCGGACGGGCCTTCCAGATGAAGGAAACCACGGCCGCCGTCACCAACCCTTCCACCAGGCCGATGCCCAGATGGATCGGCAGCATCGCCGCCAGGAATGCCTGCAGCGGCAATTCGGATATGTTCGACAGAACGGTCTCGGTCACCACTGCCAGGGCGCCCAGCTGCAGCCCGACGATGCCGCCGAGGACGGCGCCGACAGCGATGCGCATCGGGGTCGGGTTGCTGCCGGCAAACGGACGGTAGAGGAAAGGATAAGCGATGAAGCAGGGGAAGAACCCGAGATTGAAGATATTGCAGCCGAGCGCCAGAAGACCGCCATCGGCAAAAAACAGGGCCTGTACGGTGAGCACCGAGGCAATGGTGAGAAAGGCCGCATACGGGCCCAGCAGGATCGCCAGTATCATGCCGCCGCCAAGGTGGCCGGAGGACCCGGTGGCCGGGATCGTGAAATTGATCATCTGGGCGGCGAAGACGAAGGCCCCGAGGACCCCCATCAATGGGACCTTGCGGTCGTCGAGATCCCGCTGCACCTTTCTGGCGCAGACGGCGATGGTGCCGGCGGTCGCCGTCCACATTGCGCCGCCGACGGTTGGGGAGAGAAGGGCGTCTGCCATGTGCATGATATTTCTCCTGTGAAGTCGATCAGGTCGAGGAAGATCATTGTAGACACACAATGTGTAACACAAATCAACAATCGGTAACACATTTTTCTTACAAAAATTCATTCCGTGTGTCGATCGGGGGGGAGACGATGACGACGCCTGCGGTCAAGGCCTGATAGACATCCTTTTCTTTGACTTTTTGGAAATGACATGACAATATCGGCCCAGGGGCGGCGACACGGACCAGGGTATCGAATTCCAGTCCCCGCCGGCGGGTTTCAGGCAGTGCAGCATGGCGGGGGATGGGAGAGGTTGAATGGGATACAGAAGGATCCATGTCCGCGTGCCGTTTGTCGCTGATGCGACCCTGCCGGGAAAAAAGAAGGAGGGCGTCAAGGCCCGCACGGTCGATATCGGCGAGGGAGGGTTCTGTATCACCGAACCGTCGGACGTCCTGGCCGAGTCGTACTACCATATCACCATCACCACCGCCGGTGGCGACCAATTCGGGATGTTCGCCCGGCTGGTCCGCCAGGACGGCAACATTGCCGGATTCCAGACCGTGGAGATGGACAGCCGTGCCAGGGAGGTGATCACCCTCCTCGTCGCCGAATACCAGATGACCCCGGAATTCATCCGGCAGCTCGACGAGTTTGAACTCCTCAGTCAGCGGTTTGTCGACGATCAGGGCAACGAGCTGGATATCAGCTTCGATACCGATACCGACAGCGACTGACGGTCCGCCCGGCTGATCGGCTGCGGCCGGTCAACGGGGTAAAGGGAAACCATGGGCAGAAAGGAAAGGCAGACGACGATACTGGTCGTCGACGACGAACAGGTCCACCGCTACATGCTCTGTTCGATGCTGCGGGAATGGGGGTGGCGCTGTGTCGAGGCCGACGATGGCGAAACTGCCGTAGCCGCAGTCGAGAAGCATACTTACGATGCCGTGCTGATGGACGTGCGGATGGCGAGGATGGATGGGCGCGAGGCGTTCTCCCGGATCCACGCCCTGCAGCCGTCCGTGCCGGTCGTGATCATGACCGCCTATTCCTCGGTCGATGATGCCGTCGAGGCGATCCGCCACGGGGCCCATGACTATCTCACCAAACCGCTGGATTTCGACCGTCTGCGCCTGACCCTGGAGCGGGCGGTCGACCGCCGCCAGGTCATCGAACGGCAGCAGCACGGCACGGAGGAGCAGACCCCGCTCGAGACCGCCATCATCGGGACATCGCCGCCGATGCTCGAACTGCTCGAGATGATCCGTTACGTGGCGCCGACCGAGGCGACAGTACTGATAGCCGGAGAATCCGGGACCGGCAAGGAGCTGGTGGCCGAGGCCCTGCACCGCAACAGCCTGCGGCGGGACCGGGCCTTCGTCAAGGTCAACTGCGCGGCGCTGGCCGAGAGCCTGCTCGAATCGGAACTCTTCGGCCATGAGAAGGGGGCCTTTACCGGCGCCGACCGGCGGCGGGAAGGCAAGTTCGTCCAGGCCGACGGCGGCACCCTGTTTCTCGACGAGATCGGCGAGACCACCCAGGCGATGCAGGTCAAACTGCTGCGGGTCCTGCAGGAACAGGAGCTGCAGCGGGTCGGCGGCGAGGAGACGATCAGCGTCGATGTCCGGATCATCGCCGCCACCAACCGCGACCTGGAGGAGGAGGTGCGCCGCGGGGCCTTCCGCGAGGACCTCTACTACCGCCTCAACGTGGTGATGCTGACGGTGCCGCCGCTGCGGGAGCGTGGCGATGACATCACCTTGCTGGTCCGCCATTTCGCCGCGCTCTTCGCCCAGAAAAACCGGCGCCGCCTGGAAGGGATCACTTCGGAATGCATCGACCTGCTGCGGCATTATCCCTGGCCCGGCAACGTCCGGGAACTGGAGAACGCCATCGAGCGGGGGATCATCCTGATGCGGGGCGAACAGTTGACGGAAAAGAGCCTGCCGCTGACCATCCAGAAGATGGCGGAGGGGCAGGATGCCGTGGCGAATGCCAGACCCCTGTCGCTGTCGGAGGTGGAGAAGGAGATGATCTTCCAGACCCTCGACGAGACCGGCGGCAACAAGAGCGAGGCCGCCCGGCGGCTCGGGATCACCAGGAAGACCCTCCTGAACAAGCTCCATAAGTATGACGAGGAAGGCTGAACCGGGCGATACCCTGACCAACTCCCTCGGTTGTGTAACTCCTTCCGCCTTGCCTGCAGGAGTGGCCGGTTCCGCTCCACGCCGTCTTTTGCGGCCCGGTGTTCTCTTTCCCGGGATTTCTCCTGCCCGTTGTTCGAAGCTTGCTTGACTTGACTCCATTGCTGTGGTAATTCTGCAGGTTTCCGGCTCGCCGGAGGATTGTGCGAAAATGGCGAAGGCCGACTATACGAGAACTGTGGAGTGAGAAGGGATGAGAACGGATATTGTTCATAGCGGTGCCGGCGAATTGACCTACGAGATTCGCAATATTGTCAATGTCGGCAACAAGCTGGAAAAGGTAGGGCTGAAGGTCAACTGGGAGAATATCGGCGATCCGGTCGCCAAGGGGGAGGTGATCCCCCGGTGGATGAAGGAGATCGTTGCCGAGGCGGTCATGGAGGATCGCAGTTATGCCTATTCTCCGACCAAAGGGGTGCTGGCGACCCGGGAATTCATCGCCGCCCAGACCAACAGCCGGGGCAAGGTGCAGATCACCGCCGAGGATATCATCTTCTTCAACGGCCTCGGCGATGCCATCTCCAAGGTCTTCGGCTTTCTCCGCCGCACCGCCCGGGTCATCGTCCCCACCCCGAGCTACACCACCCATTCCTCGGCGGAGGCCGCCCATGTCGGCGACCGGCCGCTCACCTATATCCTCGATCCGAATCACCATTGGTATCCGGATATCGACGACATCGAAAAGCACGTCAAATTCAACCCGGCGGTGGCGGGGATCCTGATCATCAATCCCGACAATCCCACCGGCGCGGTCTATCCCACCGAGATCCTCGAGCGGATCGTCGAGATCGCCCATCGCTACGATCTCTTCCTGATCTGCGACGAGATCTACCACAACATGGTCTACAACGGCACCAGCACCTCGCCGCTCTCCGATGTCGTCGGCGATGTGCCGGCGATCGCCATGCGCGGCATCTCGAAGGAGATGCCCTGGCCCGGCTCCCGCTGCGGCTGGATCGAGGTCTACAACGCCGACAAGGACCCGATGTTCGCCAGGTATATTACCTCGATCCTCCATGCCAAGATGGTCGAGGTCTGCTCGACGACCCTGCCGCAGTTGGTCTATCCGAAGGTCGTCACCCATCCGAAATACCCGGAATATCTGGCTGAACGGATCAATCGTTACGAGCGGTTCTCCAATATCGCCTACGATTGTCTCAAGGATCTCAAGGGGGTCCTGGTCAACCGGCCGAACGGCGCCTTCTACATGAGCGTCTGCTTCGAGCGCGGCATCCTCACCGCCCGCCAGACCCTGCCGATCGAGAACCGCGAGATCAGGGATCTGGTGGAGCAGCTGGTCAGCCCGCCGGATACGGCGATGGACAAGCGCTTTGTCTACCACCTGCTCGGCGCGACCGGGATCTGCGTCGTGCCGCTGACCTCCTTCGCCACCGATCTGCACGGCTTCCGCATCACCCTGCTCGAACGCAATGAAGAGGAATTTCACAAGATTTTCTGCACGATTGCCACCAGTATCAAGAAGTATCTGAAAAGCTGATCATCCCGCTGCCACACGGTTTACCGCCAACGGCCGGTGCCCGAGAGGGTTCCGGCCGTTGGCGTTTCCGGTCCCTACGCATGGTTTCGGAAGGGGATCCCGCCTTGACAATAAAAAATCGGCTACTTATTGTTGGCACAAGTTTTTATCCATACCACAAGACGGCGCCGGCGATCCCTGATGGTCCGGGCTGTTGCGAATGAGATTATATTGAAGAGCGGAGGACTGGGTGAGCGGGAATACAAAAGATAACAAACAGGAATTGCAGGAAGAAATGGAAGTGACCGGTGATGTCGAAGAGACCGTGGCGACCGGAAAGGGTGAAGTGGCTGACGATGAGAATCAGGTGGAGGCCGGGCCGACGGAGGAGCGGAATGTCGAGGCGGAACTGGCCACGGCCCTGGACGAGGTCGTTTCCCTGAAGGACCGGATGCTTCGTCTGGCGGCCGATTCCGAGAATTTTAAAAAGCGCATGGAGCGGGAGCGGGTTGCCGGCCTCAAGTATGCCGGCGAGCAGATCTTCCGGGAGATGCTCCCCGTCGTCGATAATCTCGAGCGGGCGATCGGCCAGATATCGACGGATATGCTGGCCACCGACAAGAATCTTGCCGCGCTCCACGAGGGGGTGCAGCTGACATTGAAGAGTCTTGTGACAATCCTTGATAAGTTCGAGGTCAAACCCATCGACAGTGTCGGGCTTCCCTTCGACCCGAACAGACAGGAGGCCCTGACCATGGAGCCGCATGAAACGGTGCCGGCCAGCCATGTGGTCAGCGAGTTTGAAAAGGGATACTTTTACAAGGATCGGCTGCTTCGTCCGGCCCGGGTCATCGTCTCCTCCGGCAAGCCGGCGGCGCAGTAGGAGGGCGGAAAAAGAAGGAGTTGTCTCTTGACAAATCAGTGAAGATGACCACTTTAGAAGAGGTTGCGGCAGTTTGATATCTACGTAGTGGAAATGATGGAAATTCAGAAAGGATACAGTATCCTGTCAGATTGATATAAGGAGAGAGAAGACATGGGGAAGATTATCGGCATTGATCTGGGAACCACCAATTCATGCGTGGCGGTAATGGAGGGCGGTGAACCGAAGGTCATCACCAATCTTGAGGGAAACAGAACAACGCCTTCGGTTGTGGCGTTTACCGATAATGGCGAGCGGCTGGTCGGCCAGGTGGCGAAACGCCAGGCGGTGACCAATCCTGAACGCACCCTGTATGCCATCAAGCGGCTGATCGGGCGGAAGTACACCGACAACGAGGTCAAGCGATCGATCGGGGTCAGCCCGTTCAAGATCGTCGAGGGGACCCACGGCAGCGTCTCGGTCGCCGTCGGCGACAAGACCTACACCCCGGCCGAGATCTCGGCCATGATCCTGGTCAAGATGAAACAGACCGCTGAAGAGTACCTCGGCGAGGAAGTGACCGACGCCGTCGTCACCGTTCCAGCCTACTTTAACGATTCGCAGCGCCAGGCCACCAAGGATGCCGGCAAGATCGCCGGGTTGAATGTCCAGCGCATCATCAACGAGCCGACCGCCGCCTCGCTGGCCTACGGGCTCGACAAGAAGGGCGAGGAGAAGATCGCCGTCTACGACCTCGGCGGCGGCACCTTCGATATCTCGATCCTCGAGATCGGCGACGGCGTCTTCGAGGTCAAGTCGACCAACGGCGACACTTTCCTCGGCGGCGAGGACTTCGACATGCGCATCGTCAACTGGCTGGCCGACGAGTTCAAACGCGAGCAGGGGATCGATCTGCGCTCCGACAAGATGGCGCTGCAGCGCTTGAAGGAAGAGGCCGAGAAGGCCAAGATGGAACTTTCCACCACCAAGGAAACCGACATCAACCTGCCGTTCATCACCGCCGACGCGACCGGCCCCAAGCATATGAACGTCAAGTTGAGCCGGGCCAAATTCGAGGCCCTGGTCGACGATCTGGTCGAGCGCACCGTCGGCCCCTGCCGGACTGCGCTCAAGGATGCCGGTCTCTCCGCCTCGGATATCGACGAGGTCATCCTGGTCGGCGGCATGACCCGGATGCCGAAGGTGCAGGAGAAGGTCAAGGAGATTTTCGGCAAGGATCCCCATAAGGGCGTCAACCCCGACGAGGTGGTCGCCATCGGCGCCGCCATCCAGGGCGGCGTGCTCCAGGGCGACGTCAAGGATGTCCTCCTGCTCGACGTCACCCCGCTGTCGCTCGGCATCGAGACCCTCGGCGGCGTGACCACCAAACTGATCGAGAAGAACACCACGGTGCCGACCAAGAAGAGTCAGATCTTCTCGACCGCCGCCGACAATCAACCGGCCGTGTCCATCCATGTCCTCCAGGGCGAGCGCGAGATGGCCGCCGACAACAAGACCATCGGCCGGTTCGAGCTGTCGTCGATCCCGCCGGCGCCGCGCGGCGTGCCGCAGATCGAGGTGACCTTCGACCTTGACGCCAACGGCATTCTCCACGTCTCGGCCAAGGACCTGGGCACCGGCAAGGAGCAGTCGATCAAGATCACCGCGTCCTCGGGTCTGACCGATGCCGAGATCGAGCGGATGACCCGCGATGCCGAGATGCACAAGGAAGAAGACCGGAAGCGGCGGGAACTGGTCGACACCCGTAACCAGGCGGATGCGATCGTCCACGCCAGCGAGAAGAGCCTCAAGGACCTCGGCGACAAGGTCGATGCGGCGACCAGGTCGAGTGTCGAGAAGGAGATCGAGAACGTCAGGAAGGTGATGACCGGCGATGACATCGATGCCATCAAGGCGGCCATCGATGCGCTGACTACGGCCTCGCACAAACTCGCCGAAATGATGTATGCCCAGGCCTCCAAGGACAATCCGGACCAGGGCTCCGGCGGCGGTGGCGCCGCCGGCGGCAAGGGCAAGAAGGACGACGACGTCGTCGATGCCGATTTCGAGGAAGTGAAGTAGCGCAATCCTCTCAACGACCGAAAAGGGGGAGCATGGAAATTTCTTTCCATGCTCCCCCTTTTTTTGCTTTTGTAGTAGGATGCCGGGATATTTTGTCTCAACCGCCGTTGATTATCAACCCACACCTGAAGTCGCACAATGAAAATACTCTCTGGAATACAGCCCTCCGGTCAGCTGCATATCGGTAATTATTTCGGAATGATGCAGACGATGATCGCCCAGATGGAGACTTCCGAGCTCTACGTCTTCATCGTCGATCTCCATGCCCTGACCTCGGTCCGGCAGCGCGAACGTCTGGCCTCCGGCACCCTCGAGGCGGCGGCCGATTTCCTGGCCCTGGGACTCGATCCGGACAGGTGCCAGTTCTGGGTCCAGTCCGATGTCCCCGAGGTCTGCGAGTTGACCTGGATCCTCTCGACCGTGGCGCCGATGGGCCTGATCGAGCGCTGTCACGCCTACAAGGACAAGGTCGCCAAGGGGATCGAGGCCAGCCACGGGCTCTTCTCCTATCCGGTGCTGATGGCGGCCGACATCCTCCTGTACCAGGCGGACCGGGTGCCGGTCGGCAAGGACCAGAAACAGCATCTCGAGGTGGCGCGTGACCTGGCTCAGAAATTCAACAACGAGTACGGCGAGACCTTCGTCGTTCCCGAACCGGCGATCAGCGAGTCGACCGCCATCGTCCCCGGCCTCGACGGTCAGAAAATGTCGAAGTCGTATGGCAACACCATCCCGATCTTCATCTCCGGCAAGGAACTGAAGAAACGGGTAATGGCCATCGCCACCGACGCCACGCCGGTCGAGGCGCCGAAGAATCCCGATACCTGCACCCTGTTCAATATCTTCAAACTCTTCGCGCCGCCGGACCGCCTTCAGGAGGTACGCAGCCTCTACCTCAATGGCGGGGCGGCCTACGGCTACATCAAGTTGGAACTGGTCGATCTGATTGAAAACTACTTTGCCGAGGCGCGGCGGAAGAAAGCGGAATTTCTTGCCAACCCCGATGGATTGCGAGCCATCCTGAAGAAGGGGGCGGAGAAGGCCAGGGCCAAGGCGACTGTCACCCTCGACCTGGTCCGGGACCGGGTCGGCCTCAAGTACTGAGCGGGAGGGGATATGGGCTATGGCATCACCAGGGAGGCGGCCCTCGAACTTGTCCACCGTCATCTCGACAATCAGAACCTCATCAATCATTCGCTGGCCTCGGAGGCGGTGATGCGGGCGGTTGCCGCTCGTTTGGGAGAGGATCAGGAACAATGGAGTCTGGCCGGTCTGCTCCATGATCTCGACTCTGAAAGCAATCCCGACCTCGTCACCCATACCATTGAAACTATACGGATATTGACTGAGTTGGGTGTCGATGGCGAGATCGTTGAGGCCATCCGGCTCCATAACCCGACTGCCCATCCCGGCAGCGAGCGGTCGACCCGCTTTCATCATGCCCTGGCGGCCAGCGAGACCGTGACCGGCCTGATCGCCGCCACCGCCCTGGTCTATCCCGACAGGAAGTTGGCGTCGGTCAAGCTCAAGTCGGTGACCAAACGCTTCAAGGAAAAGGCCTTCGCCCGCGGCGCGAGTCGCGAGGTCATCGCCGAATGCGAGTTGATCGGCCTGCCGCTGGCCGAGTTCTGTGCCGTCAGTCTTGCGGCGATGCAGGAGATCGCCGCCGAAATCGGTCTGTAGGCGAGTGGAGAAATAGCGGAATGAACCAAGGGGCCCCTGGTTGACCAGGGGCCCCTTGGTGTTTGGAGCAGATCAGAAGTCGACGAGTTCGACGTCGAAGACCATTGTTGCGTTGGGGGGGATCGGGCCGCGGCCGTGGACACCGTAGCCGAGGTCGGAGGGGATGATCAGCGTCCGCTTCTCGCCCTTCTTCATGCCGAGAAAGGCCTCGTCCCAACCCTTGATGACCCGGCCCTGGCCGATCGGGAAACTGATCGGCTCGCCGCGGTCGTAGGAACTGTCAAATTTCTGGCCATCAAGCAGTTTGCCGGTGTAATGGGCCTTGACCATCGTCCCGGCCTTCGGGGTTTCCTCGCCGGTTCCCTTGGCGGTGACGACATACTTGAGACCGGTGGGGGTGGTGACCGCCTCCGGCCATCGTTGCCTGATCATCTTGGCCGTTTCCTCGACGGCAGCCCGCTCCTTTTCCTTCGCCCGCCCCTCCATGCCTGCCAGCAGAGCGTCGAAGGCCTGCTGGTCGCTCTTGAAGGCCTCGGCCTCACTTCCTACCCTGATGATCTCGATGGCGTTGATGACGTCTCCGCCGGCGATCTTGTCGACAACGTCCTGGCCGGAGACGACGTGGCCGAAGACCGTGTGCTTGCCATCCAGCCAGGGGGTGGCGACATGGGTGATGAAGAACTGGCTGCCGTTGGTATTCGGTCCGGCGTTGGCCATCGACAGGATGCCGGGGCCGGTGTGCTTGAGACTCTGATCGATCTCGTCCGGGAAGGTATAGCCGGGCCCGCCGGTGCCGGAGCCGAGGGGGCAGCCGCCCTGGATCATGAAATCGGCGATCACCCGGTGGAAGGTGAGGCCGTCATAGAATCGGTCCCCTTTGGCCTTGGCGCCGCCGCCCAGATCCTTGGTCCCTTCGGCGAGGCCGACGAAGTTGGCGACAGTCAGTGGGGTCTTCTTGAACTCGAGTCTGCAGAGGATGTCCCCTTTGGTCGTTCGGAAATTGGCGTACAGGCCGTCCTTGAGTTGTGTCGTTGCCATTGCTGGTTCTCCGGCTAGAATTGTAAGTGAGATGATGAGTATGGACAGAAGTGACAAAGTATGCATACTTTCTCCAATTGCAAAGGGAAAAAGACGGTTCTTGACGGTCAAGCCTTTTCTGGGTCTATTGCCATTCGTCTGGTTCCCTGGAGTACAGGCACCCTGATCACCGGCAGATACCCCCCCATACTACCACAACAGACTTCCGGAGAGAAAGCCTTGTATGTGCTGTACCGCCTGATAATCGGGCTGATCTTTTATTGTCTTTTGCCGCTGCTGTTGCTCTTCGTGCTGATCACCGGCAGGCACCGGCAGGGGCTTGGTGAGCGGTTCGGCCTCTATCCGGCTCTTCCCGTGGAGAAGAGGGGAAAGAGGATCTGGCTGCACGCCGCCTCGGTCGGGGAGGTGCAGGCGGCGCGGGTCCTGATCGCCGAACTGCGCGCCCTCCGGCCCGACACCGGGTTCGTGGTCACGACCATGACCCTCCACGGCCGCAACGTCGCCGCCCGGCAGCTCGGACCGGATATCCCCTGCCTCCTGGCGCCGCTCGACGTCCCCGGCATCGTCGAGCGGGCGGTGACCAGGATCGGCCCGGATGCCTATGTCTGTCTCGAGACCGAACTCTGGCCGCTGCTGCTGCGGACGACCGCCGCCCGCGGGATTCCGACTGTCCATCTCAACGGCCGGCTGTCGGCCGGGGCGGCCGCCGGCTATCGGCGCTGGCGCTGGCTGTTCCGTCGGGTCCTCGCCAATTTTGCCGCCATGGCGGTGATCAGCGAGGTGGACCGCGACCGCTACCTTGCCCTCGGGGCGATCGCCTCGCGGCTGCAGGTGCTGGGAAACGTCAAGTACGACCTGCAGCTGCCGGAGCAGCCGGATCGGGTGCGGCAGGAGCTTCGACGGGTGCTGGGCATCGAGGCGGGGACCAGGGTGCTGGTGGCCGGGTCGACCCATGGCGGCGAGGTGGAACTGCTGCTGCCGCTGGTGCAGCACCTTGCGGATGACGGGGGATGGCTCGTGGTCGTCGCCCCCCGCCATCTTGAACGCCTTGCCGCCCTGGAGGCGCTCTTCGATCGGCGTGGAATCGAATTCGACCGCTTTACCGCACTCCGCGGCGGCAGCAAACGCCGTCATCCGGTGGTGATCCTCGACTCGCTGGGGGAGCTGTTCGCGATGTATGCAGTCGCCACCTACGTCTTCTGCGGCGGCAGCCTGGTCCCGCGCCACGGCCACAACCTGATGGAGGCGGCGATCTGGGACAAGGCGGTGTTCTATGGGCCGAGCATGGATGACTTCCGGGATGCGGTCCGGCTGCTCGAGGCGGCCGGCGGCGGTTTCAGGGTCGGCAGCGCGGCCGAACTGACCGACCGGATCCTGGATTTCGAGCAGGACCCCGAAGCGTACCGGATCGCCTGCCGCAATGCCGGTGTGGCGGCCAGGGCCCAGCTGGGGGCGGCGAGGCGGCAGGCACGGCTGGTCGTCGACTGCCTGGGCGGTTGATCAGGGCCGGCGGTCGGGTTGGCGGCGGCCGATGCCGAATTTGGTCATGACGATCTGCCACAGCTGGATGTTTCTCGCCCGGAAGGCCCCGGCGCAGCTCAGCAGGTAATACTCCCACATCCGTTTGAAGCGGATGTCGTAGCTCTCCTTCAGATTCTGCCATGCCTGCTGGAACCGGTCGTTCCAGGCCATCAGCGTCTTGTCGTAATGCGGGCCGAGGTTGTGGACGTCCTCGACGACGAACAGCTGGTCTGTGGCCCTGGCTATCTGCCGCATGCTGGGCAGCACGCCGTTGGGGAAGATGTACTTGTTGATCCAGGGATCGCAGCAGGTCTTCGAGGTGTTGCCGACAATTGAATGGAGGAGGAAGATGCCGTCATCCTTGAGGCAGCGGCTCACGACCTGCATGAAGGTGCGGTAGTTCTTCTGGCCGACATGTTCGAACATCCCGACCGACACCACCTTGTCGAATCGGCCCGAGAGCGAGCGGTAGTCGCAGTCCTGGAACTGGACGGGCAGCCCCTTGCAGCGCTGACGGGCGTGCTGCAGCTGTTCCTGCGAGATGTTGACCGCCGTCACCGTGCAACCATAGTGCTGCGCCGCATAGCGGGCGAGGCCGCCCCAGCCGCAGCCGATGTCGAGCAGGTGATCCTCGGCCGAGAGATCGAGCTTGTCGGCGATGAGCTGCAGTTTCCGCTCCTGGGCCCGGTCGAGGTCGTCGGTATCCTGGAAAAAACCGCAGCTGTACTGCTGGTGCGAGTCGAGGAAGGAGAAGAACAGGTCATTGCCGAGATCGTAGTGTTGCTCGGCGACCATGCGGCTCCTTCGCCGCGATTGGAGATTGACCAGGGAACCGGGCAGCAGGCGGCTGAGATACAGCAGCCCGCCTTTGATCCGTTCTTCCAGGCCGCTGCGCAGCAGTCGATGGAACATCTCGTCGAGCCGGCCGCAGTCCCACCAGCCGTCCATGTAGGATTCCCCCAGTCCGAGGTTCTTTTCCCGCAGGATCCGGCCGAACCACTTCCGGTCATGGACCTGGATATCCCACGGGTTGCCGCCGTTGATCGTAATCCCGGCGGGTTCCAGCATCTCGTTGAATTTTCTTGCCAACATGGTTCACCTCTATCGATCGCTGTTTTTCGGGTACCGGATATTCCGCTCCCCGGCCGAACAGATGGAGAAAGATGATGTGCATGCGAAATGCACGACAGAAACGCAGGGTGATGATATGGATAAGGATAGCACGACCGGCATCATGTTTTCAATGCCGGGACCGCTTCTTTCCTGACATTGGCATCGGGGCGTCCGGTATGACCGCCAGCGTCGGTCGAATCCGTTACCGCGGGTGGCCGGACGGCGTGACAAGCTCGATGGTCAGCTGCATCCGCTGCATCGCTCCCTCCGACCCCGGGCGATCGACATCGACTCTGATCCGATCGCCGGCCCTGGCGTCGAGCAGGGCGATGCGGACATCTTCCATCGCCTCGACCGGATGGCCGTCGATGGCACGGAGGATGTCGTTCTTCCGCAATCCGGCCTCATCGGCCTTGCTGGCCGCGGTGAAGTCCCCGACCTTCAGTGCCGGCCGCCCGTCCGGCGATTGCGATTCGAGGACGACGCCGATCATCGCCTGGCCGGGCAGGGAGATCGGTGCAGTGACAAAAATGAAATCGGCCGTTGCGGCCAGGTCGGCAGAGGCGTCATCGGCCGGGAGGGCGGCGACGGTCGCTTGCCGCAACTCCAGCCGCCGGGCCAGGCGGGGCGGGATGCCGGTGTCCTTGCGGGTGTGCTGGGTGCCGGCGAGGACGACCATCCGCCGGCCGGGGTGACGGGTGAGGTACTGAGCGATATGTTCGGCCATCGCCTCGTCCCACAGGGCCTGGGCCTGGATGAAGCCGCCGAGGGAGCCGTTGCCGTGGCCGGCCGTCTGGTGGAGGCCGTGGATGATCTCCAGCCGGTCGGCATAGCCGGGCAGGCTGAGGTCCCGATCGACCGGCAGGCTCTTTCTCGTCGATTCCGGCAGGGTTTCGGTCGACCCGGTCTTGAACACGGTGCTCGTCACCTCCTTGTCGATATTGAGGCCGACGAGCGGTATTCCCTTGCTGCGGGCGAAGGTGATGATCTCGCGGTAGTAACGATAGTCGTGGCTCCAAACCTGGAAGTATTTGGAAGATTTCAGGAATTTTCGTTCGTCGAAGACCTTGTCGCCGCCGCTGTAGGCATCCAGGGCCTGCTGGCTCGAGGCCGGGAACATCTCCAGGCCGATGGCCAGGTCCGGCTGCAGCCGGTACAGGGCCTCGATGATCCGCAGCTGCAGCTGGTGGTCGGCCATGCTGGTGTGGGTTTCGCCGACGAACACCACCCGGTTGTCGGCCAGTCGGGTGACGATACCGGCGAATGGCTGGAGGGCGGAGGTGGCGACCCCGGCCGGCAGTTGATCGAGGATGAACTGTATCCCGGTGTCGGCGTCGGCAATCTGTTGCCGGTCGTTGCGGCCGCCGGTGAAGTGCAGCCGGGAATATTTGCCGTAATGCCGAAGTTTATGGGCGACTGCGGCCGTTTCCTCCCGATCGGCACCGGAGACCAGGACCGCCGGTTGTCCGGGATTGAGGGGGTTGCGGCGGACATCGAGGGAAAAGCCATGCTCCGGGAGATCCGGCCGGGCAAAGAGCGAACGGCTCAACGGGTGAGCCAGGCCGAGGAAGAGCACGGCGCTGTCTCCCAGGTCGCCGGTCTTGACCTCGTCCGCCCGCTTCACTGTCCAGCTGTCGTCGGCCAGGGTGTCCAGGAGGGGCTGGTAGAGCGGTTGCATCGCCGCTGATTCGACAATCGCCAATTTTTTCGCCGCCCCCAGGAACTGCGACCAGACCGGCGGCCGCTCGGCCGGGTCGAGCCGGCGGAGAAAGGTGTATTCCGGGTCGATGCTGAATTGAAGCGGCCATCCATCTGTGGTAAGGGATACCGGTGTGTCGCCCCTGGTGGAATCGACGGTGAAACGGCTGGTGCCGCCGGCGGTGGTGACCAGGACCGGCACCTGGAGGGCAAACGGCGGGTCCGTTTTCTGCCGGAGATGAAAGGAGAGACGCGGGCCGGTCTCGGTCTGGCGGACGTCGATTTCCTCGACCGCTAGTTCCGGGATGTCCGCCCGCTCCAGTCGCTCGGTGAAGAAGGCGGCGAGATCCTGTCCGGACTCCTCGCTGAAGCCCTGCTGCAGGTCGCTCCAGCCGGCGGTCGTGCCCTGATGGCGGTTGTAGAAGCGGCGGATCGCCCGGGTGAAGACCTCCGGACCGAGTCTGGCCTCCAGTTCGGCGAACAGCAGGGCCGCCCGGTTATAGCCGATGGCCCGCACCGCCTCGGCCTGGGGCTGGCGATGGTCGGCCGAGGAAAAGGCCGCCAAGGGGACGGCGTTGTGGTCGTTGACGTAACCGAGATAGTTGACGATCCGCTCCCGGCGGTCGGCCGCCGCCTCGCCCCGGTCGGCGCGGAAGGCGTGATCGGCGAGGTAGGTGGTCAGCCCCTCGACCCAGTTGCCCCCGGCGACCGCGACCTCGACGCTGTTGCCGAACCAGGAGTGGAGGATCTCGTGGCCGAGCGAGGTCTCGCGGATGAAGGGCAGCCGCAGGACCTGCCGCCCCATCAGGGTGAAGGTCGGCAGGCCGAGCCCGGTCGGCAGCCGGTTGGCGGCGATGACGTAGTGGTTGTAGGGGAAGGGGCCGATCTGCTGCTCGTAGCGCCGCAGGTAAGCGACGGCCGATTCGAGATAGGAATCGGCCAGTTCCTGCTCCTCGGGGAAGAACAGGGTGTGGACCTGCAATCCCGGCCGGACCTCGCGACTGCTGTGCGAATATGGGGCGGCGACGAAGTGGAGGGCGTGGAGCGGCTGGGAAAAACGGGCGATGGACGCGTCACCTTCCCGGGTCAATGGAAAACGGTCGGATTCGGCAATGGCGGTGAAGCCCGGCGGCAGTTTGGCCCGGAGCGAGAACCGCATCGGCCGGTCCGGCAGCGGATGCCACAGCCCGAGCAGGACGATGCCGGATTGATCGAGCAGGTCGTCGCCACCGCCCTCCACCTGGCGGCTGTAGGAGATGTAGAGCTCGCGCGGTCCGTTCTCCGCCGTCAGCTGCAGTGTGCCCCCTTGCCCTGCGGCCGGAACGGCCTCGCTGCCGTCGGCTCGGCGGAGCAGCATGCCGCTGATCGCCAGATCGCCCATCTCCAGCCGCAGCCCGGTGCCCGCCGGCAGGGTGATCCTGGCCGTGGCGGTCAGGGTGTGGGAATTCGGCGAGAAAGAGACGGCCAGGTTGTATTCACCCGGTGGATCGGTCGTTGTCGCCATCAGGGCCGGGGCATGGGAGAGGTTGGTCGGCAGGAAAAGGACCAAGGCAAGGAAAGTCAGTAAAATCGGCATGCTGCACTCCTTTCTGCTCTGGATGGATCGGCAGGGCGACACTTCCGCCGCTGTATCGTCTAAGAGTAATGCCGTCAACGGCCTGATGCCAAGAAAAAGAGAGAGATGAAGAAGATGCGTATCCGCCTCGTCGGCCTCAATGCCCGCTTCACCCATTCCTGCCTGGCCCTGTTCTGCGTCCGCAACGAGCTGGAGCAGAACTGCCCGTCAGCGGAAATCGAGATCTATCAGGGAACGATCAACGACGGCTACTTCCAGACCCTGCTGCGGCTCACTGCGGGGGCGCCGGATGGGCTGTTTTTCTCGGCGGCAATCTGGAACAGCGAACTGGTCGTGCGGTTGATCGGCGACTGCCTCCGCGTACTCCCCGGTGTTGCGGTCGTGGTCGGCGGTCCCCAGGCGGGAGAGGTGGGCAGGTTGCTTCCTCCCGGCGGTATCACCGTGGTGCGGGGAGAGATCGAGGCCATCGGTACCGACTTCTATGCTGACCTGCCGGCCGGCCGGCTCCAACCGCACTATGCCGGTTCCTTCCTCCGGTTGCCGGTGAAACGGCTCGATTTCCCCTATCGCGACGAAGACTTCCGCTTGCACCTGCGGCATCGCCATATCTATTATGAGAGTTCGCGGGGCTGTCCCTTCGCCTGCAGCTACTGCCTGTCGGCGGCGGAAAAGGGGCTCTGGCACAAGGACCTCGAGCAGGCGTTTGGCGAACTCGGCGAGATTCTCCGTCATCGGCCGCAGGTCGTCCGGTTCGTCGACCGCACCTTCAACGACATCCCGGACCGGGCCCTGGCCATCTGGCGGTTTCTGGCGGCGCAGGGCGGTGATACGCTCTTTCATTTCGAGATCGCCCCGGACCGCTTCAGCGAGGAGATGTTGGCCTTCCTGGCGCAGGTACCGCAGGGCCGGTTCCAGTTCGAGATCGGCATCCAGTCGACGAACAGCGAAACCCTGGCCGCCATCGACCGGCGCATCGACCCGCAGCTGGCCCATGATCCGATCCGCCGGCTGGCGACCGCCGCCAACATCCACCTCCATGTCGACCTGATCCTCGGCCTGCCGCATGAGACGCGCGCGACCTTCCTCCGTTCCTTCGCCGCGGTCTTCGCCATGGGGGCCCATTACATCCAGATGGGCCTGCTGAAGATCCTGCCGGATACCCCAATCCAGCGCAGTGCCGAGGCGATGGGATATCTCCATTGCAGCGAGCCGCCCTACAGCGTCCTCGCCAACCGCTGGCTGGGGCGGGAGGACCTGGCCTCCCTCTACTGGTTCGGCGAATGTGTCGAGAGATTCCACAACAACCGCTACTTTGTCTCCCTGTGGCGCTACCTGCGCGCCGGCGGCGAGGATATGGCCCGCTTTTTTCAGGGGTTGCTGGCCCTCTGCCAGCAGCAGCGCTTCTTCGAGCTGGCGGCCACCCAGGAGTTGATGTGCCGCCTGCTCTGCCGGTACCTGACGGGACGCGACGACGAGGAGTTGACCCGGGATCTGCTCCGCTACGACTGGCTGCGCTGCGGCCATCGCTTCCTGCCGCCGTGCCTGGCCCTGGAGGAGGGGCGGGAGCAGCCCGCGGCGACCAGGGACCGTCTCTACCGAACGATGCCGGTGGCGGTGGAGGGGGTCTATGATCTCGGCGGCAGGAACCATTTCTTCCGCAAGGCCTCCTGTCTCCGCCTGTCCGCGGCGGCCATGCAGGTTCTCGGTCATGCAGGACCGGACGGCAAATCGGCCCTCTGCTTCACCGCCCGGCAGGAGGATTCGCTGTTCCGGTTCAATCAGGTCATAATCCTCTGAGGATTGTGTCCCCCGACGGGGAAAGTATTTGACGTGAGCGGCAATAGACGTATAGTGAGAACCCGCATGGCCCCGTGACGCCCCGGTACAAAGGATTGAACCACAGGAGAAGACGATGCCCGCTTTCAAAATCCGCAGGATCAATGCCATCGCCAGGGAAGGGCTCCGGCTCTTCGGCGACAACTATGCCGTTTCCCCCGAGGAGGCCGATCCCCAGGGCATCCTGGTCCGCAGTTCCCCGGTCGATGTCGACGACTATCCGTCGCTGCTCGCCGTCGCCCGGGCCGGGGCCGGGGTCAACAACATCAATGTCGACCGCGCCACCGAGAAGGGGATCTGCGTCTTCAACACCCCCGGCGCCAACGCCAATGCGGTCGTCGATCTGGTGTTCCCGATGATCGGGGTGTGGAAACGCAATATCTATGCCGGCATCCAGTTCTGCCGCTCGCTCGCCGAGATGGAGCCGGACAAGGTCGGCGCCGAGGTCGAAAAGAAGAAGGCGGCCTTCCGCGGCGACGAAATCGCCGGCAAGACCCTCGGCGTCGTCGGCCTCGGCCAGATCGGGGTGCGGCTGGCCAACGGCGGCATCCATCGCTTCATGAAGGTCAGGGGGTTCGATCCATCACCGGCCCTGGTCCATATCCATCAGCTGCTGCCGGAGGTGACGATCTGCCGGTCAATCCGCGATACCGTCGCCACCGCCGATATCGTCAGCCTCCACCTGCCGCTCACCGATGGCACGCGGGGCATGGTCAACCGGGAATTCATCGCCAGGATGAAGAAGGGGGCGATCCTCGTCAACTACTCGCGTGGCCCGATCGTCGATCAAGAGGCGGTGATCGAGGCCCTGGACTGCGGTCATCTCGAGGCCTTCATCTGCGATTTCCCGACGGCGCGGCTCGTCGCCCACCCGAAGGTGCTGACGACCCCGCATCTCGGCGCCTCGACCGCGCAGTCGGAGGAGAACTGCGCCTGCATGGCGGTGCGGGAACTGTCCAATTATCTCGAATACGGCAATGTCGTCCACAGCGTCAACTTCCCCAATATCGAATCGACCCCGACCGACAAGGTGCATACCCGGATCATCGTCATCAACCGCGACGTGCCGGGCATGATCGCCCTCGTCTCGAACATCATCGGCCATCACGGCATCAACATCGCCAGCTATTTGAACCAATCGAACGGCAAGGTCGGCTACAACATCATCGATGTCGAATCGGCGGTGCCGCCGCAGGTCCTGGCGGATATAGAGCGGAATGCCGATGTCGTCAGGACCCGGACCATCACCTTCGCCTGAGCGATGAGGGCCCGCAAACATCCTGGCTCAGGGCCGAAGGCCGACAGTAAAAAAAACTCGACATCCAACATATCGTATTTATAAGCAAAATATGAAATATAGAAAAAATTTTCCCGCCTGAATCGCTAATCGGTACAAATAATTGAATATTCTGCATGCGGCAGCGACCGGTCTGGAATTTTTATATCGAGATAAATCAGCAAGTTAATTTGATCTTAGAGCTATATTTTTATCTGGCACGCATGTTGCTATATATCAGGCATAATCTCTTCTCTCCTTTCTCCTGGAAAAGCCGGTTCTGCGCAAGTGGAACCGGCTTTTTCCGTTGTGTCCATCCCCTGTTCCCCTGTCGATGGCCGGGATGGCTGTGAATGCGATTCCTGTCTATCTCGCCAGGTGCGCCGGCTACGACCGGGCCGCCGTGGCGTCGCTCGTCGAGGAGATGGCCGGCCCCCTTGGTCTGGCGTCGTCCTATGCCGGGCGGACCGTCATCCTCAAGCCCAACCTGATCAGCGCCTCGGCGTCCTCCCTGGCCTGCACCGATGCCGGCTTTATCGCCGGTGTGGCCCTGTGGTTTCTCGACCATGGGGCTCGGGTCCGGATCGGCGATTCCCCGGCCTTCGGCACGGCCGTCCGGGCCCTGCGGCAGCATGGGATCACCGCGGCGCTGCGTGGGCTGGCGGTCGAGCCGGTGGAGTTCGTCACCCCGGTGCCGACGGTCCTTCCCTGCGGCTGTGCCGTCGACCTCGCTGCTGAGGGCCTCGACTGCGACCTCCTCGTCAACCTGCCGAAGATCAAGGCCCACAACCAGATGTATGTGACCCTGGCGGTGAAGAACATCTTCGGCCTCGTCATCGGCATGCGCAAGGCGATGCTGCATATGCGCGAGGGAGGCCGCGGCGGGCGGTTTGTCGCGGCCATCGTCGATCTCCTTGACCTCCTGCCGCCCCACCTGGCCATCGCCGACGGCATCGTCGCCATGCACCGCGACGGACCGCTCAACGGCGAGGCGTTGGCGCTCGGCTGCGTTGCCGCCTCCGGCAACTCCATCGCCCTCGATACCGCCCTGCTGTCGCTGCTCGAACTCGATCCGTCCAGGAGCCCTCTGTGGCGCGAGGCGGCGAGGCGCGGGCTGGCCGGCAGCCGCCTGGCCGATCTCGTCTATCCGGCTGTGCCGCCGGCGGCCTTCGCCGGGGCCGGATTTTCAGCCCCGGCAGAACTCAACGGCATCCGTTTCGATCCCTTCCGATTTCTGCGGGGCATGGTGCGCCGCTTTGTCCTTGCCTTGCACCCGCAACTATGATGCAATGGAATCAGCGGATTCGCCAGGTGATAGGGGGAACAGGATGCATCTTCAAGCGACGGGATTGATTTATGTTTGAATTGGACGGGAAGATCGCGCTGGTGACCGGCGGTTCCAGGGGCATCGGCCGGGCGATCGCGATCAGGCTGGCGGAGCACGGGGCCGACCTGGTTGTCAACTACGTGCGGCATCGCAAGGACGCCGAAGCAACCGCCGAGGCGGTTGAAAAACTGGGGCGGCGCTGTCTGCTCGTCAAGGCCAATGTCGCCAACGAGGCGGATGTCAGGGCGATGTTCGGCCATCTGGCCGAGACCTACGGCCGTCATCTCGACATCCTGGTCAGCAATGCCGCCTCCGGGGTCCTCAAACCGGCCCTGGAACTGACCGAGCGCCACTGGAACTGGGCGATGGAGATCAACGCCCGGGCCCTGCTGACCCTGGTCCAGCAAGGGGTGCCGCTGATGCAGCGGGGCGGCAAGGTGATCGCGGTCTCCAGCCTCGGCGCCGTCAGGGCCATCGATAACTACACCACCATCGGGGCCTCCAAGGCGGCGCTCGAATCGCTGGTCCGTCACCTGGCGGTTGAACTCGGCCGGCTGGGGATCAACGTCAACACCATCAGCGCCGGGGCAGTCGACACCGATGCCCTGAAGCACTTTCCCAACCGCGAGGAGATCCTGGCGGCGGCAAGGGAGCGAACTCCCCTTGGACGCTTGACCACCCCGGCCGATGTCGCCGATGTCGCCCTGTTCCTCTGCAGCGACCTGTCGACGATGATCCAGGGACAGGTCATCACGGTCGACGGCGGCTACGCCATACGCGGCTGACGGGATAGACCCATGTAGAGGATGTCTGTTTCGAGTCGGCCCTTGATCAGGAGTGACGCAATCAATCGAGGGGAAGGAAATGACTGAGCGTCGCTATGCCATCGCCGACCACCACCGGTATGTCACGGTCTCCTTTCCCCCCGCCACCCGGATCACCAAAGACCTGGCGAAGGAGATCCTTGCCCGTGAAATCGAGCTTCTCAGGGGGACAGGCAAGAATGATCTCTGGGATGTCCGCGGCTGCCCGATCGACCCGGATATCAATTTCGAGAGTCTCCGGGAGATCGTCCTTTTCCCGAGAAAGAACGAGGCCAGAAAAGCGAAAAGCGGGAAGACCGCTCTGCTTGTCGACACGGCGATCGCCTTCGGAATCGTCCGGACCTTCCAGTCGATCGCCGAGGTCAAGGACCTTGGCTATGAAATCGAGGTCTTTCAGGATGAGGACAGGGCCCTCGCCTGGCTGTGCCGGACCGGCACCACGGGAGATGCGGACAACGAGCGGCATGACGGCGGGAGATAGCAGCAAAGCCCCGTCGTCCAGCTGTTTACCTCCGATGTTAATTTCCATGGAATTGAGGCGGGATGCGCAACAGTTTCGAATTTCGATCGAGTACGGTAGTGATTGCTGATAAAACATCAACCTGTTTGGTCCTGGGGGGGAGTGGAGGGAGAGGATGCGCGGAATGATGCGATGGCTGGCGCTGTTCATCCTCGCCGGGGCCGTTGCAGTCCTGGTGTGGGTGAAGACGCGGCCCCAGCCGCTCGAGATCATCATCCAGCCGGTGGTCCGCGGCAAGGTCGAGCAGACCGTCGCCAATACCCGGGCCGGCACCGTCGAGGCCTGCCGCCGGGCCAAGCTGTCGCCGAGCATCGGCGGCCAGATAGGCCGGCTGCCGATCCGCGAGGGGGATCATGTCGAGACCGGCGATCTGCTGCTCGAGATCTGGAATGAGGACCTCGCGGCCCAGCTGAAGCTGGCCGAGCTCGAGGAACAGTCCGCCCGGGCCCAGGCTGCGGCCACCTGCCTCTCGGCCGCCGAGGCCGAGCGCCAGGCGAGGCGGACCAAACAGCTCCGGGATCGGGAGGTAGTACCGGAAGAGGACGCCGACCGGGCACTCACCCAGGCCGGCGCCCTCCGCGCCCAGTGCGAGGCCGCCCGGGCGGGGGTCACGATGAGCGCGGCCCGGATCGATGTCGCCCGGGCCGGTCTGTCGCGGACCCGGCTCATCGCCCCCTTTGCCGGGGTGGTGGCCAAGATCGAGGGTGAACTCAACGAGTACGTCACCCCTTCGCCGGTCGGGGTCCAGACTCCGCCGGCGGTCGACCTGATCGAGGACAACTGCTTCTATGTCACCGCCCCGATCGATGAAGTCGACGCGGCGGCGGTGCGGGTGGGGATGACCGCCCGCATCACCCTCGACGCCTTCAAGGGGCGGCAGTTCGTGGGGAAGGTCCGCCGCATCGCCCCTATGTCCTCGACGTCGAGAAACAGGCGCGGACCGTCGATGTCGAGGCATCGTTTGTCGACAAGGGCGACTTCAAGGACCTGCTCGCCGGCTACAGCGCCGATGTCGAGATCATCCTCGCCACCAAGGCCGAAGGGCTGTATATCCCGACCGAGGCGCTGATCGACGGCAAGCGGGTCTACCTCTACTCGCCGGAGAAGAAAACGGTGCACACGGTCGAGGTGACCACCGGTCTGGCCAACTGGGCCGTCACCGAGATCGTCGCCGGGCTGGCCGAGGGCCAGCAGGTAGTGGTCAATGTCGACAAGCCGGGTCTGGCCGACGGCGCCGCCGCCGTCCCCGGCGGGGGCCGGCCGTGATCACACTGGCCGGGATCTGCCGGGAGTTCATGGTCGGTGATGAGCGGGTGGCGGCGCTGCGCGATGTCGATCTGACCATCGCCACCGGCGAGTATGTCGCCGTCATGGGGCCGTCCGGGTCGGGCAAATCGACCCTGCTCAACATCATCGGCCTCCTTGACCGCCCCGATGCCGGCACCTATCTCCTCGACAACGAGGACATAACCGGTCTGAGCGATCGGCAGCAGGCGGCGCTGCGCCGTCACAAGATCGGTTTCGTCTTCCAGTTCTTCCACCTCGTGCCGCGGATGACGGCGGCGGAGAACATCGAACTGCCGATGATCCTGGCCGGCATCGATCCGGCCGAACGGCAGCGGCGGGTGGCCGAGACCATCGAGGCCTTCGCCATCGGCAACCGGGCCCGGCACCGGCCGGACCAGCTCTCCGGCGGGCAGCGGCAGCGGGTGGCGATCGCCCGGGCGGTCATCATGCAGCCCCATACCCTGCTCGCCGACGAGCCCACCGGCAACCTCGACCGGGTGTCGGGCGGCGAGGTCATCGACATCCTCGAAGGCCTCAATCACCAGGGGCTCACGCTGATCATGGTGACCCACGACCCGGAACTGGGCCACCGGGCCGGGCGGCGGATCCGGATGGTCGACGGGCGGATCGAGTCCGATTACTGACTGCGGCCCGGGAGGCGACGACCCATGTACCTGCGCGACATCATCGGTTTCAGCCTGCGGGCCTCGCTCGGTTATCCCACCAGGACCGCGCTGATGCTGCTGGCGATGGCCATCGGCGTCGGCTCGGTGGTCATCCTCTCGTCCCTGGGGGAAGGGGCCCGCCACTATGTCATCGGTCAGTTTTCCAACATCGGCACCAACCTGATCATCGTTCTCCCCGGCCGGTCGGAAACGGTCGGCGGCCCGCCGCCGCTGCTCGGCATCACCCCGCGCGATCTGACTCTCGACGACGCCATGGCGCTGCGCCGCTCGTCGGCGATCCGTTACGTGGCGCCGCTTGTCGTCGGCGCCGCCCCGGTGTCGGCGGGGGTGCGGCAGCGGGAAACCACCGTCCTCGGCTCGACCCCGTCGCTGTTTGCGCTCCGCCAGTTGGAGATGGCCCAGGGCCGTTTCCTGCCGGAGGGCGACCCGACCCGGGCGGCGGCGATCTGCGTCCTCGGCTATGAGATCAAGACCGAACTGTTCGGGGCGGCCCCGGCCGTCGGCGAGTCGGTCCGGATCGGCGACCGGCGTTTCCGGGTGATCGGGGTGCTGTCGGACAAGGGGGAGTCGGTGGGGATGGACATGGGCGATATCGTCATCGTTCCCGTGGCCTCGTCCCAGGCCCTGTTCAACACCTCCTCGCTGTTCCGGATCATGATCGAGGCCAGCGACCGCGACGCCACCGGCCGGGCGAAGGAGGCGATCGCCGCGATCATCCGCGAGCGCCATGACGGCGAGGACGATGTCACCATCATCACCCAGGATGCGATTCTCGCCACCTTCGACCGGATCTTCGTCGCCCTGACCCTGACGGTGGCCGGCATCGCCGCCATCAGCCTGGCCGTGGCCGGGATCCTGATCATGAACGTGATGCTGATCGCCGTCTCCCAGCGCCGTTCCGAGGTCGGCCTGCTCAAGGCCATCGGTGCCCCGGGCAACCGGATACCGACCCTCTTCCTGGCCGAGGCGGCGATCCTGTCGCTGATCGGTGCCGCCTTCGGCCTGGCCTTGGTCGTGGTCGGCATCTGGGTGCTCGGCCGGGTCTTTCCCGACTTCCCGCTCTCGATGCCGCTGTGGTCGCTCGCGGCCGCCGTCGGCGTGGCCCTCGGCACCGGTCTGATCTTCGGCGTCCTGCCGGCGCGGCGGGCGGCCCGGATCGACCCGGTCCAGTCGCTGTCGCGGAGGTGAGGGCCATGTTGCTGCGCGATCTGATCAAGCTCTCCCTCGGTTCCCTGGTCGACCAGCGGCTGCGCAGCTTCCTCACGGTCCTCGGCATCGCCGTCGGCATCGCCTCGGTGGTCCTTCTGACCTCGATCGGCGAGGGGGTGCGGCGGTTCATGCTTTCCGAGTTCACCCAGTTCGGCACCAACCTGATCAGCATCAATCCCGGCAAGACCACGACGATCGGGGTCTCCGGGGCGATCATCAACAACATCCGGCCGCTCTCGATCGCCGACGAGGAGGCACTGCGGCGGATCGCCGGGGTCATCGACACCATTGCCGTGGTCCAGGGCAACGCCCCGGTCGAAAGGGAGAAACGCAGCCGCCACACGACGATCCTCGGGGTCGGGCCGACGGCGGCGGCGGTCTTCACGATCGACGTGGCCCGGGGGCGGTTCCTGCCGGTCGACGACCAGCGGGCGGCGCGGGCCTATGTCGCCCTTGGCAGCAAGGTGGCCTTCGAACTCTTCCGGGAGACAAGCCCCTTGGGCAAAATCGTCCGGATCGGCGGTGAACGCTACCGGGTGATCGGGTGATGGAATCGAAGGGCCAGATGCTCGGCTTCGATCTCGACGACGCGGTTTACATCCCAACGATCCGGGCCATGAGCCTGTTCAATCTCGACAGCCTGATGGAGATCGATCTCCTCTACCAGGCCGGCATCGAGTCCAAAACCGTCGCCGACCAAGCCAGACGGGTGCTGATCGCCCGTCATGGGGCCGAGGACTTCACCCTCACCATCCAGGAGGAGATGCTCGATGTCCTCGGCTCGGTGCTCGACATCATCACCCTCTCGGTCGGCGGACTCGGCGCCATCTCGCTGCTGGTCGGCGGGGTCGGGATCCCGACGATCATGACCATCGCCGTCACCGAGCGGACCCCGGAGGTCGGACTGCTGCGGGCGATCGGCGCCGGGCGGGGCCAGATCCTGCTGCTGTTCATCGGCGAGGCGGTGGTGCTGGCGGCCATCGGCGGTCTCTGCGGCCTGGTGATCGGGGCGGGCGGGGCCTGGCTGCTGGGGGCCCTCGTCCCCAGCCTGCCGACCCACACCCCGTGGCTGTACGTCCTGTACGCCGAGATCCTGGCGGCGGCGATCGGCCTGCTGGCCGGGGTGCTGCCGGCCCGCCATGCCGCTGGTCTCGATCCGATCGAGGCCCTGCGGGCCGAGTGACGGGAGGCTGGCAATGGGTGGTGCCGGCCGGCAACTGACCTGGAGTGGGGTGACGAGATGAACTCCATTGCAAAAAGGAGAGCAGTGATGAGTGATATCCATGCCGTCCGCGCCGGCCGGCTGATCGACGGCAGCGGCGGACCTCCCGAGCGCAGCGTGCTGGTGCGGATAAAGGACGGGACCATCGCGGCGATTACACCGTATGGGCCGGGCGATGTGGCTGACTCCCCGTCGATCATCGATCTGTCCTGCGCCGTCCTCTGTCCGCCCTTCATCGACTGTCATGTCCACCTCGCCCTATCCGGCACGACCGATCTCCAGCTGAGAAGGCGGCTGGCCGAGGCAGGCTATGCGGATATCCGGCCGGTCATCCGGCGCCATCTCGACGACCTTTTCGCTCACGGCGTTCTCGCGGTACGCGATGCCGGTCACAGGCACGGATTTCTCCAGCATTACGTCGAAGAGCCGGTCCCGACAGGATCGCCGCCGGTCGTCATATGGGCCGCTGGTCAGACGGAGTGTGCCGGGGTCACGGTCATGGTCCACGCCAACGGCCGGGAGCCGGTACACACGGCCATCACCGCCGGTTGCGATGCGATCGTCCATGGCTGCGGGATGGGGCGGGACAACCTGGAGCGGATGGCGGAGAGGGGGGTGGTCCTGATCCCGACCCTCCAGGCGATGAAGGCCGCCGTCGAACAGGCGGCCGATCCATCGGCGAAAAAGCTCGCCGCCAAGGCCCTCGCCACGCAGCTCGAGCAGGTGGCCCTGGCACGGGAACTGGGGGTGACGGTGGCCCTCGGCACCGATGCCGGCAGCCCCGGCGTCCTCCATGGCGAGGCGGTGGTCGAGGAGTTGAAACTGCTGATCCGGGCGGGGTTTTCCCTCACCGAGGCGGTCCGCTGCGCGACGGTCAACGGTGCCGATCTGCTTGGCCTCGACCGGGGGCGCATCGCCGTCGGCAGCCGGGCCGATTTTCTCGTCGCCCGCGGGACGCCGGCCCAGCTGCCGCGCAAGTTCTCGTATCTCGAGGCGATCTGGCTGGCCGGTCGCCCCAGCCCGATCTATCAGAAGAATCCACAAAGGAGCGAGCGATAATGCAATGGCAGCAGGATAACTACACATTGAAGGAGCCGGGAAAATTCATGGAGATCGTCCGCCCCAACCCCTATCATGCCGCTCACTCCAGCGGATGAGCCGATCTCGGTCGGTCGCCGGTATCGATCGGGTTGATCGCCGTCCGCCATCGTTTTCACAGATTTGACAACCGGGGTGGGAGGCCATTTAATGAAATGAGGAGAGCGGGTGGAAAAATGATGGCGGTAATCGCGACAGGGACCGGATCCGGTGCATCTGTCGGGTGTCGGGTGGGTGCGGGGTGAGACGATGCCGGCGAGAAAGGGGATGGAGATGGTACGACGACTGGGCCTTGCGCTGCTTGTGAGTTTCCTGCTGCTGAGTGCGTATCCCGCCGGTGCGGAGGTAGCTGACGGCAAACGGCCGGATGCGCCCGAGTCGATCAGGGTGGTGATGGACAACAACTATCCCCCCTATGTCTTTCTCGGCGGCGATGGCCGGGTCCAGGGCCTGCTCGTCGACCAGTGGCGGCTGTGGGAAGGCAAGACCGGCATCAGGGTCGAGATCATGGCCATGGATTGGAACGATGCCCTCGCCGGGATGCGGGAAGGCCGGTTCGACGTCATCGACACCATCTTCAAGACCGAGGAGCGCCAGGGATGGCTGGATTTTACCGAACCCTACGCCCGGCTGGAGGTTCCGGTCTTCTTCAACAAGGAAATCAGTGGCATAACCGACATCGAATCCCTGCGGGGCTTTGCCGTCGCCGCCAAAAAGGGGGATGCCGTGGTCGAACTCCTCCAACGCCACGACATCGACAACCTGGTGCTGTTCACCGGTTATGAGGAGATTGTCCGGGCGGCGATGGAGCACAAGGTCAACGTGTTTGCCGTCGACAAACCGCCGGCCCTCTACTTCCTGTACAAATACGGGATCCAGGACAGGTTCAGGGAATCCGAGCCCCTCTATGTCGGCGAGTTCCACCGTGCCGTCGGCAAGGGAAATGCCGCTTTGCTCAAGGCAGTCGAGGCGGGCTTCGCTCGGATCTCGGCAACGGAATTCAAGGCGATCGAGCGGAGGTGGTATGGCGCCTCGATCAGCAGCCTCATCCCCTATCGTCTCATCCTGCCGGCGCTTGCCCTGCTGCTGCTCCTGATTCTGGTCCTGATCGGCTGGAATCAGATGTTGAAACGGGCGGTGGCCCGGCGCACCGACGATCTCAGGCTCAGTGAGGAGAGATACCGCCTGCTGTTCAACGTCGGATCGGACGCGCTGCTCGTAGTCGATGCCGACACGCATCAGCTGATCAATGTCAATGAGGCGGCGGTCGAACTGTATGGCTACTCGCGGGAGGAACTGCTCACCCTCCGCAACACCGACCTGTTCGCCGACCCCAAAGACAGCGGTCGTCAGGCCGTCAGCAGCAGCGGCAGGCTGCACATTCCGCTGCGGTACCACCGGAAAAAGGACGGCACCGTCTTTCCGGTGGAGATATCCTGCAGTTTTTTTGAGCTCAATGGACAGCATTTGCGCCTGGCGGCGATGCGGGATATCAGCGAGCGGATGCGGACGGAACAGGAATTGCGGGAGAGCCGCCGGTTTCTGAGCGAATTGATAGAGAACAGCGGCAACCTCATCTTCGTCAAGGATCACGATGGCCGCTATACCATGGTCAACCGCAAATGGGAGAGTACCAGCGGGTTGCTGCGCGAGAACGCCATCGGTCGGACCGACCACGAGTTGTTCGCTGCCGCCGATGCCGAACAGTTTCGTCGCCACGATCTCGAGGTAATGGAATCGGGGCAGGTGATCGAGCAGGAAGAGTACCTCGAGGATGCCAAGGGGCGGCGGACCTTTTGGTCGATCAAGTTCCCGCTGTTCGATGGCGAGGGCAGGATCAGCGGGATCTGCGGCATGGTGGCCGATCTGACGGAACGGCGTCAGGCCGAAGAGGAAAGGGAAAGGCTTCGTGAACAGCTGGCACAGGGACGCAAGATGGAGTCAGTCGGACGTCTTGCCGGGGGGATTGCCCATGATTTCAATGATATGATTGGTATGATCCTTGGCCATGTGGAGCAGGCGCTGTCGAACATCAAGCCGGACGACCAGCTCCACGAAAATCTCCGGGAGATCGAGACGGCGGCAAGGAGATCGGCCGATCTCACCCGTCAGCTCCTCGCCTTCGCCCGGCGGCAGACGGTCATGCCGAAGGTGCTGGACATCAACGATGCCGTGGCCGGCATGCTCAAGATGCTGGACCGGCTGATCGGCGAAAACATCGAGGTGCTCTGGCGGCCGGGTGCGAATATCTGGCCGGTGTGGATCGATCCTTCCCAGATCGACCAGATCGTGGCGAACCTGTGCACCAATTCGCGGGATGCGATCGCCGAGGCCGGCAGGATTGTCATCGCCACCGAAAATGTCGGTCTCAGCAATTCGTTCTGCACCGGCCATGAGGGATGCACCGCCGGTGAATTTGTCCTGCTCTCGGTCGCCGACAATGGCTGCGGCATGGATGAGGACGTCATCGACATGCTGTTCGAGCCGTTTTACACCACCAAGGAGATGGGCAGGGGGAGTGGACTCGGGCTGTCGACGGTCTACGGCATCGTCCGCCAGAACAACGGCTTCATCAAGGTCGACAGCAAGGTGGGCAAGGGAACGACCATCAGGGTCTACCTGCCGCGGTATGTCGAGGCCGGTGACCGGAGGGAGGGGCTGAAGACCGTCGGCGGATATTCGACCGGTCATGCAACGGTGCTGCTGGTCGAGGATGAGCCGGCCATCCTGGGCATGGCCAGAGAGATGCTGGAAAAAATCGGCTGCACCGTCCTGACGGCGACCACGCCGGTGGAGGCCATCAATCGGGTTGCCGAATACGGCGGCACGATCAACCTGCTGGTCACCGATGTCATCATGCCGGAGATGAACGGTTGGGAACTTTCCCGGAAACTGCAGGCTATCCAGCCCGGCCTGAAGCTGCTGTTCACCTCGGGCTATCCCGCCGATGTGATCGCCCGCCACGATGCCCTGGCGGAAGCCGTCCACTTTATCCATAAACCCTTCACGTTCGACGACCTGGCGGCCAAAGTTCACGAGGCCCTGGAGATCTGAGCGACGGCAGGGCGTCGTGACGGGTTCCGGACAGTGATCCTGCGTTGGACCGGTCCTCAGCTGTCGGTGTCGAGGACCTCGCGCAACTTTCGCAGCAACTGGGTTGGAGTCGCCGGTTTGGATATGAAATTGAGATGTTGTTCAAGGATGCCCTGCCGATGGATGATATCGGCGGTGTAGCCGCTGGTGAACAGGGCCTTGATGCCGGGTCGCCGCCGCCGGATCTCTTCAAAGACTTCCCGGCCGTTCTTCCTGGGCATGATGACGTCGAGGAGAAGGCAGTCGATCCGTTCGCCATACTTCTGATACTGCCGCAGGGCCTCCTCGCCGTCCGCCGCCTCGATCACCCGGTATCCGAACTGCTCCAGGACCCCCTTCTCGAGCCGGCGAAGGATCTCGTCGTCCTCGATCAGCAGAATCGTTTCGTCACCTCCGCGCGGCGTCGTGCTGTGGTTGATACCCTTTTCGGTGATGGCCGTGGTCGCCGGCAGGTAGATCCTGAAGGTCGTGCCCTGTCCCACCTCACTGGTGACATTGACTTCACCGTTGTGCTGCCTGACGATGCCGTAGAGGATGGACAGGCCCAGGCCGGTTCCCCTGCCCATATCCTTGGTGGTGAAGAATGGCTCGAAGATCCGCTGCCGGGTGGTCTCGTCCATACCCGTGCCGGTGTCGGAAACGGCTATTTCGACGTACCGCCCGGGCGTGAGGGTGGCGCAGGCGGCAACATCATGGCCATTGACATCGAGGCCCCGGGTGATGATGTGGAGCCTGCCGCCATGATCCATGGCATCCCGGCCGTTGGTGGCGAGGTTCATCAGCACCTGCTCGATCTGCCCTCTGTCGGCGAGGACGACCAGCTGTTCATCGGCCAGGGAGGTCACCAGTTCGATATCCTCGCCGATGATCCGCGACAGGAAGGACCTGAACTGCCTGATGCAGTCGTTGATGTCGAGCGGTCTGGTCTCCATCTCCTGGGTGCGGCTGAAGGTGAGAAGGCTCCTGGTGAGCGCCGCCGCCCGCTGTGATGACCGCAGGATCTCGTCGACATAGGAGCGGCAGGGATCTCCATCGTCGATTCGCATCTGCAGCAGGTTGGAATAGCCGATGATCGCCGTCAGGATGTTGTTGAAGTCGTGGGCGATGCCGCCGGTCAGGGTGCCCATGGCCTCCATCTTCTGGGTCTGGCGCAGCTGCATCTCGAGTTTTTTCTTCTCGGTGATATCCTCGAAGGTCCCGTCGATCCAGTCGATCAGCCCGGAACTGTCATGGTGGGCCTTGGCGTTGACGGCAACCCAGATAGTCGAGCCGTCTTCCTTCCGCATCTGAATCTGACGGTCGGTGAGGTCTCCGGTCAGTTGCAGGTCGTCCAGCAGCTGATCGTTACCCTGGCCATCGGCGTAAAGGGAGGTGACGGAGGCGGCCATCATTTCCCCCATCGTATCGAAGCCGAACATGGCCGCCATCGCCGGGTTGATCTGGATGAACCGGCCCTCGGCATCCGGCGATCGGCGGTAGACCCCGAGGGTCAGATTGTCGACCAGGGTGTGGAAACGCTCCTCGCTGTCGCGCAGGGCGGTTTCGGCGATGCTGCGCCGATGGATGTTGATCAGGAGGACGACCAGGGCGATGAACATCCCGGTGAATCCGATGGCGAGGCCCCAGATCAGTTTTTTGTTCACCGTGTAGAAGGAGGGAGGACGGTTGATGATGTCGCTGCCCTCGGGCAGGTCTTCCGGCCGGATGGCGAATCGCTGCATCTGCTTGAAATCGAAGCGATAGCGATTCGGACTCTTCATCACGATCGGGATCGTTTCCGCCGGCTCCCCATCGAGGATACGTCGGGCGAGCCGGCCGGCGGTCCTGCCCTGGGAATATCCGCTGGTCAACATGCCGCCGACGATGCCGTAGCCGAGATGGAAATCCCAGAGCCCGTAGACCGGCACCTTGCTTCGAAGCGACAATTCGCCCGGCACCTCGAAAAAATCGATATAGGCGCCGCTCTGGTCCTGCTGGTAGACGGTGAGCAGGACGAGATGATCGTCGGGGAGAGAGGATATGTGGGCGATGAGATCCTTGGCCGCCATGTCCGGGACGATCTGCAGCCCCACCCGGCCGCTGTAGCGGGGGTACAGTTCGAGCAGCTGGCTCTCGACGATGCGGCCGGTCGTCGTCTGGTCGGTGATGATATTGATCGTCCTGGTGCCGGGGTGGAGCATCAGCATCAGGTCGACGGTGGCCCCGATGTCCGCATCCTCGTTGACTCCGGTATAGTATCGGCGATCGGCAATCTCCTCCGGGGCGAACCAGTTGATGCCGCAGAATACCACCGGGACCTGACCGAAGATGTCGTCGCGGAAGAGCAGGAGAAAGTCGAGGGCGTCGTTGTCGGTGGCGATGATCAGGTCGAATCGGGTTTTCCGGTACTTGGTCGAGTACAGGGAACGCAGGGTGGCGGAATAGATGGGGCCGTGGATCCATTTGGTGCCCATGAACTCGATGAAGAAGCTGCAGTCGTTCCTGTCCGGATCAAGGTTCTCGAGGATGCCCTTGAGTTGCTTGTCCGTCCATTTGTACCCCTGATGATAGGAGTTGAGGACCAGCACATTCTTCTTGTCGGCAGCCATGGCGACCGATGTCCACAGGAAGAAGACGGTGGCGGCAAGAAGAAGGAGCGGACGTAAACAGCGCACGATGAATTTCTCCACAATAACGGGGCCGCCTGGTGTAACGTCGTCGGATTGAATGATCCGGTGCGGCACTCCGGGCCAGGCGTCACCCGGTCTCCGGATTGCGATGGCGTGGTCGGCCGGCCGCCTGGCGCTCCTCCGTTTCACGGTACATGCCGTCGGGACGAACGGTGGTATTGAACGCCCGGACTGATTGCCGCAGGCCTTCCTCAGTCCGGCTCTATAACATATTTTTTGCGGATTGCCTCGAACGATCCCTTGGCTTTGGCCCGGACATAGGCATCCCGGATTCTGTCGAGCAGTTCTGGCGGAACGGATTTCTTCGATACCCCGAAATAGACCCATCTGCCGGACTCGTCCTGGATGAACGTGGGTGCGTAGGCGTTGCTTTCCGGCACCCTGATCCGCATCTCGCAGCCGAGCCCGATTTCAACCGACGCCAGGAGTTGGATGATGAGCAGGAGCAGAGGCGTAAACCTGTTCATCTCCGGCCCGACTTCATCGGTTTGTCTTTTTGATGACGGTTAAGCCGGAGCGGCCGGTACCGGTACTCCGGGGACGTGGAGGTCCGGTCCGCCGGTCTGTCATCCCGACTGCAACCGGGGAACGAATCTTCAACAGGTATATGCACCACCGCCAGATATCGCATGGAAATTCCCGAGGTAATCGCTGCGTCAGTGCCACTCGAAGTGGGCCCGGATATTCTTGGCAACGATATTGATCGGCTGGGAGACGGCCCGGGGGAAATGAGCGACGTTCGGAATGGCCGGACTGATCGAATGGACGCCGACCACCGCGGTACGGACGAAATGCCAGCCGGCCTCGAGGAAGGCGTCGATATAGGTCTGGGCATCCGGATAGGGAATCGGAAAGAGTGGGTTCGGGTCCGGCAGCAGGCTGAAGATGACGTTGGGGCAGTTCCGCCTTGCGACCTCGGCGAGGAAATCCCGGGCGTTCGTCTTCGATTCCTGCAGGGTCGAAACCCGGGCATAGATCCTGATCGTCGTGCCGTCCAGCAGCTGGATATCCCGGTCGCTCCGGTTGAAGCAGCCGGTGAGACTGCGCAGCAGCGATGACTTACGCGTTCCCGGCTCGCCAATGATCAGATAGGCATTCACGTCTTTCTCCTTTTTTCTCTGGGCGCCGCTCAATTAGGCATTGACTCTGCAATGAAATAGACCGCCACCTTGGGGCTCAGCCCTTTTTGGCCCCCGGTTCGAGCCGCATGATGCACTTCCGGAAGAGATGTTTGCCATGAACCGTTATCAGGTCCCCCGATTGCCTTTTCAACGCGCCGAGGTCGCCGGCGACCACCGGGCCGATAAGTTTCATGTATTCGTATATGATCCGCAGGTTCCCCGAGTGGAACGAGACATGCAAGCCATTGGCCCACAGCGCGGTCTTGCCGAACATCCCGCTGATATGGGAGGAGACCAGGTTGTGCTCGTCGGCGTTGTCGAAGATGAAGGTCGTCACACCCAGTGCCTTCAACCGCTGGGCCAGGGGGCGGATCTCATTCTCCAGGGCCTTCGATTTGGCCGGCTGCCTCTGGCTGGCGGCGAAGATGATCAGACCATGCAGGGAGGTGTGTTCGGCCTCATCCAGGGCGTAGCGGAGGATCGCCGGGATATCGAAGTCGCAGGGGCCACCCTTGACCGTTTCGGCGAATTGCTGCAGCACGCTGTGTTTGCGGATCACCCTCAGGCTGGCATTGAGCCGGGCCTCGTTGTCCTGCCGGGTAATGCAGATCAGCCGTTTGCTGACATCCGTTCCCATCTCGTGGAAAGACTGGGCCAGGAAGGGCATGTAGTCGGTGATGACCGATGTCCAGAATGATTCGTTCATGTAGGTCGAGTCAACCGCAAGAATAACATTATAAATTTTCGTGTTTTCCGTCATTTTGCATCCTTGTTCGAAGGGGATCGCACTGCACCGAAATCATGGGAAAACCGGGAAGATCATCCAATATGCCGTTTTTCTCTCACATTTTCAAGCATCTCGACTGCTTCCAGAGAACATTGTGCCGTATCGATACGAGGAACCCGCCCAGGACGAGCGAACCAGGCGGAAGACACGGTCGGTCAGGCCGGTGGGCGGACAATGGCCGGGACGCGTCCGCCACAGGGTTGGTCTGTCGTCCGGCAGCACCGATCTACAACAGCTTTTTAATATGGCGGGCGAGCAGTTTGAGATCCTTGTACTGGTGGTTGTCTCCCGGAATTTCGACGATCTCTGCCGCCTTCATGCCGGATATCTCCTGCCGCAGGCTGGCGCAGGACCCGACGATGTCATGGGCCTGCTGGATGAAGAGCAGGGGAATGCCCAGGCCTGCCACCAACCGGCGCAGATCGATATCCTTCTCCCGGAAACCGCTCACCGGAGTGCCGATCAAAATCATTTTCTTCGGGGCGATGACCCCCTTGCCGCAGGCGACCAGGCCGATCATCACCCCCAGGGATTTGGCGATCAGGATGTCGATGTCGCGCCCTCTCAGGTTCTCGACCTCACCGTTGAAATCGAGGCATTGATCACCGCCGCCATCCCAATGGGCGTAGTGCTGCACGGCCATGGTCCGGTCCGGCCCTTCTAGCTCCTTCAGCAGGTTGGCGGCCCATTTTTCCGTCTTCTGGTTGATTCCCGGCAAGACGAAGATGTTCATGGTGTCCTCCGTGTGGTATTCCGATTGCCTGGCATGGCGGCGATACGGTTTGTTCTGGCGCCGGACCGCGATGCCGGCACCAGGTTCAATGCAACGATTATCCTAACGCTCCTGCTGGCATATCGCCGCAAAGGTGGCGCCGGTCATGCCTTTCAGGTCCATCGGGCTGAGTTCGAGCGACAAGCCGCGGCGGCCGGCGCTGACGAATAATGCGGCCAGGGCTTCGGCCGAGGTGTCGATGATCGTCTTCAGCCTTCTTTTCTGGCCCAGGGGACTGACCCCTCCCAGGACATAGCCGGTGGCGCGTTCCACTTCGGCCGCCGCCGCCATGTCCGCTTTTTTGGCTCCCGCCGCCCGGGCGAAGAGCTTCATGCTCAGCATGGATGACACCGGGATGACGGCGACGGCAAGGGCGTCATCGAGACTGACGACCAGTGTCTTGAAGACCTGCGCCGGCGGTACGCCCAGTTTTTCGGCGGCCTCGACGCCGTAGGAATCAGAGGCGGGATCGTGGGTGTACTGGTGGATCGTGTACCGGACCTTGGCCTTCTTGGCGGCGTTGATTGCAGGAGTCATAGGGAAGAAGGGCCTTCGCAGGGGAGAGGCGGTTGCAGGCCGGCGGCCGTCGCCGGAGGTGTTAAGCGGAGCTCTGATTTCATGTCGTACTTTTCCGGTTGCCGCCTGCGAGGGCGGTGGCACGATGTCCGGTCCATTACCGGGGCTGTGGCGCCGGCTCGACACCCGGGGGTGAATAGAGCTGCTTGACCTGTTTCCGGTCCGGGGCCCCGCTTGTCAGCAGCGGCATCGTGTCGACAAATTCCACATACTGCGGTTTCTTGTAGCGGGCGATCTTTTCACCGACGAAATCGATCAACTCCCGGGCGGTGAGGCGGCATCCGTCCTTGAGCTGACAGACCGCCTTGATCCCCTCCTTCCATTTCGGGTCGGGGACCCCGAAGACCACGGTCCGGGCAATGGCGGGATGCAGCAGGATCGCGTTTTCGACCTCGGCCGGATAGACGTTTTCCCCGCCCGGTTTGATCAGTTCCTTGTCGGGCTTGCGCCCCATGTAGAAGAGGAACCCGTCCCGATCGAACCGGCCGAGGTCGCCGGTATGGTGCCAGCCGTTGCGGAAGGTCTGCGCCGTGTCTTGCGGCAGGTTGATATAGCCCTTGAAGACGATCGGCCCCCGGACCACGATCTCCCCGGTGTCACCGTCCCCGACCGGCCGGTCGTCGTCATCGACGAGGCGGACCTCGGCGGCGAGGACGGGTCTGCCGGCCGATCCCGGCCGGTGATTGCAGGGGCTGACCGAGGCCAGGCAGGAGGTCTCGGTCTGGCCGAAAAAACAATAAAAAGTGCCGCCCGTCCGCGTCTGGTATCTGGCGATGGTCTCCGGCGAATCGAGGCCGATCACCTTCTGCAGCGCGGAGATATCGTTCCCCGTTTTGTCACTCTCGTCGAGTATCGCGCCGAGAATCGGGGCGAAATCGAACATCACCGTCGCCCGTTTGTCGCTGATCAGACGGACGGCGGCGGGGGCCTCGAATTTTGCCATGTTCAGACAGGATGCCCCGGCATGGAAGGTGCTGATCGTCATGAACAGTCCGCCGACGTGAAACAGGGGCAGGATGTTGAGGTGGACGTCGTTGTCGTTCAGTGCCATCGCCCGGATGAACTCGAGGCTGGAGAAGACGATATTGGCGTGGCTGAGCATGGCGCCCCGGGGGCGGCCGGCGACGGCGGCGGTATGGATGATGACGAAATCGCTGTCGTCCGGGATGTCCTCGGCTTCGAAGTCGGCGGCTGACGCCGTAAGGCCTGAAAACGAGGGCAGGGCGCCGTCCTGGTTCGAAAGGGAATAATAGTGCTCGACGGTCGGCAGGCCGTCCTTGATTTCGCCGATGATCTTCTCGAACTCCGGGTCGACGAACACGATCTTCGCCTGACCGTCGTCGAGGTTGAAACGGATCTCGCCGGCCGACAGCCGCCAGTTGATCGGCAGCATGACCGCGCCGAGGGCCGCGGCGGCGCCGTAAAGCAGGAAATATTCCAGGCTGTTCTTGCCGAGGACGCCGATCCGGTCGCCCTTGCCGATTCCTGTCGCCTTGAGCCCGGCGGCCAGTTCGTCGGTCATTCCCCTGATCTCCAGAAAGGATATCGACCTGCCGCTTTCGGCCTCAAGCCAGGCCGGCCTGTTGCCGTAAAGAGCGGCATTCCGGCTGATGATGCGGTAGTAGGTAAAATCGGACAGAGCCATGTACGCCTCCTCGTTGTGTGCCGGTCAAAACATCCGTTGCCTGAAAACAGGCCATTTCACCAGCCGTCGATCATCTGTCGGAAGATGGACGACGGAATGAGTATCCTTGCCGGGAATAGTACCAGGATCCACAATACGCTGTCAAACTGCCGGGTGACTGGGTGCTGCACCCGCCCCTGAGGTCGACGAAATCACGCCGCAGCGCCTCGTGGTTCCTGTGGTAATCGATACCGTCGCCATACTCCATGAACTTGTGGTGGCGGTTGTGAATGGCCTTCATCTTTCTCGCGTGCTTGATCGGGCACCCGTACTGTTCCGTCCCGGCCCCCATCGCCTGGACGTAGGCTATCGGGCCATTGAGGTATCCGCAAGAGTCGCAGTTCATTTTTTCTTTCGGATTGAGGGAGCTCAGATTGTGACGATCGATCCCAATATAGTCGCCTCTCCTCACTTTCGGAATCCCATGGCCCCTGAACCTCTTGCAAAAAGACCCGTTGCAGACTCTGTCATTTCGACCGGAGGGAGAAATCTCAAATTCGTTGTATTGACATACCGTGGGATCTGGTCCCCGTGACCTTCCCTTTCTGGTTCGGCGCTGTGGTCGAGGATACGGTTGCGCAGGGAGGAGGCGGGTTATCCCCGCCCGAACGGGCAGATGCGGAGGCACAGTCCGCAAACGGCAGTATCCGGATCTTTTGCCCGCATCATGTTGAAATAGCGATCGCATCTGCCGGCGTCGAACCGGACCGATCGAGGATCTTGCGCTCGAAACGACCGGCCGGTAAAGGCCCTGACCGGGCAGATGGCGACGCATTCCCGGCAGTCACCGCAACGCTCGGCCATGGCCTGGCCGGTCGGGACCAGGGGGGCATCCGTCAGCAATGTCGCCCACCGCACCCTGGGGCCCATGTCCGGGGTGATCAGCAGGCAGTTTTTGCCGATCCATCCCAGGCCGGACAGGTGCGCGCTCAGCTTATGCGGGAAGACGGCGCAAAGCCGCTGGTCGTCGACCCGTTTCGAGGCGGCAACGGGGAAGGCGCGGCAGCCGCTGCGCTGGACGATACCGGCGAGGCGGGAGACGATCTGGTCGAGCCGGGAATTGATGATGTCGTAGCAGTGGGAGAGATAGCTGACGGCAGCCGGTCTTGTGACAGTCCGGGAAAGCTGGTCGACGATTGGATGGAGGAGACTTATGCCGATCGAGATGGATCGCGGGTACACGCTGATTGGCGTGCCGCCCTGTTCGTGGATCGCGTCATGGGCCGGGGTCAGATCGGCTATCCCGAAATAATCGGCCCCGAGGGCCATGGCCGATTCGTGCAGGTGACTGTCGAGGTTCATCCGGTCCGGATCCTGCTGGGTCGGGGAAGACAGTATCTTATCTCATTGCTCATCTTCTGTGTTCCCTCCTGGCCGATTCGATGATCCCCTGTCTGATCCTGCCTGGTGAACAGCACAGTCCACCGGCGGTGGAGAAGAGATAACGTGTCGGCCATTCCGGTTGCCGCCGTCAATGGACGTCATGGTCGGCGGCCGTCGGGTGCGGGGAGGGGTCATGGCCGACCGGCGCCACGAGGGGTCCTCCCCGCCTGTTGCGTTCCCCTTATACGCTGTCCATATGCTGTTCCCGATAGGAGCGGATCGTCTCTTCATCGACAAAATTCCTGATCTGCTCGAGACAGGCTTCATCGTTGCACACCTTGGGCAGGAGTTCCTTCAGCACCTCCATGACAAGTTGTTTCTGTTGGCTCTGGTCAAGATCAAGTACAGCGGCTTTCAGTTCGTCGTATCCCATGGCTGTTCTCCCGCTGCTTTTTTAATCCGCCGGATTGCGGAAAATTGACCGATCACCGATCGATCGGGTCAGCGAAAAAAGGCGACAAGTAAACGCCTGTCGTTGATTTCTGAACACCCCTGTCTGCATTGGTGACCGAGTAAAATGGTGCTCGTATCCGGTGCAGATATATCCGGAAATCCTACATGATTATAGTTTGGACAATAAGACCTGTTTTGGCAAGGACAACCTCGATTATTCGGCAATGCAGCGAAATTGGATCGGGGAAGGATGGGGCGGGATGTTTTTCCCGGCCGTGACGGGGAATGACTGCAGATCGGTATTTAGGTGCTGGCAGGGGCGACCGCCGCCGCGTATACTGTACTCGGAGGGATTGCCGTGTGACGAGCCGCGCAAGAAAAACGTACCGTCGGGTAGAAGGTGATCCCGCCGATGGCCTGGCATTGACAGCACCATCCGGTGATTGTTGAGCGGCATCGAACAACGTGTGTTCCAACGGAGCATGGAATGAAAATCGGTTTGGCCCTCGGCAGCGGGTCTTCACGCGGGTGGGCGCATATTGGTGTCATAAGCGCCCTGATCGAACTGGGAATCGAGCCCGATATCATTTGCGGTACGTCGATTGGCTCATTGGTCGGGGCATCGTATGTGTCCAATACCCTGAATAAACTGGAGGCATGGGTGTGTTCGCTGACGAAATTCGAGACCGCCCGGTTTTTCGAGATCAACTATTCCCTGAATGGTTTTGTGAACACGGAACGGCTGAACCATTTCCTGAACGAATACGTGGCGACCGATGATTCGTTGATCGAAGACCTGGGCAGAAAGTATGCGGCGGTCGCAACGGAACTGGAAACCGGCAGGGAGGTGTGGTTGACGCGAGGGCCGGTGCTCGAGGCGGTCTGGTCGTCCATCTCGTTGCCCGGTCTCTTTCCGGCAATCCGCAACAGCAACAAATGGCTGGTCGATGGCGGCCTGGTCAATCCGGTTCCCGTCTCGGTCTGTCGGGCCATGGGTGCGGATCTTGTCATCGCGGTCAATTTGAACGGCGATATTGTCGGCAAACATTTCAAGAGACCGAAAAAACATCATAAACAAGAGGAGATTCAAGGTGTAGTCGGAAAATTCACGAATCTGGTGACGGAATATACGGCCTCGCTGCTTGCGCCCGCCAAGGTCGATGTCCAGCCGCCCAACCTGTTTGAGGCCATCGCCGCCTCGGTCAATATCACCCAGGACAGAATCACCCGCAGCCGGATGGCTGGGGACCCTCCCGAAATTCTGCTGTCACCGCGACTGTCGCATATCGGATTACTGGAATTTTACCGCGCCAATGAAGCCATCACCGAGGGGAAAGGCTGTGTCCGCAGGATGTTGCCGGCACTGCAGGAAGCCTTGGGGATGGTCTAGACACTGCCCGTCCATTGGCCGGAATGACGGGGCGGCAGGCGATGGAGGTTCGCGCCGCATCTTCGCCCGAGGCATACAAGGGTAGTTAAGGTCCTGAGATCGAAGATGCCCCACCTGTCAGCCCGCCGGTGTCACGTCGATCAGCTTCGCCAGTGCATGCCCATCTTTACCTCCCGGCCCCAGACGCTCGACGCAGAGGTCGAGAAAGTCGGTGTCGGGGACGACCACGCTCTGCCATCGGGCGCAATGGCGAAGCAGAACCTGCAGCAGATCCCTCTGCTCGGCGGGTTGCAGGTGCATGCCGTTGACATCGAGCAGGAAAATCGGCTGATTGCCGTGCAGTTGCCCGTGCAGGACGGAGGCGGCCGCCATCAGCGCCTCGATCCTGCGGACAGGCGGCAGTTCCGGCGATGACAGGGGCGCGGGCCTCTGGCGGCTTTCCAGTGTAGCTTCGCCGCCTTCAAGATCGCAATGGAGTATCAGCCCGGGATACAGGGCCTCCAGTTGACGGTTGACCTGGGATAGCCGCTGGTCCCATGATGTCCTGCCCGTATGGACTGCTGCGAGACGTGCGGCGAGAAAGGTCAGCGGCGCGGCGCCCGGTGCCTTGAATCGGGCGGCGTCTGTTTCGTCGCCCGCGAGGCCGGCGGTGGCGGCGGTGATGAGCACAAAATACGGCAGCCAGGCACTCGCCCGGGCCTTGGCCTGGCGGAAATGGTCGGCCCGATCGATGGCATTCAGGCACTGGTCGAGTTGCTCCTGTTCATATTCCGGCAGCAAGGGCCACAGGGGCTCCAGGTGCTCTTTCAATATCTCCGCCACCGGTCCCTTGATGCGATCGGTGCCGCGCAGCGGGGCAACAGCAGGGTGCAGCAGCTCGCTCAGTTCTTTGCCGGCCACGCCGGCACGGTCGAGCAGGGAGCTGATCGTCGGTTCGATCTCGCTCCAGCGGGTCGACCCGGCCAGTTCGACGAAATTCACCCACCGGCTGTGATCCCGCCGTCGGCCGAATTCGATCCGGTCCGTCGCATAGTACACCGAATCGATGGCGGTCAGTTCCCGCACCAGCTGCGGCGAAGCCGCGAAGATAGCCAGGGCGGCCGTTTTCTTGGAAGGGATGATCCTGCGGCGATATCCCGGACCGTCGAGGTACTGGAGGAGATTGCGAAACGGGTCTGTCTCGTTGATATCATACGGCGGATTGATGGTCTGGAGCATGTGGGCGAGGGCCTGGGCCTGGTCCGCATGAAAGGTCTTCAGGACATTCAGCCCTCTGCCGATCTCGATCCAGGATGAGTCGGGGACGGCTGGATGACCGATGATCCGGAACATGAGCAGATGCATAGTGGCAATTCCGATGGTGATTGCATTCCGGCATATTGCGGAACGTCGGGCATGGCTGCCGCGATAACCTGGGTCCTGTTCCCGTTGCCCCCCTGCCGTCCGACCTCACCGGTGCCCGGAGGGAGGTTGCCGGTGATCGCCGCCGCTGCCCGTTAACGGCGGCCTGAAACGGCCGATGGCGGTTGCCGGGTCTTTGTAACTGCAACATCCTCTAGTCAGAACGTCTCATAACTCCCGGGAGATGTCCAGCAGATAGTTCCTGATGACGACAGCTGACCATGGTTCGTCGGCTGCCTGACGGGACCGGTGATGGTCATCGATGGTGAACGGGTTGTGGCCAGTCGACCGGCTGCCGGTTCAGTATCGGGGAGATGAAATTGTGGGCCGCATAGGCGGACGCGGGCAGGGTGTGATCGATGAACCGGTAGGTGAGCCGGGCCAACAGGACGTTGAGCGCCAGCGTCGCGGCGCGCAGACCGGGCGAGGGGGGATCGATCTCGGCGATGCGGGGGAAGGGGAGCAGCGGCCAGTGCCAGCGATAGAGCGGGAAGCCGATCAGCTCGATGGTTGCCATCAGCGGTTGGGCGAGGATCATGTGGTTGATCCAGGCCGCCGGTCCGGCGGGATCCCGCGTTCTTTCGGTGGAGCCGGATTAAAAAAACTGTACCTTGACAAAAATTGATACGTTCCCATATGATTATAAGAGACGTTTTCATCACTCTTTGATCAAGGAGGATCATTGCATCAAGAGATGTGCTTGATGTAATGATTACATGTAGTAACGTGAACCTTATTTTGTATGAGGAGGTAGTCATGAAGAAAGTATTCTGCACTTCACTGGTTGCGGCGACGTTCGTGTTTACCGCCAGTGCCTACAGCGCCGACGGGGTGTACATCAGTGCCGATGTGGGTATGGCCCTGGCCGAGGACGCCGACATGGGAGTCGAAGGTGATCCCTTTGAGTTATCGACGGAGTTTGATTCGGGTTTGGCGGTTACCGGCGCGATCGGTTACCGGCTGGGAAGTTTCCGTATGGAAGCGGAAGTCGGCTACCAGGAGAATGATCTGGACGAATGGAGCGCTTTCGGCGTGGGCGTTCCTTTGAAGGGAGATATGAATGCTACGTCGTTTCTCGCCAATGGCTATTATGATTTTGCCAACAGCAGCCGATTCACCCCCTTTGTCACTGCCGGCATCGGTATGGCCAACGTCGAGATAAATGATCTTGCTATCCCTGGTTCAGGGCTGCAGCCGACGAGTGATGATGATACCGTGTTCGCCTGGCAGGTTGGGGCAGGGGTGAGCTATGCCGTCAATGCAAATTTCGATCTCGAAGTGAAATACCGGTATTTCATGACCGATGATCTGGAATTTTCGGATGGCGTTTATGTAGACTCACCCTCCAGTCATAACATCTACTTAGGCATGCGCTATACGTTCTGAGCTGTTGCAGCCAATCGTCTCCCGGTCGGTTCCGTCGAGGCGATTGGCTGTTCCCCCCTTCCCCTTTTTTTTCCGGAATTGCCCGATACTCCCCCCTGGTCGTGACGAACGGAGACAACCCGCTTGGGCAACTGATTACGCCGCGGCTATTGAAAAGAGGGGCGGCTCGATGCGGGTCCCCTTGCAGCGGGGGCACTTGCCGGGTTTCCGCGGTCTGGCCCGGTGTTCGAAGATATAGCCGCAATCACCGCATTCGGCGGGGATAATGACCAGGATTCCCGACCGTTGAAGGTGGTCGAGATGGTCGTAGAGCTCTTTTTCAGATTTCCTGATCTCTTTCGAAAGAACGCTGACGGGCAGCTGTCTGCCTGCAAGGAGGTGCATCAATTCCCGTCTGATGGTGGCGTCGCGTTCTTCCGGGACAGTCTCTTTTTTTCTGAGTGGACGGATCACAGCCGATGCTCCGCGTTGCCGATATCTTCAATCCACGATACCGGCTGATCTCTGTTGGTTTCGACAGCGGCTCGGAGGTAACGCCCTAATGACCCTCCAGCATCCGCTGCATCCTCGCGACATGACTCCCTTCCCAGTAGATCTTATCACATCGGCTGCAGATGCTGAAAGCATCGACATGGCGGATGGTGAGCGGTTCCAGGCGCGGCAGTATATCCTGTTTCGGCACCGGCTCCAGCACTGTGTTGCACTGAAGACAGCGGCTGAACGCCCGGAGCAGTTCCGTGACGCCGAAGACATCGAATACCTCCCGCATCTGGGCGACCGGCGACTCGGCCCTGATATAACGGCCGTATACCACCTCTTTCCTCTTCAGCAGGTCGAGGCTGCGGGTGAGAAGGATGCGCGGCTCCAGTTGAAGCACCTGCAGGATCTTCGCATCGTCCCAGGTGGAATCGTACAACGTGTCGAACCCGGCCATCCGCAGGTAGCGGGCCAGCCGGCCGGCATTGATATCGACGACAAAGCCGAGGCCCTGGAGGGGATGGGGGTGCAGCAGGGTGGGTTGTGTCACCTCCCGGGGGACAGGGATCGGGAGGATGTCGAAGCGTCGACCGGCCGCCACGAGTCGGGAAAACTGCACCGGCATGCCGTCGCAGAGAATTTCGCCGACCTCGGTGTGCGGCACGCCGAAGGACTCGATCACATCCTTGATGGAGGCGGAGCGGGTGACGGGCTGGATGATCGGCGTGGCGCCACGCCAGCGGCGGCGGAGCAGATTCGTCAGATCACCGTGAAAATGAAAGAAGGCGTTCATGTCACCAGAGCCGGCCACCGATCGTCTGCCCGGATTTCAGTCGACCCGGCTCGGACTGCACAGCGTGTTCGAGTCGGCTGAAAAGCTGCCGCAGGTCGTACAGACGAAAGTCATGTCCACCAGTTTGCTGTCGCAGATCTTCTCCAGTGAAGCGCCGCAGAACTTGTGGTTCAGGACTTCATTGGTCGGGTTGCAGAGTTTGCTGGAGTCTTCGCCGGATGCACCGCAATTTCGGCATGAATACACCATTGGGGGACCTCCTCTTGCTGGAAATGCACGGCAATCCCGTTACCCGCCGCCATGATCGGCGCCCGGTATTTCCATGGCAGTCAAATAACGAAATCGTACTGGAAGATACCTGGCTGATGAAACAGATTGCCCATATCGAAAGCTAAGAGGTGGACGCTGCATTGTCAATAGAGCCGTGGCCCGGGAACCGTGCCGGCGGCGGTGCTGCATGGCGGCAGGACACCCGGCGCCGAGGGCGGCCTTGGTGTGGAATCAAGCGGTGCCATTTCGGTTTCCGCAAACAGCGGCTCAAGGCGAGGTCGGGCGGGGCCGCTATCGATCGCTTGTTCAGCCGGATGCTGCTCCCAGCCGTTCGCATATCCCGACCGCTACGGCAAAGACGATATCGGTCGCCAGATGCTGGGCGATGGTTCGATCGAACAGGATCCCGGCCTCCGCCGGAAATTCCTCGTCACCACGCCAGTACAGGGCCGCCACCGAGATTCGTGGCGCTATCGCAAAGACATAGGCGGCATCGGCGAGGGCGAGGGGAAGGCCTCGCAGCTGTTGGCATCGGCGTTTGAATGCCGGGAGATCGTTGCCGAAACGATTGGAGATGCATTCTGTCGGGATGGCATGGGGACCGCGGAAAAAAGTGGCGCCGCCCGGGATATCCTTCTCGGAAATCCATTGCCCTGCCGGCTCGATCGCCTTTGCCCGCAGCAGGTAGTGGACGATGAAGAGGTCAAAATAGGGGTGAAGCCGTTCCGACCCGTCACCAGTGGACTCGACCTTCATCAGGTGCGGATAGACCCTGTAATCCTGATCCCAGACGGCGACGGTGTAGTACCTGTCCGTCCCGTCATAGGCACACTGGGCCCGGGTGCAGACCTCAACCGGCTCCAGGGCCGAGAGCTGTTGAAAATACATCCTGTCGATCAAGTCCGGCATAATCTGTTCAAGGAGGTTGATGGGTGTAACCAGGCCATAGCCATCGGCAGACTGGCGTCATCAGGCAAAGTGGTTATGGTGTGCCCATGCCGGAAACCCCGACGAGTAGTGATTCAGGTGCTTCCGGGGGTGGGTCCTGTCGCGGGATCCTTCACCGCACACGTGGTGCCGCGCTGGATGTGATCGGCTGTGGCGACGGATGTGGTGCGGAGGACCCCGGATCAGCGAAGATCATACCAGCAAAAGGAGGACGAAAATGAGACTATTACCGATTTCATTCATTGTCGCATGTATTTTCGGGATATCAACCATGGCCGCTGCCGCTGAAATCGAGGATTATTCGGCGACCATCAAGATTTTTCGAGAATCCCCTGTCGTTGAAAAGTTTTTCAATAATTCATATGGATATGCCGTATTCCCGCTGATCGGCAAGGGCGGGTTTGTCGTCGGCGGCTCCTATGGCAAAGGCCAGGTCTACCGTGGGGCTGCAGTGACCGGGAAATCATCGGTGATCGAGGGAACGATCGGATTTCAGGCGGGAGGGCAGGCCTTCAGTGAGATCATCTTTTTCCAGGACAAACGGGCATACGATGAATTCACCAGCGGGAATTTCGAGTTCGGCGCCACTGCCCAGGCGGTCGCCATAACGGTGGGGGCAGGGGCCAGGGCCGGAACCACAGGTGTCAGCGCCGGCGTCAGTACCGGTCCGGAGAGTGGATCCCATGCTGAGACCAAATATTCGAAGGGGATGGTTGTCTTCGTGCACGCCAAGGGCGGTCTGATGTACGAGTTTTCCGTCGGTGGCCAGAAATTCACCTTCGAGCCTCTGTAATACCTGAGAAAGACGTGGAGAACTGTTGCGAAATTCCTTCGTCACCTTAACGCTGACCTCGGGATCGTATGCATGCGTCGTCCATGTCATATCTCCGGTGGAGGCAGGCCTGAATACAGAAAGGGACCGTCCGGTTGGACGGTCCCTTTGTTGATTGCCAATGCCGATCAGGTCCCGCATCGCTTCCCATATGTCAGTGTTCGCTGCAGGTCAGCAGGTCGAAGTTATGCTTGAGCTGCCCCACCTGCACGCCGAGAGGGATGCAGAGCTTGCCTTCCAGGCAGACGCTCGCCTCATCTACGTCGACGAATGTGCGTAAATGACGATCCTCATGATGCAGGTCCACCGTCCAGGCCTGGACCTTGTCGTCAAATTCGACATCAAAATCGATGCCGCACGCTCCCACCTTAGGAAAGACCTCCTCTATTTTTTTACATAGCGCTTCTTTGGTTATCATCATTGTATCCTCCATTCTTCAAATGGATTACACAGCAGAGATGAAACTCTACTGCTACATTCACTATAAGGATGAGCCCAAGATAAACAAGAAGCTCCCCTGTGTGGCGATTTCGACAAGGTTCCGGTTGCCGGGTCTCGGCAGCGGGGTTCCGTCGTTTTTACTTGTCAGTCTTCGGAGATTGTTCTATTGTAAAAATATACATTATTCCTGATAGATGAAGATGGATTGGAGTTGAAAAAACGGATGGGGAGCGGGAATAACGATGCTCTTTCGACGTATTTCGAGGAGCGAGTGCTTGGGGCGGACCTTCCTCGGCTCCGGTATATCCCCGGTAGACAGTATTGATTCTGATATCGTTGAATTACAGCATGAGGATGTGCTGACCATGGGTGAGAGAGACAATACCGATATTCTGAGAGCGGTATTCGATGCGTTGCCGTCGCTGGTCTTTGTGGTCGACCAGGATGTCAGGATTCAAGAGTGCAATGCCGCCGCCGCCGAACTGCTGATGGCCGACAAGGGGACGGTGATCAAACAGCGCGCCGGCGACATCATGCACTGTGTGCATTCGCACGAAGGGATTGAGGGTTGCGGCACCACCCCGTCCTGCAGAAAATGCATCATCCGCGCTTCGGTGACCGAAGCATTCAACGGCGGGCGCGTGGTGCGGCGGCGGACCAGGATTGATCTTGTCAAAGGCGGGGAAAAGGTCGAGATATACGCTCTCATCACCACTTCCCCGTTTTTCTTTGAGATGAGGACCCTGGTGCTGCTGGTGATCGAGGACATCAGTGAGATCGCCGAGTTATATCGTATGATACCGATCTGTTCCGTCTGCAGAAAAGTCCGGGACGACCAGAAATCCTGGATGGTCGTTGAGGCCTATTTCAAGAATAACTGGGGTGTCGACTTCTCCCACGGCCTGTGTCCGGACTGCTACAGGATCGAGCGGGACAAGCTCGAGGCCTGCTTCAAAACCGGCTAGACCGGCCTCGCCGGGCCAAATCAACAGCCTGGTAACCTGGCCCGCCTCCGGGCCAGGTTATGATCTCACACCCGTCCTGTAATCATATGCGGGCCTGATCGCCATCGGGGCGATGCCCCCGGTCACCACTCACATGACATTGGCCACATTGGCCGTGACATCCGGTTCGTACTTCCTGAAATTTTCCTTGAACATTCCCACCAGCCTGGTTGCCGTTTCGTCATATTTCTGCTTGTCGGCCCAGGTTTGGCGCGGGTTGAGAACCTCGGCCGGCACCTCGGCGCAGCTGGTCGGGATGTCGAGGCCGAAGAATGCATCCTTCTCGAAGCCCCCGGCGTTCAGGGAGCCGTTCAAGGCCGCATTGACCAGGGCCCGGGAGTAGCCGATCTTCATCCGCGAGCCGACGCCGTATGCTCCGCCGCTCCAGCCGGTATTGACCAGCCAGCAGGTGACATTGTGCCTGGCGATCTTGTCCCGCAGCAGCTCGCCGTACACGGTCGGGTTGAGCGGCATGAACGGACCGCCGAAACAGGTGGAAAAGGTGGCCGTCGGTTCGGTGATCCCGGCCTCCGTTCCGGCCACCTTGGCGGTATAGCCGGAGAGGAAGTGGAACATTGCCTGGGCCGGGGTCAGGCGGGCGATCGGCGGCAGGACGCCGAAGGCGTCGCAGGTGAGCATGATGATATTGGCCGGATGGCCGCCGCAGCCGCTTCCGACGATATTGGGGATGTGGGTCAGCGGGTACGAAGCGCGGGTATTTTCGGTGAAGGAATCGTCCGCCAGGTCGACCCGGCGGCTGAAGGTATCGATCGCCACGTTCTCGAGGACGGTGCCGAAGCGGCGGGTCGTCTCGTAGATCTCCGGCTCGGCCTCCCTGGAGAGATTGATGATCTTGGCATAACAGCCGCCTTCGAAGTTGAACACCCCCCTGTCGTCCCAGCCATGCTCGTCATCGCCGATCAACGAGCGGTTCGGGTCGGCGGAGAGGGTGGTCTTGCCGGTGCCGGACAGGCCGAAGAAGACGGCGGTGTCGCCCTGCGGCCCGACATTGGCGGAACAGTGCATCGCCATGACCTGCTTTTCCACCGGCAGCAGGTAATTGAGGATGGTGAAGATCCCCTTCTTGATCTCGCCGGCATAGCTCGTGCCGCCGATGATGATCATCCGGCGGGCGAAATTGATAATGATGAAGGTCTCGGAATTGGTGCCGTCGATCGATGGGAGGGCGTGAAAGTTGGGCATGTTGACGACGGTAAACCGGGGTGCGTGGTGCTGCAGTTCCTCCTCCGTCGCATTGATGAACATGTTGCGGGCGAACAGGGAGTGCCAGGCCTTCTCGGTGACGACCCGGATCGGCAGCCGGTGCTCCGGGTGGGCGCCGGCAAAACAGTCCTGCACGAACAGGTCGCGGCCCTGCATGTAGGCGCACATCCGTTTGTAGAGCGCGTCGAACAGTGCAGGGTCGAAGGGCCGATTGACCTTGCCCCAAGCGATGTTGTCGTGGCTGGTCGGCTCGTCGACGATGAATTTCTCGTTGGCGGCCCGACCGGTGTAATGTCCGGTCTTGACCGCGACGGCGCCGAGGTGGGAAATCAGGCCTTCGCCGCGCTTGACGATCTGCTCGTAGAGCACCGATGTCGGCGGCGTCCAGTAGATCAGGTTGGCATTGGTGATGCCATGCGCTTCGAGCCCCGTGCCTCTGGTGATGTCGTTCAGCCTCATTGTCTCGCTCCCCCGTTGTAATAGTAAGTCTTGCCGATCAATCCTGTGTTCTTCATCATTGATCCGCCAATTGATACAGAAGATTATCCCGGTTGCTGCCGGGCAGTTGGCTGTGACCGCGCGGCTTGAGCGACGACCGGCTCCAGCGGGTTGTGGCGACGCCGTTATTCAGGATGCGGCCACGGACCGTGCTTCTCTTCGACCAGGTAACAAAAGCGATCCCACTCCACCTCCCGTCCCGAGAAGGGGCAGCGGAGCCTGATTTTGCGATCGCTCAGGCCGATCACCTTCCAGTCTCCCCGCCGGGGGCCACTTTCGATGAAGATCCGATGGCCGACCTGCAGAGGGTATGGCTTGAAAACCAGATAAGAAGACTTGGCTCCCTCTCCGTCGGAAGAGGTGACGTTGTCATCGGTCATGATGCGTACTCCTGTCACTGTGGGTGTGTGTGGCTGAATCCCGGGTTCGTAGTGGCATAAGGGTCCTGAAAATGGAAGTCGATCAGTCAATTATAGGGGACAGGGGAGAGGCGGGTCAAGGGCGGGACCAAATGATGCCGGGAGGACGAGCGACGCGTTTTCCGGGGGCGATGGGGAAATCCGCCGTCGATTGTATCCGGGCAAACGAGAGCAAGCGTGCCGCAGCCTGGCGGGTCGGGATGATCGATCTGGTGCAGCCGCCCTCTGGGCACAGGTATATGACCGGGGCTATTGCGCCGTTTCACCCGCGGCATGCTCCACTTCCCCGGCATTTTCCCCGGTGGCGGGCACACTCTCGCCAGTGATTTCCTCGGCCTTTTGCCTGACCTTGCCGGCGGCCTTTTCCGTTGCCGTTGCCGCCTCTATTGTCACTTCTGCGGCTTTTTTCTTGATCTCGCCAATGGCTTCCCTGGTGGCAGGGGCAGCCTCCTTGGCAAAATCCTCGGCCTTTTTCTTTGCTTCCCCGGCAGCTTCCCTGGCAACTGATGCCGCTTCCCGGGTCACCGCCGCTGCCCTGTCCTTCAGGTCAGAGGCTTTTTCAGTGGTGACGGTTGCGGCTTCTTCGGTCTTTTTCGTCATTTCTTTCGTTTCTTCGGTGCGGCATCCATAGCTCATCATCAGGAGAATGCCGGCAAGAATGATGGCGATTTTTTTCATGGTGCGACTCCTTTGAGTTGAATGTTGACACCGGCAGCAAGCAGCGAGATTTCTCGCTATCGCTCGAAATGACAACAGAGGAAAGCTCGAAATGACAACAGAGGAAAGCTCGGAATGACAGCAGAGGAAAGCTCGGAATGACAGCAGAGGAAAGCCCGGAATGACAGCAGAGGAAAGCCCGGAATGACACGAAAGAAAAGGTTGAAATACCTTCAAATGGCGAAATACCTTTATATGACAGACGAAAGGAAGTTGGAATAGCCCACGGAGGAAAACTCGAAATGGCGGAAATCAACGCCACCTCCGGTATTTTTCCCACACACAATCCGGTTATTTCGCCAGAGGCTCCTCTTGTCTTCACGATTACTTGCCTTGTTGAAATTCCAGCCAGTTGGCGTCGGCCTTTGCGATATTTTCGGGGATGTCCCGGCTCCATTTTGCATATGCCGCCATGCTGCAGTTGAGGTAGAGCTTGCCGTCAACGATCTTCCAGACTTCCGGATCGGTTATCGCCTTGCGCTTCTCGGTCATGGCCCAGGCACAGTACCCGTCATATTGCGGGGCGAATTCCTCCGGCGTGGCGGCAAACAGATCCCGGTTGCCGCCGGATTGGAAATGCCAGGTCAGGTTGTGCCACCGGTAGGTATGGGCTTCGCTGCCTTTCATCGCCTTGCCGGCCAGAAAATAGGCAACTGGGTCATACCCCTTGATTGCGGTATCGCTTGCCGCCGAGATCCCGACGGCCGTACCTCCCAGTCCAGCCACCAGCAGGCACGCCAGCAACCAGATGGTCAGCCTTCTCCCGGTCGAGTTCAGTGATGTCGACATCGTTCACCTCCAGATAGTATTTTTCCTGACTTCCGATACGCTCCAGCCGGTTCATCGGATGTGAAGGCGATCGTGATGAACCAGCGGGATACTCATCTTTGGATCCATTGATGGACATACATTACCCGGCGCAGTGTTGTGACGGCGAACAAGGCGGTGCGCTCAAGTTCGTTCCTCAACTCTTCCGGGGACTGTATCAGCTTGTCATCGTTCCACGGGTCGTTGATATGAACCCATTGATTGCGATACTTCCTGAGGGTGTGCAGATCTTGTCTCAGGTCTTCATCGACGGTTGCATCGTTGATCAGATCGTTGAGGCCTTGTCGCTCGCCGGCGCGGTACTCGAAGCGAAAACAGGTCTCGATCCCGGCGACGGCCGTCAGGATCGCGGCGAGAAAGGCCCCGTGGACAAAGGCGGTATCCGTCTCGTTGACGATGAAGGCACACCATGCAGAGAGGAAGACCTGCCCCCCGAGCATCTCCGCATCCAACTGGCTGATTCGTTGCCTGCGTTCCTGTTCGTTCATGGTAGGGCAGGATGATCGGAAAAAAGGCCGGGCGGTCGTGTTCCGCCGTCAGGCCTTCTTCACCCACTGATAAATACGCATCGGCGGGATGTTGAGTAACTCCATCGAAGTCTCCCAGGTCCCATGAAAGGCTGGCACAGCGTCGCGACCTGGCCGTTGACCTGGTAGGCGACGAACCGGCCGTTGGGCGGCAGCAAAGAGGTGACGGTCTCGAGAATTTGAGAGCCGGTGCTGCGGCTCATGGTTGAAAAAGGAATGCCGGAAACGATGGCGTCCGGCGGTTCCAGGCCATAGGTGGCCATGATCTCCCTGAGGTCGCCGGCGCTGCCCAGGTGCGCTATGAGCCGGCTGTCTTCTATGCTGCGCACCATCCTGTTGAAATTTTGGTTGATTTCGATGGTCAGCAGTTTGGCGTGCTGAGGCATTGCCTGCAGCATCGCCCGGGTGACGCCCCCTGTTCCCGGGCCCAGCTCGATGATGACCTTGCCGGCAGCCACTCCGGAGGCCTCGACGATTCGCCGCTCCAGATAACGGGAACTCGGGATGATCGATCCGATCTGAAGCGGATGCTTGAAGAATTCCTGAATAAAAACAAGACTACCATTAACTTTGGAGTTATTTGATTTCTTGTTGGTCATCCATGTATTCCTGAGAATGTGTTAACTGACCTTGAGTATCACCGCGGAGTGGATCGCATGCCGATGTGGAAGCGATCATCACGGTCAAATATCGGCTGAAATCATATCTCGAATTAAAAGAAACACACGAAAATTTCATTTATCAAAATGTAGGTATTCTGGTCAATCATATCAATGACTCCGCTGTCTCTTAAGCCTGAGAGGTGGTATCGCCGGCTACAGGTTCGAAGATTTGCGCATCTTATGATTAATTTGAAAAAACATGCAATAACAATAGGATCAGGTCAATATCTCACCATAACACAATGCTTGATTAAGTCATCACCGATTTTTCCGGAAGCTGTTATTTGTTGGTGGTCCAGTGATCCGCCAGTATCGGATGAACCCGCGAGCTGGCTGGTGGTGAGGAAAAACGGGCTGGAGATGACTGCGGATCCCGCTCTCGACGCGTGATGGGAATGGCGATTGTCAGGGGGCGGCGGGCGTTCGGATAACGCCTGATGGGGCAGTCTCGATGGGCGTGCCGTACCCGCTTCAGCGGCGGGGGCACCAGCGGGGAAGAGGACAGAATAGAGGGGTGGACCAGGGGCGTCCCGAGCGGCAGGTCATGGTCCACCCGCTCTGCCCGAGTTCACTTGATCGCACTCGGGCTGCAGAGATTATCAGAGGTGGCTGAAACGCTGCCGCAGGCATCACAGGCATATTTCATCTGCTCCATATTGCCGCCGCACACCTTGTCTGCTGGAACTCCGCATAAATTTCCGCTCTCCAAATCACTGGCCGGATTACAGAGCTTGCTGGACTCCTCCGCAGTCACCCCGCAGTTCTGACATGTATAGGACATTGTGTAACCTCCTTTCGTTGGAATTGCTCGCCCCACCCGTTCTCTACGTTCCAGGAACACCGGAAAGCACCCACCGGACTTGATGATAGTGTATTCATGAGATGAAAATGGAAACCATCTCCCGCGGGACAGGGGGGCCTTATGGAAAAACTAAGGGGAGGTCTGCAGGTTGTCAATGTTGGCTGAGGATAAGGAGGGGAGCCCAGCACGCTCCGTTCGGCGCCGAAAAGGCTATCGCCCCATGACGATCGCTTCATTCTGCCCTCTTGCCGTTGAACAGTGCCGCCGCCGCCAGCAGACTTGCCTTGACGATCAAATGTTCAGGAATCGCCTCATAGGTTCCGTCATCGACCGAAATCGTCCGGCAGTCAACTTCGCCGCACACCTCGCAACATCGACTCCGGCCTTCGGTGCCGCCGAGCCATTCTTCAAGGAGCCGTCCGCCGATCCAGATGCGGTTGGATTGCAGTGGATCGTTGGCAAACATTGGAAAGTCGATCGGTTCCATTTTCAACTCGACGTCGATGCCAAGTTCCGCCAGGGCCTTTCCGATCTTCTGGAACGTCTCCGAAACCGTATCGCCGGTGGATCGGCAGCGGGGACATGTCCGACCCTGTCCATCAACGAGTCTCTGCCATCGAATTGTCAATGTCTTGAGCATATTCCCGTCCTTGTGTCGATGATGCGCCGGCTCGCGGCAGCGGGATGATCCGTGCCGCCGATGCCGTATTGACGAAGGGTTCCATATCGCACTGTCCCGCAGATATGGTCCCCATTTTTGGCCCTCCGCCTTGTGGACTATTTGATGACGCCGCAGGCGATCCGCGCACCTCCACCCCCCAGCGGGGCCGGCTGGTCGGAATAGTTGTCTCCTCCGGCATGGATCATCAGCGAACGATTCCTGACATCCGACAGCTTGAGCCTCGAGGCCGTCACCGCGGTTGTGGCGGCGCCGTCAGCGCCGACGTCGAGCGACGGGAGGTCGCCGAGATGCCCCATCCCCTCGAAGCCTTCATGTTTTCCCGTTCCGTCCGGATCGTAATGGCCGCCTGCGGCAAGACCGGGGACGACCTTGCCGTCCTTGGTATCTGCGGCGCAGTCGGGGTTCTGGTGAATATGAAAACCGTGCAGGCCCGGCGTCAGGCCGGTGAGCTTCGGGGTGAAGACCAACCCATCCGGCCCTTCGGATATCACAACTGTGCCGATGCTCTTGCCGATCCCCTGTTCGTCGGTCAGATTTATCGTAACCGTCGAGTCGGCGGCGAATGCCGGGGGCGTTGCGATGAATCCCGCAATGATCGCGGCAAATAATAGTGATCGTTTCATGTGTTTTCCTCTCTCATGGTCTGAACGTGTATTCCATTGGATTTGTTGTTTATTTTGCATCAGAATAACCCAATGGCCTGATTGGCGATCAACGGTTTGTTGCGATGATCACGGTAAAAAAACCTTTATCAGCCAACCTCCGTCTCTCCGAAAGATACACAACAGTATAAGTCCTCACCTTTATGAAGTGAAGGATTGCATCGATGAACATCGAGCAGGGGATAGTCGCTGCATCCGCTCACGCATCGATGCGGCACCTTAAGAAACGATTTTTATTGCGGTTCAACGCCACAGACGAACGCCAATCATTTCGGTAAATTTCTCATCTACTGATCATCATTCTCGGCGATGGTCGGCGCCGCTTTCGCTCATCGCCTCAATTTGAAGGGATGCACCGGCGGTCTTGCCCATGTATGATGGGATCATTGCCTTGGCGTCCAAGGTTTGAACCTCCATCACCCGAGAAGGACATAGAGATGCAGGCTGCCACAATACGGGGACGAGGAAAGATCATCGTGCTCATTCTGTTCACAGGGTTGATCACTCTGTTCCATTTCCTGATCCCGACCGATCAACACTCGTTTCACGTTCTCCATATCGCGTTAAGAAAGCTCTATTTCCTCCCTCCGGTGATGGCGGCCGCCTGGTACGGGATCAGGGGGGCTGTATATGTAACCTTGTTGACCAGTCTCCTTTTTTCTCTGCACGCGATTCTGGACTGGCCGGGGAACTACATGGAACAGGCCAATCAGGGGGGAGAACTGGTCAGTTTCTGGGTCGTGGGGCTGGTGGCGGGCTGGCTGTTCAGTCGAGAACAATGTCATCTCAGGGATCTCGTGCAGGCCAACGAGGAAACGCTCCTCGGCCTTGTGTCGGCACTTGATATGAAGGAGCACAATACCAATCTCCATTCCCAGCGGGTCAGGCAGTATACGCTGCTGTTGGCCGACAGGTTCCATCTTGATGAGGCCGAAAAAAAGGCTATCGGTTTCGGGGCGCTGTTACATGATGTCGGTAAGATTGCCGTCCCGGACCACATTCTCCTGAAATCGACACCGTTTACCGGGGAAGAGCGGCGAATCATGAATGAACATCCTGCAGTTGGTTACAATATCGTCAACAGGATCAAATTTCTTCGGGGGGCCGCGGAAATCGTTCATGCCCATCATGAGCGCTTCGACGGCAGCGGATATCCGCGTGGTCTGAAGGGGAAAGATATTCCATTCGGGGCGAGGCTCTTTGCGGTGGTGGATGTGTACGATGCACTGACTTCGATTCGACCTTACCGCACTCCGGTGAGCCATGAGGAAGCGCTTGCCGAAATCGGTAAAGGAAGCGGCGGCCATTTTGATCCGCAGGTGGTCGAAGTGTTTCTAACCTTGCCCCGGCAGGAGTTCGATGCCATCAATGCCGCTGTTGCCGCGGACTCGATGTTATCAACACTGTAATTCGAAGGCGGCTCGTGCGGCCATTGACCGCAAATCCATCAGGCTCATGCCACTCATTGTATCGAATCGAAGTGGAGAAAATGACGATTCCCCGATCGCCTCGCAGATCAGAGGCGGCATGGCGCAGCCGCTAACGCCGCGGAGCCGAGTCGGACCGTGCGGTGGCCCCCTCTCCTTCAGGGCCTGGTCCAGGGTGCAGACCATATGATTGCCGGTGGGCGATCGATACGCCGATGACGCCGGTTTCTCTCGTTACAGGGTCGCCTTCAATGGACACAATTCCCATGTAAACGTGAGACCGTCGCTATGAATCTTCATTACACCGCAGACATCCAGGCCGGAGCAGTATTCGAAATTTTTGGTAATCGGGTAAATATCTTCTTTGCGGATTTCCAGCGCTTTCGATCTGGTGGTTATTTGCTGAATCAAGACGGTCTCTGTTTTTTGCGTTACCGGACACAGATATCTTTCTCCCACATGGTCGATAATCTGAATCATTCAACCCTCCTCTTGGTGGTCTACTTCGGGCATGCACGTACAGAACTGGTTTCTTACCTCACCGTTTACAAAATGATTCTAAAAAAGTTTCAGCAAACAGCCTCAGCGTAAGGTTATCGATAGGATCGACCGGCGGAGGCGCCTGATCATTCTTGAACGACAAATGCCGTACCGCGACGCCAAGAAAAAATGAAAAGGGATGACAGCAATCCTGTCCCTGGAATGGTTCGGATATTGCGATCGGCATTACCTACCTAACAGGTGACAGGCAATTTTCGCAAGAAAAAAACAGTATGTGATACTAACCTGCTGTTATAAAAAAGAAAACATGATGTAAATCAATACGGTGATGACGTCTGAATTCAATCTGTCGGCAGATTGTGAGGTATTTCGCCGGGCTGAAAAGCGGATAAACGGGAAGGGGATTTTCGTAACAAAATTGGCAGTTGCTGCTGCTCACACTGCAGATGAACCGGGCTTCTCATCCCACCCCGGCGGTGTTGCCTCCGGGCAACCCCTGGCGGAAAATATCGGACAATAAGGAAAAACGGTGCATTCGGCCCATCTTCGTCTTGAAAACGAAGGTTGAAATAGGATGGATGGTGATCTCGAATTTTCCCAATCACCGTCCATCCCTTCGCCGCCAATTATCTGATTTCGATCGGGATGCACAGATTCTCCGAGGATGCCGAAACGCTGCCGCAGGCCTCGCAGGAAAATTGCATCTCATCTTTTTTGTCGCTGCAAACTCTTTCCGCAGTGACTGCACACAAGTTTTCGAGGTCTATTTCGTTCGCCGGATTACAGAGTTTGCTGCGTTCTTTTGCCGTCGCACCGCAGTTTTGACATGTATAGGTCATGGGTGGCCTCCATTGGTTAGAGTTATCCGACAACCCCTTTCATAATTTCCCGATCACCCGGAAAACACCCGGCAGTCTGGCTGATGCAGATGAACTAAAAAAAAACTCAACACATCTGCCGGGAGAAACAGGCCGTCTTTCTGAGAAGCTAAGAGGAGGTTGCCGTCTTGTCAATATTGCCGGCGCCAGGCACACGAAGGGCGGACAGGGACGGGCGTGGCCCCGACAATCCAAACGTGCCATATTCATCGGTGCACCGGATCGCCCTTTGCCCTTATTGTTTGACCAATTCCACCCGCCGGTTTTTGGCCTTTCCATCCGCCGTGTCGTTCGATGCGACCGGAGAAAGGGACGCCACGCCATAAGAATCCATGCGAGCGGCGGCGATCCCGTGTTTGCCCGACAGGCTCCTGGCCACCGCCTCCGCCCGATCCTTTGACAGCTTCATGTTGAAATCGAAGGAGCCGTCGTTGTCCGTATGGCCGACGACATACACCTTCAGTGCCCCGACGTCCTGGAGGAGTTTGGCGATTTCCGCGATGGCGGCGTCGGACTCCGGCTTGATTTCCGATTTGCCGCTGTCGAAGTATATGCCGTAAATCGCAACATGACCGGTCGAATTTATGTCTTTTCCCATTACTTCGGCACTGGCCGCGACCTCCTGCCGCATGGTCTCCCTAACCACAATCGACAGGCGGTACTTGTTGTTGAATGACCGCACCTCGACCCACGTTTCATTACCCTCTTTCTGCAGAACGATGGTGGAAACCCTGTTGAAGTTGTCGTCAAAGACGACTTCCCCGCCGATCTTCTTCAACGCGTCCTGGATGTTTCTGCGTATTTTCAGTTCTCCAGGTTCAGCCGCCCCCTTATTCAAATTGTAGCCGATGTAGTACTTGTGGCCTTCGATGACGATCGGTTGTTTGTTCCGACCGATGAATTTATGGCTGTCGAACTCGTTATCCTTGTATTCCGAGATGAAGAAGTTCGGCATTCTGGTCAGCAGCGGATGATCCTTGCTCCCTTTCAGATCCTGATCGGCGGCCATGGACAGACTGGAAGCTGCCACCACAACAAGCAGACCGAAGATCACCGTCATTGCATTTTTCATTTTATCCCCTGGATTTCTCTTGTAGTTTTTTAGGGCAAACACCCCGAAACTCAGGCACCGCGGATCGCCGCGCCTGTTGTACGACACTGTCGTTGCCAACCTATTTTCAACGTATTGAAACCTTTGTCAATAAATTCTCGAACTCCGGATGCTTGCGGTGTTTTTTTCAGATAAATCCGATTGGTCACTGCACCACCTTTTCCCGCTGCGCGGTTGTGAATTGAAGTAATTCAAATAAGCATTTGGTATTAATGGGGAATTTCTACGTGATGGTGGTCGATGAGGAGGTGGTGGTTGAGGCAACTGTTGGGTGGAAACAGGAGCCGAACCCGATGATCCCGGTTGACGGGGCATCGGCAGCCTTTCCTGAACGCGCAGAATTTGTCATCGCCTGGTGCGCGTTTCTGTTTCCATATTCCGATATCTCAACATATACTTTTAAAGGGACGGCCGTGTTGAATATCAACCTGGCCGACAGCGGCCGGGAAGCCGGCCCAGAAAAACATTGAGAAATTCCGGATAAGCACCTTGGGGAAAAACGAGTCGGACGGTGTCCGCCGAGCGAACGGATAGTGAGAGTTGTCCTGGAAAGCGGTGGAACTTCGGCCTCGTTATCCTCTTTTTGGAGGTCCACAGGCATGGCAGATAATTTCAACCAGAGGTGCCCGGAGATGATGGCGCTTTTGGATCACACGGAAGATTCCATATTCTTCAAGGACATGGACGGAAGATTTGTCCTGGTGAGTGAAGCCAAGGCAAGGAGGTCAGGGGTAGGGTTAAAGGATATGGTCGGGAAAACCGATTTTGATTTTCTTCCCCGGGAGGAGGCCGTCAGATGCCGTGAGGATGAAATATTCGTTATGGAGACAGGCGAAGCAATCCTGGATAAGGAGGAGGAACTGACACGTCCGGACGGAACCCATACCTGGGTATCAGTCTCTAAATTTCCATGGAAACATACTGACGGAGAGATTATCGGAGTAATCGGAATTTCCCGTGATATTTCTAAACGAAAAAATCTGGAACACCACATTTTGCAAATGCTTTCAATGGCAACGCACGATATGCGGTCCCCCATAATCTCGATTGCTTCGACCATCAAATTATTGGCAAGAGGAAGATTCGGGGCGGTGAGCGAAAGCGTGAAGCAAACGCTGAACGATGTTTTCAACCGTATGGTTAAACTTGAAAAAATTGTCGGGGAATATCTGACCAAATCATGCGTGATGAATTCCAGTCGAATCGGAAGGAAGGAAAGACTCGATCTCCGAGAGGATATCATCGACCCTCTTCTCGAGGAATTTTCGCAGGAGATCGAAAATGGAGAGATTTTGATCGACAATCGGCTCGGTGGGATACCAGGTGACAGGATCTTGATATCCGCCAATAAAAATTGGCTTGTTATCGTTTATCGGAATCTTTTTTCCAACGCCATACGGTATACCCCCAGAGGGGGCGTCATTGCCTACGGTTTTGAGGATAAAGGGCAGGTGTATCAACTCAACGTTTTCAACAGCGGTCAATCAATTCCCGAGGAGAAGAGACAATCGATATTTGAAATGTATGAAAGCGAGTCCAGTACCGGGATTGGATTGACTGTGATTCGTGAACTGGTACGACGCCATGGCGGCGACTTGTGGTACGAGGATTCCCCGGGAGGGCATCCTAATTTTGTCTTTACTCTCCCCAAGGAATGAGCTGCTGGCCGGCCGGGTTGATCGAGGGGGGTAATCAATCATAATCCACATTGCTGAGGGCGGAATCGTTCATTTTCTACTTATTCAGCGAAGGCACCATTCGCTTTCGCAAGGAATGCCGTCGAGATCGCCGTCCATATCTTCGACAGGGCAATTTTTTTGAAAAAATTTCGCTTCGTCGCAGGATGTCATTTGAGGACAAGTGGTCCGACCGTCACATGCAAAACTGGTTCCCGTCGCATCTTGTCCAGACTGGCCTTTGTTCCCGTTAATTCTGAGGAAATTCACCATTTGGCTGATTATCGGGAATTCAAACTTGGGTTTGCGGCCAGTAGGCAGAAAGCCGGCCGGTTTTACTCCTGGGACAAACCGTGGATCATGTAAAATCAGCTGCTTGAATTTTTTTGTTGTTAGGGTCCGGTTGTTTTATGTAGGCATACGAATTGATAATTAATCTTTGCATAGAGTGGATTAAGATGCTATTCATGTAAGCATGTATCTACGAACAACAAAACGTACCAACAAGGACGGCTCGGTCGCCGAGTACTTTCGAGAAAACCGCCGGGGTCCAAGTCCCGTACGAGCGCGCCCTGCTGGCCATGGTCGCCAACCGGCCGTGCGATCCGGAATCGAAACTCGGCGTCCGGGACCGCTGGCTGTCCACCGTCCACCCGCCTTCCTGCCAGAACCTGAAACTCAGGCATATGTATGAGGCGATGGACCTGCTCCATGCCAACATCGATGAAGTTGAGAAGACGGTGTTTTTCAATACCGCCAATCTGTTCAACCTGGAAGTCGATCCGATCTTCTATGACACGACGACCGCTTCCTTCCATGTCGACGCCGAAGACGATTCGGATGCCGACGCCAACGCTACCCTGCGCAAATTCGGGCATGGCAAGGAAGGGGGCTGGGCGCCCCAGGTCGTGGTGGCTCTGGCCGTTACCCGCGAAGGTGTACCGGTGCGCAGCTGGGTGTTGCCCGGCAACACTGCCGATGTCAGCACCGTCGCGCGGGTCCGTGCCGATCTGCGAGGCTGGAACCTCGGCCGGGCGATGTTCGTTGCCGACTCGGGCATGAACTCCGAGGACAATCGAGCCGAGTTGGCCAAAGCCTGCGGCAAGTATCTCCTCGCCTGCCGCATGGCAAGCGTCTCCGAGGTCAAGCGGGAGGTTCTCGGCAAGCGCGGCCGCTTTACCAGGTTCAGGGACAATCTCTATGCCAAGGAGGTCATCGTCGGCGATGGTGAAAGACGCCGACGTTACATCCTCTGTTACAACCCCGGGGAAGCCGAGCGTCAGAGCCATCACCGCCGGATGATCATCGAACTGCTGGAGAGTGAACTCGGACGGCATCAGGATCTTGGCGCTACCGCCCAATGGGCCATTGAGTTGCTGGCTTCGCGACGCTTCAAGCGCTATCTGCGGATAACCAAAGCCGGTCTGATCCGTATGGATCGGGCGGCGATAGTTGCGGCAACCAAATACGACGGCAAATGGGTGATCGAGACCAATGACGACACCATCAGCCTGGAAGATGCCGCCTGCGGCTATAAAGGCTTGATGGTCATCGAACGGTGCTTCCGCTCGCTCAAGCGCACCCAGATCAAGCTGACACCGATGTACCACTGGGCATCCCGGCGGATTGAGAGCCATGTGAAGATCTGTGTGCTGGCATTGCTCATCGAGAGGATCGCCGAGCCGGCATGTGGCCGGTCCTGGCATCATATTCAAAGGGCTCCGGACATGCTCCGGATCACAGAATTTTTTGATTTAAAATACCGTGTGCTCATGCGCAACGAGTTGACCCAAGTTCGGTTCCAGTCGTTGTCTTTGCCTTTCAAAAATCTGGTGAGTGCCCTGCTTGTCCTGCGGTAATTGTGAATGTTTTCTTCCCAGCGGTTTTTGACAGAAATATGAAGCGGTTCGGATACGTTCCGCGTCATTTTGTGGTCGAGGAGGTAAAATCCCTTCCTTTCGTCATGCTGCACATCGGTGTGATCCGGATGGATGGTGTCATGCAGGTGATCCTCAAACTCAAATTGAAGGATCTTCGCCTCCTGAATCATCCATTCCATCGCGCAGTGGCTCAGCCCGGTCTCCACATACCCTCCGCCGATATCCGAATGCACTCCCGCAAACCAGACCTGCTGGATGTCGACCTCTTCCTTGCGAGACCACAGCGTGGGATCAAAATGCTTCCGGTTTTCGTCGATTGATACGGCATGCCGGGCGTGCTGAATGATCCTGCTCGGTTCGGTGTCGTGGAAAACGTAGTCGCTTTCCCCCAGTGACCCCAGGAAAGGAATCGGAATGCCAAGCGCTCCGACGGTGTCCCAGACGCCGACGAATTCAATGCTGGTCAGATCTTCGATCGCGAAATCCTGGCGGAAGCGTACCGCCTGATCGGAATTCGGATGGGTGTCATTCGATCTTTGCCTGTACAATCGATAGGCGTCCTGAACCTTGCCGGCATGTTCGCGTTTGAGCAGACCGCAATTCCGTATCAGTCCGGCCAGCGAACGCACGGTATACGCGCCTCGGCTGAATCCGAAAAAGAACAGTTTATCCCCGGGTTGAAGTTATGGATGATGAACCTGTAGCAGTCGGTGATATTCTTGTCGATTCCGACGCCAGTCATCCCGCCGGCGATTGTGTGCTGATCGGTGCCGATGCCCCAATCATAGAAGACGACCTGTGCCGCTCGATTGGCCACCGGTTTGACTGCCTGAGCCATATTACAGGACGTTGGTGGGGAATCCATGCTTGGGAGAATTCCAGGTGCCATCACAGAATACCGCTATTCTTTTCATGGCTCACCTCCTTGCAGGGTTGAGGACGGGGATTATTCCCGCAAGTGCATTACTTGCCACCCCAAGGCATAACAGGCACGGTGGAGATGGCATTCTCCGGACTTCCTTCGATAACTCTCTTGCTGATAGCCAGGTAGACAAGGGTGTTGTGCTTCCTGTCGAACATCCGGATGACTTTGGTGTTCTTGAAGAATGCGCTGGTCTTCTCGCTGAAGACGTTCTGCTGGGCCGGCAGTTTGGCCGGCAGGGTGATGGGACCGGTCTGCCGGCAGGCGATGGAAAAACGCGACGGGTCTTCGGTGAGACCGACCACGCTGGCCCAGCCACCCTTTCGGGCCTGGCTGATATGGCAGGTCACACCGGGCACACTCGGATCCTCGAAGGCCGAGACGCAGACCGAATCGTTGGGGCTCAGCAGTTTGAACGTCGTGTCGAGGCACCCAATGTCTTCGGCCAGGACCAGGCTGGTCCCGGCAATCTGCAATAGAAAATTCAGCATCGCTGCCATTAACGTATTTTTCATATTCAACCTCTTCACCGTCTGCTGGTCCCTGGGAACGGAAAGATTGTGACGCCGATGTCCCTTTCGAAGGCAACGCCATTTCCTGACCGTTGCGATCATCGTCCGTCGATTTCGGAGGTCTTTTCCTCGTACCACTTCGAAATCTGACGCATTTTCTCTTCAAATTGCAATCCGAGGTCATTGCGCTTATCCTGGAATTTTTCCTGGGCCCTGGATGGATCGGCCTCTTCCGCGATATCCCGTTGATATTCTTCCTCGATCTTGTTCAACTCCCGGTTATATTCGTCTTCCAATTCGACCGTTTCTCGCTCTCTTTCTTCCTCGAGTTGGTTCAAATCACGATAATATTCATCCTCGTCTTGATTATGTTGCCGAACATCTTCATTCTGCCGGTACTTTTCATCGTCCCCCCTGTCAGCCATTACGGGTGTCGGGGTCAGGAGTCCGCCATCAGGCATGCCGAGGAGCAGGCCGCAATCGAGGACGACGACCAATACCAGCAGGAATAGATGATTTCTTGAGTGGGTGCGGTCCATTTTGTTTATCGGTGAAAAGACCATATCGAGGTTTGTGGATAACTTTGAGCCCATACAAGCCCATATCAATGAAAGAACTCTGATGAGCCACAACCCGGACAAGGGGCACGAAGATGCATTGACAAATCGGAGCCCCGTTCTTCCTGGATAGCTGTTCTATAACTATCAGCCAATTAATTTTTCAACCTGATCGAGAAAATTCCGTTCATTGACAAACGTTAAATCGTACATGCTGCTCAAGCCCTGAACCTGTTCCTGGCTCAAGCCAACCACGCAGAGCAGGAAGTTGGACTTGTCCATATGAATTCTTGTACGTAATTTCAGATATTTTTCAATATCGGGACGGAATTCGCCGGTCTTGCATTCTATGCAGATTGGAAGTCGGCCATCCACCAGGAAGAAGACATCCAGTTCGTGTAAATCCTCATTCGCAAAGGTGACAGAGATATTGCGCGAGCAGGAAAAAGCGCGCCCCTTGTCTCGAAGCAGTGCCGTGAACTTGATAAATACATACCATTCGAACCATCTCCCATCGAAAAACTGGACAATTGCCGGAGCCGGCTGGAGCGCCAGGCGGATAATCTTCTCTTGTTTTTGGTAGAAGTATTTGGCAACAAAAGAATATTCATAAAGCTTCTGACAGAATTCGATTATTTCCGTGGCTTCCTTTTGACTTTTCTTCGCGAGAGGAATGCTGAGGTTCTGATATCCTTTTTTCTGCGTTCGTTTGATTTTTTCGCCGATATCTTTCAGCCGTTCGTAATTGTCGCCGAGGGCTACGGCCACCTCGTCAAAGAATCCGGTGGTATCGAGGTGTTTTGAGTCGATGTCAATTTTTATCTTCTTTTTCCTGAACCAATCAACGATTGGCGCAAATTGCCCATCTTCCGCTAAGGCAGTGGTATTGAACAGATCGATATCGGCAAGGGAGGGTTGAGCGGTGTTGGCATCGTAGATTTCCTGGACCGTATTGCATTGTTGTCGCAATTTCTGCAGTTCATTCCTTTGTGCAAGGAACTTTTCCAGAAGTTTTTCCACAAATACCGTCGTGTCGTAAATCGGCGTAGCCTGGGAGCAGTGGGGACATTTGACAGACTTGCCGATGTATTCATTGGGTACTTCCCTGAGGTGACCGCACTTGTTGCAGCGAAAGAGAGCCATAGGGATTTTCAACCTATTGATATTGGATTAAATGGGAGCAGCCCTGAGATTTGCGGATGGTTGGTCCTCTGGAGATCAACCCCAATGGATAACCGGCGGTTGGCGCTCCGGCAGGCGGTAATAGCGCACCCTGGAGTAGCCGATCATCAGCGGGAAGTGATACGGGTAGTCCTGGGGGATACCCACTGCCTGTTTCAGGGCGGGATCGGCGAGCATCGCCCCCTGCAGCAGCCCGGCCCAGCATGTCCCCAGGCCATATCTGGGAGCGGCCAGTTCCAGGTAGCTGAGCGCCAGGGTCACATCAACAATCCGGACCGATGCCGGGCCCTTGGCCATGGCTACAACCAGACCGGGGGCGGAGCGTAGAATCGAATCGATGCCGGCATCCCAGGCGTTCACCAGCACTTGATAGTAGGGCATCACCGTCGCTTTGGGGTTTTGCAGCAGGGCGCCCATCCAGTCGATCACCTTGGCGGAGATCGCCTGCAACCGCTGCGGATCGTCGATGACCAGCCACTCCACCAGTTGGGCGTTACTGGCCGAGGGGGCATAGCGGGCGGTCTCGATCAACCGTTGCATTGTGGGTCTTTCCACCGGCTTGTTCTTGAACTGCCGTACCGAGCGCCGCGAGCGCAGGAACTGGTCGGCCTGAGCCGATGATATGACGAGTGCTTCGTCGAGGGCCGTGCACGCGGCCAATGGCACCTCGGTGTGATCCAGGGCGCCGTGCGGACAAACCGCAACGCAGTGGCCGCAGCGGATACACGCGGATTCGTTTTCGGGCGAAATCTCCGGGAAATGGCCTTTCCCTTCGAATCGAATGATCCCCATCGGACAGTCGGCGGCGCAAAGGCCATCCTGTCCGCATTTCTTCTGGTCGATGATCAACATGCTCATTGAAAACCTCGATTGTGGATGGGAGATGATTTCAAGACAACTCTTCAACTGCGTGAATCTGCGGCCGGTCCCCGATTTTGATAAAACCTTGGCAGATATTGACCTGGGTCAAGGATTACGCGCCGTGCCCGTGATATCTCGATCGTAAGGATATCATCAATTTCTCGTGTTCCGGTGGATGGTGCATCATGATCAGTCTATACAGACGACATCTCAAAGCGTTCATACTGCTGCTGCTCGTAATTCAACTCTGTGCTCTGGCATACGGCCCGGTACTTTTCACCGATCTGTTGAGTGCTGAGGACGTGAGCCATGCGGGGCTTGTCTGTACCCACGCTGAATCGGATTCCAGCCATGGATCGCCGGACGTTCCCCTGAGCATTGCCCGGTGTTTGGAACTGGATCAACCCGGCCTTATCGCCTCCGGCCTTGCCTTGCATCCTGTGCGTGTCGGTTCGACACTGGCAGCGTCTGGCACAAGCGCCTTGCTTCCAGGCTTCGCCCCTCCTATCGACTTCCCTCCAAAATACGTGGCTTGATATGCTGACGGCCAGGACGAATCCCGTCCAGCGCGGATCTTTCATTGTAATTTGATTTGGTTTTTTCACCACTCAAATCGCAATCAACATCTCAATTAAACATCATGGAGGAGATCTCGAATGAAGACCAGAAACGTATTTAAAACACGAGTATTGGGGATCGCAGCGCTTGCAGTTGTATCGTTTGCTTCTCCGAATGGAGCTTCGGCGCATTGCGATACCCTTGACGGCCCGGTCATTCAGGACGCCGGAAAGGCCATCAAGGCCAAGGATATCACCCCTGTTCTCAAATGGGTGCAGCCGAATGATGAAAAGGCCGTCCAATCGGCTTTCCAACATGTGCTGGCCGCAGAGCAGCAAAATGTCGAAGCGGCCGAACATGAGTTTTTCGAAACTCTCGTCAAGGTCCATCGTGCCGGTGAAGGTGCGCCATTCACGGGGTTGAAGCCTGCCGGGGAAGTCGAACCTGCGGTTGCCGAGGCGGACAAGGCCTTGGCCGGCGGTTCCGCCGATGCGCTCGTAAAATTGGTCACTGCAGATGTTGAGTCCGGGATCAGGAAACGCTTCGAACATGCCGCCGCCACATTCAAATTCAAGGATGTGAGCGTTGCCCGGGGCAGGGAATTTGTCGAGGCCTATGTCGCTTTCACCCACTATGTCGAGCGCCTTCACCAAGATGCGCTGCAGGATGTCGGACATGGCGAACAGGGTGGGCATGACGCGCCCGCAACAGAGGTCGATCACTCCAGGCATTGATCGGCATAGAAGTTGATCGTTGCCTGGTCGCCCTGGAACATTGCCCGGCAGGGATTAGTCCTGCCGGGCAGTGTTATTGCTCCGGTGAGGAAATAACTCAAGCGTTCGGCCTAATCAAAAAATATCGGCTAAAACCAACCATCAGCCAAATAGCCATCGTCAGTTCTTTTTATATGTGCCTGCCGTGGCAATAACCGCGATCCGCGGATGGAATGACGATCCGCGTTCAGCGCCGCTCTGTCTTCAGTCGTCCTCCCGAATGGATATATGCGCCTGGAAAAAATGAAAAGGGATAGTGCCGGGATCATTGCACGGCGGCGGAGCGGCAACGGTTGTTGGCCGCCAGTCGCCGCCAATCTGTGCCGGCAGAAAATGACGGGATCTGTATCTGCAGTTATCCACCGGATGGTGTATGATGCAAGGTTTGCGAGATACGCCGGACATTCCCGGCTGCCAACCCGTCCCCGGCGAATGCCGAGTTTATTATGAGCGATTCCATACCGATATCGACCGCATCGATCTACACCAGCATGTATCGGGGGGCTGTGGCCAATATCCCGCTTGCGGTCAGCGCCGTCACCTACGGCGGTGTGCTCGGGGTTCTGAGTGCCCAGAAAGGAGTGACCTGGGCCGAGATGTCGGCGATGAATGTCCTGATGTTTGCCGGTTCCGCCCAGTTCGTGATGGTCGATATGTGGCAGGAACCGCTTGTCGGTGATCGCCGTGGCGATGGCCGTTTTCATCATCAATCTGCGCTACCTGCTGATCGGCGCCTCGCTGCAGCCGGTGTTTGCCGGCCACTCGCTGTGGCGCAAGGCGCTGTTCATGCATCTGGTGGCGGACGAGAACTGGGCGGTGACGATTGCGGAGCATCGGAAGAACGGCACCAATCCCCATTTTCTCTTCGGCGGCGGTATGTTGCTGCTCTGCGCCTGGTCCTGCGGCACGCTGGGGGGAAATCTGCTCGGCAGCTTCATCAGCCAGCCGGAAAAATACGCGCTCGATTTTGCCTTTGTCGCGGTTTTCGCGGCCTTGACCCTGAGTCTGTGGCGGGGACGGGGCGATGGTCTGCCCTGGGCCGGCGCCATCGTCCTGGCGCTGGTGAGCGAAAGGCTCCTGCCGGGGAAGTGGTACATTGTCATCGGCGGCGTGGGAGGGGCACTGGTCGCCGGCGTGATCGAATATTTGAGATTGAAGAAGCGGTAACGGGAGCCAAGCGCATGTCAGCCGATCTGTTTATTGAAAATGGGCCTGCCGCGATCATTGCCGCCGCGCTGATCACCTATTGCTTCCGATTCGGCGGCCTTCTGCTGGCGGACCGGCTGCCGCGCACCGGTCCGCTGCGGATCTTTCTCGATGCGCTGCCGGGGACCATTCTGATATCGCTGGTCGTTCCCAGTGCGGTTCACAGTGGTTGGCAGGGGGTGGTCGGGGTCGTCGCCTGCCTGGCCGTCTATATGGGCACACGGCGACTGCTGCTGACGATGTTCAGCGGCGTGCTGACGGTGTACCTGCTGCGTCTGGTGAGTTGACCACCCGGCAGTGACGGCCGGCGGGTGATTGCCCCGCTAGCCTTGCCGGATCAGGTCTTCAAGGATCGTGGCGACGCTTCGGACGCATGGCACGCAGATCCTGTTCATATAGTCGTTCTCCATGAAATGCCTCTGTCCGTCGGCGATGGTCAGATTACATCCCTGCAGGAGCTGGCGACAGATAACGGAGCCATGTTGCTCGGCAAAACGGTCCATCAGGGTATTGGTCCTGGCATAGGTTGTTTCCGTAGCTGTACGATTCCCATCCCCGCCACTGCCGTATCTGGCCCCGATAACCAGAATTCCGCCAGTGATCGCTCCGCACACCTCCTGCCTTCGCCCCATGCCCGCCCCCAACCCGCACGCAAGCTTCAGCGCCGTCTCCGCCGGCAGGTCGCCTTCGTCCCGGAAAGCGTACACGATCGCCTGGGCTCAATTATAGCCGCTCGAAATCTTTGCAGCGGCGATTTCAACTCTGGTTGGCATATCCGTTGTTCCTTTTTTCATCTCCAATGCACGTCTGGCCGGGCCACGCTGTCGGCGGGAGTCGACCCGAGTCGCTGGCTGGGGATGAAGAGGGTTTTTCCCGTTTGGTAATTTTGGTCTGGGCTGCGGGCAGTCTGAGCATTACAGGCTGATGACCGCTGCATCGCAGGCGAGATGAATCAGCTCGATAGCGGTACCCATTCTGGCGCCGTCGATGAGGTCGGTCTCGGTAATCCCGCGGGCCTTGGCGCACGGAGTGCATGCAAGTACAGGTACCCCGTGGGCCTGCAGATAGGTCATGAGATCATCGGCCACATCCCCGGTTGCGGCCCTGAGGTTGTCAAGCAATCCCTTCTTGGCGAGGTAAACTCCTTCGTCGAGAAGAAAGAGGGTGACGTTTTTTCCCTCTCTGTGGGCGACGGTAGCCAGGTGGATCGCCCTGGTGGCACGATTCGGGTCGTCGGTACCGCAAGCAACTGTGATGACAACATTGTTCGTCATGTTTGCCTCCATTGTATTTTTGGCTGATGGAAATCCTTGTCAGGGTCATGAAACACAACAATCATATCACTGTCTTCATGAATGGAAAGTGAAAAGTCTTCCCTGGCTGCCAGTCAATCTTTGGCCTTGCAATCGATGTGATCGAATTGAAATCAGCCTCCGGGCAATCACCGCTGGGGCATCAAAAAAAAGCGTGAGGCCAGGCACCGGACCGGCCACAACGGCGGGCCATCGCCAGGCCCGGGGCACAATCGGCAACTGCCGCGAGATGAACTATCAGGCCTTGAGGCAGGCAAAAAAAAGAGCTGCCCGTCACCGGGCAGCTCCTTGGTCTATTATGTAAACGCAATGAGGATAAATCAGTCAGAACTCTTGCGGTGGTCGTATATCAAAAGAAATTTGAGGTAACCCTGCTACCATGTCTCCGCTCGGGAACGGCGATTTAGGCCAGCGGCTTTGCGTCCCATCTTTTCAGAATGGTTTGCTTTTCCCTAGAAAATACTGTGCGCATCATGACGGAATGTGTCAAGGGGCATGCCCATGGTCGGCAGATCCTCCCAGACGTTGCCGCTACCTGCAGCTGAGTTCTTCTTCCAGTGATCTTACCTATTCTTCCAGGCACCTCCTTTGCGCTGAGGTCTGAATGATTGTTTTGCTTCAGTTGGAAATCGAAATTCCGGCTGCTGTTGTTAGTTGAAAGCCATTGAGGCCCTGAGTCTGAGTCCTGCCAGAGGCGGGGGCGGCTTGTGCCGCCCCATCGCCTTCGCTATTTTCAGGCCCGTCGTATTTGGACTGCCCTGTCAAGGCAGGGTCAGCGCCCGAAGGGCTTGGTGGAAGACGCGCCTCGGCATTGACCGGAATTTCGCAGAGGAGGCATTGGGGGGTTATATGGTGGCCATATGGCCCTACTAAAAAACAAAGGACACTAGATCGTTAAAAGGTTTGAAAGTCTTCTAGTTTAACAGTTGTGTCTTGAATAAAAACCACCTGATTTGAATTGCTGGTATCGACGTAACCAATGACATACGTGTTGTTGCTGAAGCGAAGTCCATCAAACCAAATCTTTCCATCTGATTTAATATTGACATGGTAGATTTCAATGTCATCAGAAGGTAACAGGTCGGTTTCTGCTGATGATATAAGATCGTATTTAACAAGCTTGTTTTGCGTCAAGGTGTTGAGGCCGTGAACAATGAGAGAAGAACCATCAGTCTTGAACAGGCGGACATCTTCAACCATGGTAAAGTCTATATATTCAACATTGGGATAATAACTCCATATCTGCCTTGCATAAACACCAACAAGCGCTAATACGCTGCTGTTCGTTGACTGTATGTCAGTCACCTCTGCTCCATTAGTACCATATATCCCACACTGATAGTTGTCTAATACTAATCCGTTAGCGGTACAGGTAGAAACTACCTCATATTCATTACCAAGGGATCCTCCTGTGCCACATAACCCATTTGCAGAATCACCAAGTAAGCACTTTTCTGAAAGTAAATCATCGGTTGGTAGAATTTTACCTACACCAAATAATTTCATCCATTCGCCAAAATAAATTTTGTAATTATTCAGCACAAATTATTTTCATCAAATCCAATAAAGTTCTTGACAGGGTTTTCGTTAAATTTTTTCAGAATCCAACCAGTTTCCGACTCAGCACAGAGCACTGCTTTATTCGCCCCAAGTGAGCTGTTTTGGCAACACCGTAACACTGGTGCATACCCCCGGGTGTAAAATTTTTGTAACTATTCAGCATCCATGATTGGAACCGCACTTGTCATGAATGATGGCCATTTCCTCTGGAAGAGCAAGCGCAAGGCTTCAGAGGCGGTTAGATCGTGTTTTCTGCAGGTTGAAAGATAGCTGCGGATGCGGCAAAATATCTTAGCGCCTTCCATCGACCTGAAACACCCCGACACTTTCTGTTGAATCTTGAGCATGCGTAGATCGTTTTCAGCCTGAGTGTTTGAGAAGGGGACGATGGGGTCATCCATGAATCGCAGGATATCGTCCTCAAATTTTTGCAGCCGCTCGAGAAGATTTCTCGATTTTGATCGAGCGACTTTTCCCCGTTTCCCGTTTTTATCTGTGGCATCTGGGGCGGGGCATTCGGATTTGGCTCCATGCAGCAGGTCTCGATAGTGTTTGCTGTAGAGCTCCGACGTTGGCCGGTCATGGCAGCCGCCTGCATCATGGAATGCCTGGTTGATTTGCTTGAGCAGGATATTCATCTGCTCCGCCCACTGCTGCCCGTCCTGCTCCCAGGCTCTTTCAAGTTCGTGCAGGTGGCATGCGTTGCAGAGGGCGTGCACCAGGCCATAATTGAAATAGGGTTTCCAGTGATCATGACAGAGGATTCCCTGGTAGTTTGGCAAAATCCCCATCTCGTCCAGCGTCGGCTTGCTGTTTCAGAGTGAGGACAATGAATACATTATTCACAGCGATGGTGTTTTCACCGTCGATGTGGTTCCGGCCTTTGAATGGTGGGTATCCTGGCCGCTTCAGAGAAGAGGGGCATTGGGCGTCGCCTTAGCAATGGGCTGCACACGAGCCTTATTTGCTGGCGCAGCCCCCATGCATTGGCCGAAATTGCAGGAGGCGAAACCTCTGGGAACCGCCCGGTGCGGACTCGCATGCCGTAAAGTCCGATTTTGACAAGTACCGTCAAGAATTGAATAACTTCCCGGAAGCCAACTGTTCACCCAACTGCCGGGCATTCTGACAATCATCACTGAAATGAGCGTCTCGGTAGGCTTTTTTTATTTCGCTGGTGGAGTTGGCTTCGTACAGACTGTAATCGTCGTATTGCGTGGTGTTGTTCGCGAAGATCATTTTGCATGAGCCAAATTCCCGTCCCAGGGTGTCCCTGGTGCGTCCAAAATTTACATTGTACCCAACTTTTTCAAACAGTTCGATTGGGACATTCATCGTATAAATGAGGCCAACGTTAATTCGTCGTGGAAAATGGCTCTTGGCATAATCCGCATAATTCAGATACGGAAAACACAGGCGTTCGATAAGTGCCCGGGTCGCGGCTGATTCACTGCCGAAATATACGGGGGTGCCGATAAGGATAGCGTCGGCCTCTCGAATTTTTTCCAGCACCGGCTGAAGATCATCCTTAATGACGCAAACGATAGGACGCTCTTTGCTGAGAAGTTTGCAAGTGAAACAACTGATACAACCAGAAAACTGCATCTTGTACAGATTGAACAGCTCAACCTCGGCACCGTTTTCACGTGCCCCACTGATGGCGCTGTCAAGCATAGTCGCTGTATTCCCCTTGAGACGGGGGCTACCGTTAAAAGCCAAAATTTTCATATAACTTTCCTTGTGTTTGTTTAAAAGCGGACCCGCATGCCGTGTGGTGTGGGGAGGGGGAGAGATTCCCCCGGCTACCCGATTAACAGTGCCTTAGGCTACGTCTTTTAATAAACCGTACCGCCTCCAGATAAGTTTTGTTTCGTAGACATTCCCTGACTTAGTGGTTTCAGGTGCGGTCGTAAGTTCTATTTCGTTTTCACTTAGAAAATTCAAGTGACGGACAAAGGTTGTGCCAATCTTCGACGGAGCCGAGCAGAACTCGATAAAATGGCTTATCTTGCTTCCCTTAAGCTCCCATCGTCCAGCGTAAGCAAAAAATCTGTCGGACTCCTCCACCGCATTCTTTCCTGTTCGTGCCCAATCCGGATCCATTAAAAAGGCCGACATTCGACCATCGCTCGTGTACTGAATTTGCCCAGACGGTGGATCACCAAAGGTTAGGGATATAACATTATTTCGAGTCTGAATGGAGGAGATGAGCGACCATGCACCAATCAGTTTATCTGTATTCATTTCTTTTCTCTTTCTTTTAACGTGATGGTACCCGGCTGCTGCGTGGCTTTATCATTAGCAAGAATTCTCTTTTAATACTAACGATAGGAGTAGGCAACAGCTCATGAGTTGGGCGGCTCAATCCTCAAATCGCCCTTTGCGCTTCTGTTGCGCTGCTGACATAGCCTCGGAGAGGTCGGAAGAAAACAATATGGCTGCATTCTTGGCCGAGACGTAAGAAAGGCCTTCTGCAACCGAGTGATCCCGGCTGTAGTTCAGCGTGTCCTTGATGCCGCGAATTGTCAGCGGTGACTTGCTCGCAATCTCGGCGGCCGTTTTCAGGACAGCTGTCATAAGGCTATCCTTGTCGGTAAAGACCTGATTCACAAGCTTCATCGCATGGGCTTCATTGCCGTCGAAAACTCTACCTGTAAATGCAAGTTCCCGTGCGAGCCCTTCGCCTATGATCTTTGGAAGCCGCTGGAGCGTACCGACGTCCGTCACGATCGCCAGATCCACCTCTTTTACCGAAAACCTCGCGTCTTCGGTGGCATATCGCATGTCGCAGGCGGTGACCAGATCGATTCCCGCTCCCATGCACGCGCCATGTATTGCGGCAAGAATGGGTTTTTTGCACGACTCTGCGGCGCTTATCGTCTCTTGAAGCTCGACGATGATCTCCTTCAGGCGTTCTTGTCTCCTGCCTTCGGACAGGTCGGCAATCTCAGATCTTATTTCAGTGAGCATATCCAGGTCGATTCCGGCCGTGAAATGCTTGCCTTGGCCGCTCAGCACCCCAACACGCGCGCTGCTGGTGCTGAGCCAAGCGAAAGCCGATCTCAATTCCTTCCACATCGCCCCGTTCATCGCGTTCGCTTTATCCGCTCGATTTAATTCAATATGGACGACTCCATCCGTTTCACTGATGGATAATGTCTCGAAATTCATTCTGGTCTCCTACGGTAGAAGCCGGCTAATGTTACATTTCACCGGACCGGCGCTGTTTGCTGGTGCGTTGAGGCAACTTGATGTTATGAAAATAATTTGAAAATTGATTAATGAGAAAAATTGCAAATACTATGAGCCTGTTGCAAATTGAAAAGCGTAGCAATTTGGGGGTAAGCCGCTCCCACTGATCTTTGACATTCTACCCGGCCGCCAGCCGAAGCAACTGGTCGGCAAACAGGACGACAATGCCGAGCATCAGGTGAAGGGTTACCTTGCTGTGTCCCTTGACCATGACATTGTTGGCGCCGAAGTCTTCCTTCAGACGACTGTTCGCTCGTTCCGCACACGATCGAATTTTGTATCGTTCTGCTTCATGAGGCGCCATTTGGACAACTTCCTTGCCTCGTCCGTTTCTATCGGCAATCGGGACATGGCCAAACTTCCGGCTGGTCTCTTCAATCAACTGGGCGTCGTAAGCGGCATCCATCAGATCGTAGAGGTAGGTTACCTTTTTGCTGGTCATTTTGATCAGCGGATAGCCACTTGGCTGTCGTGCAGAGAGGCTGAGGTGACAAGACCGGATCGAGAAATATGGATTCACGGAAAATCAAAACTTTGATTGCTCCCCTATTTTGGGGAGCGAAGGAAGAGGCGGGCTCAATCGTATCGACCACCACCTCAGCTTCGACACGGCGAAAGAACCCTCCTTGGTCGAGCGCAACCACAAGGGCAGACAGAGTCCTGTGAGTATTTCCTGGAATGCGAGCGGGTAGCCAAAAAACAGCCCATCGTTGATCCGGTACAAGACACCCTTTTGCCTGTTTCGTTCTTCGATATAGGCCATCGGTTGCTCCTGCCATTTCTTGGGGGAATATGGGAGAAACGATGGGTCTTTTATAGTCACTTAGCGCATACTTTGTCAATATGTGTCAATTGGAGGCAAACTGAAAAAAACCATAAAAAAAAAGGGCTTAACAGCCAGTTATGACTGTTAAACCCTTTATTTTCAGCTGGTCGGGATGAGAGGATTTGAACCTCCGGCCCCCTGAACCCCATTCAGGTGCGCTACCAGACTGCGCTACATCCCGTCTTTGTGACGCTCTATGTAACATGAGTCGCCGAGGCTGTCAACAGAAGGTATGGCAGGATAGTCAAGGTCCTTTGCCATTCAGAAGCCGCTGCAGGTCCCGGAGTTCCTTCTTGATTCTGCCGAGAGTGGCGGGGAGCCCTTCACGCCCGGGGGATGGTGCGGCGGGCTCGACCTGGCCGTCTTCATGGTTGTCATCGGGCGGGCCGCCTTCATCGGTAAGGAATTTTCTGGCACCGGCGATGGTATACCGGCGTTCGTGCAGCAGTTCCTTGAGTTTGAGGATCAGTTCGACATCGGCACGGCGGTAGAGCCGCTGTTTGGAGTTGGCACGCTTGGGGCGAATGGCACTGAATTCGCTCTCCCAGTAGCGAAGGACGTGGGGGGGGACACCCGCCAGTTTGCTCACTTCGCCGATCTTAAAATAGAGCTTGTCTGGGATCTCCACGTTCATGCGCCAGCCGAACTCCTTGTAAGATGCGTAGGAAACAGCTATCTGTTGATCTCTTCCCGCAATTGTCTGCTTGGCCGGAAACCGACTGTCTGCCGTTTTTTAATGGTGATGGCCTCTCCGGTGCGGGGGTTCCTCCCGTTCCGCGACGACTTGCTGCGAACCGAAAAGGTGCCGAAGTGCACGATCTTGATCGGTTCTCCCGCCAGCAGTGTCTGCTTCATGGTATCGAAGACGGAATCGACAATATCGGCGCAGCTGCTCTGGGAAAAGCCGAGTCGTTCGGCAATGGCCTCGGCCAGTTCTCTTCGGGTCAGGTTGGATAAATTCATATCAGGCATCACGCAAGCTCGCTCCAAACTGCTCTGTCAGCAAGTCTACTATCTTTTTGTTGGATTTTTCAACATTCTTTTCCGTCAGCGTCTTGGCTGAAGAGCGGTAGGTAACCGAAATCGCAACACTTTTGTAACCATTTTGGATTGTTTTGCCCTGGTAGACGTCGAAGATGGCGACATCTTCGATCAGAGCGTCGCGGCTGGTGCGTATCGCGTTGACCAGATCGCCTGCGGCCACGGAACCGGGCACCACGAGGGCGATGTCGCGCTTGACGGCGGGGTATACCGGCAGCGCGGTGAACGATTTCGGGGCGGCGACGAGGCCGCACAGGGCATCGAAATCGAGATCGAAGTAGTAGACGTCCAGTTTGATATCGAAACCGCGCAGGATTTCCGGCCGGATCCGACCGACACTGCCGAGGATGGTCTCACCGAGGCGGAGCTGCAGGGTCTCGCCTGGAACGACAAAGGGCTCCCTGTCGTCAGCTCCCGGAAGATCAAAGCCGATGCTGGTCGGGCCAGCCGGCAGGTTGAGCCGCATCTGGCCAAGGATGAATTCCACCGCCCCCTTGGCGTCAAGAAAATCAACCTTGTTCTCTTTGAAATGCAGCGGCGAGGCATAACCGTGACGATTACCGCAGAGGATGCCGGCCAGTCGGTTCCTCTCTATCGGCTGAGTGGCTGCACCGATGTCGGTGAAGACCTTGCCGAGTTCGAAGAGCTTGACTTCCGTCTTCTGGAAGCGGATGTTACGATCGACATTTTCGAGCAGACCCGGCAGGAGCGATGTCCGTAAAACGCCCTGCTCCTCGCTGAGCGGGTTGAGCAGCCGGACGGTGTGACGGCGGTCGTCGTCTGATGCCAGTTGCAGCAGATCGAGGTATTTATCGTTGGAAAAACTGTAGTTGATCGCCTCGCTGAACCCGATACCGGTCAAGAGTCTGGTGATGGTGGTCCTCTTGATCCTTCCCTGGTCCTGTTCCGGGTAACTGAGGCTTACCTGGGGCAGTGTCACTGGAATGTTGCCGTAGCCATGGAGGCGGGCCACCTCTTCGATCAGATCGGCCTCCCGGTCGATGTCGACTCTGTAGGTCGGAGATCCTGACCCATAAGGTATCGTCGTCTTTGTGGCTTGCAGAGAAAACCGATCGATTGGAGCAGAGTGGTGATCGTCGCGGCATGAAGATCGATGCCGAGGAGGGAACAGGTGCGGGAGACCCGCAGGGTCAGGGTTTTCATCGGCAGTCTGCCCAAATAGACATCCCGCCCGGCATCCTCCGCCGTACCGTCGGCGAGTTCGGACAACAGCTGTACCGCCCGGTCCATGGCGTTGCACACGCCATCCGGATCGACGCCGCGTTCGAAACGGTAGGAGGCGTCGGTGGCAAGGCCGAGTCTGCGGGCGGTCTTGCGGATCGAGACCGGGTTGAAGCAGGCGCTCTCCAGCAGGACGGTGGTCGTGTCTTCGGTGACCTCGGAGTTCATGCCGCCCATGATGCCGGCCAGGGCTACCGGTCGGTCACCGTCGCAGATCAGGAGCATCTCGGGGCTGAGTTTGCGCTCGACTCCGTCGAGAGTGGTGAACGTCGTCTCGCCGTCCTTCGGGGAACGGACGATGATCTTTCCCCCTTTGAGGTTGTCGAAATCGAAGGCATGCAGGGGCTGTCCGTACTCCATCATTACGAAGTTGGTGATGTCGACAACGTTGTTGATCGGGCGGAGGCCGATGGAGGTCAGGCGGTTGCGCAGCCACATCGGTGATGGGCCGATCTTGATCGCCGGTGACCAGGCGGGCGGCGTAACGGGGACAAAGTTCGGACGATTCGACATCGACTGAAAAGCTCCTGCTGGTGTGATCGACTCTGGCGCCTTCGACCGGCAGACGCAGCGGGCGCTGGAGTTTGCCGGCGATTTCGCGGGCGATGCCGATGACCGAGGCGCAGTCGGGCCGGTTCGGGGTCAGATCGACCTCGATCATCGTATCCTCGAGGCCCAGAGCGGTGATGAAGGACTGGCCATGGGCAGTGCCTTCCGGCAGTTCCATGATCCCGGTATGGGAGTCGCTCAGCGCCAGTTCACGTTCGGAACAGAGCATGCCGCAGGACTCGACTCCGCGGACCTTGGACTTCTTGATTTTCACCTCTCCGGGCAAGGTCGTGCCGGGCAGGGCGACGACGGTGTTGAGCCCGGAGCGGGCATTGGGAGCGCCGCAGACGATCTGCAGGATCTCGTCGCCGACGGCCACCTCGCAGAGGGTCAGTTTGTCGGCATCCGGGTGGGGTTGCGCCGAGATGATCCTGGCGGTCTTCAGCGGAGCCAGCTCCTGATGCAGCGGGGTGACGGCATCGACTTCCAGTCCCAGCATGGTCAGGTATTCGGCCAGCTGATCGGCGGTGTGCCCATCGGTGTCTACATAGTGATTCAACCAGTCAAGCGTGAACTTCATGGCAGTTGTCGTGTGATGATAAAGGCTCGTTAGAACTGAGACAGGAATCGTTGATCGTTTTCGTAGTACAGACGGATGTCGTCGATACCGTACTTGAGCATGGCGATCCGCTCGACTCCGAGACCAAAGGCGAAGCCGCTGTAGACCTCCGGGTCATAACCCACCATCCGGAAGACTTCAGGATCGATCATGCCGGAGCCGAGAATCTCGAGCCAGCCGGTTTTCTTACACACCCGGCATCCTTCGCCGCCGCAGATGACGCAGGCGATATCGACTTCGGCGCTCGGTTCGGTGAACGGGAAGAAACTGGGGCGGAAACGCAGCGGCAGATCCCGCTCGAACATCTTCTGCGTGAAGACCGTCAACACTCCTTTGAGGTCGGCGAAGGAGACCTGCTTGTCAACGAGAAAACCTTCGACCTGGTGGAACATCGGGGTGTGGGTGATGTCCGAATCGCAGCGATAGACCTTGCCCGGGGCGATGACCCTGAGCGGCGGCTGGCGGGTTTCCATGATCCGCGCCTGCATCGGCGAGGTATGGGTGCGCAGCAGGATCGAGTCGCTGACGTAGAAGGTGTCGTGCATGTCCCTGGCCGGGTGGTGCGCCGGGATGTTCAGGGCCTCGAAATTATAGTAATCCTGCTCGACATCCGGCCCTTCGGCGACCGAAAACCCGAGATTCTCGAAGATGGTGCAGATCTCCTGCATGATCTGGGTGACGGGGTGGAGCCGGCCGATCTCTGCCACCCTGCCGGGCAGGCTGAGGTCGAGTCGCGCCTCGGTATCGACCGCGGTCGAAGCGGTCTGCCGGATTGCCTCCTGACGATGTTCGAAGAGCTGCTCGATTTCCTTCTTGATGGTATTGGCCAATTGGCCAAGGCGCGGGCGGTCTTCGTCAGACACCGAGCCGAGCTTGCGCAGGATGGTGCTGAACTGGCCCTTACGACCGAGGAAACGGATGCGGAATTCCTCCAGCTGGCTGTTGGCGGTAATGGCGGCAAGCTCTTGCCGTGCTTCCCGTTCCAGGCTCTGTAACTCGTGTTCCATAGCTAGTGATCGGATGAGATGCTCAATGAAACAGCATGCCGGCGATGGCTTCAACGAAACCACCGCCGGCATGCGCGAAAATACAGGAATAGCGGGAAGTTGATCAGGCGTTGGCTTCTTTTGCGAGCCGCACCAACTTCGAGAAGGACTCGGCATCGAGGATGGCCATATTGGAAAGGACCTTCCTGTCGAGTTCGACTCCGGCCTTTTTCAAGCCGCCCATGAATCTGCTGTAGCTCATGTCGTTCATGTCGGCGCCGGCATTGATCCGGGCTATCCACAGTCGGCGGAAATCGCGTTTTTTGGCGCGGCGGTCACGGAATGCATAGTTGAGGGCGCGATCGACGGCCTCGGCGGCGGAACGGAACAGACGCGATCGTCCGCCGTAATAGCCTTTGGCCAGTTTCAATACCTTGTTTCTTCTCCGGCGTGCCTTGAATCCTCGTGTTACACGTGGCATTGTCTTGCTCCTTTATTCCTTGCCCGAGTGCTCATTGTCGGGCCTTATGGGCTTATGGTCCCTGTCTCCAGGGTGGATCGATAGCCGCGATTACAGATACGGCAGTATCTTTTTGACTGATTTGAGATTGGCGGAATCGACAAGACCGCTCTTGCGCAGACCACGCTTCCTCTTGGTTGTTTTCTTGGTCAGTATATGGCTGGAAAACGCCTTGTTGCGTTTGATCGCTCCGCTGCCGGTCGCTTTGAAACGCTTGGCGGCTCCTCGTTTGGTTTTCATTTTTGGCATGACACAACTCCTTTATGCTTCTTATGCAGTGCTGTTGAACCGCTCTGCCGGTCCCTGGCGGATGACAGGGCAATCCAGCAACATTTATGAAACTCAATAACTCTATAGTATTTCAACGGGGGCTGAAAAATATATTTTATTTCGCGCTCTATTTCGGACCTACGAACATGACGAGCTGCCGGCCTTCCATTTTCGGCGGCTGAAGTATGATAGCATCCTCTTCGAGGGTCTCCATGATCTTGTTCATTGCTTCGAGACCGAGTGTCTGGGCATAGACGATCTCCCGCCCCCGAAACCGCATGGTCAGTTTCACCTTGTTCTTCTGGCTGAGGAACTTTTTGATGTGGCCGATCTTGAAACTGAGATCGTGCTCCTCGGTCTTGGGGCGGAACTTGATCTCTTTCGTTTCGACAATAGTCTGTTTTTTCTTCGCTTCCTGCTGTTTTTTCTTCTGCTCGTAGCGGAATTTGTCGTAGTTCATTATCCGGCAGACCGGAGGATCGGCGTTCGCCGACATCTCGACCAGATCGAGGCCCTCGCTGTAGGCCATCTGCCGTGCCTCTTCGGCTGTGAATATACCCAACTGGCTGCCGTCGCTGCCGATCAACCGGACCTTGGCGTAACGGATGCCGTCGTTCGTTGTTGACTGTTCTTCACGTTGAACCGTCGTCGTCTTTCCCTTTTTGTTAATAGTATTACCTCCTCGATTCTACGAGCATTTACGATTGTTTTTCATCTGGGCCAGCCCTGTTGCCGATGGCGGAAAGCTGGTTCCGAATTCCTCGTCCGTCGTTCAGATTCCGCGACCGGCCCGGCACTCTTCGTCAACTTTGCGGGCAAATTCCTCGACTGAAACAGGCGGCAGGTTCTTGCCGTCACGCAGGCGCACGGTGACCGTGCCGCTCTCCTTTTCCTTGTCGCCTACGATCAGCATGTAGGGGATTTTGGCGAGTTGGGCCTCACGTATCTTGTAGTTCAATTTTTCGTTTCGGACATCCTTCTCGATCCGGACGCCGGCCTGGCGCAGCTGTTCGTAGACCTGCTGGCAGTAAGCGGCCTGGTCGTCGGTGATATTGAGAATGCGGGCCTGGACCGGGGCGAACCAGAGGGGGAAGACCCCGGCGTAATGCTCGATGAGGATGCCGATGAACCGCTCGAGCGAACCCATCAGGGCCCGGTGGATCATGATCGGCTGGTGCTCGGCATTGTCGGCGCCGGTATAGGTCATCTCGAATCGTTCCGGCAGGTTGAAGTCGACCTGGATCGTCGAACACTGCCAGGACCGGCCGAGGACATCCTTGATCTTGATGTCGATCTTCGGCCCGTAGAACACACCCTCGCCGGGATCGATCATGAAGGCCAGGCCCTTTTTCTCGAGGGCCAGCTTCAGCGCCTCGGTCGCCCGCTGCCAGTTCTCGTCGCTGCCGACATATTTCTCCGGCCGGGTCGAGAGATAGATATCATAGTCGGAAAAACCGAAGGTCTGCAGGATATGGAGATTCAAGTTGAGGATGTTGAAGATTTCCTCTTCCAACTGGTCCGGACGGCAGAAGATGTGGGCATCGTCCTGGGTGAAACCGCGGACCCGCAGCAGTCCGTGCAGGGCTCCGGCCCGTTCGTAGCGGTAGACCGTTCCCAGTTCGCACCAGCGCAGCGGGAATTCCCGATAGCTCCGCTTGCGGGTGCCGTAGACGCCGATATGGAAAGGGCAGTTCATCGGCTTGAGCTGGTACTTGATCTCATCGATATCCATGGGCGAGTACATGTTCTCGCTGTAGAAATCGAGGTGCCCCGATGTCTTCCACAGGTCCTGCCGGGCGATATGCGGCGTGTACAGCAGCTCGTAGTCGTGCCGGTAGTGCTCGTCCTTCCAGTAATCTTCGATCAGACGGCGCAACTGGGCGCCCTTGGGCTGCCAGAGGATCAAGCCGGGGCCGATATGATCCTGGGTGGTGAACAGTTCGAGTTCGCGGCCGAGCTTGCGATGATCACGCTTTTTCGCCTCCTCCAGATCATGGAGGTATTTGGCCAGGGCCTTCGGGTCGAAAAAGGCGGTGCCGTAGATGCGCTGGAGAACGTCATTTTTCTCGTCCCCGCGCCAGTAGGCTCCGGCCACCCGCAGCAGCTTGAAGACCTTGACAAAGGAGGTGTCGGGAAGGTGCGGTCCGCGGCAGAGGTCGGTAAACTCGCCGATCCGGTACAGGGAAACGGTTTCCGCCTCGAGATCCCGGATCAATTCGACCTTGTATTTCTCATCCTGCCGCTCAAACAGCGCGATGGCCTCATCGCTCGCCAATTCGGTGCGGATAAAGGGCTGGGAGGCATCGGCGATCTCCTGCATCCGCTGCTCGATCCGCTCGAAATCTTCCGGGCTGAAAGGGGTATCCCGCAGGAAATCGTAATAGAAGCCGTTTTCGATCGCCGGCCCGATCGCGACCTTGACCTCGGTGCCGAAGACATCACGCACGGCCTGGGCCATGACATGGGCGGCGCTGTGACGCAGGATGTCGAGACCGTCTTCGGTATCGATGAGGATTGGCTCAAGCGTCGTGTCGATTTCCAGCAACCGGCTCAGATCGACGACCTGTCCATTGGCCCTGGCGGCGATAGTGCGTTTTTTCTGCTTGTTGGATTGGAGACGGTCGAGCGCTTCACGCACGGTGATCGGTGCGGGCACATTGATTGGTTCTCCATCCTGCAGGGTGACGACTATTTCCATCGCTTTTGGTGGTTCCATATAAAAATAAAGGCTAAAGAGCGAACGACCCATTGTCAAGGTCGTTCTTACTTTAGCCTTCTATTTGGTAGGCGCGGAGGGGATTGAACCCACGACATCTACCACGTCAAGGTAGCGCTCTCCCACTGAGCTACGCGCCTGTTCAAGCTATCTTTGATGCTTCGCTGAACGTATGGGATCAGAAGCATTGAACCTGCTTGAGATACCAATAAACCGAGGGATCTGTCAAGGGAAAATATTGGAGAGACCGGAAGAAATTGGAACCTTACCGGGCCTTGGCCCGGCCTTCGATCGCCCTTGCCAGCGTGTGTTTGTCGGCATATTTGATATCCATGCCCATCGGGATGCCGCAGGCCAGCCTGGTAAGGAGGATCGGTGCCCCCTGAAGCCGGTCGATCAGGTAGGAGGCGGTCGCCTCTCCGGGCACGGTCGAACTGGTGGCGATCAGCACCTCCCTGACGGCCCCGCTGGCCACCCGCGCCAGCAGTTCCCGGACCTTGATCTCTTCGGGACCGATACCGTCAAGCGGTGACAGCACCCCATGGAGGATATGGTAGTGGCCGCGGTAGGAACCGGTTTTTTCGATGGCCATCAGGTCGCCGGACTGTTCGACGACGCAGACGATCTCGCCGTTGCGTTTCGGATCGGCGCAGATGGCGCAGGGATCAGTCTCGGAAAAGGTGAAGCAGCAGGAGCAGAGCTTGATCGCGCCGTGCAGGGCGGTCAGCGATGCAGCCAGTTCAATAGCCTGCGAAGCCGGCCGCCGAAGGATATTGAGGGCGAGCCTGGTGGCGGTTTTCCTGCCGATGCCCGGTAACCGGGCCAGATTTTCGATCAGCCTGTCTAAGGCAGGAGGGACGACCTGCATGGGAGTGCTATCCGGAGGTTCAGATAAGATTCGACAATCCGGGGATATTGACGCCATGGGTGAGTTGCCCCATGGCGTTCTTCCCCGCTTCCTTGGCCTTGCGCAGTCCGTCGTTCATCGCGGCGGTGATCAGATCCTGAAGCAGTTCGGCCTCATCCGGGGTAAGCAGCTGTTTTTCGATGGTCACTGAAATAACCTCGCCCAGGCCGGTGACACTGGCCTGCACCATCCCGCCGCCGGCGGTGCCGGTGACGACCATTTTGGCCAGATCCTGCTGGATCTTGGCAATCCTGCCCTGCATCTGCTGGGCCTGCTGCATGATGTTATTGATATCCATAAATGTATATCTGATGGTTTGCTGTGGTTATCGGCTTTGCTGGCCCACCCGTATGTCCCCGACCTGGCCCCTGAAGATCTCGGCGGTCATGATGACCAGCGGGTCGCCGGCAAGCTGCTGCCGCTTGGACTGCGGGGTTTCGGCATCGACGGCATCGGCGTTGTCCTGCTGGTCGGGGACGATGAATAGAATCTTGATCTCCTTCTGGAAAAAATCAAGGGCGTATTCGGTCAGCAGCAGGCGGTTGTCTTTCTGGCGCAGGAAAGCGCAATTGGCCGGGTCGTTGTAATGGAGGCGGATTTCCTTGTCGACCTGGCGGATGGAATCGGCACGTTGCAGGTCCTGCGCCATCCACACCTTGTGGCTGTGGACATACTTGACGAAGTCGAGCCAGTCGCGGCGGATATCCTTCTCGTGGGGACGAACCTCGATCGATGCCGCAGGCGGTGGCATCGGCGGGGATTCTTCGCGGCGGGGGGGGGTGCGGCTTTCAGCCTCTGCCGCCGGCGACGGGGGTGTATCTGCCTGGGCCGCATCCGGGCCGACCACTGCGGATGACGGAGCGGGTGTGGGATCGGGCGTCGTGACCGGGGCGGATGGGGCGGCGGCGGGTGATTGCCGGGAAGCACCTGTCGAAGGCGGAATCGATGCGGCCGGGGGCACCACTGACGGCGGGGGTGGGGAACCCGTGGCTCCGGGTTCGCGGCCCAGCAGTTGCTCGAGGTGGCCGAGCAGGGTGGTGACGGCCACGACATTGCCCGCCTCGATGATCTTGAGAAAGGATGTTTCCAGGGCCAGGCGGGGCTGGCTGGAGTGGCGGATCTCCTCGACAGCCTGCATCAGCAGGTTCAGCTTCTGGTGCAGGGTCTCGAGCGTGTATTTCTGCGCAGTTTCCTTGAAGACGGCGAGTTCTTCTCCGGGCAGATCGAGGAGGTGGTCGCAGCCGGGGACCTTGCACAGGATCAGCGTGCGGAAATACTCCATCAGGTCGGCCGAAAACCGCTTGATGTCGAGCCCGTAGGCATAGATCTCGTCCAGCGTGGTGAGTGCGGTGCTCCGGTCGCCGTCGAGCAGGGCGGCGGTCAGGCGCATCAGGGCCTGACGGTCGACCAGCCCCAGGACCTCGATGACGTCCTCGGTACGGATCAGCCGCTCACCGAACGAGAAGACCTGGTCGAGCAGGCTCAGGCCGTCCCTGACCGAACCCTCGGCCTCGCGGACGATCAGGGCCAGCGCCGCCGGTTCGATCTCGAAGCCTTCGGAGTCGGCGAGCTTGCGGAAGTGGGCCGACAGCTCGGCGGCCGGAATCCGCTTCAGCTCGTACTGCTGGCAGCGGGAGAGGATGGTGACCGGGATCTTGTGCAGCTCGGTGGTGGCGAACATGAAGTAGACATGGGCCGGCGGTTCCTCGAGGGTCTTCAGCAGGGCGTTGAAGGCCTCGGTGGTCAGCATGTGCACTTCATCGATGATAATGATCTTGAATCGCGAGGAGGTCGGCAGAAAACGGATCCGGTCTTTCAGTTCCCGTATTTCCTGGATGCCCCGGTTCGAGGCGCCGTCGATTTCATGGAGATCGAGGGCGTTGCCGGCGGTGATCTCGATGCAGGAGCGGCAGCGGTTGCAGGGGGGCTGGTCGGTCTCGCCTTCGCAGTTGATGGCCTTGGCCATCAAGCGGGCCAGGGTGGTCTTGCCGACGCCGCGAACCCCGGAAAAGAGGATGGCGTGGGCGACACGCCCGCGGGCCAGGCTGTTCTGCAGCGTCTTGACGACCGGGCGCTGGCCGACAACCTCGGCGAAGGTCTGGGGACGTGATTTTCTGGCGAGGACAAGATAGGACATGCGGTACCGTGGCCCGGGGCGGGGAGGACTCGCGGAGTGGAAAAAATGATAGCCGGGTTACCTGTAACACACGAAGAGTGTCACTACCGTTGCTTCCTCCCGGACCTGGCGGGGTTCGTGATTCTCCGTTGCACAAGGCCCGGCTATCAAACTGAAATCGGAACTGGCGGAGAGGGTGAGATTCGAACTCACGGTACTTGCGTACACACGCGTTCCAGGCGTGCACCTTAAGCCGCTCGGTCACCTCTCCAGGCATCGAATTACTCGACGCAAAGTGGACTCTACTATCTATACTGTCGGGCCCCGTTTGGCAATCAAAAAGTCGCCGGGGGTGAAAAAAACCGAGACCTGATGCGGACTCACGCCGACCGGCCGCAATCGCGGCGAAGGCGGAAAAAGTCCCGGAGCAGGGCCGAGCACTCGTCTTCAAGGATGCCGGCGGTAATTTCAATATCGTGATTGAGCCGACCGTCACTGCCGACCCGGTAGCGCGACAAAGCGGCCCCGGTCTTGGGATCGAAGGCGCCGAAGACGAGACGGTCGACCCGGGCATGGATCATCGCCCCCATACACATGAGGCAGGGCTCGAGGGTGACATAGAGCGTGGTCCCGGTGAGACGGTAGTTGCCGATCCGGCCGGCGGCGCGGCGGAGGACCAGGATTTCGGCGTGGGCGGTGGGGTCGCACAGGCCGATCGGGCTGTTGCCGGCGGTTGCGATCAGTTCATCGCCGGCCGTCAGGACCGCCCCGACCGGGACCTCGCCGAGTCCGGCCGCCGATCGCGCCTGCTCCAGCGCGACACGCATCCACTGTTCATCGCTGGCCGGAGGCGGACTGAAGGCCTTGGGGGTGTCGGCGGCGGGCGGGGGGGTCATGGGTCAATTCGGAAATTCACTTCTTTTATTTGCATTTTGTCAGCCTGTCCAGTATAAAAAAGAATATGAATTACGATATCGAAATTTTGGATACATTCTCGGTACAGCGATTATGAATACGATTCTGATCTACGATTCGTCACCAGATACCGCTGCCGCCACGGTCGCCGCCCTGGAGGAGCGATGTGTCCTGACATGTACGCTGGATACCGCCGAATTTCAAGAGGAGATCAACGAACGCCAGTACGACCTGGTCTTCCTCGATATCGATTCGGCCGAGGGGCAGTCGATGGGACTGCTGGAGAAGGTCCACGGCAAGAACCCGTTCCTGCCGATCATCATCACCAGCAAATCGGAAAGGGTGGAACTGATCGTCAAGGCGATCAACGCCGGCGCCAGCGACTTCCTGGTGCATCCGCTGTCGAAAGAGCGGATCAATCTCTCCGTCGACCGGGCCATCGAGATTCGCGACCAGCGTAACGAGATCGCCTATCATCGGCGCAAGCAGGACATCGTCTACGACTTCAACGATGTCATCGCCGAAAGTCCGCAGATGAAGGAAATCCTCAAGAGTCTCGAGCGTTTCGCCAAAACGGATTCGACGATCCTGATCACCGGCGACACCGGTACCGGCAAGAGCTTTCTGTCCGGCACGGTGCATTTCAACTCCCCCCGCCGCAAAAAACCCTTTGTCAAGATCAACTGTGCCAACATTCCGGTCGATCTGCTCGAATCGGAGCTGTTCGGCCACGAAAAGGGGTCGTTCACCGGGGCCGACAAGCTCCGTATCGGCCGCTTCGAGCAGGCGAGCGGCGGCACGATCTTTCTCGATGAGATCGGCGAGATGAGCATGGGATTGCAGACCAAGCTGCTGCGGGTGCTGGAGGAGAAGTCCTTCGAAAGGGTCGGCGGCAACAAGACCATCCATGCCGATGTCCGCATCATTGCCGCCACCAACAGGGATCTGCTGCGGCAGGTGGAGAAGGGGTTGTTCCGGGAAGATCTGTACTACCGGATCAATGTCCTGCCCGTCCGCCTGCCCTCGCTCAAAGAGCGCCGGCAATGTCTTGAGCCCCTGGCCAGGACCCTGCTGCAGAAGAGCTGTCAGTCGCTGCGTCGCCATATCCAGGGGTTCACCGACGAGGCGATGGCCCAGATCGTCGCCTATGAATGGCCCGGCAATATCCGCCAGATGGCCAATACCATCGAGCGGGCGGTGATCATCGAGGATGCCGAACTGATTCATGCCGAAAACCTGGCCCTGCCGGTCGCCAGGGGCGGCATCGTTTTCCCCTCGTCCCCGGGGGCGACGGTTGTGACCGGGAGCGCTGCCGGGGTGACCAACTCCCTCGCCAATCAGGAACGTGATCTTATCCTCAAGGCACTCGAGGAATGTCTCTGGGTGCAGAAAAACGCCGCCGGTAAGCTGGGGATCAGTCCCCGGGCCCTGAATTACAAGATCAACAAACTGGGGATCACCCACCCCCACTGGCGCCGCAATGCCACTCCGGATTACCAGGAGCAGCACTGATCTGGAGATGGGAGACGCAACCGGCTGTGGCGGGACGTCCGAAGCGGGTGCGGGCGCCCGGGGGTAAGGGGTCAGCGCAGGGAGGCGATGAAGGGGCCGACGGCCTCGGGGCCTTCCTCGTCGACGAGGCGGATGGTCCGGGATCCGATCACCGCCAGGTCGGCGCGACCTATCAGGGCGGCGACATCCTCCCGGTTCTGGATGCCGAAACCCACCGCCAGCGGCAGGCTGGTCGCCCGACGGCAGCGGGCCAGGTAATCGTAGAACTCGCTGCCGAACTCCGATTTCTTTCCCGTCACCCCGCGCCGGGCGGCACAGTAGACGAAACCGGCGGCCCAGTGGTTCAGTTCCCCCATCCGCTCGTCGGTTGAGGTCGGGGCGAAGATGAGGATTGCTGCGATCCCCCGGTCCCTGGCCATCGTCATGAATTCCCCGCCCATCTCGGGCGGCAGATCGGGGATGATCAGCCCCGTGATTCCCGCCGCCTTCGCCGCATCGAGAAACCGTTCCTCACCGTATTTGAAGATGATGTTGTAATAGGTCATGAACAGGAAGGGGATGTCGTAACTGGCGGCCATCTCCCTGCCGAATTCGAGACAGGCGGCGACGGTGGTGCCGGCGGCGATGCTGTCCTGGTTGGCCTTGAGGATGACCGGGCCGTCGGCCATCGGTTCGGAGAAGGGGATCTGCATCTCGATGCAGTCGACCCCGTTGTCGACCATCTGGCGGATGATTGTGCGATTGACCTCAAAGGAGGGATAGCCGAGGACCAGATGGGTCATCAGCAGGATGTCCTTCTCCTGCCGTCGTTTCTTCAGTGTCTCTTCAAGCTGCATGGCTGTCACCTGTATCTGAAATCCGGGAAATCGGGAAGGCCGGATTATTTTCTGTATTCCTCGGCGCGGGCGATGATGAACTCCTTCCACGACGGATCGTCGAAGGCATGGGCGATGGTGAAGATGTCCTTGTCGCCGCGGCCCGACATGTTGATGATGATCGCCGCCTCCTGCGGCAGCTCGGGTGCCTCTTTGAAGGCCTGGACGAAGGCGTGCGACGATTCCAGCGCCGGGATGATGCCCTCGAGGCGCATCGTCAGGTCGAGGGCGGCGATAACCTCCTGGTCGGTGGCCGACTCGAAGCGTACCCGTTTTTTGTCGGCCAGATCGGAGAGGATCGGGCTGACCCCGACGTAGTCGAGCCCGGCCGCCACCGAGTGGGTCTCGAGCATCTGGCCGTCCTCGTTCTGCAGGAACATCGACTTGTAGCCCTGGGCCACGCCCGGGCTGGCATCACGGCCGCACAGCCGGGAGGCGTGTCTGCCGCTGTCGAGGCCATGACCGCCGGCCTCGACCCCGACCAGCTCGACGTCATCGCCGAGAAATCCCTGGAATACCCCCATGGCGTTGGAACCGCCGCCGACGCAGGCATAGACGCGGGCCGGCAGTCGGCCGTGCTGCTCGAGGATCTGCCGTGCCGCCTCCTGGCCGATGATCGACTGGAACCAGCTGACCATCTCGGGAAAAGGGGCGGGGCCGCAGGCGGTGCCGAAGACGTAGTGGGTGTCGTCGAGGTTGGTCACCCAGTCGCGGAAGGCCTCGTTGATCGCGTCCTTCAGGGTGCGGGAGCCGTCCTTGACCGGCACCACGGTGGCCCCCATCTTCTCCATCCAGAAGACATTCGGCCGCTGCCGCCGGACATCGACCTCGCCCATGTAGATGGTGCAGGCGAAACCGAACTTGGCGGCCATCGTCGCCGTGGCCATGCCGTGCTGGCCGGCGCCGGTCTCGGCGATCACCCGTTTCTTGCCCATCCGCTTCACCAGCAGGCCCTGGCCCATGACGTTGTTGGCCTTGTGGGCCCCGGTGTGGTTGAGGTCCTCGCGCTTGATGTAGATCTGCGCCCCGCCGAAATGCCGGGACAGGTTGGCGGCGTAGGTCAACGGTGTCGGACGGCAGGAGTAGTTCGACATCAGGGCGGTGTATTCCTGCCAGAAGGAGGGGTCCTGCCGGGCCCTGCCGTATTCCGCCTCGAGTTGGCGGAAGGTCTGATTGAGCACCTCCGGGATGTAGGCGCCGCCCCAATTGCCGAAAAATCCTTTTTTTGACATCGATTACTCCATTACATGCGATATGCTGAGCCCCTGCAGGACGTCGACGCGTCCGGGTGACCGTGACGACCGCAAGGTGGCCTGAAAACAGGACGTACGGGAATGTACCATGATATGGGCGCGATGATCCCCTTATCCGACCGGGATCATCCCGCTTTCCTGACACCACGGGGAGACGTGCATGGCGCCTGTGGATGCTGCTGCGTACCGATCTCTGATTGACCTGGAGAAGATTCCTCCCTTCCCGCAGGGCATTCCCGGATTCGAAACGTACACCAGGGGCCGCATTTTCCACAAGGAAGAAAATATTGGCGGCACAGATTGGCCGGAGATCCGGACCGGGCCCTCGATCACCGGGCCGGCGGATTGTGACTGCCTCAACCGAGCCGGCGCCGGCACACGGCGGCGAAATCCTCGGGGTAGTGGCCGTTGATGAACCGCAGCTGCGCCTCGCTGAAGGCCCCGGGCGATTCCGGCAGCCGGGGCAGGAAGGCGTAGAGCAGCGGCTGGTTGCGATCCTCGCCGCCGCCAAGCCGTTTCGGATACTCGATCGAGGTGACCATCCGGGCCCCGAGGCCGGCCAGGGCCTTCTGGGCCAGCAGGATCCCGGTATCGAGGGAATCCCTGACGCCGCTGTCGGCCTCGACGATATTGCCGACCGTGCCGCCCCAGGCCCTGACCCTGGTCATCAGCTGCAGTTCCCACTGCGAGGTCTGGGCCTTGGGGACGAACAGCAGGCAGTTGGCGTCGCTCCAGACGACCAAATCGCTCTCCAGGTCGTTTCTCCCGTCCATCCGCCGGTTGGCGGCGATCGCCTGCTGGTAGTCGGCGAAGAAATCGCTGCCGCAGGTGAGGCGGTACTGGTCGATGACCTCGGCGATCAAGTCGCCGCAACCGAAGGCGTCAAAATGGCCTTCAGGGTGGTCGCAGCCGGCGCTGTAGGCGGCCACCGTGGCGGGGAGCAGGGCGTACTGCTGGTGCACCTGCTGGTGTGAGGCGTGGAGCCGGTAGCCGGTCGGGGCGTAATCGAAACCGAAATTCCAGCCCCACAGGGTGGCCGAGGAGGCGGGTGTCCGGCCGGTCTCGAGCTGCCGGCCGATGGCCGGCCGCAGTTGCTCCAGTTCGTCCGGCGCCAGGTTGCGCCGGGCGGCCGGGATCGCCAGCCCCAGTTCGGCCGCCAGCCGGGTATAGGTCCGCTGGTAGTAGAGATGGCGCAGGGCCCGCATATCGCCGGGGCCCAGATCGGCGACGGCGTAGCGGATGGCGTCGTCGGCCATGTTGGCGGCGTAATGGCCGCCGGCGATGTAGGAGTTGCGCCGCAGGTATTCGAAGACGTGGGTGGCGCCGTCGGCCGGCCATTCGCCGACGATCTCGCTCCGGCCCTGGGCTCCGGGGCGGATGACCATGACGATCTTGTAGCTGTCGGGCAGCCGGGGATTGTTGGCGACCGCCTCGAACAGCAGGTGATCGCGGATGACCGGCCGCAGCGATCCATCCGGCCGCCGGTCATAGCGGAGGCCGGTCGGCTGGCCGGCGGCATCGAATTCCAGGGCGCAGCTCAACCGGGCGAGGCGGATCAGGTCCTCCTCGTCGGTCGAGGTGGTCGCCAGGGCCAGTTGCAGCGGCGCCGGCAGGCGGTCGATCAGCTCCGGGCCGGTGCCGGCGCCCCGCAAGGTGTCGCTCAACGAGACCGGGGGCGGGGCGGCGATCCGGATCCTTTCCGGATTCGCGGCGCTGGCGTCGGCCCATTCCTTGTCGATGAAGGTCGTGCCTTTGAACGGCAGGGGGTTGGGGATCTCGAAGATCCAGTCGGCGGTGCCGACCTGTATGTCGCCGGGCGGAAAATTGGCGGTGTTGTAGACCGGGTTGGCGGCGCCGTCGCTGCCGAGCCGCTCCTCGCGGCTGTCGCGGCGCAGGTTGGCGACGGAGTAGGCGGGTTTGTGGATGCCGTAGCGGAAACGGCCGGCCGGGGTGACACAGGTTCGCATGGGGCGCATAGGGAATTGGGCTGTCGGTCGGTTGGTCTGGTGCCGCCGGGGCAAGGACCGCCGGCGGCGGATAGTCGTCACCGGAAAATACCGCAGCGGGCGGGAGAAAGCAAAACAATCCCTTGCGCCGGCCTCAGGACCGCCAGCCCCCTCTATGAGGGCCGCTCCCACGACTCATACCTGTCCCCGAGACCCTGCGGTCTAGATTTTCTGCTCGATCCGGGCGAAGCAGGGGATGCACAGGGTCCGGCCGGCGAAGCGGCGGGTCCGCGATTCCATCGTGCTCTCGCCGCAGTCGTCGCAGACCAGGCTCTGCAGCACCCGGGCCGGGCGGGGCGGGGCCTGGTCGAGGGGCTGGACCGCGAACAGCTCGTCGGCGGGCAGGGTCATCAATCGCTGCTGCATCTCGGCCCGCAGGGCCTGGAGGCGCTGCTGCTCGGTCTCCGCCAGCAATCCCTTGCCCATCAGTGCCACCATCTCCCGATGCAGTTCACCCCGCGCCTGCTGGTTGAACACCAGGCGGAAGCCCCGGCCGCTGCGGCGGTCATGGAAGGAGAAGGCCAGCTTGCCGCAATCGCGGTGGATCAGGTTGCCCTTGCCGTAGGTGCAGCCGGTGAGGAACTGGATGGCGTCGACGCCGCACATGTCGGTCTCGGTGACGCAGACCAGGTCGGCCTGGTCGACGCCGGGCAGCTCCCGCAGGGCGATCTCGGCAGCGCGGATGCCGATGGCAAGGCCGGGGCAGCTGTGGCCGTGGAAGGCGATGGTGGCCTCGATTTTCGTCGGTTCAATCTGACAACTCATCTGTGGACTCCTTGTTGATATTGGTCAATGGGACGGTTCTTCCCGTGGTGCAACCAGAGGATAACCATTTATGCGATGAATTTCCACCGCCAGGCCGTAGACGGCCTCGATCATTGCCGCGGTAACCTGAGATGCCGGGACATAACTGTGGATTTCGCCGTCTTTCAGCAGCAGGATCGTGTCGGCATACCGCAGGGCCTTGTTGAGGTCGTGCATGGTCATCACCGCCGCGATCCCGTGGTCGCTGACCACATGGCGCAGCAGGCGCATGATCTCGATCTGGTTCTTCAGGTCGAGGGCGCTGGTCGGTTCGTCGAGCAGCAGCAGTCGTGGTTCCTGGACCAGCGCCCGGGCGATGCAGACCTTCTGCAGCTCGCCGCCGCTCAGCTGGTCGATGTGGCGCAGGGTCTTGCCTTCGAGGTGGAGATGGCGCATGGCCGCCTCGACGATCTGCAGGTCGCGGGGGGCGGTGCGCCAGCGGATATGCGGTTTGCGGCCCATCAGCACCGCATCGAAGACGGTGAGGCGGGCGGTCTCGCTTCTCTGGGCGACGTAGCCGACGCGGGTGGCGATATCGTTCGGCCGCATCCGCAGCACGTCCGTACCCTCCACCAGTATCGCCCCAGCCCGGGGGCGATGGATGGTGTTGATGCACTTGAGCAGGGTCGTCTTGCCGACCCCGTTCGGCCCGAGGATCGCCAGCAGCTCGCCGGGGCTGACCCGGAAATCGATCTTCTTCAGGACGTCCACCCCGTTGTAAGCGAAGTGCAGTTGTTGCGCATCGAGAATCATGTTCGACCTCCGCGGATGATCAGCCAGAGAAAAACCGGGGCGCCCACAAAGGCGGTGAGAATCGACACCGGCAGGACGTGGGGCGCCAGCAGCAGCCGGGCGCCGGTGTCGGCGACCAGGAGCAGCAGGGCGCCGCCGAGGCACGATGCCGGCAGCAGGAAGCGGTGGTCGGCGCCGATGAGGCGGCGGACCATGTGCGGTACCACCAGGCCGACGAAACCGATGATGCCGAGAAAGCTGATGATCACCGCGGTCAGCACCGAGGCCAGCATCATCCCGGAGGTCCGCACCCATTCGACCCGGATACCAAGCCCTCTGGCGGTTTCGTCGCCGGCATCGATGGCGTTGTAGTTCCAGCTGTTGGCGAAAAAGATGATGGCGACGGCAAAGGTGGCTGCCGTCATGTAACCCACCTCCCGCCAGCTGGCGCGGGCGGCGTCGCCGAAGGTCCAGAAAACCATGGCGGCGAGTTGGACATCGTCGGCGAAGAACTGCAGCAACATCGTCCCGGCGGTGAAGAAGGCCCCCAGGGCCACCCCGGTCAGTACCATGACCTCCGGGGTGGCACCGCGCAGGCGGGCCACCCCGACGATGGCCGCGGCGGCACCGATACTGAAGACAAAGGCCGAGAAGGTGGTCAGCCAGGGGTTGGTGACCTGGATCGCCCCGACCGCATTCGAACCCATGATGCCGCCGCCGAGCAGCATCACCGACAGAGCGGCGCCGAAGGCGGCGGCATGGGAGATGCCGAGGGTGAAAGGGGAACCGAGGGGGTTGCGGAGGATCGACTGCATCGCCGCCCCGGCCACCGCCAGGCCGGCCCCGGCCACCATGCTGGCCAGGGCCTGGGGCAGACGGATGTTCCAGACGATGATCTCCGTCTGCCTCGTGGTTTCCATCCCCAGCAGGCTCTTGATCACCGCCGGAACCGGCACATTGGCGGCCCCGAGCGAGACGGCGACCACCAGGGCGGCCGCCAGCAGGATGGTCAGGACGATGAGAAAGGCCACCTTGCGCCCGACATAACGCCGGTATTCCTCCGGTATCCGGCCGTTGTGGAAATGCATGTTATTTCAACGGCACCGGTCGGAAGGCCAGGCCCTGGAACCGGGCGTTCATCTCGGCGAACACCGGTCGGCCGACCAGGAAGGTAAAGATCTCGTCGGCCTTGGCCGCTGGGTCGATATCGGCGAAACGCTCCGGGTAGAGCAGCGTGCCGATGAAATAGGCATCGGCGAAGATCGATTCGAAATTCTGGTTGTACAAGTTGTATGGCAGCACCCCATAGACTTTGCCGGTCTTGACGGCGGTGAGGGTCTGGCAGGCCGGGTCGGTCTTGAGTTCGTACAGGCCGCCGGCCTGGTCGCCAAACTGCAGGGTCGAGAGATCGAGGAAGAGATAGTCGGGGTTCCATTCGACGAGCTTTTCCTTGGCGATGTCGGTGCTGGTGATCTCCCCTGCCTTCGGGTTGGTGTGGTCGGCCAGGTTGCGGGCATTGACGAACCGGAACGGCGGATAGGTCGGCTCCGTCGACTGGAAGCCATGCGGGCCGGCGTAGGCTACGCCGCCGAGGTAGACCGACGGCCGTCGCGCCTCCGGGATGTCCGCCGTCCGTTTCTTCAGATCGGCGATGTGATCGTCAAAGAAACGGCAGATGGCGATGGCGCGCTGCTGTTTGCCGACGACGTCTGCCATGATGCGCAGCGATCCGTAGAGTTCTTCCTTCATCTTGCCGAGGTTGCCGTATTTCAAAGCGACAACCGGGATGCCGGTCTTTCCCTGGAGTTCGCCGGGTTCCATCCCAACCGTGCCCTTGCCGGTGCCGACCAGCTTGAGGATCACCTGCGTCCCCGGATCGAGCGTCATGATCAGCTCGGGGTTGTCCTTGCCGCGGAATTCGCCGAAGACCGGTAGGGACTTGAACTGAGGGTTGGCCATCGCATAGGGGCGGGCATCGAACTGTCTGCGCCTGCTTTCGATATCGTCGACCGCCACCACCATATCCTGGGCCTGCAGGTAGGTGAGCAGACGCAGGCAACCGGAACCGGAGCAGATGACCCGCTCAACCTTGTCCGGTATCTCAACCTTCCTGCCCAGGGCGTCGGTGATTTCTCGGGTTGCTGCAGTCTGTGGCCAGACAAAAAGTGCTGTAAGGAAGAGCAAAAAAAATCGCATGGAAACCTTGCAGGGTAGAGGTTGATAGCACTAAAATCGAAATAATGTTATGTGCAATATTCATAAACTATTCTCAGGCGAACCGTCAATATCAAAGAATACAAAAATTTATTTTGTGTGATCGATTCCCGGCTCGGTGGCGCTGCCTCTTCAATGCATACCATGCATCTGACAGCCGGGATGCGTTTGCTGAAAACATGGCAGGCAGTAGATAGAACCGCCGTTTTCGATGCTCCTGCTTGCAAGCACCTGTTCGCCGCAGAGGGTACATATGCGGTATGTGCCGGATATCTCCTCCGGACGGGAGCCGCCGTCGATTTCCTCGATGGAAAAAAGCTCCTCGGGAGTCAGCATGATAAGGCGTTGGATCCGGGTATCCAGGAGTCGCTGGAAGTTCAGGAGGTCTTCGAGGGTTGCCTGTTCTTGCAGGATCTTTTCTTCGATGGCGTTGTATTTTACCTCGTCGCCGTATATCTGGGGTTTCATCCTCAGTTTCCATCCATGATCGTGATCCTTGCAGAACAGACTGTAGGAGTGTTTGCCGTAATCGAGCACCAGCAGCCGCTGGTTGCCGATGGTCGTGCCGAGCAGGACCTGGATGGCGTCCAGCGCCGAGGTGGTGTTTTCAGAGACCACGGTAAGGCCGGTCTCCGGGATACCGCCTTTTTTCACCTGATTCTGCACAAATTCGCAGAACTTTCCCCCGATGGCCAGCTCCGGACAGATATGACCATGGAAATCGATGACGCGTTTCAGTGAGATGTTCGCCAGCATGTTTCGTTCCTCCCTAAACCATTGCATCAACTCGTGATCTTGCAGGATACGGTATCCCAATACCCAGAAACCAGCCCCGACAGGGGCCCGGTTCAGAAATCCCTCGAGCTGATAATATAGAAAATAGACAGCATGATCGGAGTCTTCGAGCAGGTAGCTCCTGTGTGGTCGGTCATCTGTAAGTTTGAAGCGGGCAACAACTGAGAGGATGGCATGCTCCCGACCGGCGTGGATGAAGCTGACCGGTTGCTGCCGTCTGTTGTCATAATCGACCCTGACTTTCTGTTGGATGTACTGGATCTGGTCGTTGTGTATTGACCGGAGGATTGCCGTCTTGTCCATGGTCGTTCTGCTCTTCATCGAATGGAGGGGAACAGGGATCGTTCTTCGTGTACAGTTTGGAGGACGGATCCACAGTCAGGGGTTCTCCGCATGCGTCCATCCCTCCGGCCAGGCGGGCAGCACCGCCCTGGCCAGTTGTCGCAGGATCGGGTCGTCGGCCTCTTTCGCCTCGCTGAGATCGGTTGCCGTCGAGGTGATCCGCCCCTGGTGCATGACCGCCACCTGATCGCAGAAGCCGGCGACGATGCGGATATCGTGGGAGACGAAGAGATAGGCGATGCCGGTCTGCTGCTGCAGCCGGCGCAGCAGTCTCAGGGCCTGGGCCTGGATCAGCATATCCAGGCTGCTCACCGCCTCGTCGAGTATCACCAGCCGCGGTTGAAGCGCCAGGGCGCGGGCGATGCAGATCCGCTGTAGCTGACCGCCGCTGAACTGGTGCGGATATTTGTCGGCGTCACTCGGCTCGAGTCCGACCATCGCCAGCAGGAAGTCGATCTTCCGGCGAAGCTGGCTGTCCGTCAGGTCGTCGAAATTGCGCAACGGCTCGGCGATGATATCCATGGCCGGCCATCTGGGGTTGACTGAGCCCAGCGCGTTCTGGAACACCACCTGCACTTCGCGGCGGAACTCACGCCAGTCTCCGCCGGTGAATGTCTGCATTTTTTTGCCGCGGTACCCGATTGTGCCGGAATCCGGCTGCTCGAGGCCGAGGATAATCCGCCCGAGGGTACTTTTGCCGGCGCCGCTGCGGCCGATCAGGCCAATGCTGCTGCTTTCCGGGATTGTCAGGGTAACTTCCACCACCGCCGGCACCCGCTCACCTTTACCGAACCAGCCGCCGCGGTGGTACGATTTGCCGACTCGATCGAGCTCGAGCAGATTCATGCCCGCCCCTCCCCGGCCAGCCGACCGTAAAGGCTGAAGTGGGCAGCCAGCAGGTCGCGGGTGTACGCCTGACTCGGTCCGGAAAAGATGTCACGCACCGGACCGGACTCGACGATCCGGCCGTTCTGCATAACCGCCACCTGGTCGGCCAGCCGGGCGATGACGCCGAGGTCGTGGGTGACCAGCAGCACCCCGACATTCTTTTCCCGCCGGAGCTGATCGATCAGGTCGAGGATACGGGCTTGGACGATGACGTCGAGGTCGGTGGTCGGTTCGTCGGCTATCAACAGCTCGGCTTCAAGGAGCAAGGCCAGACTGACCATGATCCGCTGCAGCATGCCGCCGGAAAGTTGGAAGGGGTAGGCAGCGAGAATTTCGTCGGGCTGCTCGAAACCGAGCTCAACAAAGGTTGCCCGGATTCGTTGAGTATGACGGGGGGCATTGAGACCGTGGGCGACGAGCGTCTCAGTGATATGGCGGCCGATCGTGAATATTGGATCAAAGCAGCTCATCGGATTCTGCATGATCATCGCCGCCTGCCTGCCACGGAAACAGCCGCAGGGCGACAAGGTTGGGCCCGGTGCTGCGGTCAGATCGATCCGGCCGCCGCTTTGCCGCATGGCCTTCGGTAAAAGGTCCATCACCGCCAGGCAGGTGAGCGACTTGCCGCTGCCCGATTCTCCGATCAGGCCGGTGACCCTGCCCCTCCTCACCTGCAAACTTAAATCGCTGACCAGATGCCGGTCGGGGCAATCGCTCCGGCAAAGGGAAACCCGTAAGCCGGCAATGGTGAGAATGGTCGTTCCGCAGCTCATTGTTTTTCTCCCATGGTCGGATCGAGGGCATCACGAAGGGCATCGCCCAACAGGTTGAAGGACATGACGGTGACGAAAATCATCAGGCCCGGGTAGACGATCAAGCCTGGTCTGGTCCAGAGGAACTGGCGGGCATCGTTGATCATCACCCCCCATTCCGGGGTTGGCGGAGAAACCCCCAGGCCGAGGAAGGACAGGCCGGAGACGTGGAGCATCATATGTCCGATGTCGAGGGTGGCGAGAACGATCAACTGGGCAAAGACAGGGGGTACGATGTGCTGGATGACTATTTTCACCTTCGGCGTTCCCGCCACCCTCGCCGCCAGGATGTAATCGCGGTTCTTCAGCGACAACACGAATCCCCTGATCAGGCGGGCATACCAGGCCCAGTGGGTGAGGACGATGGCGATCACCACGTTGGTCAACCCGGTACCGAGAATACCGATGAGAAACATTGCCAAGATGAAGGTCGGGAAGACCAGGAAGACGTCGCAGATGCGCATCAGGAGCGCATCTATCCGCCCTCCCGCATAACCGGAGAAACAGCCGACCGCAAAACCGAGGACGAGGATACAGGCGATGATCGCGGTCACCGAACCGACCGAGGTTCGTGCGGCGTGGATGAGCCGGGAGAAAATGTCGCGGCCGAGGTGGTCTGTGCCGAGCCAGTGGGAGGTACTCGGCGGTTGCAGTTTCTCCGCGAGCACCACCGTGATTGGATCGTAAGGGCTGAGCAGCGGCGCGGCAACAGCTGCAGCGAGCACCAGTCCGGCGAGCAGAAACGCCACCTGGGTCAGGCGGCGATGGAGGAGTCGATTGAGGACGTTCATGGGTTTTCCTCCCCGGCCAGACGGATGCGGGGATCGAGTCCGGCATAGCAGATGTCAACCAGCAGGTTGCAGACGACAAAGATCGTCACCATGAACAGCAGAAAGGCCAGAGCATCATCAGTCGGCGGGATCTGCGATAGCCGGAGATAGGACATTGCCGGATCGTTGGGCCCCAGCCGCAATATCAGAAAAACCACCACCGACACGGCGAACATGATAGGCACCAGCAGTAGCAGACGTCGTGCAATGAAACGCAGCATTTTCTTCCTCCTCGTTTATCCCGGCCCCGGCGTCCCTTACTGCCGTTTGATCAGTTCGAAGGGAATCTCCCACTTGAGCTGTCCGTAGCGCGCTCCCTCGAGATTATTCCTGTGCACGATGATACCTCGGACATAGGTCAGCGGCAGATAGACGGCCTGTTCGTGGAGGGTGGTGAGGATATAGCGGTAGAGTTCCTGCCTCTTGGTCTCGTCCGTGGACAGCAGCACCTCACTGATTTTTGCGTCGATTTCGCCCTTCATCGAGAGGCCGGCCTGGGCTTGAAAATCGGCGTGGGATGGGGTTCGCATCGAGCTGCAGAACGAATGCGGATCGTAGGGGGCACCCCAGGTCTCGTTGAAGACCAGGCCGAACTCGCCGGTCTTCTGGCGGTTCATGTTGGCGTCCGGTTCCTCGCCGATCATGTTGATTTTTATGCCGATCTCCTGCAAATCCCCCTGAATCACCTCGGCGATGGCCTTTTGTTGGGCGTCGTTGCCGACGAAGCAAAGATCGATGGCAAGTTCCTGGCCGTCCTTGCTGCGGACGGCGCCGGGGGCCTCCTGCCGCCAACCTGCCTCCTCCAGTATCTTCTCAGCCAGCTTGGGATCGAAGGCGTAGGGCTTGAGGTTGAGGTCGCAGTAGGGGATGTCGGTCGGATAGAGGGTGTCGGCCTGCTGCTCGACTCCATAGAATATCGCCTTGACCAGCGCTGCCTTGTTCACCGCATGCTGGATGGCCTGGCGGACGGCAAGATCGGCAGTGGGGCAGCGCTTGGAGTTGATCGCCACTACCCTGCTGGCCAGGGGTTGGGATATCCGGGTGACGAAGCCGGGCATCGTGGTGAAGCGCTCAAAGGCGTCGAGACTGATCTGGCCGCTGCCATGCCCGGCTACGCCATGGATCAAATCGATTTCGCCGGTCTCCATGGCAACTGCCCTGGTTGTCGAATCAGAGATGACCTTTACCAGCAGCTTTGCGAATTTCGGTTTGACACCCCAGTACTGCTCGTTGCGCTCGAAGAAGTCGTATTCGCCCTTACGGGTCTCGACCAGTTTCCATGGACCGGTGCCGACCGCCTTCTTGATCCCTTGTGAAGTGTTGCCGTCCGCAGGCATCGCCAACGGGCTCATGAAGCGGATCGGTCGAATCAGGCAGAGTTCCTGCACGGTGGGGTAGTAGGCGTTCTTCATCGTCAGCCGGAAGATGTGCTTGTCGACCGCTTCGACCTTGTCGATCTGGGCGACAAGTTCCAACCATTTATGGCGCTCACGGTTCATCAGCACGGCCTCGAAATTCTTCTTTACCGCCTCGGCGTCGAACGGAGCGCCGTCGGTGAATCGCACATCCTTACGCAACGTGAAGGTATAGACCTTGCCATCCGGGGAGATCTCCCATTTTTCGGCCAGCCAGGGAATCACCTGATTGCCCTCGGCGTAGCGGACCAGCGGTTCATAGACCATGGCCTGGGCGAACATCTGGTTGGGCGAGTACAGGTGGGGATTGAGCTCGCCGACGTTGGACGACCAGGAATAGACAAGGGTATCCTGGTCGGCGCGGGCCGCACCGGAATACAGGCCGAGGAGGAATATACACAGGAGACAGGCGAGAGTGGACTGCCAGCGGAAAACCATCATTGTGACACCTCTTGATGTGTTGTTTGTGAGAGAAATCTTTTTGGCGCCCGGCAAGCGGTACGACATAACTCCGATAGCTATCGTTGGTAATATGAATTTAATAAAAGTGTGATTACAGGTAACTGATTACCCGGAAGGGCATGGGTATGTCAAATAAAAATAAGATGAAAATTTTAAAAATATTACCTACACTTACTATCTACCAATATAATTACATGAAATCGTTTATGTTGTAGATAAATTTTCGTGGTGATGGAATCGGGTGGAGATGTCAGGAGTGTGCGTCAGTAAGGGTTGGTACGGCGATATGGCGGGTGTCGAGGGGGACGGGGGGAAAGGTCTTTTTCAGGGGGTGCCGCTCACCGGTAAGGGAACCTCTACCCGGCTGCGTTGAGATGTGTCTTCAACGGCAGGGGATGGGCGAAACGCCGTTGGGGCAACAGCGCGGTGTTCGTCCCCTCCGGTGCGGGTACCGAAAGTGATGGTGGATGGCGTCGTCGCTGCGGGTGCGATTAATCGGGCGGTCTTCCGTCTCCGCTTTTCCAGATCGCCAGCGCCTGCTGGTAGATCTGGGAGCGGGACAGGCCGAGGTCGGCGGCGAGTTTGCGGCAGGCATCCTTGAGCGACAGCCCGGAGTGGTCGCGATACCAGCACAGCAGTTCCTCGATATTGTCGCCTTCCGGAGCGTCGGCGCCGCCGGGGTGGATGATCACCACCGATTCCCCCTTGTTCTGCCGTCCCGCCGCCAGGGCCTGCAGTTCGCTCAGCTGGGCCTCCCGCAGTTCCTCGAAGGATTTGCTCAATTCCCGGGCCCACAGGGCCAGACGGTTGCCGAGGATGTCGAGGGCATCGGCCAGCAGGCCCTCGATGCGTTGCGGTGATTCGTAGAAGATGATCGGGTAGTCGCAGGACTTCAGCGAGGTCAGCACCTTCCGGCGCTGCGATTTCTGTGACGGCAGGAAGCCGAGAAAGAGAAAGGCACCCTGCTCGAGACCGGCGACGGACAGGGCCGTGGTCAGGGCCGACGGTCCGGGCAGCGGCACGATCGGGACCCCGGCCTGGCGGGCCAGCCGCACCAGCACCGCGCCCGGATCGGAGATCCCCGGGGTGCCGGCGTCGCTGACCAGGGCGACATTTTCCCCCGCCTGCAGCCTGGCGACGATCTCCCGGCCCCGATCCATCTCTTTTTCCCGGTAGTAGCTGAGCAGCCGGGTATGAATAGCGAAGTGGTTGAGCAGTTTGCGGGTGTGACGGGTGTCCTCGGCGGCGATCAGGTCGACCTCCTTGAGGATCCGCAGGGCGCGGAGGGTGATGTCCTCGAGGTTGCCGATCGGGGTGGCGACGATGTAGAGGGTCCCGGCGGCGGTGTTTTCAGGTGGCTGCATGATGGGTCGGAGGAAGAGGGGGGCTGGATTCCGCGGCTTGAAATCGCAGCCATTATGATCAATCCATCGGGAAAATGCATCTCCTTTGTTGACAGCGACAGATTGTCATGTATTATATGAGCAAGTATGCATATAATACCCACGATGTGAGAGGGACAATGGAACAGGACATCTGCGGCAGTCGGATCATTCACCCGCACAAGATCGCCAGGGCCAGGGAGAAGGCCCTGCCGGCCACGGAGATCGAGGATCTCTGCCGGATATTCAAGGCCCTCGCCGATCCCAGCCGGCTGCGGCTGCTGTACGCCCTGGCCCAGGAAGAGATGTGTGTCTGCGATCTCTCGGCCCTGCTCGAGATCACCGAATCGGCGGTCAGCCATCAGCTCAGGCTGTTGCGCACCCTGCAGATCGTGACCAACCGACGGGAGGGAACGGTGCTGTACTATCGGCTCAAGGACCGGCATGTCACCGAGTTGATCGCGCTGGCGCTGGAGCACCTGCGCGAGGGGTGACGGCGTGATGTGTTGCAGTCTTCAAAATTAATATAACCGGCGGTAGGCACACAATATGTTTCAAGACAGCATTCAGTTTGGCGTCGCCATCGCGGCGGCGGCCCGGGATATCCTGCTCGATTCCTCTATCTATATCCTGTTCGGCATCGTGGTGGCGGGCCTGGTCAAAGTCAGTCTCAATGCCGCCACCGTCGCCAATCATCTCGGCCGGGGACGCTATCTCTCCGTCATCAAGGCTGCCTTTTTCGGGGTGCCGCTGCCGCTCTGATCGTGTGGTGTGCTGCCGGCGGCAGCATCCCTCAAAAGGCAGGGAGCGAACCGGGGGGCGGTCTCCGCTTTCCTGATCTCGACGCCGGAATCGGGCATCGATTCCATCTTCATCACCTATGCCCTGCTCGATCCGATCATGACGGTGATCCGGCCGATCGCCGCCTTTATCACCGCCGTTTCGACAGGGTTTGTCGAAAATTTTCTGCACCGGCCGAAGGATCTGGGCCCGATGCAGGTCGACCGCAGCTGTCCGGTCGATAACTGCTGTGACGGAGTCGACTGCCCCGAGGAGGTCCACCGCCGGCATCATGGACCGGGCGAAAAACTGGCCGCCGGTCTGCGCTTCGCCGCAACCGATGTCTGGGGCGATATCGTCGGCTGGTTCGCCGTCGGTCTGCTGCTCGCCGCCGTCATCACCGTCCTCATCCCCGACGATTTCATGGCCCGCTGGCTGGGCGGCGGCATCACCTCGATGCTCGTCATGCTCGTGATCGGCATCCCGCTCTATATCTGTGCCAGCGCCTCGACCCCGATCGCCGCGGCCCTGATCCTGAAAGGGGTCAGCCCCGGCGCCGCCCTGGTCTTTCTCCTTGCCGGCCCGGCCACCAACGTCACCTCGTTGACCGTTCTCGTCGGCATGCTCGGCAAACGGGGGACTGTGCGCTATCTGCTCATGCTCTCGGTCTGTACGGTGGCCTTCGGTCTGCTGGTCGATCACATCTACCGCGTCCTCGGCATCGTCCCGTCCGCGGTGATCGGCGAGGCGGCCGAACTGGTGCCGGAGCCTTTGAAATATGCCGGGGCATTGGTTCTGATCGCCCTCTCGGTCAGGCCGTTGACTTCCCGGTTTCGCAGAAAGAAATCCGCTTCCGGGGAGCAGGTGACCTTTCACAGCGGCTTCCCGATCCCGCCGATGGCCAAAGGGGATGCGACGCAGAAAAAGCCCGGCCCCTCATCCTGCGGCTGCGGCATGCATTGAAATGCCAGGGCCTGCCGATCGGGCGCATTGTCTGTTTGAAAAAGGGCAGGGGACCATGTAAGAATACTTGTGATACGTATCGTTGAGGCCATTCATTCCAACAGGCGGAAATATGAATAAACATATCGGCATATTGACGGCAGGTGGCGACAGTCCGGGGCTCAACGCGGCGATCCGGGCCATCGGCAAGACGGCGCTGGGGACCGGCAGAATGGACATCGTCGGCTTTCGTGACGGTTTCCGCGGCCTCCTCGAAAACCGGACCATGCGCCTCGACCGCGAAGGCCTTTCCTCCATCCTCACCCTGGGCGGGACCATCCTCGGCACCAGTCGCGACAAGCCGCACAAGATGCCGGTCGGCGGCGAGGTCATGGATATGACCGAAGTCATCTGCGAAAACTACCGCCGCCATAACCTCGACGCCCTGATCTGCATCGGCGGCGGCGGCACGCAGAAGAACGCCTTCCGCCTGGCCCAGAAGGGCCTCAACATCATGACCCTGCCGAAGACCATCGACAAGGATGTCGGCATGACCGACCTGACCTTCGGCTTCCACACGGCGATGGAGATCGCCACCGAGGCCATCGACCGGCTGCACTCGACCGCCCACAGCCACCACCGGATCATCGTCGTCGAGGTCATGGGGCATAACGCCGGCTGGCTGGCCCTCGGTGCCGGACTGGCCGGCGGCGCCGACGTCATCCTGATCCCGGAGATTCCGTACGACCCGGTGAAGGTGGCCCAGGCGATCCGCCTGCGCCAGCAACGGGGCACCAACTTCAGTATCGTCGCGGTGGCGGAAGGGGCCCTGTCGGCGGAGGATCACAAGAAGTACCAGATCCTGAAAAAGAACAAGACCAAGGCCAAGGAAGACAAGAACACCAAGGCCGAGAAGAAGGCCTCGGAGGCCCTGCAGCAATTCGACGTCTACCGCAGCACCAACACGCTCAAACTCAGCCGCCTGCTCGAGGAGATGACCGGTCTCGAGTCGCGGATCACCATCCTCGGCCACCTCCAGCGCGGTGGAACGCCCAGTGCCGCCGACCGGGTGCTGGCTACCCGTCTCGGCAGCGCCTGCGTCGGCTATATCGAGCAGGGCCTGACTGGAATGATGATCGCCGTCCGCGGCGAGGGCACCGAGCCCATCCCCCTCGACCAGGTGGTCGGCAAGCGGTCCACCGTGCCGCTCGACCACTGCTGGGTCAGCAGCGCCCGCAATGTCGGGACCTGCCTCGGCGACTGAGGCGGGACGCCCTTTCCCCTGTCCTTGGTGCGAGCCGACCGGCGTCCGGTCGGCTCGTTTTAATTCTGCCGCAGAAAATCGATCAGTATTTTCCGCTCGGTTTGCGTCGGCACAACATAGCGGCGCCGATCAGGCGGCTCCGACACGTGTCCGAGGCCCTGGTATCCGGCATTCCACAGCAGAAAGATGCTGCCCATGTCGCCGGTATGGCGTTGTACCCCGATAAGATCGGCCAGCGGCAGCCAGGGGAGAAAATCGGGTTTTTCGCCGGGATAGGCATAGGTGCAGCCGTCGTTGGAGACGACCCCGCCTTCGACGGTGAAGTCGGTCGAGGCGGCATGGTGGTGCTCCTCGAGGAAACAATCGTCCGGCACCCGCCCCTCGTTGCCGGGCCAGCAGCCGACGCAGGGGTTCCTGCCCAACCGCGCCGCCGTTCCCGGCGGCAGGGATTTTTTCACCAGCTCGACCATTGCCGCAAAACTCCGGTTGCTCTGGTTATCCTCCAGCTGCGGCACGACGCCGGCCTGGCCGCCGGCCCGGCCGATCTGGACGAGCAGCGGGGCCAGTCTCGCCGCCAGGTCCTGGAACGATCGGCGGAAGGGGGCATCGTCAAGGATTTTGCGGCGGAAGGTCTCGGGGGCGATGCGGGAACCGAACCCGTCCGGATTCTGTTCCTTCCAATGCCGTGACGCCGGTCCGTTGGTCAGATAGAACAGGACATGGGCGATCCGGCCGCCCTGGCTGTATTTCCGCACCAGTCCGGCCACAAACTGCGGGTCCCAGCCGAAATCGCCGCTGCACAGGATATTCAGGGCCGGTCGGCGAATCCGGCTGGCGACCACGATGTCGCTCAGCGCTTCGATCTGCTCTCTCGCCTGCGGCTGGCAGGCGTGGAGCAGGGCGAGCCCGCGGGGGGGAAGATCGATCAGCTGTTCGGCCATGCTGCGCTCCTTGCGGCACTCATTTCTCTTGTCTCTTCATAGCGGAAGCAATCGACCAGGTGATCGTTGACCATGCCGACGGACTGCATCAGGGCATAGCAGATCGTCGAGCCGACGAAGTTGAAACCGCGTTGCTTCAGGTCCCGGCTCATCGCGTCGGATGCTCCGCTGCGGGCCGGGATCTCCGCCAGAGTCCGCCAGGCGTTGTCGAGCGGGCGGTTGTCGACGAAGCGCCACAGGTAGGCGGCCAGCGACCCGAATTCCTCCTGGATCGCCAGCACGCCGCGGGCGTTGCGGATGGCCGAATCGATCTTCAGGCGGTTGCGGACGATGCCAGCGTCGGTGATCAGGCGCTGGCGGTCGGCGTCGGTGAAGGCGGCGACCCTGTCGATGGCAAATCCGGCGAAGGCCAGGCGATAGCGCTCACGCTTTTTCAGGATCGTCAGCCAGCTCAGCCCGGCCTGCGCTCCTTCGAGGACCAGCATCTCGAACAATCGCCGGTCGTCGTCGACCGGAACACCCCATTCCCTGTCGTGATAGTCGCGATAGAGCGGGTCGCTGCCGCACCACGGGCATCGGATCCGGCTGACTTCGGGGGAGATGAGGGTATCCGGCATCGTTTTTTTCACAGGATGGGTGTGGCCCGCAACTGCTATGCCAGCATCGCGCCGAGGGAGCGGCCGTAATCCTGGCAGGCCTTCATCCCCTCGTCGGAATCGAGGGCGCTTTCCTTCAGATTCAAGGGACCGAGGGCGGTCATCTTCATCGAAAAGACAAACTCCATGGTGTCGAAGATGATCCCGGGCGCCTCGCCGCTATGGGTGCTCGAGCCGAAGGCCCCGCCGGCCTTGCCCTTGAGGCCGGCCTTCTGGGCCATGAAGAGAAAGGTCTTGAAGTTCTCGGTCATGTGCTTGTGGTAGGTCGGGCAGCCGAAGATGTACCCGTCATAGCCCTCGAGGTCCTTTTCGTTCTCGATGGTCATGATTTTCTTGAGCTCGACGACATTGCCGCTCAGACGCACGCCCTCGGCGATATATTCCGCCATGATATCGGTATTGCCGGTCCTGCTGTAATACGCGATGAGCACCTTTTTCATGGGAGACCTCCATGGTGGTCAGTGGGCACGGCATCGCACCGTGCAGTGATGGATCGGCCGGCCTGCTTTCAGCCTACTGGAAGCAATGACGTTTTACAAGGCGCCGCGGTGCAGTGGCAAAATGTTTCGATCCACACCCCCCAGGCGAAGGCGACTGACCAAACCTGGGGGGTTCGCCTGGGTGTCTTGAAGGGGGACCATGGGACGACCAGAGATTGGAAGGAGTCAACTGCTGAGATGACGATGTCTTGAATCCAGGACGTGAAGGTTGCGTTCATCACATAAAATAGCCAAAATATGCGTTGATTTCTGCGTCAAAATAGCACACTACTAAACAGGTTTTCCCGTAAAAAGGGTGAAATTCACTTTGTATTTATGGTGATTTCACCGTAGAAATTATAGTGGGCCTCAACGGAGGTCCGGTTTTTTGGGGATGAGATGTAGTAAGTGAAAACTGCTATTGACCCGATTACTTCATACCGCCTTTCCTGCTGTTTTCCCCCTACCTTTAAACTTTTGCCAACTTCACAAGATGTTGCCTAACTACCAGCAACACCACGGAATTTTTGCCTGGCATATAATGTGGAAAGGATGAGAGATTATTACAGAGGCATAGATGGATTGCGAGCTGTCGCTGTTCTCACGGTCATGCTATCCCATGCCGAAGTTCCCGGCCTGCTCGGCGCTTATATCGGGGTCGATATATTCTTTGTGATCAGTGGTTTTCTCATCACCGGTATATTACTGAAGGAGCATAGAACCAGGGGGGTAATTAATATCGCAAATTTCTATATGCGCAGAATTTTGAGATTAATACCAGCTCTATTGGTGCTTATAGCCTTTATTGTTGCGTATGCCTGGCTATTCACAGATACAAAAACTTTGATATCTACGCTTCACGATGCCGCAATCACCCTGTTGTATTCTCAAAACTGGACCTGGGCGTTCAATCTCCATTCTGGTGGTTATCTTGCCCATACTTGGTCACTATCTCTTGAAGAACAGTTTTATATCCTCTGGCCACCGCTACTGGTTGTCGCACTCAGGTTTTTCAGTACTCCTCAAAAACTCATAACTTTCCTTGTCATTCTCATCGGCATAGTAAGCTGCAATCGTATTCTTCTTACTTTGACGGGAACATCATACCACCGCATGTATCTGATGCTCGATACTCGTGCCGACTCTCTGTTGATTGGTGCTCTTCTAAGCATTTTAGCTTCTTACAAGTTGTTCCCTTCTAAAGAAAAATTACGAACAATACTGACATTTCCTGTCGCATTCTCAGTGTTCCTCTACTGCTTCCTAATATTTTGTAGCCACAGAGATTATTTTAATTATTATTATGGTCTTACCCTTATTGCCATAGCCTCGGCGAGCGTTTTGCTCTTGCTTACAGAATTTCCCGAGAGCCTGTTGAGTAGAATATTATCTGACTCCAGACTCCGCTGGATTGGAAAAATTTCCTATGGACTGTATTTGTGGCATTGGCCTATTTATACAATCCTGAGGGAGAAACTGAACTGGCGATGGTATTCCCTGATATCACTCGGTTCAGTGGCCGTATTTTTCTGCGCAACTTTATCATTCTATGTCGTTGAAAAACATTTTCTACAGAAGAAGGAAAAATACTCGGCACCCGTTGATACAGCAGATGCTATTCTCGTAGAGCATTAGATTTCCTGATTCGTTTCCAGGCTCACTAGTTAATCGACTTGGTTCAGTTTGCGCCCGGCATTCGTCTGACTTGCGTTTGCGGCCAGTAGGCATAAAAATGCCCAATTCCGCTCCGGCTTCAAAAAAATTATCTGCAATAACTGCTTGGTACAAGATGTCGATGTTAGGATATGATTTAAATTTGTAGTCACACACTTTGAAATTTATTCCTTGTAATAAAGCAACGTACATGCTAATTCGGTAAGCATGTATTTACGAATTACAAAACGCACCAACAAGGACGGCTCGGTCGTCGAATACTTCCAGCTCGCCCATAACGAGCGGCATCCAGACACCCGCAAACCCGTCGCTAAAATCATCCACAACTTTGGACGGGTCGACCAGCTCGATCGCCAGGACCTGGTGCGTCTCTGCCAATCCATCGGTCGCGTCTGCGGCCTGCAGATCAACGATCCGCTGGGTTCCAACCCGGTCTCGACCGATGCGATCGGTCTGCCGACCGATCTGAAAATCAGACAGACCATGGCACTCGGCTGTCCATTGGTCATCGAGACACTCTGGGAAAGGCTCGGCCTGAAAAAGGTCCTCAAAGCCATCGAGCAAACTGCTGGCACCCGAGCGCCTTACGAACGGGCACTGCTGGCCATGGTCGCCAACCGGCTCTGCGAGCCGGAATCCAAGCTCGGGGTCTGGGATCGCTGGTTGTCCAAGGTTTACCTGCCATCCTGCGACGGGCTCAAGCTGCGGCAGATGTACGAGGCCATGGATCTCCTCCATGCCAATATCGAAGAGGTCGAGAAGGCCGTGTTTTTCAATACCGCCAACCTCTTCAACCTGGAGGTCGACCTGATCTTCTACGACACCACCACCGCCTCTTTCCATGTCGATTACGAAGACGACGACACCGAGACCAACACCACCCTGCGGAAGTTCGGTCACGCCAAGGAGGGCAACTGGGCGCCGCAGGTGGTGGTTGCCCTGGCGGTCACCCGTGATGGCATCCCGGTGCGCAGCTGGGTACTGCCCGGCAACACCGCCGATGTCAGCACCGTCGCCAAGGTTCGGGCCGATCTTCGCGGCTGGAACCTCAACCGGGCGATGTTTGTCGCCGATTCGGGGATGAACTCCGAAAACAACCGGACGGAGCTGGCCAAGGCCTGTGGCAGATACCTGCTTGCCTGCCGGATGGCGAGCGTTGCCGAGATTCAGCGCGAGGTGCTGACCAAAAGGGGGCGATACACCCGGTTCAACGACAACCTTCATGCCAAGGAGGTGATCGTCGGCGACGGAGAGAGAAGGCGTCGTTATATCCTCTGTTACAATCCCGCAGAGGCCGAGAGGCAGGGTCAGCACCGGCAGATGCTGGTCGAGCTGCTGGAAAGCGAACTGGCCAGCCATAAAGATCAATCGGCCAGCGCCCAATGGGCGATCGAGCTGCAGGCTTCCCGGCGCTTCAAACGCTATCTGCGGACCACCAAAAACGGCCAGGTGCGTATCGATCGTGCCGCAGTCGTCGAGGCCGCCAAATATGACGGCAAATGGGTGATCGAGACCAACGACGACAGCATCAGTCTGGAGGACGCCGCTTGTGGCTACAAGAGCCTGATGGTCATCGAACGGTGTTTCCGGTCGCTGAAGCGGACCCGGATCAAGATGACTCCGATGTACCATTGGGCTTCCCGGCGGATTGAAACCCATGTCAAGATCTGCGTGCTGGCACTGCGGATCGAACGGGTCGCCGAGATCTCCTGTGGCCTGCCGTGGCATCATATCAAGCGGGCGCTGGAGACGCTCCAGATCACAGAATTTTTTGATTTAAAATATCGTGTGCTCATGCGCAACGAGGTGACTCCCGAAGCAGAAAACATTTTAAAATCATTGAAGATAAAGCCTCCGCCCCAGGTCATTCAGCTGACCGAAGACAGCCGGAATCTGTAGACACACGACGAAAATCGCCACTCGGCGCAAACCCAATACCAGCAAGGGTTTTAGCCGATCTGCAAACTTACTGGCCGCAAACCCAAGTCTGAGGACACTGCACGGGGGGTGACCAGGTTCCCCCAAGCCTGCGCGATAGCCTCGGCGAGTTTCAATCCACGCCCCCCGCGCGGGGGGCGACTCCAACCGTCGCGCATATTATAACCGTCCAGGCTGTTTCAATCCACGCCCCCCGCGCGGGGGGCGACGTACTCGGTCAGCCACTCGAAGCGGTCGACGTTGTTTCAATCCACGCCCCCCGCGCGGGGGGCGACGCTACCGGCAGGGTGGGCTTGGTATTGGCGTTACGTTTCAATCCACGCCCCCCGCGCGGGGGGCGACGTATGCGGAAATTCTGCGCTTTACAGAGGCATTGTTTCAATCCACGCCCCCCGCGCGGGGGGCGACGAGGACCGTCTCACCCAACCGTCTGCATGGCTCAAGTGTTTCAATCCACGCCCCCCGCGCGGGGGGCGACTTTACCGCCGGCAACCAGTATGGCCGCTATGGTTGACCGTTTCAATCCACGCCCCCCGCGCGGGGGGCGACCATCCGGGGCGGGGTGGTCAGCCCGGACCAGTCGCAGCTGTTTCAATCCACGCCCCCCGCGCGGGGGGCGACAACAATGACTGTTGTAACCGACGAAGAAATAGTGGGCGTTTCAATCCACGCCCCCCGCGCGGGGGGCGACCCAGCAGTAACGGGTTTTAGGTTGTATCAATGACGTCGGTTTCAATCCACGCCCCCCGCGCGGGGGGCGACGATCCCCCTTGCCGGTAGGTTTTCATGGATACCCCGAGGTTTCAATCCACGCCCCCCCGCGCGGGGGGCGACCAGGTGATGTCGGGCCAACGTCGACCTGGTAATGGAAGTTTCAATCCACGCCCCCCGCGCGGGGGGCGACAGTGTAGCTTACCTGCTGCGCATGAGGGCAACGTTGTTTCAATCCACGCCCCCCGCGCGGGGGGCGACCAAGATCCCTCGAGCTCGATCGTCGAAATCCAGGGCTTGGTGTTTCAATCCACGCCCCCCGCGCGGGGGGCGACTCGACGACGACACGGATCCGCCTGCAGCCGAGACCGTTTCAATCCACGCCCCCCGCGCGGGGGGCGACTACTTCTTTTCGGCCGAGGCCTCCCGCTCGGCATGTTTCAATCCACGCCCCCCGCGCGGGGGGCGACCAGGGTCGAGGATCTATTTCCAGGAATTCATCGGGCGTTTCAATCCACGCCCCCCGCGCGGGGGGCGACGCAAATAGAAAAATAAAAAACATGTTATCCAAGTTTCAATCCACGCCCCCCGCGCGGGGGGCGACTCGGGGATCGGCACGGTGGGGCGGTTGTCGCGGCCGTTTCAATCCACGCCCCCCGCGCGGGGGGGCGACTCCGGTCCTGTCCCTCCTGTTTATCCATGTATAGTTTCAATCCACGCCCCCCGCGCGGGGGGCGACATTCATATGTACATGGATGATACATATAATAATTGTTTCAATCCACGCCCCCCGCGCGGGGGGCGACGACCGTGTTTGGAAATTGCGGATCTTGGGTATCTGTTTCAATCCACGCCCCCCGCGCGGGGGGCGACAATTGCTTTTTTTTGCGCGTTTAGCTGAATCCTGAATGTTTCAATCCACGCCCCCCGCGCGGGGGGCGACGTTGAACAAAGTATTGGTTGAAGAATTATGGAAGAATGTTTCAATCCACGCCCCCCGCGCGGGGGGCGACTTCATCTTTCTTCATCTTTTTTTATTAACTATGTGTTTCAATCCACGCCCCCCGCGCGGGGGGCGACCAGGCATGATAACAATCTGGAGGATTTTGTTATGGTTTCAATCCACGCCCCCCGCGCGGGGGGCGACGTGGCGGCGATACGAGCCAAGGCCGATACCACGAAGTTTCAATCCACGCCCCCCGCGCGGGGGGCGACTTAACAAATGTAGAAAAACCACCGCCAGATTTATGCCAGTTTCAATCCACGCCCCCCGCGCGGGGGGCGACTCTCGGGGTACGATATAAGCCTGCTTCCCAATACGTTTCAATCCACGCCCCCCGCGCGGGGGGCGACGAGGATGGAATAGAAAGCACCCATTTCATAGATGGGTTTCAATCCACGCCCCCCGCGCGGGGGGCGACGTCATCAGGATCAGCAGATACACAAACACCGTCTGTTTCAATCCACGCCCCCCGCGCGGGGGGCGACTGAGCAGAATTGACCTAGCATGCGATATTACGGGGTTTCAATCCACGCCCCCCGCGCGGGGGGCGACATATGGAAAATACAGGGTACAGAAGAATCAGCGGTTTCAATCCACGCCCCCCGCGCGGGGGGCGACAGATATTCCGGGCGTGGACCGGCTTCGGGTTTGGTGTTTCAATCCACGCCCCCCGCGCGGGGGGCGACTTGCTTTTTTTGCTCTCATTCCCTGATTATGAATGTTTCAATCCACGCCCCCCGCGCGGGGGGCGACCATAGGCGAGGAGTAACATGGATAGCAGAAACGGTTTCAATCCACGCCCCCCGCGCGGGGGGCGACGTCGGGCTCGAGGACCAGATCGTGTGATCTGTCCTGTTTCAATCCACGCCCCCCGCGCGGGGGGCGACCAGATAGACCTTTGCCGAGATCGTCCCGGAGAGGTTTCAATCCACGCCCCCCGCGCGGGGGGCGACCATGGAGCGGACGGCGGCACAGCTGGCCTCGCAGGTTTCAATCCACGCCCCCCGCGCGGGGGGCGACGGACTTCGCCTTGCCGTTCATGTCATTCAGTATCGTTTCAATCCACGCCCCCCGCGCGGGGGGCGACCTAAGTATATAGAGCATTGGCACGCGATAACATAGTTTCAATCCACGCCCCCCGCGCGGGGGGCGACCCGGCCGGTATTTCCTGGCTGGCGAAGGGCATGGTTTCAATCCACGCCCCCCGCGCGGGGGGCGACAGAGGACCGGCGGTCGCGTGATCAGTCGGAAATTGGTTTCAATCCACGCCCCCCGCGCGGGGGGCGACAAATAAAACTAGGAGATTTCTTATCGCGATAAATAGTTTCAATCCACGCCCCCCGCGCGGGGGGCGACATGCCGACGGGAAAAGATTCCGACTGCATCAATGTTTCAATCCACGCCCCCCGCGCGGGGGGCGACTGATTCCAGGTTCATCGATTCCAGCATGTCAGTAAAGTTTCAATCCACGCCCCCCGCGCGGGGGGCGACCATGGGGATAATGGCATGGGGATTGTATACAAGGGTTTCAATCCACGCCCCCCGCGCGGGGGGCGACATGCCGACGGGAAAAGATTCCGACTGCATCAATGTTTCAATCCACGCCCCCCGCGCGCGGGGCGACGATTCCAGGTTCATCGATTCCAGCATGTCAGTATAAGTTTCAATCCACGCCCCCCGCGCGGGGGGCGACCATGGGGATAATGGCATGCGGGATTGTATACAAGGGTTTCAATCCACGCCCCCCGCGCGGGGGGCGACCGAGGGTGGGGGTCGAAACTGATCCCGATGATGCGAGTTTCAATCCACGCCCCCCGCGCGGGGGGCGACAAGCAATAGAGCAGTTCTATTCTTCTCGCCGCTTGTTTCAATCCACGCCCCCCGCGCGGGGGGCGACTCCGGGGATCTCTTCCTTGTCATCCTCTTCGATGTTTCAATCCACGCCCCCCGCGCGGGGGGCGACGCCAGGAACAAACTCGTCACTGATCCCCCTGGACAGTTTCAATCCACGCCCCCCGCGCGGGGGGCGACAGCTCGACATCGCCCGCTCTGACGGGTCGAGACCGTTTCAATCCACGCCCCCCGCGCGGGGGGCGACCGGCCCATCCAGCGCCCCAGCCCCGGTAATCGATGTTTCAATCCACGCCCCCCGCGCGGGGGGCGACATATTGTCCCGATAACCGATGCAGAGCCATCATGTTTCAATCCACGCCCCCCGCGCGGGGGGCGACAAGACACGGATTAACATTCCAACGCCGGCGATGATGTTTCAATCCACGCCCCCCGCGCGGGGGGCGACACACGTATGATGACAGCTGTTGTTATTATTAAAAAGTTTCAATCCACGCCCCCCGCGCGGGGGGCGACGCAGCAGGGATGTCTGCCTTTTTTTGGGTCGATCTGTTTCAATCCACGCCCCCCGCGCGGGGGGCGACACTTAAGCATCTCATAGAGCCGGATTGAATGGGCAGTTTCAATCCACGCCCCCCGCGCGGGGGGCGACGTGGCGATGCTGACAATATAGCGGAACATGTCTGTGTTTCAATCCACGCCCCCCGCGCGGGGGGCGACGCACAAGCTATTTTCTAACCGTGATTGGCAATCAGTTTCAATCCACGCCCCCCGCGCGGGGGGCGACGTCGCCGAGGTGAAGATCGCCGTCACCGAGTCCTGTTTCAATCCACGCCCCCCGCGCGGGGGGCGACTATCCCCGTTGCCCGGTTATGCGACCGGGGCGATGTTTCAATCCACGCCCCCCGCGCGGGGGGCGACCAGGATCGAGCGAAATATAACATCACCAAAATATGTTTCAATCCACGCCCCCCGCGCGGGGGGCGACTCAGCCACTGGCGAACTGCTTGCAGGATCGAGCGTTTCAATCCACGCCCCCCGCGCGGGGGGCGACGGACCCGTTATCGGCATAAATTGCACAAATCAAAGGGTTTCAATCCACGCCCCCCGCGCGGGGGGCGACCCAACGAGACCGCCCAGATTACCCCCGGCACGTTCGTTTCAATCCACGCCCCCCGCGCGGGGGGCGACTCCGATACGAGTCGGTTGATCTTACCATTCACGAGGTTTCAATCCACGCCCCCCGCGCGGGGGGCGACGTCCAACTGGTGTCTTCCCAATCGGCAGTTCTTGCGGTTTCAATCCACGCCCCCCGCGCGGGGGGCGACGTTCGTCTATTGTTCTCGATGTCTTGAGTAATCAGTTTCAATCCACGCCCCCCGCGCGGGGGGCGACCCCGCAAAAGCATTTTATTGTCAGCAGGAGAGATCAGTTTCAATCCACGCCCCCCGCGCGGGGGGCGACTCCAACCGTCGCGCATATTATAACCGTCCAGGCTGTTTCAATCCACGCCCCCCGCGCGGGGGGCGACGTACTCGGTCAGCCACTCGAAGCGGTCGACGTTGTTTCAATCCACGCCCCCCGCGCGGGGGGCGACGCTACCGGCAGGGTGGGCTTGGTATTGGCGTTACGTTTCAATCCACGCCCCCCGCGCGGGGGGCGACGTATGCGGAAATTCTGCGCTTTACAGAGGCATTGTTTCAATCCACGCCCCCCGCGCGGGGGGCGACGGACCCCTTGGTCGACGGTCCCGTCATCTCGGGTGTTTCAATCCACGCCCCCCGCGCGGGGGGCGACATCCTACTGGACGAGTTGGAGGAGGTTCTGGATGGTTTCAATCCACGCCCCCCGCGCGGGGGGCGACGTTGCCCAAAGGGTTGAAAGGGGATCAATTGAAGGTTTCAATCCACGCCCCCCGCGCGGGGGGCGACATCGATGATGTTAAAACTGGGATGGTAAGAAGAAGTTTCAATCCACGCCCCCCGCGCGGGGGGCGACGAATGGAAACAACCAGATGAACAATGATATCAGTTTCAATCCACGCCCCCCGCGCGGGGGGCGACGATACGTTTTTCGAAATTCTCATGTGCTATTGAGGTTTCAATCCACGCCCCCCGCGCGGGGGGCGACCGGGTGGAATAGGAACAACAGCGACTGCACTGTAAGTTTCAATCCACGCCCCCCGCGCGGGGGGCGACATAAAACTTACAATTCTTTGCGAATGATGAATCCGTTTCAATCCACGCCCCCCGCGCGGGGGGCGACCGATATGCCTCGAGCCTATCCTCGTTTTCCAGCGTGTTTCAATCCACGCCCCCCGCGCGGGGGGCGACAACTGAGAGGCGCCAAACTTCGCGGCGCCAACCTGTTTCAATCCACGCCCCCCGCGCGGGGGGCGACAATGAATTCACTTCGTCTTTTACCGACCTTGACGGTTTCAATCCACGCCCCCCGCGCGGGGGGCGACTCGCAAGGGTTGTTCCGGCCTTTTTTATTCACAAGTTTCAATCCACGCCCCCCGCGCGGGGGGCGACTGGCTGATATCCGCCCATATACCGCGCCGAGGCTGTTTCAATCCACGCCCCCCGCGCGGGGGGCGACATGATGAATGTCGTGCGGCGTCTCGAGCAGTTGCTGTTTCAATCCACGCCCCCCGCGCGGGGGGCGACTTGAGTTTTCCTCGTTTGAGGACCATGTTTTATCGTTTCAATCCACGCCCCCCGCGCGGGGGGCGACTCTCAGCCTCAGCCTCGGGTGTGTACGTCCAGCCGTTTCAATCCACGCCCCCCGCGCGGGGGGCGACGCGTATTCGGCCCGCAACCGCAACGAGCGGAGGTTGTTTCAATCCACGCCCCCCGCGCGGGGGGCGACGTCCCCCGTATGCCTTCTGGTTGCCATGGGGAGAGTTTCAATCCACGCCCCCCGCGCGGGGGGCGACTTGTGCCTGTATCGTAGGTTATCGTCCCGGTGGCGTTTCAATCCACGCCCCCCGCGCGGGGGGCGACCGTATTCGGCCCGCAACCGCAACGAGCGGAGGTTGTTTCAATCCACGCCCCCCGCGCGGGGGGCGACCCACTCAGTCGCAGCCCGCCGAACACCTCGGTCGAGTTTCAATCCACGCCCCCCGCGCGGGGGGCGACTCGACGTGGTCGGGCGGCTGGTCGTCGGAAGACGGTTTCAATCCACGCCCCCCGCGCGGGGGGCGACCAACGGTCGGGCTGTGCAGATGCTGATGGAGGATGCCGTTTCAATCCACGCCCCCCGCGCGGGGGGCGACCTGCTTGGCTCAAGTTTACTTCCTCCTTTGCGTTGTTTCAATCCACGCCCCCCGCGCGGGGGGCGACATTACCTCCCGCAAGGACGGTTCTGCTGCTGGTGTTTCAATCCACGCCCCCCGCGCGGGGGGCGACAATTATCCACCGCCCACAAATACTCGCTGGAAGTGTTTCAATCCACGCCCCCCGCGCGGGGGGCGACATCAATAATGATACAGCAAGGTCCATTTCTACGGTTTCAATCCACGCCCCCCGCGCGGGGGGCGACAAGAGTTAAACAGAAGGCCGGGCCATTTTGAGGTTTCAATCCACGCCCCCCGCGCGGGGGGCGACCCCGTTGACAGATTGATATCCCCTGATAACATGTTTCAATCCACGCCCCCCGCGCGGGGGGCGACCTGCTGGGCAACCGCCGGGGGGCTATCCTGGAGGAGTTTCAATCCACGCCCCCCGCGCGGGGGGCGACTCGAAAAAACAGGGACAAAATCCTTAATGGAGTTGTTTCAATCCACGCCCCCCGCGCGGGGGGCGACGCTCCCAAGGCAACGGTTCAATCAATCATGCTACTGTTTCAATCCACGCCCCCCGCGCGGGGGGCGACCATAGGCCGAAACATATTGTGTCCGTTCTCGGGTGTTTCAATCCACGCCCCCCGCGCGGGGGGCGACTGTGCTTAAAAAAACATGTGTCAAATCAATAGGTCATATCCTTGCCAACGCGATCTTGCAGATTTGCTCCTTTATCAAGTCCATGCGGTTTTTTGGGAATTTTATTTATCCTTTTATATCAATATGTTATTTGAATCGCGAAAGTTCCGGGAAAAAGGTGCCCGCTTGGGGTTCGCGCATGTTCAGATCAGATGATGAGCAGTCCTTCAGGATCATACGCCGGTTTGGCTCCTATATGCTCGATGCGTCGTTTCCAGTTGCTGCCCAGAAAATAAAAACGCAGACTATCCTTGTTCTGATCGATTTCATCGATCAGCCGTGCCCGAAGTGCAGACCATTGCCCTGGATCGACCAAACATTCAAAGACAGAAAATTGTACGCGCTGACCGAAATTGACACAGGTCTTCGCCACACGCCGCAACCGTTTGCGTCCTGCAGCTGTCTCGGTGTTGACATCGTAGGTCACCAGCACCAGCATGATTCGCTCCTATCGCCAGAAATACGGCGGATATCCATCCAGATCGCCACGTATATAGCGACTCAGTAACAAGGCCTGGACATGGGGGAGTAAGCCAATCGCGATTTTTTCATCGATGAATGGATGCAGAAGCTCTTCCTGTTTCCGTTTCTGGAAGGCGACAAGCACTTCCTTGCGGGTGTCGTCATCCATGACCACGGCCCCGGTCTCCGCAATCTTGAACCCTTTTCCTTTGATCTGCCTGCGATTGATAAGGGAGAGGGCCAGACGATCGGCGAGAATCGGCCGAAATTCCTCCATGAGGTCAAGAGCGAGGCTTGGTCTTCCCGGCCGGTCGCGGTGAAGGAAGCCAACAGCCGGATCAAGACCGACCGTCTCCAGAGATGAACGCACATCATGCACCAGCAGGGTGTAAAGAAAAGACAGCAGGGCGTTCATCTTATCCAGTGGTGGCCGTCTGCTCCTTTCCCGGAAAAAGAATTCATCTTTTTCGGCAACAATGAGATGATCGAACACGGAAAAATACTGGCGCGCCGCGTCACCCTCCACTCCACGCACCGTGTCGAGGGGCGCCGGTTCTCTGAGCAGATTGAGTTGCCGTTCCATCGCTTGGATGGCCTTCTGGATATCCTGCCTGCCCGGATTCTCCGGATGATCGCGTAGATCCCGCAGAAGAACGGTGCGCTGGTTGGCGATTTTGGCAACGACGACGGCTCTGGCAATCTCCGAGGTCTTTTCAGGATTATCGGCCCATCGATATTGCTGGCGACGTAGCAGCACATTCCCGGAGACCGGCCCTTCGACCCTGGCCCAGAATCGACCGTATTCGCTGAGATGGGATATCCTCACCCCGCGCTCGGCACAAAGCTGCATGAGCGGCGGGGAACAGGATACCTGGCCGAAACAGACGATACCGCCCAGGGTATGGATCGGCACCCGTAGCCGTGTTTCATGCTCGATCCGGACGGCAACGGTTTCGCCATCGCGGGCCAGGTAAGCGCCCTGGGTCGTCACATAGAGGGAGTTCAGCAGATGTCGCATCAGTATAACTTCCTTATCAGGCCGTTGATTCCAGGTTAAAAGCTCTGTTCAGATAATTCTCAACCTTCCGGTCTGCCCCGGTCACTTTTGGCATACAGGCGGAATACAGGGAACAGCTGTCGCATTTCTTTTCATACCGCGCTTGAGGGGTAATGCCGGACTTGATGAGGTCGTGCAAACGACTGGCAGCCTCTATGGTTTTGCTTCGCAGAGCAGTGTCAAACGGGACTGACGAACGTCGTCGTGGCTTGCCGTAATAAATTGCCCCTTCCGGCACGTCACAACCAAGCATCTCCTCCAGACAAAGTGCCTGGGCGCAGAGCTGGACCAGATCCACGTCGTTGTTCTTTGGTTTTCCACGCTTGTATTCGACAGGAAATGGCCGCCAGAACGGGGTGTTGGCCGCTTCGTCATCTTTCAGATGGAATTCCACGGCATCGGCTCGGCCGGAGAGGCCATATCGAAACGAACGTATCGGCAGCCCGAAAACTGTTCGGATCCTACCCCGTGATTCAGTCCCGGCAATATCGACCTTTTCATGAAGGATACGGCCCTCGGCAGTAAATCTGTTCTCTGCCCACTGTTGCTCGATGTGGATCAGAGCACATTGCCGGGGACAGAACAACAGGTGCTGCAGGGCGGAGATCATCACCAGGTCGTCCTCGGCAAATATCCCGGCTTTGGCGATTGGTGAATCATCGCCGTATGTTGGGACAAGACGTTTATCCATCGAAAGCCTCCGTCGCTTCTTGAGCCGGATTGTTGTTCAGGAGGTTGACGATTAGTCAGACAGAGCAATATGCATTTTTTGCATATTGCTCTGTTTCGGCAACTCACCTTCACCAAAGACGTTGTTCACTTGCCGCGATATAACAGACTGATCCTGTTGAAACAGTTCAGCCATCTGCGCTTGGGTTGACCAGACAGATTCCTCATGCAGATGGACATCTATGTCTGTTTGCCCGTCTTCAGTTTGATAAAGAAGAACATTTCCGCGATTCAAAGGTGTTGATTTCTCCGCCATGTATCACACACTCTTGCATAGCTTTTGCAATTCATCACCCTCCAAGGGATCGAGTTCTTCAAGTCCTAGGTTTTGTAATTTATCCTTCAGCTTACCAGAATCATAAGTTCCATCTTTTTTTTGTTCCAAAAGTTCGCGTAGAGTCCCATGAACTCTGGCAGAGGAGTATTGACCGCTGGGACTATTATGCTTCCACCAAACCACTTTTACGACTTCCATGCTTCCATCTGGACGCGCGGAGGAAACGTCATTGACGAATAGGGACCGCAATGTTTTTTTAATTTGTTCGGCATCTGTATCGGAAAAAACGGTTTTACTCGCAAGTTGCGTGTTTATAGCGCCATAAGATACATAAATACCTTTATCTACCCGGTGCTTCATCCCCATTGTATCAGCGCCTTTTTTGTCCGGGTTATTTTGGGTTTCTAGGTTGACACTCTTAGTGATTTGCAAACTGTCCGGTGTGATCGGTTCAATACTAAAGGCACTCTGAATGGTTACAGGGCCACGAACACCAATGGAAACGCTGCCGCTGTCTTCGCCTTCTTCTGTCTCATTATTTTTTTTCTTGGCCTTAAAGGCAAAGACTTGGCCAAAGGAGCGGACATCAAACCACTTTTTACACGCCTCTTCCCGTGTTTTATCGACAGGTATTTTAGCTGCGTCAAAGCGAGCATTTAGGGAACGGAATTCATCCCCTGGAGCACGGTTATCATCTGATTGGACAAAAATTGATTCGCCCATATCTTGCAAACGATTACGGATTTTTCGTTTGAGACAAACGTCAGATATTTCTCCATAGCCATCATAAGTTTGGCGAGGGCGGTTGCCGTTCAACGGGTCCCCGTTGGGGTTTGCTCTTCTTACAGAAATAATTACCGCAAAATCAATCTTGTTTCTGAGTGCTTTATTATCTTTCATCGTTGTTCTCCTTTTCCGTGCTGTTGGTCTATTTTTTCTTATTGCCTGCAGCCTTCACAAAGCTAACGATATAGGCGCGTTCGTGGTAATATCCAAGCAGAAAAGAGCCGTTCAGCTGCACGTCCTTTTCGAAATCTCCGCTTTCGAATTTATCAATAACCGCTTCAATTTCAGCAAAGGCAAAGCTGCCTTTGACTGTTTGGATATATGGATTCAAGCAGCTATGAATAGTTTGCCACGTCCTGAACGGACGTTGCGTAAAGGCCTGCATATGCCGGATGGCCGCAGTGACAACACGGTCATTGTCCTTTTTATAGAGGGCGTACTCCTCTAGTTTGTCCGCTGCACCAAGCAGTCTGCCGTAAAGGTAATCGCGATCTGTTCTATCAAGTTCAATGCTCAATTTGTAGTCCTCCTTATCTCCTTGAAGATAATCTTTCCTTACCAACGCACATGCTGTTGATACGACTTGTTCAAAAGCAATTCGGTCAAATTTGCCGTCCTTTTTGATTCCCAATGGATTGGAGGCTCGACGGACAGCAGCCACCACATAATCCTTTGGCAAAAACGCTCCATCAAAAATGCAACGGAGCAACCGCTCCCGTGCTGCTTTTTTGATTTTGGTATAACTCTCATCTTTACCGCTACGAGGCTTGCCATGAATGGCTTCTATAACTTTGTCAACAGATGGTGCACCTGTAAAGGGGACATACTTTTCTTTTTCCTCGTCCCAAAATTTTTGATGCCACTTACAACCGCTGTGCCATTCTGCAATTTTTTCCAAATACTCGTTTCTTTCCAACTCACGATAAAATGTGATGGCTAATCGTCCTGATTTATCGCTAACGGCATCCAGTGCAACCACCGCAGTTTTTGGGTGTTGCTTTTGCGCCTGGCCATATTCAAAACTGCCAAGTGATTTGCGCAACGATTCAGCATAATCAACACCTGTCTCGGCATTAAGTTCGATCTGAATATCGATCTGCGTTTTAGCCTGGGGTTCCTGCAGAAATTCTCCCCATATGCTGTTGTCTTCAATCGGCGGTGGCAACAGTTTTTCCAAGGAACCAATCGTGAAGGAAAAAATCGCCTGTTCGCCGCAGCAACAACCTCGATCTTTAATGAGGTACCGCAAAAACTGATGAGCCTTTTGTGTGGTTTGGTATCCAATTGAAACGGCTTCGGAAGATTCGGTAAATTTGCCGCGGAAAGTGAAGTTGGTTTTGTCGTTAGCGGAAACAAGCTTCGCATTTGCCGAGGCGTTGGAAATCTTTTTCGGGTGAAATGTGGCTATGGGCTGGAGAGTGCCTGTAATGTAATCCAATGACAGCATGTCCTTTTCTGCTAAATAATATTGATTCCATGCATTAAAAAGCGTCTCGTCCTCCCAAACCTTCGTTTGCATATTGCCTAATATTTCAACCTGAAAAATGATATTTGTTTTATCGTTCAGCTTCATTTCCGATAAATCAGACGCAATGCTTCTTTCTTTAACGTATTTATATATCGTCTTGACCGGTTCTGTTGCGAAAGTGGATTCGGCAAAATCTTTCAGTTGGGCAGTGTAGGCATCATATTTCTTGGCGCGAGTCTCCAACTTTTTTATTCTTGCACTGTAGTCCTTCCATCTTTTAAGACGACCTTCAGCTTCCTTGCCCTTATTCAGTTTGTTTATGTACCGCCCGTTAGGATCACAGTGAGCATAAAATTTATTAATGTATTCAATGGTCTTTTCACCAATGCCTTTTATGTATTCGTATTGCTCAAAAACTGGATATGGTAAAATAGAGGTGCTGGTTCGTTTCAGGCTTTCCTCTGATGCCGGGATCGTGATGTTGATGATTGGATTTCCGGGGCTCTTTTTGGTTGCCTCGGACTTCTTTTGGATTTTATCGAAACGAATAAATTTACCATCGCCGTCAATAACGATGATGGCGATAATACCACTGTTGTTGGAGATGGAGGTTGTTGAAAGTGGATAGATTATTTTCAACGCTTCAGCATTTTGATCGTAACTTTCGACCAAGTTTTGCCAGAATCCCATGATTATACCTCTGATAATAAGTCCGTCACGGTAGGATCGTTAAAGAGGAAGGAGAAGGTCCGGTCTCTCTCAAATTTTTTCGCTTTCATCTTTCGAATAATGCGTCGCAATGAAGAATCACAGTCCTTCGGCATTGGAAACTCAATGAGACCGTCTTTCATTTTCGCTCTCCATAAGCGGACAGCCAACTCATCCTTTCCTGTTTCATCCGGATAGTCGTATCCGTGAAATTGCACACCGAATTCCAGCTCGCCATAATCCTTGTAAAAACTATCCCCTTCACCGAAAACACATGGTTCAACATATCCCTGACATTCCCGAGTTCCGAGAAATATATCCCGTCGACCGCCCTTTATAATGCTGCGTTTGGCGATGTTATGATGCTTGTTTTCATCGCGGTCATCACGAAGGTCATTTCGATGATTGTTCCAATCAAAATGCGCGAGAACCTCATATTCCACATCCCGTAAGTAGGTGTAATAGGAAAGGTCAGAGATTGCCGCCTCCTTTTGTTTCTCTGGATTTCTTTGGCTTGGGTAAATTCCATCCATTTGCAGTGTTTTGATTCCTTTTGACTCAGTCTGAATCTTCTTCATCACTCGCACAGCATCGATATACCAAATAAATGTCGGCTTCCAATAAACACTTTCAAGAATGCCTTTGAGCGCCTGATACGTCGGAATCTGGTAAGAAAACTTTTCGCCACCCACCCGCGTAACGGGATCGGCGAACATGGCGTATCGTCCTGTGATTTTGAATTCCACAGAGTTGCGTTTTTTGTCCATCTGACACCTCTTCCTAAATTTACACATTCAATAAAGACAACATTGCCTCCCGCTTCAACCCTTGCTCCGCTACGTCGTAATAGTCTGGACTCAACAAGTAAAATGTGTCATCCACGATAATGGCAGCATGTTTGATTTCATCCCAAGTGTTCGAATACACGGAGACGGTATATTGCTGCAACCGCTTTAAAATACGCATTTTTTCTTTTGGGCTGTAAGAGTGTTGGAATTCATCAATAAATTTCAAGGCATCACCATAAGGAACAACGACGCCGATCTGGGTACCTTCAATCACTGAAAACTCCTCCGCCGCTGTTTGGAAAGCAATTGGCAAGCCAGTATAACCTATGTTGTTACGATTTCTATATGCAACGCTCCCCAACGGATTATTGCTGAGCAAGCTGAAGATCGTTGTATTGCCATCCTTCGTTTTGAAATCCATCTTGCCGATATTTTCCCCTTTTTGCTGATCGAAAAAATAATATCTGTAATAACATTCTATCACTTCATCGCTCAGCAGATCGGCACACTGCTTTTCACGAAACACTCTTGACGTAACACCTTTTCCCTCCTTAATTTCGGGGAGTCGCGAAAGTTTTTCACCTTCGACATCGACAACAAAGACCGACTGTAATATTGAGTTTTCTTTGTTCCGGTTGCACCGCCCGGCTGCCTGGATAATGCTGTCAATACCGGCTTCCGCGCGAATGACACAGTCAAATGATATATCTACTCCGGCTTCAATGAGTTGCGTACTGACGCACAACGTTACCTGTTTTGTTTTAGTGTCCAGATTTTTTCGTAATCGGCCGAGGATGTCCATACGATGAGCGGGGCAAAGATCGGTCGTCAAAAAAGCCTTTTCACATTCAATTGCTTTGCATTGTTCATACACTTTTTGGGCATCGCCTTTAGTGTTCAGAATAATAAGCGTACTTTTCCCCTGTTCAATTTGTGCTTTGGCCAACGCAGCAATTTGTTCGTGATCCATTGCTGGTTGAGTTTTATCTTCAATGTAGACTCGGTCAAAAATTTTTAAATCATCAGGAAAAATGCTGACAATATCCGGTTTGTCAGACAATAATACAGGGCGCTCCGTTTTATGCAGATGGGGCTGCGTAGCCGTACAAAGCAAAATAGTAGATTTGCAAAAAGCCGATAAAAAATTGGCTGCAGCATTGAATAAATGCACGCATTTTATTGGCAAGGCTTGAATTTCATCAAAAATCAGAACCGCCTCCGACATATTGTGAAACTTTCGAAGTTTTGAGGCTCTATTGCTGTAAATCGTTTCTAGAAATTGAACCATTGTGGTTAAAACAATCGGGCTGTCCCAACGGGAAGCCAGCAAACGATACTCTTCGTCCTTATCGTCCACATCGGGCATTTCAATATTTGAATGATGTTCGAGAATCAACTCATCTGTTTTACGATATGCTTCACAACTGCTACGCTCTTCCTCACTTTTAGTACATCGAACGTTCTTGTCGCATTCCGCTATCATGCACCGAATTGTTTTTGCCGTTTGATCAAGAATCGACAAATAAGGAATAACATAAATGATTCTTTGTAGTTCATGCTTTTTTGCGTGTTCCAACGCGAATCGAAAGCTTGATATGGTTTTACCTCCGCCAGTTGGGACGGACAAAGTGTATATCCCTTGCTGTCGAGAACCTCCCTTTTTACATTGCTCTGAAATACTTATGCGGACTTTATCAATACCGTTTTTGTCTGGAAAGGAAGCCAAATGATTTTCTAAAAGTTTAATCAAGCAATTCCAGTCCGGTATCGTATCGTTGATCTCCAAACCTGCGCTATTGCATCTGTCAGCATCTACCACACAGGAATAAATCGCTTTCGTCAAAAGATGGAGCATGAAGTGCAGGTTTAATTTTTTCTGATGGCTTGTCCGACAAAAAATCAAAATTTCCGCTTTAAGTTCCTTTTCGATAATATCAGGGTTAAATGCGTTTACGGCTTCTTTATAATGAAGTTTATCCTCACCTTTGTTGGTTTTGATTGATAATGTTCTTTCACCATTGGAAATATTGTCGAACAGGCCACCGTGATGTGTTGCGATGACATTGCCAATGATGTCCTTAATCACATCGTCTTTAATAATTATTTCAGTAAACTTCGCACCTTGCAAGGCGTGAATAACTTCACCGCGTGTCGTGTACTCTCCAGCAAGACTACGTTTCAAATAATCCTGAAAAGTATGCGTGTATTTTCCAAAATCGTGCAGCAAACCAGCCAAAGAGGCAATACTTCCACAGCCAAAAATACTGGCAAATGCTTTTGCAAGATTAGCTGTTTCTGTAAGGTGATCGACCAGTTCCTGATTTTCACGAGCGTAATAAATCATGATATTGCTCCAGTGATTAAGCATTGACCAGAGTGGCCTTGAAGATCGCAATTGCATTCTTTGCCTGATCATAATCCAATGCAATCTGAGAAGGGTGTGTCTTTTCCGGTCGATCAAGCCTGTTTTCATCATATTGCAGGAGAAGAGACCAGGTTTTGGTGTAGCGGTCGATTATCGTCTCAACCAAGGTTGTGTCTGCATCTGTTTGGTTCATGCGAATCTCTTTGTTTTTCACTGACCATAATGTCGT
>NZ_JBSHXH010000002.1:0-181053 GCF_053613775.1 Desulfoprunum sp.
GCACTCCCGCTCTTCTTCCTGATAGGCCTGGAGGCGCTTGATCAGTTCATCGTAATCGACCTGGTGGCCGTCGAATTCGGGGCCGTCGACGCAGGCGAACTTGGTCTCGCCGCCGATGGTGACCCGGCAGCCGCCGCACATGCCGGTGCCGTCGACCATGATCGGATTCAGACTGACCATCGTCGGAACATTGTAGTCCTTGGTGATCTTGCTCACCGCCTTCATCATCGGTACCGGGCCGATCGCGACGACCAGCTTGACGCCACCGGCATCAAGGATTTCCTGCATGACCTGGGTGACGAAACCGTGATGCCCATAGGAGCCGTCATCGGTGCAGACCCGCAGGTCGTGGGATGCCTTTTTCATTTCATCTTCCAGGATCAGCAGGTCCTTGTTCCGTGCCCCGATGATGCAGGTGACATCGTTGCCGACCTCCTTGAGACCGCGGGTGATCGGATGGAGCACGGCGACACCGGTGCCGCCGCCGACGCAGATGACCTTGCCGACCTTCTCCAGGTGGGTGGCCTTGCCTAAGGGACCGATGACGTCCTGATAGCTGTCGCCGACCTGCAGGTCGCGGAAAAGGGCGGTCGATTTGCCGACAACCATATAAATGATGGTGATCGTACCCTTCTCCGGATCGGTGTCGGCCATCGTCAGGGGAATCCGCTCCCCGTTCTCGTTGGCTTTCAGGATGACGAACTGTCCCGGTCGAGCCTTTTTGGCGATAAGCGGGGCCTCAATCTCGTTGAGTATTACTGTTCCACCGGTCATCTCCTGGCGTCTCACGATTTTGAACATTTTTTCCTCCGTGATGAGAACATGATATGTATCGCGTGTATCGACTGCTTGGAATCCTGTTTTCAAGACTGCAGGTAAGCATAAGTTCAGTTTTAAATCAACCCCAGATTAAAGTGATGTGGAAAGACCGAATCAAATCATTGCAAGTCGCATATCTCAATACAATACGAGATGTTGCAGGACATGTAAGAGTTGTGCGCTTTGTGCGCTTTATGCACGGAGGACAGCCCGCAGCCGTGACAACTCGACGATGAGAATGGTTGCCCAGAGGAGGATGCTGAGGCCGGCCGCTGCAGCCGATATATCCTTGATAACCTTGATTTTGTGGTTCTCGTGGGTTTCGATGAAGTCGCACAGGGCCTCGATGGCACTGTTGAACATCTCGGCGATCAGCATCAACGCGGTTGCCGCCATGATCAGGAGAAAATCGATCCATTGTCGGAGCAAAAAGCAGACAACCAGCGTGCTGATCGACAGAAACACCTTGTAGGAAACACTGAAATCGTAGCGGATGGCATATCGCAGGCCGGAGACGCAGACCATGATCTTGCGGATCGGGTGATACCCTTTTTCGCCGGTGCCGAGGAACTTGTTGCGCATGGTTGCAGGTCGGGGAAGAATTTTGTCGGTTTACCCTGCGGCGGTCCTTATCTGGTAGTATTCAATGGAAGATGCGGGAGAATCTTCTGCACCAGCATCACCATACCGATCGCCAGGATCAGGCCGGCAATGACATCCGAGGGATAGTGGACCTGGAGGTGGATCCGCGAATAGCCGACTCCGGCTACGATCAGCAGGCAGCTGAGCGCCGTCGGCAGGGAACGGGACGGTGGCAGCCGACGGATCGCGATCAGGGTAAGTACCAGGAAAAACGTAGCCGCCTGGGCCGTGTGGGCGCTGGGAAAGGACCAGTCGGGAGGCATCGGCACCACCAGGTTGGAGACCTCCGGACGTGGGCGGCGGACGACAAGTTTGACGAGATGGACGACAATGGTAGTGGCCGGCAGGCTGAGACCGAGCAGGGCCGCATCGTTTGGCCGTCCAGCCTTAAGGAGTACAAGAGCGAGCAGGACCGTTGACGGCAGGAGGACGTACAGTGAGCCGAGCCAGGTTACGGCGGCGAGGATGGAGTCCATTGAAATCCGGGGAAAAAGGATGCTGTACACTGTGTTTACGCTACTATTGAAAGGCTGAAATGTCAAGGCGGGGCGGAACGATGCCTTCATCGCCCGGTGGCCGATGACCTTATCCGATCAAAAGGTCTTGTTTCTGATAATCAGAGGTTATTTTCGGGAGGTGAAACAAGGCGAGTTGTGCGATTGTATCATATAACAATTCAGCAAGGTAAATATGCATGTATCTTTTCTTTTTCTTTGAAAATTTTCTACGGATAGGTAAAATTGTGCTGGGATAACCGGGATGGTATCTCAAAAACCGTTTTTTGAGAACAATGCACAAAGGAGTTAGAAGATGGCTGAAGGTACTGTGAAGTGGTTTAATGATGCGAAGGGATTTGGTTTTATCGAGCAAGATGGGGGAAAGGATATCTTCGTTCATTACTCCGCGATCAAATCAGAAGGGTTCAAGTCACTCGAGGAAGGCGCCCGTGTCAGTTTCGATATCGTTCAGGGACCAAAGGGACCTGCTGCTGACAATGTTGTAAAGATCAAAGGGAAATAGTCTTTCTACGCTTCTCTGCTGCCGGCATTGGCGCGGAGTTCATCTCTGATCAGGCGTCATGGAATTGGCGGTCGGTCTTTCCATGGCGCTTTTTTTTGTCGGCGATCCACCGCGTTCGCTCGAGAGGGTGTCGCACATCGGTTATTTCCGTAAACGCTGACGATATGAGCGGAGAACTGAAAAAAATCCTGAGGGACCAACTGGCACCCGAGGAAATGGCGATCTTCGTCCAGTCGTATGATATTGTCGGCGATATCGCCATCATCGTCATCCCGGATGCATTGCTTGGCAAAAAGAGGCTCATTGCCGGGGCCATCCTCGATCTGCATCGCCGCATCAAGGTGGTTGCCCGGCGGGCGGGCATCCATGATGGTGAATTCCGGACCCTGCCGCTGGAGATCATCGGCGGAGAAGATCGTAAGGAAACGCTCCACAGGGAAAACGGGGTGCGGCTGCTGGTCGATCCGGAGGCCGTCTATTTTTCCGTCCGCAGCGGCAATGAGCGTCAACGTATAGCCTCGCTGGTGCAACCGGGTGAACGGGTCCTGGTGTTTTTTTCCGGGATAGGCCCGTACCCGCTGGTCATCGGCCGAACGCAGCCGCAGTGCAGGGTTATTGGTATAGAGAAAAGCCCAATCGCCCATGCCTACGCCATGAAGAATCTCGGGTACAACAGAAGACTCACCAATGTCCTGTTCTACGAGGGCGATGTGCGGGCGGTCGTGCCGCGATTGAAGAAGACCTTCGACCGGATCGTCATGCCCCTGCCGAAATCGGCTGAGGGCTTTCTCGATCTGGCACTGCTCTCCCTCCAGCATCAGAGGTGGCTGCACTTTTATGACATGCAGGAGAAGGGAAATTTCGCCGGATCGATCGAGAAGGTAAAGCACATCTGCCGGCAGCAGGGAAGGTCCCTGGTGGCGGCAACGGTGACCATCTGCGGCCACTGCACCCCGCGGCTGTATCGGATCTGCGTCGACGCCTTGATCGGCTGAATCTCAGGCCAGCCACATTTCATACAGCGTGAGCAGGATCTCGAACAGGATCAGAAAGACGATATACCACTCGACCCGCAGTGAGCGCCTGTTCTGCAGAAGGCCGAAGAGGGTTTCGGCGGTGCGCGACACCAGTTCGAGCTTGCGTTCGATGGCCAGATACCTTTCCCGCAGTTCGTAGTTGTCTTCAAGATCGGCAAAAAGTCGCTCGTACTGGGGCAGATCCCAGAGGAGTTCGGGCTTTTCACTGATCTCGACTCTTCCCACCATCCGCACCTGGATCATCAGGACATCGCCGATATGGCTGAGCAGGCTGCGGCTCTGGTGTCCGTATGTCTTTCCCAGCTGAAGTTTCGAGGCCAGCGGCTCGATGCGGTCGAACGATCTGTTGATGGTCGTCTCGTAGTAGCCCAGCACCACGCTTTTGGCGAGGGCATCGGCGATGATCTGCAGCTTCATTATATCGATGCCCGGCAGGACAATGGTGGAGGAATCGACTCGATCCCCCTTGTCCGGCGTGATTTCAACGGTGACCTCCTCGACCTCGAGACCGTCGTAGGGTTCGATTATACTCGAGGTGATCGCGGTGAGAAAGGCGGCCTCCTCCGCGGCACTGAGGCCGAACATGACGACGACCCCGAAGCGGAACAGTACGACGACCCCCACCGCCCCGGCACCGATGGCAAGCGGCGAGGCGGCGAGGCGGCTGGTATTGCGAAAGGGATGGAGATCCAGGCGATTACCGACATACAGCGCCCGGGTGGTGAATTGGTCGAGCCCCTGCAAGGGAAAATCCGGCATGTCCTGCTCCTCCACTGTTCCTGTTGAGAGCAAATGATCTGTAATTGCATTATTATGTCACAGTTCTGACGAAGTGGCAACCTCACCTCTGGTCCAGGCCCCTGCCGCCAGAATAAATTGTATTTTGGATCGAGGGGGTTATGGTATAGTTGTCGACGCATGACGGGGCGATCTCCGATTGAAGCCGGCTCACCGATGAAACTGCCGCCAACCCGCATACAGGAGGGCTTTTCGTATGTCGTTGATGCTGTTCGTCGAAAGAAAAATGCCCCCCGTGGTCCTGACCTGGTTGCGTCGGGCCTTCAGCACGAAGCAACGCATCGTTCTACGGCGCGTAGCCGGTTCCGGCTGGCTCCGCACCCTCTATTATGGATTTTTTTCCCGGGCCTTCCGGCGGGAGCAGCAGGCCGTGGCCGCCGGCCTGGCGCTGTATCATTCCACGGTTGATCCGAATTCGACACGGACCCTGCTGCGGCGCAACATCCATCGCATTGAAAAAGGCCTGCTGATGCGGCCCCGTCGTGAGCGTTTCGCCCTGTCGTATATCGGCGAGACGGTCGACTGCTATCGGGAATGCCGCATGGCCGGTTGCGCTGCCGACTGGGCCAAGGATCTGGCCTGGGCCCATGATATCCTCGAGAGCTATTTTGAGGTTGTGGCAGATGAGGGTCTGGTGGAGCGGGCCCAAGCGGTCTTTCTCAGCGTTGATCATCCAGCCGAAGAGGGGCGGGGCGGCAGGGTACCCTACAGCCGGCGTGGCTCATGCCCGGTATCGTTCGACAGTTTCGCCGCCCTGGCAAAACGGCGTCGATCGGTGCGCTGGTTCCTCCAGACCGAGGTGCCCCATGTCCTGATCGACAGGGCCTTGGAGATCGCAGCCGAATCGCCGACGGCCTGCAACCGGCAGCCTTTTTTCTATCGTTTTTTCGATGAACCGGAATCGCTGCGGATATTACGACCGCTGCCGCTTGGCACGGCCGGTTTCAGCCACAATATCCCGATGCTCTGCGCCGTTATCGGGGACCTCTCCGCCTATTACGGGGAACGGGACCGGCACGGTATCTATATAGGCAGTTCGCTGTCGATCATGTCCTTCATGTATGCCCTCGAAACCCTGGGCCTCAGTTCCTGCCCGCTCAACTGGCCCGATATCGAGACACTGGAGCGGAGGGCGGAGAACCTGCTCGAGCTGAAGAGACATGAACGGGTCATCATGTTTATCGCCATCGGCTACCCCGATCCGCAGGGACTTGTCGCTTATTCGCAGAAGAAGGACTTGCACAGTCTGCGCAGTTTCAACCAACCGAAATTGGCTGCCGATTGAAAACATGCAGGAAGAAAGTCGTTTGCCCTGCATCCCCACGAAAACACGAATACTGAAAAGAGGATGATCATGCATGTAACGTTTCATGGAGCGACGCGGGAGGTTACCGGGTCCTTCCACACCCTGACCACCGACAATGACAGGATCCTGCTCGACTGTGGGCTGTTCCAGGGCAGACGGAAAGAAAGTGAAGAAAAAAACCGGGTTCTCGAGGTCGATCCCCAGGCGATCACCAATGTCGTGCTCTCCCACGCTCATATCGATCACTCGGGGCGCCTGCCGATGCTGACCGGCAGGGGGTTCAGGGGCCGGGTCTTCTGCACCAGGGCCACGGCCGATGCCTGCGCCTACCTGTTGCGGGATGCGGCCAAGATTCAGGACGGCGACGCCGCCTACCTCAATTACAAGACCGCCCGCAACTTCCTCGCCAAAGTCCGGGCCGGCAACGTCGAGGCCAGGCTGTCAAAGGACGAGATGCATGAGATCGGCCTGACCCTCAAGACCGAGAACCAGTATCTCAACGTCCCGCTGATCGAAAAAATCCTGCGCGACCACCATCTCGAGATCATCGAGCCGCTTTACTCGATTCAGGCCGCCGAGGAGTCGCTGGCGTATTTCGAGGGCGTACCGTATCGCCATCCGGTGGTCGTCGGCCAGGATCTGACCTGCACCCTCTATGATGCCGGCCATATCCTCGGCTCGGCCATGGCCGCTCTCCAGTACAAAACCGGGGAACAGCGGCGCACCCTCATGTTCTCCGGTGATATCGGCCGGTTCGGCAAACCGATCATCGAGGACCCGACGCTGCAGTTTCCCGAGGAGCACCGCGATATCGACCTGATGATCATGGAGAGCACCTACGGCGACCGCTTCCACGATCCGGTGGTCGATATGAAGCCGGCGCTCCGCCGCATCGTCGAGGAGACCTATGCCCGGGGTGGTTCGGTCCTGATCCCGGCCTTTGCCTTCGGCCGGACCCAGGAACTGATCTATTTTCTCCATGAACTCTACATGGAGGGCCAACTGCCCAAGATCCCGGTCTATATCGACAGCCCGCTGGCCACCGACATCACCAACGTCTTCGGTGAACACCCGGAGACCTACGATCTCGACACCCACCGGACCTTCCTGCAGAACGGGCTCAATCCCTTCAGCTTCGAGTATCTGAAATTCATCCATACCGTGGAGGACTCGATGGCCCTCAACCGCGACGAGCGGCCGCATATCGTCCTCTCGGGGTCGGGAATGTGCGAGGGCGGGCGGATCCTGCATCACCTGCGGCACAAGATCCACGACGAACGCAACACGGTGCTGATCGTCGGCTATATGGGACAGAACACCCTGGGGCGGCGGATCCAGGAACTGGGCCAGGCCTATGAGGAGGGCGGCCGCAAGGGCCCGGCGCCGATCCTCACCTTTTACAACAAGGAATACCCGCTGCGGGCCAAGGTCCACACCGTCGGCGGCTTCAGCGCCCATGGCGACCGCGATGAACTGACCAGGGTGCTCCGGGAGTCGAATCTGCGGATCAAGAAGATCGCCCTGGTGCACGGCGAGGAGGAGCAGTCGCTGGCCTTCGCCACCTATCTGCGGGAGCAGGGTTTCGAGGTTACCGTTCCCAGTCATGGCCAGAGCATCAGCATCAACTGATCGGATGAAAAGCGGAAGAAAGGAGGGGCCGTGCAGGTGTTGATCCGGATTGTGACGGCCTCGCCGCGGTGGCCGCTTGTCATCTTGCTCTGGCTGTGGATTCTGACCGGCTGCGCCGGCTCACCGCCGCTGCAGGAGCAGGATGGGGATCCGCAGGTTGTCGGCGAATGCCGCATGACCGAGCCAGGGTTGCCGCCGGTCGACCAGGCCGGCATCGGTGCCGCCGCCCGGGCGCAGGTGAAAGGCGACGCAACCGCCGGGGAGTGTCAGGTTGCCCGGGGAACGGATGGCGACCGTTGTTTCGACCTGCAGCCGGGCAGGCGTATTCCCTGCACCAAAACGGTGCGATTGAAGAAGGGGAAGAAAAAAACCGTCAAGACCACCAGAACCACCCGGTGCCAGCCGCAGAGCCTGATCTATGCCCGTTGCCGATCCGGCATCGATATCTGCCGGCTGGGCAACACCAGCCCGGTCCAGTGGTACTCCTGCGCCATGCAACAGGGAGCGGTCTCGGAGCGGCCGCAGGCCGGATCGGTGATCATCCTTGCCGGCAACAGTCGGCGCAATATGCCGACAGGCCATCCTGCCTATGTCGAAGAGGTCTGTCCCAACATTGACGGAACCTGGTCCCTCCGCCTCAGTCATACCAACTATGATCGCCGGTGCAATCTCGATCGCGACGCCAGGGTCATCTTTTGTCCGAAAACCATGACCGCCCGTTTCGTCACCGGTCCCTGGAGTCCATGGGCCAAGGATCTGGAGGTTCTCGGGTTCATTCTCCGGTAAACCGGTCATGTCATAACGAGGGGGAAGGGCCGCCGGCCTTCCCCCTGTTATTTCTCGCGGTGATTTCGACCCAGTCTATTTCACATCCTTCAACGGGATACCCATGGCCTTGGCCACACCCTTGCCGTAATCGGGGTCGGCCTTCAGGCAGTTGCCGATATGCCGGATCTTGATCTCCTTCGGGGCATCACCCATGGCCCGGGCGGTGTTGCCGAAGAGGGCCTCTTTCTGGGCGACGGTCATCAGGCGAAACAGTTTGCCCGGCTGGGTAAAGTAATCGTTGTCGTCCTCGCGGGCATTCCAGTGATCGGCGGTGCCGGAGAGGGCGAGGGGCGGTTCGGCGAATTCGGGCTGCTCCTGCCATTCGCCGTAGCTGTTCGGTTCATAGCCGAGGGTGCTGCCATAATTGCCGTCGACGCGCATCATGCCGTCGCGGTGATAGCTGTGGAAGGGGCAGCGGGCCTTGTTGACCGGGATGAGGTGGTGGTTGACGCCGAGACGATAGCGCTGGGCGTCGCCGTAGGAAAAGAGCCGGCCCTGGAGCATCTTGTCGGGCGAGAAGCCGATGCCGGGGACGACATTGGCCGGATTGAAGGCGGCCTGCTCGACCTCGGCGAAGTAATTCTCGGGGTTGCGGTTCAACTCGAGGACGCCGACCTCGATCAGCGGCGCGTCCCGATGGTACCAGACCTTGGTCAGATCGAAGGGATGGTAGGGGAGCTGAGCGGCCTGCTCCTCGGTCATGATCTGCACATACATGGTCCAGCGGGGGAATTCGCCCTTCTCGATACTGCTATAGAGATCCACCTGGTGGCTCTCACGGTCCCTGCCGACCAGGGCTTCCGCCTCGGCGTCGGTCAGATTCTTGATCCCCTGCTGGGACTTGAAGTGGAACTTGACCCAGTGTCGCTTGTTCCTGGCGTTGATGAAGCTGAAGGTATGGCTGCCGAATCCGTGCATATGGCGGTAGGTGGCCGGGATGCCGCGGTCGCTCATCACGATCGTGACCTGGTGCAGGGCCTCGGGCAGCGACGACCAGAAATCCCAGTTGTTCCTGGCGCTGCGCAGGTTGGTGCGCGGGTCGCGCTTGACCGCGTGATTGAGGTCGGGAAATTTCAGCGGGTCGCGGAGGAAGAAGACCGGGGTGTTGTTGCCGACCAGGTCCCAGTTGCCCTCGTCGGTGTAGAACTTGATCGCGAAGCCGCGGATATCGCGCTCGGCGTCGGCCGCCCCGCGCTCGCCGGCGACCGTCGAGAAGCGGACGAAGAGATCGGTCTTCTTACCGACCTTGGAGAAGATTTTGGCCCTGGTATATTTGGTGATACTGTTGGTGACGGTGAAGGTGCCGTAGGCGCCGGATCCCTTGGCGTGCATCCGCCTCTCCGGTATCACCTCGCGGTCGAAATGGGCGAGCTTTTCGAGAAACCACACATCCTGCAGGAGTTGCGGCCCTCGAGGGCCGGCGGTCATGACGTTCTGATTGTCGACGACCGGGGCGCCGTTATTGCTGGTGAGCTTTCCGTTTTTCTTCATGATGCCTCCTTGAATGGGTTGAATCGATCTGTTCCATGTCTGGATATTCGGGGGCAATGCGTGTGAGCAATTATATCCCGGCAAAACTGATTGTCAATTTTAAATGAGAATTATTCCTACATGGTTGTGGTTCTGGCCGCTTTAGCCGGGTATGGCTGCCGACTGGCGTGATCTGCCCTGCGGCAACCGGGCATTGTGGTATCGTGGAAGCGGAGTTTTTCCGGCCGGCTTTTGCGCTTGACTTTGCCGGTCTGAGCAGATATTAATTGCACATCTGTTTTCCAGGGGTTTCCGCACGGGAAAATGGCAAAGGTCGGGATGTGGCTCAGTCTGGTAGAGCACAGCGTTCGGGACGCTGGAGTCGGAGGTTCAAATCCTCTCATCCCGACCACTTGGAGATGCAAGCCTTGGGGGTGGTCGACGTATCACCCCCAAGGCTTTTTTTTTACCTGCTGTTCCTCCTCCAGCCCCCAGGACAATCACGGCTATGCTTCCTGCCCGGCTTCCCCTCGGATTATTCGTCGAAAGGCATTCATCGTTGGATCCCGCTTTGCCACTGGTCGTCAACCGTGCAGGTTGAGTGACCCATCGATCATGGCCGTGTGGTTCCGGGGGCTACGATCATGCCACTCTGCATCGCTTCAACCATGAGCCCGCCGATTGGCTGGTGACCACCGGGACGATACGCTTCGTAACTCACCAACCACCTGCCGCAGCCGGTGGTTGATTACTCGCCGAACTCCCTGGCGGGACTTGTTTTGATGCGATTTGTGTGTTAGTTTTGTTGGCCTTTTTCCGTCTATGCCACAATTTTGTGACAACACACTCTGAATGAGCCAGATATGACAACATCGCCGTCCATCTTACCTCAAAACGCGCAACCGACCGTACGAGTTCTCTCCTTCTTGATCTTTATCGTTGCTGGCGCCGCACTCCTGCTTGAGTTGACGCTTATCCGGGTCTTCGATGTCCTGTGGTATCCGCATATGGCCTTCATGGTCATCACCCTCGCCATGTTCGCCTTCGGCCTTGCCGGTGTGTACTTGTCACTTCGACCGAAAGTCAAGGAAACCCTGACAACGCGTTACATCGCCACCCTGGTGACGCTTATGGTGCTTTCGACACTGGCGGTTATCCCAGTGATCGATACATTCAAATTCGATTTCTCGGCTATCGGAGGCCAAGGCACTCCTCGGGCTGTTCTGAATTTCTTCATCATCTACTCATCCATCAGTATACCTTTTTTTATCACCGGTTTGATTCTTTCAAGCGGTTTCAGCGCGTACGCCGGGGATATTCGCCGGCTCTACTGTTGGGACCTGATCGGGGCCTCTCTCGGTTGCCTGCTGATAATCCCCCTGTTACCGCATTTTGGCACGGTTGGGTTGATTGTCATCGTGGCTGCGTTGGGATTGGTCGCCCTGGCGATATTGATTCCGAGCCGGATCCTGCGGTGCATCCCGCTTATAGCTGCGATCGGATTGGTGGCCGCAGTGGTATTGAAAGACGGATATTATGAGTTTTCTCCACATATGGATAAGCGGGGACTGGCAACGCTTATGGCCGATCGAGGCTTTATCGATGGCTCATGGTGGGATCCTATTTCCAAAATAGATGTCGTTCGATACCCGAAGAAGGATGCTATCCGGTGGATAGCCTATGACGGTGGTTCCCAGACCAGTTATTTCTACAAATTCAATGGCGATTACAAGCAGCTGAGAGAGGAACTCCCCGAAAAGGCGACCTCGCATTTCTGGGGCAGAGGGGTTCTCGTTTCCCATTTCTTGAAACAGGATACCGATCAGGAGGTCTTGATTATTGGGAGCGCCGGGGGGCAGGAGGCAAAAGGGGCACTGGTATACGGCGCAAAACATGTCGACGGGATAGAGTTGGTTGGTAAGGTCGTTGACCTCGGCAAGGGAAAATACAATGAGTATATCGGCGGGGTCATGAATGCCCCCCAGTGTAATATACAAAAGGGAGAGGGAAGGAGCTTCCTTCGTTCAAGCCAAAAGAAATTCGACATCATCCAATTAAACAGTAACCATACCAGTTCCAGCATTGCTTCGGGAAGCGGTGCCCTGAGCGCAACCTATCTGCAAACCACTGACGCCTACAGAGAATACTTCACCCATCTTAATTCCGATGGAATATTGCATATCAACCACCATATATATCCACGCATGGTTCTCACCGCTGCGAAGGCCTGGCGGGAATTGGGATTAACTGACTTCAAAAATCACGTCCTGGTCTTAGAAGTACCGGCCTCCTGGGATAATCTCCCGACCTTTCTGGTGAAGATGTCTCCGTGGACCAGAGAGGAGGTGTCGAGAATCAGGTCGTTCATGAACGGTTCGGTATTCGCGGTGAATCCCTATGGTCCGGCTAAGGAGAATTTCCTGAGCGATGCGTTTTTCAGCGGAGAACTGCCGGCGGAAATCGAGCAGAGGATACCGTACAATATCTCTGCCACTACCGATGATCGGCCATTTTTCAACCATTTGATCAAGACGATGCAGCAGTTACCGGCTGTCGACAAGGATGCATTCGTCAATATGTCCGTATCCGGATTGCTGAATTCCCGCATGCAGAATGGGCTCCCTCGGGACATCATTCATCTGATTGTTACTTCAGGCGCCGCCCTCGTCTTTGCCGCGATCTTTACGATGGTCCCCCTCGTATTCTCCAGGACGGGAAAGGAAAAATGGCAAGGCAAGGGGGAAACCCTGCTGTATTTCTCCTGTATCGGCATGGGCTTCATCATCTTTGAACTGATTTCGATCCAGGTATTCATGAAGCTTATCGGCTACCCCTTGTACACCTACACAGTGGTCGTGTTCACCTATCTTATCGGCGCCGGCATCGGTAGCGTTTCTTCGGAGATGCTGCAACTCTTCGAACGGAGACGATACTTCGTCTGTTTCATAGGGATCATACTGTCGGCTTTGGGTATCGCTTTCGGCTATCAGGCCAGTTTTGAGTACCTGTTGACATTCGGGACGTTCCTGCGATCTTTCTGTGCCGTCCTCTTTCTCTTTCCGCTGACATTTTTTCTCGGCATGGCCTTTCCCCTCGGGATCCTTGCAACACGGGACAAACCTGCTGGAACTGTGGCCTGGGCCTGGGCGTTCAATGGGCTCTTTACGGTCATCGGAAGCATTACCGCCGTCATCCTTTCCCTGTATCTCGGTTTCAGGAATATGCTGTTATTCGCAATTTGTTGCTACATTGTAGCGATGGTTTGTTCGTCGAGAATGATGGGAAGGGAGGGAGCAAAACAGGCCGTCAAATCGGCATAAGGTTCTTTCAGGGGTGACGCACTCGCGGAGCTGTTCGTTCAACCGGTCCTGCAGTTCGAACTTCCACGACCTGCGAGCGGCGAGTGTGCATGAAGATTATCGCGCCATCGCCTGAATCCCGGGCTCAGGACCGGCGGTCGACCGGCGGCGGATTCTGTGGCGGGCGCTGTGCCGCCGGATGATAATGAACGAAGACCCGGCGCATGAAGTCGATCTGGCGGACAAGGATGGTTTCGATCTGGGAGGCGATTCTGTCGCCTTCGGCCACCGTGATATCGGGGGCAACCCCGACGGTGATGTTGATCACCAGATAGGGGCCGAAGCGGTGCCCATGGATGTCCTCGATATGGTCGATGCCCGGGACGTCCTGGAGGAGGTCTGCTATCTGTCGGCTCAGGCCCTTGCCGGGGAGGGTGTCCATCAGGTCGGCGCTGGCCTGGCGGATGATCCCGATTCCGGTGTCGAGGATGATGAGTGATACCAGGCCGCCGGCGAGGGGATCGATCCAGAGAAAGCCCATCCGGCCGAAGATGATGCCGATGGTGGCGGCGAGGGCGGAAAAGATATCGTTGCGGTGGTCGGCGGCGAGGGCGACGACCGCGGTGTTCCGGGTCTGGTCGCCGACCCTTCTGGTCCACAGGGCCAGGACGATCTTGACGATGACGGTCGCCCCGGCGATCCACAGTGCCAGGCGGGAGGCGCCGAGGAAATCGCTCTGACCGCGATGGAGATCGTAGATGTTGTCGAGTGATGACCAGAAGATCGAGATGGCGGTGGTGATGACGAAGGCGCCGATCACGATCGCGGCGATCGATTCGAGCCGGTCGTGGCCATAGGGATGTTCCCGGTCGGCCGGCTTGCCGGAGAGGCGCATGAAGATGCTGACCACCACGCCGTAGGCGACATCCGAGGTGGAATTGATGCCGTCGGCAAGCAGGGCCGGGCTGTGACCGACGATGCCGATACCGGTCTTCAGTACGGCAAGGACGGCGTTGGCCGCGAGTCCGAGGTGGACGGCGAACATCCCCCGCTGCTGTCGATCGCCTGGATCCATATTGCTCCGGTCGCTGGTGTTGCCTGACGGCATCGGATACCCCTCCGCTTGGCCCGGTGAACCTGTGTGCTGGAATTCCTCGTGTTGCCAGGAGGATGATTATAGTGACGGCGCTATTGGTTGACAAGGCGAAAGATCTCGGGTGGAACCGGCCCGCCATTCCTGGGGCGGAAGGGAGCTCGGCCGGGGTCGGGCTGTCAACCCGGTATCAGGCCTTTTTCCTGCAGCGAGGGGTCCGTCGCTGGGCTCTTGTCAGACGACCTTTCTTTGAGTAAATACCAGATAGGGGCGCGACGGCCGACCATCGGTGGGCCTGTGCATCCATTTTCCTGAACCGCTCCGCCGCTGGAGGTTCCATGGCCGAACATTCCAACTCGCTGCAATCCATCTTCTATGCCCTGGGGGCGAATCTGGCGATATTCACCGCCAAACTGACGGCGGCGATCATGACCGGATCCGGGGCGATGCTCGCCGAGGCGGTTCATTCCCTTGCCGACTGCGGCAACCAGCTGCTGCTGCTGGTGGGATTGAAACAGGCGAAAAGGCCGGCCACGCCGGAGTATCCCCTCGGTTTCGGCAAGAGCATCTATTTCTGGTCCTTCATCGTCGCCCTGATCATGTTCAGCATGGGCGGGGTGTTTTCGATCTACGAGGGCTTCCACAAGCTCCAGCATCCGGCCGCCCTGTCATCGCCCTGGATTGCGATCGGGGTTCTCGTTTTCTCGATCGCCGCTGAATCGGTCTCGCTGTGGGGCTGTCTGCGGGAGGTCAACAAGGTGCGGGAAGGACGGAGTCTGGTCCGCTGGTTCCGCGAAAGCCGGCAGAGTGAACTGATCGTGGTCTTCGGCGAAGACCTGGCGGCACTCTTCGGCCTCGTTCTGGCCCTGATCGCCATATGCGTGACGATCCTCACCGGCGACCCGTTCTGGGATGCCCTGGGCAGCATCGCCATCGGCGTCCTGCTGGTCCTGATCGCCTTCTTCATCGGCGTCGAGGTCAAGAGCCTGTTGATCGGCCAGAGCACGGCGCCCCGGGTCCAGAAGGCGATCGAGGAATATCTTGCCTCGCAGCAGGAGATCGGCAGACTCCTCAACGTGATCACCCTCCAGCTCGGGCAGGACGTGATGGTCGCGGTCAAGGCCGAGATGCGGGAATGCGGCGACCAGACGGAGTTGATTGCCGCCATCAATGCCATTGAACGGCGGTTGAAGGAGAGCTTTCCCCAGATCCGCTGGACCTTCTTCGAACCCGATTGTGGCGATCGGATTGGTGACGCTGTGGTTCGTTCCGGTCACTGAGGCGGCCTCCAGATTAAGAGAGGCCGGAGGATGTACGTCTTTTCCCTGCAACGATTCGCTCGGAGTCCCGACCCCGTCAGTCCCCGCCTGGCGATCACCGGGACGGCGCTGCGGCAGGGCGGCGTCCTCTCCCTGCATTACCGGGTCGCAGGGGATATCGGCGGTCTTGATGTGCCCGGACCCAGGCAACCGGGGCGGCGTCGGCACGAATTGTGGCGGCACAGCTGTTTCGAGTGCTTCATAGGGCAGAAGACGGCGGCGGAATACTGGGAAGTCAATCTCGCCCCGAACGGCGACTGGAATGTCTACCATTTCGACGGCTACCGCACGGGCATGGTCGAGGAGACAGCGCTCCGGAGGCTCCCCTGTGCGTTCCATGCCGGTCGCAATGAGGTCCGGGTCGGGATGGAAGTCGATCTCTCCCCGATCATCCGGGAGGAGCAGACCCTCGAGCTGGGGATCTGCGCCGTCCTCGAACACCGCCACGGGGAGGTGTCGTACTGGGCCCTTCGCCATCGGGGAGCGGGAGCCGACTTCCATCACCGTTCGGGTTTTGAGTTGACGCTGTGATGCGCAACGGCATCGATACATGGAGGAAGAATGAAAAAAATCACCCTTATCGCCTATGATGGCGAACTCACCTGCTTTGCCCATGTCATGCTCTATGCCCTCGATTTCCACAGCAAGGGGTATGATGTCAAGGTGGTCATCGAGGGGGCGGCGACCAGGCTCATCCCCGAACTGGCCCGTCCCGACACGCCTTTTGCCACCCTCTACAAGGAGATGATTGACAAGGGTCTGCTGGCCTGCGTCTGTGAATCCTGTTCGGTAAAGATGGGTGCCTTCAACAGCGCCCAGGAACAGGGGCTCCCCATCGACGGCGAGATGAAGGGGCATCCCTCGCTGGAGCGGTTTGTCAGCGATGGGTATGAAATCATCACATTTTGACCTTGATCGCCAGGTGCGATGGAAGGAGGAGGAATGAAGGACCCGGTGCAGCACTACTGGCAGTTGCGTCTGCAGGTGGTGAAGGAGCGACTGGTCGCCAACAACTTCGCCGCCGTCGTCGTCGATACGGCCGCCGCCGCGGCCAGGGCGGTCTGCGACGACCTCCTGCCGGCCAGCGGGGCCCGGGTTGTCTCCTATGGGGGCTCAATGACCATGAAGGCCACCGGTCTCCATGATTTCCTCAACGGTGCCGACTGCGGCTACGAGGTCATCCGTCCGGATGAACCGGGGATTGCGGCGGGGGAAAAGCTCGAACGCCGCCGCCGGGCCCTGCTCGCCGACGTCTATTGCAGCGGCGTCAACGCGGTCGCCGAGGCCGGGCATGTGGTCAATCTCGATATGATCGGCAACCGGGCCGCGGCCATCACCTTCGGTCCGAAGGCGGTCATCCTCCTCGCCGGGCGCAACAAGATCGTTCCCGATCTCGAGGCCGCCATGCTGCGGATCAAGAACTATGCCGCACCGGCCAACGCGATGCGGCTCGACTGCAAGACCCCCTGTGTCCAGACCGCCCGGTGTGCCGACTGCCGGAGTCCGGGGCGGATCTGCAACAGCTGGACGATCACCGAGAAGTCCTATCCCAAGGGACGGATCACGGTCGTGCTGATCAATGCCGACCTCGGCCTGTAACGGTCGGGGAATTCCCTCGCCGATCACAATCCGGTATGGAACCTGAAAAATCGCTCATCCCACCCTGGCCGGTGGAACTGCTCGCCCCGGCGCGGAACCTTCACTGCGGTATCGCCGCCATCGATCATGGCGCCGACGCCGTCTATCTCGGGGCGCCGCGATTCAGCGCCCGGGCCGCCGCCGGCAATGACCTCGCCGCCATCGAGCGGCTGGTGCGTTACGCCCACCAGTACTTCGCCCGGGTCTATGTCGCCCTCAACACCCTCCTTACCGATGCCGAACTCGACGAGGCTGTCGCCATCGCCCATGGCGTGTGGAATGCCGGCGCCGATGCCCTGATCATCCAGGACCTGGGCCTGCTTGAGTGCGACCTGCCGCCGATTCCGCTCCACGCCTCGACCCAGACCGACAACCGGACGGTCGACAAGGTACGGTTTCTTCAACAGGTCGGCTTCTCCCAGGTCGTCCTGGCCCGGGAACTCGGCCTCGCTCGGATCGGCGCGATCCGGGCCGCCACCACGGTCCCTCTCGAATGCTTCGTCCACGGCTCCCTCTGTGTCTGCTATAGCGGCCGCTGCTCCATCAGCGAGCAGGTCGTCGGCCGCAGCGCCAATCGCGGCGAGTGCGCCCAGTTCTGCCGCCATCTCTACAGTCTCCGAGACGGCAGGGGGAAAAAGCTGGGCCGGGACCGCTACTTCCTTTCCCTCAAGGATCTCGACCTGTCGAGCCACCTCGGCGCGCTGCTGGCGGCCGGGGTCAGTTCCTTCAAGATCGAGGGCCGGCTCAAGGACGAACGCTATGTCAAGAACGTCACCGCCGCCTACCGGCTGCTCCTCGACCGGCTGCTCGAGGCCGACGGCAGCCGGCGGCGCTCGTCCTCCGGTCGCTGCCGCTTCGATTTCGTGCCCGATCCGGCCAGGACCTTCAGTCGCGGCGGGACCGACTATTTTCTGGTCGATCCCCGCAACCGGCCGGGAGCGATCGACAGCCCGAAGGCGATCGGGCAGCCGGTCGGCGTGGTCGGCAGGGTCGAGCGGCAGTATTTCACCCTCGACACGGAGATGGTGATCAGCAATGGCGACGGGCTCTGTTTTTTCGACCGGCAGGGGACACTGGTCGGCATCAAGGCCAACCGCGTCGAGGGAGCCAGGATCTATCCGCAGGAGGCGGTGCCGCTCGAACCGGGGACCATGATCTACCGCAACTTCGACAGCGTCTTCTCGCGCCAGCTGGCAGCCAGCAGGGACTGCCGGAAAATCGCGCTCGACCTCCGGGTGGAGGAGACGGCGGACGGGTTGCGCTGCGTGGTCGAGGATGAGGACGGTTGCACCTCGACCGTTGCCCGGCCGATGGAGAAGGTTGACGCAACGATCCCCGGCCGGATCGAAGAGATCGTCAGGCGGCAGATGGGGAAAAGCGGCGGCACCATCTTTTCCGTCCGGCAGGTCGAGGTCGCCGTCGCTCCATCGCTCCACGTCCCGGCGGCCGCCCTCAACGACCTGCGGCGCGCGGCCCTGGCCCACCATGTCGAGACCCGTCTGGCCCGCCATGTGCGGCCGGGTAGAAAGGAGGAGGCCGGGGGGGCGGTCTGGCCGGCGGCGGAAACGGCGTGTCTAGCCAATATCACCAACGAGCCGGCGCGGCGGTTCTACCGCCGCCACGGCGTGGCCGCCTTCCCCCCGGCCGTTGGCGCTGCGGAAACGGCGGACGAAGCGGTCCTGATGACCTGCCGCTACTGCCTCAGGCGGCAGCTTGGCATCTGCCCGAAGGACAACAGGGATCCGGCGGCGATCGATGAACCGCTGGTTCTCTGCGACAATACCGGCTGTTATGAATTGCGGTTCGACTGCGGCCGTTGCGAAATGCTGGTGCTGCAGACCAAAAAAGCCTCCCCTTGAGGCAGGGAAGGCATTGATCTTCCGGCCGAGGTATGCTGTACTGAAGCTGGATGCCGGTGATCCGTTGCGACGCATCGCCACCTGGTCCGTCAGGGTCGGCCGCCGCTGCCGGGAGGACCAGGGGGGTGGCAATCTCCCCTGCCGGGTCGGAGATGACGGCTGCTGTCCCTGGCTCCGGCCCGGTTCCCTGTTGCGTGCTGTCAGATCTTGATTATCGTAGGAAGATCAACACTAGCCGCGATCTATGCAGTCGGGCTGCGCCGACAGCCGGAGGAGTGCTATGGAATACAAGGATTATTATAAGACCCTCCATGTTGCCAAGGACGCTTCGGCGGAGGAGATCAAAAGGGCCTATCGACGACTGGCCCGCAAGTATCACCCCGATGTCAACAAGGAGAGGGATGCCGAAGCGCGGTTCAAGGAAATCAATGAGGCCTATGAAGTCCTGAAGGACGAAGAAAAACGCAAGGCCTATGACAGCTTTGGTGCCAACTGGAAGGCCGGTCAGGATTTCCGCCCGCCCCCCGATTGGGAGCAGCGGTTCCGGACCGGCGGATTCAGCACCGGCGGGGCGTCGCCGCACCAGTTCAGCGACTTTTTCGAGTCATTGTTCGGTGGCGGCTCGAGCCGGCAGGCTCCGGAGGGATTCTCGTTTTTCGACCAGGGCTTCCAGGATATCGGACGCGACCTCCATGCGCAGATATCGATCTCGCTGGAAGACAGTTATTTCGGGGCCAAAAAGACGATCACCCTGAACCGGACGGTCGATGAGGGGGGCGGACGCATCAGTGTCCAGCCCCAATCACTGCAGGTCACGATTCCGAAGGGAGTCATCGAAGGACAGCAGATCCGGCTCGAAGGGCAGGGCGAGGCAGGCGCGGGGAGAGGGGGCGCGCATGGCAATCTCTTCCTCGAAATCGTCTTCCTGCCACACCAGATTTTCACGGTCGTCAAGAGGGATATTTACCTCACCTTGCCGATCACCCCGTGGGAGGCGGCGCTGGGCGCGACCATTGCCGTGCCGACGCTGGGCGGCAAGGTCGATCTGAAACTGCCCGCCAATTCCCAGAGCGGCCAGAAATTGCGGCTCAAGGGCCGGGGGCTGTGCTCGAAATACCAGGCCGGCAACCAGTATGTGACCCTGGCCGTTCATGTCCCGGAGGCCAGAACGGCCGAACAGAAGGAACTGTATCTGCGGATGGCGCAACTGATGCCCTTCAATCCCCGGTCCGGTCTGGGAGGATAAGCCATGATGGAAAAATATTTTATCACTGTCCTGGACGAAGACATGACCTGGGGGTTCAGCGAAATCTGCACCATCTGCCGGGTCGATCATGAACTGGTCTTCGAGATGGTCAACGAGGGCGTCCTGACCCCGGAGGGTTCGTCGCCGGAAACGTGGCGTTTCAATGCCGTGGCGATCAAACGGATCCAGGTCACATGCCGGTTGCAGCACGACCTCGGCGTCAACCTGCCGGGCGCCGCCCTGGCCCTCGATCTCCTCGAAGAACTGGAAGAACTGCGCAGCCGGCTCCGGCAGATCACCTGACTTCATGCGGATCGGAACGGCATGAAGATATCGCTGGGACGCACCAGTTCGGTGAGGCGGCACGATCCGGGAGGGTGTGGAACAATTTTGGAAAGAAGCTGGCAATTCGTATTTATTGGAGAAAAATTAAATGGTTACCTCTATTATTCTGTTGAATGTCGAGCGGTCGAAGATCAATGAAGTGGCCCAGCAGCTGGCCGATATGGAAGGCGTCTCCGAGGTGTTTTCGGTGAGCGGGACCTACGATCTGGTCGTCATCTGCCGTGTTCCCGCCAACGACGATCTTTCCGATCTCGTCACCAGAAGGCTGCTGACGATCCAGGCGATTTTGAAGACCGAGACCATGCTGGCCTTCAAGGCCTTCTCCCGTCATGACCTCGAGACCATGTTCACGATCGGGCTGGATGGAAAATAACGGGGCTTTCAGGCCGAGCCCGAGGATGCCTGTTTCTTCTGAAGCGGTTCCGTGGTTGCCGAAACCGTCGATTGCAGAAAGGGCCGTTCGATATAGGTATAGGTGATGGCGGCAAGGCCATAGGTGGCGAGACCGGCGAGGATGAACATCGGCAGTCCGCTCAGACGGATGCCGTAATAGTCCTCGACCTCGGACCTGATGAAGGCGAGCAGGGTCGGATGCAGCAGGTAGAAGCTGAACCCGACGAGACCGACGGCGCGCAGCGGCAGAAAGCTGATGATCCGGCTCAGGCAGGTGTTGTTGGCGAGGACGAGCAGCAGGATGAGCATCCCGGCGAAGAATCCGAAGGTCCCGGGATTCCTCAGGGCATCGAAGTGGGTCCACCCCGGCACCAACCGGGCCGACAGGACCACCAGTAGCACCAGCAGGATGATCCCGGTCACCGAACAGAACCGCCGGACATGGGTCCGGTCCAGTCTCAGGAACAGGCGATTGGTCCCCAGCCAGTGGTAGAGGTAAGAGAACATCATGCCGGAGAGGAAGATGCCGATCATCGGCTCCAGTTTCTTGCCGTAGCCGTAGAGCGCGAGGTAGCGGGTGGACATGTACGTGTTCGCCGCGACCAGCAGCACCAGCAGGAAGATGACGGTCGGCAGCCGGTTGCCCCGCAACAGCAGGTAGATGGCGGCGACGACCAGCGGCAGGACGAGGTAGAAGAACATCTCCTGCGGCAGGGTCCAGAGATGGCTGTCACCCTGGAGAAAGAGAATGTGGCGGATGAACTGGTCGGTCTTGCCGCTGAACATCAGAGACGCCGTGAGCACCGCGTAGTACATCGGCAGAATTCGTTTCAACCTGCGGACCAGGTAGGTGGCCATGAAACCGGGTGACACGGCCCTGGCCGGTTCCTTGATGAACGGTGCTGCCAGCAGAAAACCGCTGAGGCAGAAGAAGAGCCAGACGCCGAGGGACCCGATCCCCTTCAGCACCCCGGTATGCTCTGCCAGCACCATCAGCGCCGCCACCCCCCGGACGCCGTCGAGCGCCCCCAGATGCACCCCGATCGATGATGATTTGCCCTGCAGATCGGTGATTGCCGGGAAGGTTGAAAAACTGCTGTGGGCAAGGAGGAGGATAAGGGTCAGGGCATAGACAATCGGCAGGAAGGTGCCGACCACCGCATTTTCTTCCCGCAGTTCCCCCTTGAGGACGATGAATGGGTCGATGCCCTCGGTCCGGACCAGCACATGATCGCCTTCCAGGGTATAGGACCGGATGCCGCTGGCCGGGCTGAAACTGTCGAAGATCTGTCGGGAAGTGAAGGTTTTTTTACCGCCGAAATGACTTTTCAGCACCAGGCCGTACAGCTTTACCTCCCCTCCTTGCCGTCCCAGATCGAGCCGGATTTTCCTCGCCACCCCGTCGGCCAGGTCGATCTGTTGTATCTCCCTGACGCCGGGGGTGAAGGCCTCGGAACTCCGGTGGTGCTGTTCCCTGAAGGTTGTCACGCTGCTGGCGTAGTAGAGTTCGATCACATCGGCATGATCGAAGCTGGCCTCGACGGTCGCCGAAAAATAGCTGGACAGGGCGATATAGGAGAGGAGCTGCCGGATCAGCAGGAACAAGAGCAGCGCCGCGGCTATCTTCCACAGAGGATGGGACTGGTTGATCTGCATTGGGTCAGGATGGGTGGTCGATCCATGTGAGGTTCATGGCCCCGGCATCGGGCGGTGGAAAACCATGAACCGGATACCTGCTAAAACAGCGTCGAGCCCAGTGATCGCAGCTTTTCGATCTGTTCCTTGGCGGCTCTGGCCAGTTCGTCGACCTGCTGCTGGGATTGCGGGCTGGTCTTGAACGTCGGTTTCTGCAGCAATGCGTAAATGATATCGACGGCATCATCGACAGTCATCATGCTGATGTTGATCACCATGTCGTAAAGGCGGCTGTCCCATGGATCCATGCCGTAGACCTGAATGCCCCACTTGCGGCGTTCCTCGTCGTCTTTCTTCAGGACGTAGAGGGCCTGTTCGGCGGAGATGTTTTCCCTGTTCATCTCTTCCTTGACGCGGGTATTGATATCGGCGTTGATCCTGATCTTCAGGACGTGAGGGATATTGCGGAGGAAGAAATGGCCGGCCAGACCGTGATAGACCAGATTGTCCTTGCGGGCGTGATCGAGGAGGGCGGAACGGTAGTACTTGACATAACGCTCGGAGCCGCCCCAGAATCTCTCCAGCACCTTCGGGCAGTCATTGAGGGCGCGAACCAGTTTGATCTCCGGAATATTGAATTCTTCCGAGGCCTCGAGCAGGACATCGCGCGAGATGCATTGATACCCCATCTTGGCCGCCAGCCTTTCGGCCACCTCCTTGCCCCTGCTATATGATCCCCTGGTAATCGTGACGATCGACATGACCTTCTCCTTGAATCGAATTGCGAACATTGAATCGTCCGGCCGTCGTCGTGCGGGTGTGGTTCTGGCAACGGGCGGGCACGAACACTGTGAAAATTTCCGGCCATAGTCATAAAGGGCAAATTGCAGCCTGTCAATAAAAAGGAAGATGGAGAAAACCACTTCCTCCCGCTTTCGATTTCCAGTCGTCGTCACGGCGGGCCTGGGTTCGGAATTTCGGTCCGCCGGGGAAACGGAACGGTGCATCCCGGGCGGAATATGGTATTTTTCAAGCAGGTGGGTTGAGATTGGATCCAGGCAAAAACGGTATGGGTGGGGGCGGCTGTGCCGGGCCTCTCGTCAGAGGAATTACAATTGAGGACGTGGAGATATGAAACAACTGTTATCGCTGATCGAAAGGATCGCTACCCGGGTCAACGTCAATCTGGAGGAGTTCGGCTTTGATGTCGGTCCGTTTATCAACGCCTCCACCAACCTGGGAAAGATGCTGAATTATTACGCCTCCTATGCGGTGACGTCGAAACATCCGCTGAAACTCCAGTTCAGCAACTCCAATATCGCCGCCAGCTATTTTCTCGGCCAGTGCATCGTCAACCGCTCCGTCGTCTACAAGAGCGATGTGCGGGGCGACGAGCTCAAGCGGAAGGGGGAGACGGTCTATGGGGCCAAGGAACTGCCGCTGGTGGAGGACGAGGTCATCACCATCAGGGACAGTTTCCTGTTCCGCACCCTCATCCACAGCAAGTCCCACAACCTCGAGACACCGGAGGAATTCTTCATCCGCAATACGGTGGCCGGCCATTTTGCCAATATCCATGGTGCGACCATGGAGGGATGCTACATCGGGGTCTTCGCCACGGTCGATCACATGTCGCTGCACTCCTGCATCATCGGCGAGTTTTCCTATGTCCAGGCGGAGGAGCTGTTCCACCGCGCGATCAAGCCGGGTACGGTATGGATTGCCAATGATGCCTTCTCCTTCCAGTATACCTATCCCGCGGAGGTGCTGAAGCGCTACGTGGCGATGGATGCGTCATTCCGGCCGGTGGGGCTGCTGATCGACTTCGTCGAAAGCCGCAAGACCGATTTCGAACGCCTGTTCGAGCAGCTCAACATGGATACCCTCGACACCCCGCAGAGTTCGACCGTCAACCGCTTCGCCCTGATCAAGGGCAGAACCCGGATCGGCAAAAATGTCCTGATCTGCCAGAGGGCCTATCTCGAGAATGCCGAGATGGGCGTCGGTTCCAACGCCCAGGAGAACACCTATATCATCAGCTCGACACTGTCCGGCTACGATGTCACCGCCCATGGGGCCAAGATCATCCACTCGACCCTCGGCGAGAAGGTCTTCGTCGCCTTCAACTCCTTCCTCAACGGCAAGACCGCGGCCCGGATCGAGATCGGCCCGAACTGCATCATCATGCCGCACACCATCATCGATGCGGTCGAGCCGATCACCATTCCCGCCAACCACCTGGTCTGGGGATTCATCGGTTCGCAGCAGGACCTGCAGGGCAATTCGATCTCCCTGGACGAACTCGACGACAAGAAGGAGCTGACCATGGGCAATATGACGTTTCATGGCGACGGCCATGCCTTTGTCGAGGCCTTCCGCAAGCGGTTCGAGCATATACTCGAGCTGAACGGCGCCTACTACGCCAAAGGAAAGAACCGGGGCCATGCCCAGAGTGACCAGAGTGCGTCCTTCAATATGATCCAGCCGTACCGGACCGGTCCAAACCGGGGGATCTATCCGACGATATCCATTGAACCATGATATCCTGCTGCATTCCGATCCGACCGTACGGTTGAGTGGAGCGGTACCGGCCGGCGTCAAGGCATTGCGCCGGATGCCACGATGATGGTATGGTGCCGCGTTGGGTATACGGCATGATGGTGCAGGGGGATCCTGTGCAACCGCTAAAATTACGAGTGAGGTTCCCGGGGATAAAGACAACCGCTCCTTGATGGAGATATCAATGATTGGCCATCGCCGGTTCCGGCATATTTCTCAGGAGATGCCCGGAGCGGCCGTTCAAGAGATCACAACGACACATGTGCAATGACCAACCACGTATGAGAGAGTACGCATGAATGCATCGAGAGAGCCGGAAATTGTCCGTGATATCGGAGAATTCAAGATCCAGGGACTGGCGATCCCGTACCCCGAATTTGTTCCCAGGCTGTATAATCTCTGTCTGTCCCTCGGGTTCAGGAGAGGGTATATCATGCCCTCCCGGGCCTTCTGTTCCGACGAAAATCAGGGCTTTCCCATCATCCTGCTGACCAAGCACTTCGGCACCTTCCCCTTCAACCACGGACGCGTCGGCGGCATCATCGCCACCGATCGCCATGGACCGCATGCCCACCATGGCGAGGATTCGGTGATCGTCCAGGCCAGCCATGTCGGCTACGACCCGAAAACCGGGATCTACGGCACCTGCGAGCGGCCGAAGACGGAGGGCAACTGCTCCACCCCCTCGTGCGGCAAGATCACCCACGCCATCGCCCCGTATCTCGAGCAGTACCAGTTTGCCCAGAAACGGATCTTTCTCAGCCGGGACACCGATGGCCGGTGCCTGATCACCGCCAAGGACTCGTTCATCGACTTCGCCTCGAAACCGGTGACGGACGGGCTGGTGCTGCGGCTGCGGGACATCGCCAGGATCAACGGCGACGGCCGGATCGTCCCGGTCGCCACCCACAGCACCTCCCATTCCTACGAGGTCTCCGACAGCTTCCGGGAACGTCTGGAGAAAGACGGCTATGTTTGGAAGGGCGGGACCGGGGAGACGATGGGGGATCTGTTGTCCGCCGATCTTTTCTATTTCCGCGAAGACCTCCACGAGACGGACGAATCGATCCTGCTCGAGCGCAACCTGATCGAGTTCATGCCGCTGATCGTCACCCACAAGAGCCCGGCGATGAAGGCGGCCAAGATCAACATCCAGATGGAATTCGCCCGCACGGTCGAGTCGATCCGCCGCGGCACCGAGTACAACGGCAAGAATCTGCTCTATATCGCCGGGCTGAATGTCGATATTTCGACGTATGAAACCTTTCCTTCCACGACCTATTTCGTTCCCTGGGCCGCCCACATCCAGTTGAAGGACGCCTGTCCGATCTCCGGCGGGATGCACCCCCTGGAACAGGACGAGCTGTTTGCCAAACTGATGGAACAGGAAATGGTCAATCCCGATCAGACCGACCTCAAGGAACAGATCATCCGCATGATCTTTTCGCCGCGATTCGATATCCGGACCCCCCGCTGAACCCCTCCACCCGTGGCCGCCGGATCCTTGCGATCGGGTGGCTGCAGGTGGTCATCGGCCGCATTAATCCATGCAAATTTATCGAATCATTGTATAATCACACGTCCGTGTTTTTTCTGACAGCGGGAGTTTTTGCTTGACGCGGTAATGGTTGGATAAGTATACAGTCATGATTTTGCAGCGCCAACCATGGGCCGGAATCTGATCTTGAGCGTATTCTCCCCCCATAGCTGACGATGACGAAGAGGGAATCCCTCTTGCGCCAAAACAGAACGGCTCAAAAGTCGAGTGCAGGGTGTTGACCTACACAGCTTTTGAGGTGATGGCTCCAGTCATGCAGTGGAGGGAGGTATCGAGAGACTCTTCATTTCAAGGGGATCGATGGATACTCTTTTTTCTGCACTGGCGGTAATCCTGGCGGGGGGAATCCTGCCGCTGCTGCTGTATCGGCGGTTCAACCTGATGAAGGCGTCAGCCGTCATCGCCATCGCCACCGGTTCCCTTCTCGGATTGATCGCCATCCTGCCGGTGATGCAGGATACCGGCCCGCCGCCATCGACCTGGTCCTGGCAGCAATTCCTCACCCTGTCGTGTTCGATCGACTCGCTTTCCGCGTTCTTCCTCGTCCCCATCTTTATCATCTGCCCGCTGGCCGCGCTCTATGGTTTCCATTACATGGACAAATCCGAGGAGTCGTGGCGCGTCGCCGTCAATTACCTCTGCCTGTCGCTGCTGATCGTGTCGATGGTGCTGGTGGTCTGCGCCGGTTCGCTCATCACCTTCGCCCTGGCCTGGGAGCTGATGTCGCTGTCCTCGTACTTCCTCGTCGTTCACGAATTCCAGAAAAAGGCAACGAGGAGCGCCGGCTATCTCTATTTCGTCTTTGCCCAGGCCGGCGCCATGTGTATCTTCGCCGCCTTCGGTCTGATTTACAGCGTCACCGGCAGCTTTTCCTTCGATCAGCTCGACCAGCTGCCCTCCCGGATCAAGATGGCGGTCTTCCTCCTGGCGCTTCTCGGCTTTGGCTCGAAGGCGGGCATCTTTCCCCTCCATATCTGGCTGCCGCACGCCCACCCGGCCGCCCCCAGCCATATCTCGGCGATCATGTCCGGGGTGATGATCAAGATGGGGATCTACGGCATCCTCCGGATCTATGCGCTGCTTGGCGACACCTCGCTGCTGCCCGGCCGGGTCATCCTTGCGGTCGGCATTGTCTCCGGGGTCCTGGGGGTCGTCTACGCCCTCGGCAAGCATGATATCAAACGGCTGCTGGCCTACCACAGCGTCGAGAACATCGGCATCATCCTGATCGGCGCCGGTCTGGGGATGATCGGGGTGTCGACCGGCAACAGGGCGATGGCGATCTTCGGATTTGCCGGCAGCCTGCTCCATGTCCTCAACCACTCTATCTTCAAATCGCTGCTGTTCATGGGGGCCGGGGCCGTGCTCCAGAAGACCGGGACCAGGCATGTCGACGACCTGGGCGGTCTGATCAAGCGGATGCCGACCACCGGCAGGACCTTTCTGGTCGGCTCCATCTCGATCTCCGGCCTGCCGCCGTTCAACGGCTTCATCAGTGAATTTCTGATCTACTTTGCCGCCTTCCAGGGACTGACGCTGCCCGGCGTCTCCTTTCTCTTCGCCAGCCTGGCGATCATCTCCCTGGCGGTGATCGGCGGCCTGGCCGCCACCTGTTTCACCAAGGTGGTCGGCATCGTCTTCCTAGGTGAACCGAGAACCGCAGGGGCGGCCCGGGCCTCCGAGGTGCAGGCGTCGATGACCCTGCCGATGCTCCTGCTCGCCCTGTTCTGTCTCGTCATCGGCATCTTCCCGGCGCCGTTCGTGCAGTTGGCTGTGTTCGGCCTTCGCGATATGACGGTGATCGGGGCGATCGACCCGGCGACCGGGCAGGCACTGGTCGCCGATCTGGCCTTTGCCGCCCGGCTCTTTCTCGGCATCCTTCTCGGCGTCATGCTGCTGCGCCGGGTTCTGTACGCCAGAAAGGAGATCACCAGCGGGCCGACCTGGGGCTGCGGCTTCACCCAGCCGAATGTCCGGATGCAGTACACCGGCACCTCCTACGCCATGAGTGTCGTTGAGTTTTTTCAACCTTTCGTCAGGATACGGACGGCATACTCGGGGATCCGCAGGATATTCCCCGGACAGACGACCTATGAAACGCGGGTTGACGATATCGCCGAAATCGCCATGTACCAGTATCTTCTCCAGCCCCTGGTCAAGCTTCTGGACAGGTTGCGCTGGATTCAGCATGGTCACATCCAGCTCTATATCGCGTACATTGTCTTGACCATCGTGGTGCTGCTGCTTGTCTTCTGATACGAGACGTGCCGGACTGGCCCCCCATCGCAGGCTGAGGTAGGAATGGAATCATTTGTGTCGTTTGTGTTGGCGCTGCTCCTGGCGCCGCTCTTTCCCGGCGTCATCAACAAGACCAAGGCCATTGTAGCCGGCAAGCAGGGTCCGCCGCTGCTGATGAAATACTACACCCTGGCCAAGCTGTGCCGCAAGGGATCGGTCTACAGCACCAGTTCGAGCTTCGTCTTCAAGTTGGGACCGACGGTGTCGTTCGCCGCCGCCCTGATGCCGCTGCTGTTCCTCCCGCTGGCGGGGACGGCCCCGGTCTTTTCCTTCCACGGCGACGTCATCGTCCTGTTCTACATCATGGGGATCGGCCGCTTCTTCACCATCGCCGCCGCCCTGGATACCGCCTCGCCCTTCGAGGGGATGGGGGCGGCCCGCGAGGCCTTCTTCTCGACCCTGGCCGAGGCCACGATCTTCGCCGTGCTGATCCTGTTCTACCGGATGAGCGGATCGCTCAGCTTCGCCGACTATTTCCATGGCGCCAAGGCCGTCTCGCTCGCCGGCCCGACCGGGGCCCTGCTGCTGTTCGTCATCGTCGCGATGTTCATGGTGCTGCTGACCGAGAACTCGCGGGTGCCGGTCGACGATCCCCAGACCCATCTCGAGCTGACGATGATCCACGAGGTCATGATCCTCGATCACAGCGGTCCCGATCTCGCCCTGATCGAGTTGGGGGCCTTCTTCAAGTTGTTGTTTTACTCCGTGTTCATCACCCATCTGCTCCAGCCCCTGGTCCCGGCCGGCCCCCTCGTCAACGGCCTGCTGTTCTATGGGATTCTGGCCCTGGTCTATGTCGCCGTCGGCGTTACCGAATCGACGATGGCCAGATTCAAGATGAACCTGGTGCCCAAGTACATCCTGACCTCCTTCACCCTGGTGTTTTTCGCCGCCATTCTGACGATGGGATTCATGCAATGATCAATCTCTCCGACGCCATTCCGGTTCTCATCCTGCTGTCCGTGCTGATTTCGCTCGAGACCAACCGCATGATCACCCTGGTGAAGATCATGGGCCTGCAGGGGGTCATGGTGTCGCTGGTGCCGTTGTTTCTCGAACAGCACCAGGACATCGGCAGCGGCGGGATCATCTTTTTCCAGATCATGATCCTGATCAAGGGCCTGCTGATCCCCGGCCTATTGTATTTCGCCGTCCAGCGGGTGGCGATCAAGCGCGAGGTCGAGCCGCTGATCGGCTATCATGCCTCGCTGTTCTTCGGCCTGATGATGATCCTGGTCTCCCTCTTCATTACCGAGAAACTGCAGCTCACCCTGCCGGGCGGCCATTCGCTGCTGCTGATCACCGCGATCACCACCCTCGGCGCCGGCCTGTTTCTGATGATGTCGCGGACCAAGGCGATCACCCAGGTCATCGGCTATCTGATGCTGGAGAACGGCATCTACCTGGTCGGCACCGCCCTGACCAAGCAGAGCCATACCCGCTATGTCGTCGAGTTCGGGGTGCTGCTCGATGTGCTGGTGGGGGTGATGATCATGGGAATCATCCTCCACAATATCAACCGGGCCTTCGATGATGTCGACACTGCCCTTCTTGGGCGTTTAAAGGACTGAGAATATGCTGGAATTCGTCTTTCTGCTGCCGATCCTCATGGGGGGCGCGGCGTTCTTTCTACCGGTCTTTCTCGGCCGGGGCATCCTGATCGTGGCCGCCCTGCTGCACCTGCAGCTGACGGTGATGGGCTGGCTGGGCAAGCTCGAACCATATTTCCCCGACTATTTCAGCTCCTCGCCGGAGGGGCTGCTGGTCCTCCTCGTCACCTCCTTCATCTTCCTGTTCATCGCAATCTACGCCATCTCCTACATGAGCGAGACCGAGATGCAGAGCGAGCACATCTTCATCAGCTGCATGCTGCTGTTTCTCGGGACAATGAGCATGGTGACCCTGGCCGATCACCCGATCGTCCTGTGGATCGCGATCGAGGCGACCACCCTGGTCAGTGCGCCGCTGATCTTCATCAACCGTTCGAAGGAGGCCCTCGAGGCCACCTGGAAATATGTCCTGATCTGTTCGGTGGGCATTGCCCTCGCCCTGCTCGGCTGTTTCTTCATCACCCTGGCGATGGACATCAAGGAGATCGATGCGCCGTTGACTTTCTCCTCGCTGAACGCGGTGGCCGGCCAGCTCGACCCGATCTGGCTCAAGGCCGGATTCATCTTCATCATGATCGGTTTCGGCACCAAGATGGGTCTGGCGCCGATGCACACCTGGCTGCCCGACGCCCACAGCCAGGCGCCGAGCCCGGCATCGGCCCTGCTGTCCGGGGCCCTGCTGAACTGCGCCTTCCTCGGCATCTACAAGGTCCATATCCTGATGCACGTCGCCGGTCTGGGCGCCTATTCGAGCAATATCCTGATCGGCTTCGGCCTGGTGTCGATGTTCGTCGCCGGCATCTTCATCCTCAACCAGCCCGACTACAAACGGATGCTCGCCTATTCGAGCGTCGAGAACATGGGGGTCATCGCCATCGGCGTCGGCATCGGCGGGATCGCCCTGTACGGCGCTATCCTCCATCTGATCCACCACTCGCTGATCAAGTCGTCGCTGTTCCTGTCGGCCGGCAATATCCTGCTCGGCTTCGGCTCCCGGCTGGTCAAGAAGACCGGCAACCTCGCCCGGCTCTTTCCCAAGACCTTCGTTGCCTTCTTCGCCGGGTTCGCCGGGGTGTCCGGTTTCCCCCCCTTCGGCATCTTCATCAGCGAACTGTTGATCATCATGGGGGCCTTCCAGAGGGGGCGATTCGTCGTCCTCGCCGCCTTCATCTTCTGCCTCACCCTGGTGTTCGCCGGGGCGGCGCGGATCGTCATGCGGATCTCCTTTGCCAACGCCGGCGAGGAAATCCTGGTCGAGGAGCGGATGTTGCGCGTCATCCCCTCCTATGTCCTCCTCCTGACCTCCATCGGGCTGTTCTTGTGGATGCCGGAGATCATATTCCAAGTCATCATCGATACAATCAAGGTACTCGGAGGCAGCGTCAATGGATAACCTCCTGCAGATAGCCAACGGCGAGGTCGTCAGGCGAGCCGACATCCCGGACGTCAGTGTCGAGACCTTCGGCATGACCCTCGCCGAGTTCGTCAAAAACGGCGGGTTCGTGGTCCAGTTCTTCGCCTTCGCCGAAAGCGAAGTCACCCGGCTGCTGGCCGTGGTCCGCAATGACAAGTTGTTCGTGACCAGCTGCGAGGTCGGGGCCGAATTCCCGTCGCTGACCGGCTGGGTCAGTGAAAAATTTCACCTGTTCGAGCGGGAGATCGCCGAACAGTACGGTATCCGCCCGACCGCCCACCCCTGGTTGAAGATGGTCCGCTACCACCCCAACTACAGCGGTGCCGCCGATGTCTTCGGCAACGATTACGCCAAGGATGAGATCCCGGGGAAATACGACTGCTTCAAGGTCGAAGGCGAGGCGATTCACGAGGTGGCGGTCGGGCCGGTCCATGCCGGCATCATCGAGCCGGGGCATTTCCGATTTCAGTGCGCCGGCGAGGAGGTTCTCCATCTCGAGATCCAGCTCGGCTATCAGCATCGCGGGGTCGAGCAGCTGCTGCCGACGGTGCCCCAGCGGCGGCTGCCGATCATCTGCGAGGCGATCGCCGGCGATACCGCCATCGGCCATAACCTCTGCTGCTGCCAGGCGCTCGAGGCCCTGGCCGGGCTGACGGTCGACGCCGGGGCCAGGGTCGTACGGACCATCGCCCTCGAACTGGAGCGGATCGCCAACCACCTCGGCGACCTCGGGGCCCTGAGCGGCGATGTCGCCTTCAACCCGCCGGCCGCCTATTTCGGCCGGATGCGCGGCGATTTCCTCAACCTCCTGCAGGTCCTGTGCGGCAACCGGTTCGGCAAGGGGCTGGTCCGGCCGGGCGGGGTGGCCTTCGTCATGGGGGAGGAGCAGCGGCAGCTCATCGCCGCCAAGCTTCACGAGATCACCCCGCAGGTCAAGAATGTCTGCGACCTGCTGTTCTCCGCCCATACCGTCCAGGCCCGGTTCGAGAATACCGGGATCGTGAGCCGGGAGATGGCCGAGGACCTGGGGCTGGTCGGCTACGCCGGCAGGGCCTGCGGCCTTGCCTATGACGCGCGGGTCGTCTTTCCGACCGAATGCTACCCCGAACTGCCGCACAACACCAACCAGATGACGAGCGGCGACGTCTACAGCCGGGCCACCGTCCGGCGCGAGGAGATCATGCATTCGATCGCCCTGATCGAGCTCCTCCTGAAACGACCGGAAACGACGGCGAAGGCGGTGATGATGGAGGAGCGCCGGCTCGCCGCCGATTCGCTGGTGGTCACCATCAACGAGGGCTGGCGAGGCGAGGTCTCGCACTCCGTCCTGACCGGCCCCGACGGCACCATCGTCCGCTACAAGGTCAAGGACCCGTCGTTCCACAACTGGACCGGTCTGGCGATGTCACTGCGGAACCAGGGGATCTCCGACTTCCCGCTGTGCAACAAGAGCTACAATCTCTCCTATTGCGGCTTCGACCTGTGATGCAGACCGCTCGCCGCTTGGAGATCACCGCGCCCCGGCGCGATAGAAGGGTATTGCCATGTTGAAGATCATCAAGAACAGACTGGATCAGGGCTACAGAACCTCGTCCTATCCGAAGCAGCCGATTGCCCTGTACGAGCGCTTCCGTGGCCGGCCGGAGATCAACCGGCAAGGCGATCCGGCCCTGGTCCGTCAGTGTGCCGAGGCCTGTCCGCAGGAGGCCATCGATGCCGCAAGCGGCGCCCTCGATCTGGGCCGCTGCACCTTCTGCGGTCTGTGCGAGATGCTGTCGCAGGGGAAGTTCGTCCGCTTCACCCAGAACTTCGAGTTGGGCGCGGCCACAAGGGCCGATCTGATCACCGATGGCAGCTACGCCGATCTGGCCGGCCATGCCAGGCAGCACTTCAAAAAGCTCTTCGGCCGGTCGCTGCAGCTGCGCCAGGTCTCGGCCGCCGGCTGCAACGCCTGCGAGGCCGATACCAACGTCCTCAGCACCCCGTTTTTCGACCTGTCCCGGTTCGGCATCGACTTTGTCGCCTCACCGCGCCATGCCGACGGCATCCATGTCACCGGGCCGATCTCCCGCAACATGAAAGCGGCCCTGCTTACGACCTATGAGGCCGTTCCATCGCCCAAGGTGGTGATTGCCAGCGGCGCCTGCTCGATCTCGGGCGGGCCGTTCTACGGCAGCGACGAGGTCGTCGGCGATCTGGGCAGCCTGCTCCCGGTCGACCTCTATATTCCCGGCTGCCCACCCCATCCGCTGACCACCCTGCACGCCCTGCTGACCTTTTTCAAATAGACGACAGGCCTTTCCGGCATTGCCGCAACGGCCTATCGCTCTCTCAACCGCAGCCTTCCCCTCCGCCGCTGCAGCCGCCGGCGGCACAGGACTTTCTCCTCTTGCCCCTGAGCATACCGGTCCTGCCGCCGCTGTAGATGAGCGTCAGGGCCTCCTCGACGAACCCCGCCGCCTCGACCGGCTCGATCCCCGATTTGCTCAGGATCTCGGCGGGTGTGGCGCCGATGCCGCTGACCAGCACCGCCCGGCAGTCACCGAGGACCCGGGCCAGCTTGTGCCAGCGAGTGATGCCGCCGCCGCTGGGGGGGGCTTGACGCTCTTCGACCTGCCGGAATCGGCCGTCGAGCCGTTCCCAGATCTGGAAGCTGCGGGCCTCGCCGAGGTGCTGGTTGACGAGGATGCCCTCGCGGCTGGCGACGGCAACGTAGGGCCGTTTGACGCCCTCGGGGATGACGGCGGCGGCGCAGGACGAGAGACAGCTGCGGAATTCCTCAGTCCGGTCGTCGTCGAGCAGGCCGACCGCATCGGCCCGGCAGCGGGTGCAGTGGCGCATCTGCGGCAGGTAGGTCTCGGCCATGTCGCGGATCGCCCGCATGGTGTCCTGGTCCGGCTGCGCAAGTCTGCCGAAGGGAGTGTTGACGTTGGGGAACATGGCCATGCAGTTGAGCAGGTCGACGCCGAGTTCGCGCATCCGGGAGGCGACCGCCTCGACGTGGTGGTCGTTGACCCCGGGGATCACGATGCAGTTGACCTTGATGATGATCCCGGCCTCCTTCAGCCGGCGGATGGCGGCAAGCTGCCGCTCCAGGAGCAGGGTCGCCCCCTGCCGGCCGCGGTAGACGATGTTGCCGTCCGAGACCCAGGCATAGATCTTCTCGCCGATGGCCGGATCGACGGCGCAGACGGTGATGGTCACGTGGGACACCCCGATCTCGGCGAGGGCGTCGATATGGGGACCGATGCCCATGCCGTTCGACGAAACGCAGAGCAGGGTGTCGGGATGCCGGCGGCGGATCAGGCGCAGGGTGGCCATCGTCTCCACCGGGTTGGCGAAGGGGTCGCCGGGCCCGGCGATGCCGGCAACGGTGATCCGCGGCTCCTTTTCCATAACCCTGTCCATATAGATGCCTGCCTGCTGTGGACTGAGCAGAGAACTGGTGACCCCGGGCCGCGACTCGTTGACGCAGTCGTAACGGCGGTCGCAGAAGTTGCACTTGATGTTGCACCTGGGGGCGACCGGCAGGTGGACCCGGCCGAATTTGCCTTTGGCCTCGGGGTTGAAGCAGGGGTGACGGTGAAAGTCCTTGATGGTGAGCGAATCCATGGCGTTTTCCAGTACAGTCGTTTTCGTAAGGGAGAAAGGAGTTACATGTAGGTGTAGCCCACTTCCGAATCATCCTGTTTCTTGGCGATGAGGGTGTTGACGACGGAGTCGAACAGGGCCTGGGCACCGTGGTAGCCGAGGTGGAGGAGGCGCTGGCCACCCATCCGGTCGTGGATCGGGAAGCCGACCCGGACCAGCGGGATGCCCTTTTTCCGGGCGAAGGTGTAGCCCTTGCTGTGGCCGACCAGCAGGTCGACCGCAAGATTATCGGCCAGATCCTCGATATCGTGGAAATCGACATCCTCCCTGACCTCCGGCAGCGCGACGGGCAGGCCGGCCAGGACTGCGGCGATGGCCTCGCGGAAGCGGCCGCTTTTGCCGCCGGAGGCGCAGAGGACGGATTTGATCCCGATCTCGGCGAGGAAGGAGGTCAGGCCGACCACCAGGTCCTCCTCGCCGTAGACGATCGCCCGCTTGCCGGAGAGGTACTTGTGGCCGTCGACCATCGCGTCGATCAGCCGGCCCCGGGCGGCGCTGTAGCGCTCGGGAACCGGCCGACCGCTCAACGCCGCCAGTTCGGCCGTCAACCGGTCGGTCTCGCGGATGCCGATCGGCATGCCGAGACGGCACAGCGGGGTGCCGTACAGCCGCTGGAGGGAGGAGCCGGCCGATCGCTCCGGCAGGGTGGCGCCGCACTCGATGGTCATCCGAGCTCCGCCCATGGCGCGGATCGCCGCCAGCGGGGTGCCGCCGGCCGGGATCAGCGGATAGTCGTTGAGGGCCTGGCCGTCCAGCGATTCGGCGTAATCGGGAAAGAGGGTGAAGGACAGGCCGAAGTCGCCGAGCATCTCCTTGAGGTAGCGGAGATCGGCGGCCGAGACGAAGCCGGGCAGGACATTGACCCCGGCGTGGGGCGCCGTCGGTTCGGTCAGCTGTTCGGCCACCGCCTGCAGGGCGGCGTTGAATCCTTCCATGTGGGTGCCGCCGTAGCTCGGGGTCGAGACCGAGACGATCCGCGGATGGCCTTCGCCGGTGTGGAATTCTCCCTCATACTCGCTGATGATCATCTTGACGTCGTCGCCGATGGTCTCGGTCAGGCAGGTGGTGGCCACCCCGATCAGCTGCGGGGCGTACTTTCTGGTGACGTTGCGCAGGCCGAGCTTGAGGTTGGCGGCGCCGCCGTAGACCGCGTGCTTTTCCCCCAGCGAGGAGGAGGCGATATCGATCGGTTCGTTGAAATGGCTGATGATATAGCGCCGCATGTAGGTGGCGCAGCCCTGGGAGCCGTGGAGGAAGGGCACCGTGCCTTCGATGCCGCGGAAGGCGAGGCTGGCCCCGAGTGGCCGGCAGAGCTTGCAGGCGTTGGTGGTCGAGGTGTAAGGGGGCATCGTGGTCATGTCATATCTCCTTGGTGCGGCGGGGGACGAACTGCCAGACCGGGCTCATCACCGAGTCGTGGACCTCGCGGGCGAAGTTGAGCATGCCCGCGAAACCGGCCAGCATCTCCTTGCGCTCGTGGTTGTGATCGCAGAAGGCCACGCCCAGTTTGTAGGCGATCGGCCGCTCCTTGACCCCGCCGACGAAGACGTCGACCTCCTTCTCCTGGAGGAAGGCCGAGAGCTCGAGGGGATTGGAGTCGTCGACGATGATCGTTCCCTCGTCGGTGATCTGCTGCAGTTCTTCGTAATCTTCCACAGTTCCGGTCTGCGACCCGACCATCACCACGTCGATGCCGATCAGGCGGAAGGCCTTGACCAACGAGAAGGCCTTGAAGGCCCCGCCGACGTAGATCGCCGCCTTTTTGCCGGCCAGCGCCGCCTTGTAGCGCTGCAGTTCCGGCAGCAGCTTCTCCAGTTCCTCGCGGACGATGGCCCGGGCCTTCTCCATCATCTCCGGGTCGGCGAAGAAGGTCGCCACCGTGTAGAGGGCCTCGGCCATGTCCTCGACACCGAAATAGGAGACCCTCACCGAGGGGATGCCGTACTCCTCCCGCATCATGGTGGCGAGATCCATCGTCGCGCCGGAGCACTGGACGACGTTGAGGCCGGCGCCGTGGGCCCGGCGGATGTCGTCGACCCGGCCGTCGCCGGTGATGTTGGCCACCACCTCGATGCCCATGCGCTGGAAATAGTCGCGGATCAGCCAGATCTCGCCGGCCAGGTTGAAGTCGCCGAGGATATTGATGCTGTGCTTCGCTATGCCGGCGGTGTCGCCGGTGCCGACGAGACGGGCCATGGCGCGGCAGGCGGCCTGGTAGCCCTCGCGCTTGTTGCCCTTGAAGCCTTCGGACATCACCGGCAGGACCGGGATGCCCTTTTCCTCCGTCACCCGCCGGCACACGGCCTCGAGATCGTCGCCGATGAGGCCGACGATGCAGGTGGAGTAGACGAAGGCGGCCTTCGGCCGGTGGCGGTCGATCAGTTCGATCAGGGCGGCGTACAGTTTCTTCTCGCCGCCGAAGATCACATCCATCTCCTGCAGGTCGGTGGAGAAGGAGAGGCGGTGCAGTTCCGGCCCGGAGGACAGGGCGCCGCGAATGTCCCAGGTGTAGACGGCGCAGCCGATTGGGCCGTGCACCAGGTGCAGGGCGTCGGCGATCGGGTAGAGGACCACCCGCGAGCCGCAGAAGACGCAGGCCCGCTGGCTGACGGCCCCGGCCAGGCTGTCCTTGTTGCAGTCGATGGCGAAGGGGGCCGTACCCTTGCGGTGGATCTGGTTCTCGCGGCCGTGGAGAACGGTAGCTGTCTGCATGCGACACCTCGTGGTAAAGATGGGAGTGGAATAGCTTTCGCCATTACTACAGCAACCACTGTGCCAGAATCGAAAAATCTCAAATACAGATGTGATAACAGGATGATATAAGATAGATCGCGAATTCCTGGGAGGTGCGGTCAGTCGGCCATGGGAAACAATCTTCAGAAATGGCAGGTTTGCTACAAAAATGTAGGAAATGGCCAAGGGTGAGGGAGGCAGGCGGAAGGATTCCCTGCGGAAGGCGCGGGCCAGGAGTAAAAAAGGTCTCTTTCCCGGCCCGACCGGTTGAACTGAATGTGAAATTTCTGTAGTGTGGCTGGTACGTCTCCGCCAGGCGGGCGCGTGCCTCGATGACCACCTGCGGTCCCGGAGGCGGGTGGGCGGCGCAGGTCTTCACCGCATTTATCGCCTGCAGCGTCTTCTGCCCCGGCAGGGAAAGGCCCCCTCTGCCCCTTGCATCACGGAATCATATCATGTTTGAAGGATCCATCCCCTCGACCGGCCCAGTTCCCCTCCCTGCACCTTCCCGTTCCCCATCGGCGGCGTCGGAAGTGTGTACCGATCGCCGGGGGGACATTCGAATCCGCATCCGCTGCCGGGGAGCGGACAGCTATGCGAAGGTCAGCTATCCCCAGCAGTACGGGATCTATGCCGAGATTGAGACCGCCGCTGCCGTCATGCGCTTCAATCCCGGCGGCGAGATCGTCCATCTCCAGGGCAAGGGGAGAGACTGGCCGCATCCCCAGGAGTGGATCAAGCGGACCATCGGCGACGACTGGGTCTATTATTCGACCGGCGGCTATTCCGGGGTGGTCGAGGCGATCGGTGAATACTACCTGCCCAACACTCCCTACCCCACCAATTCCCTGCTCGGCGGCCGCCCCTTCGAGCATGCCGCGGTTGTCCGCCTGCTCGAATCCTGGCCTTCCCTGCTGGCCGCGGCGGCGGCCCGTCTGATGCCCCAGGCGCCGGCTGCGATTCGGGATTTTCTGGCCCGGGCCGGTGGCTGCGATCCGACCGTACTGCGGCAGCGGGCCGAGCAGCTGTTTTCGATCATCGGTGGGAGGGTGACGGTCCTGCCGCCCGATGCCCGCCATGTCGATTACGACCTGGTGCCGGTCCATATCAGCGAGGGCTGTCTGTATAAATGCCGGTTCTGTCGGGTGAAAACGGAGCGGCCGTACCGGGACAAGGAGTGGAGCGAGATTGAGCGGCAGATCGCCGACCTGCGGCGGTGGTTCGGTCCCAACAGCGTCAACTACAACTCGCTCTTCCTCGGTGAGCATGATGCCCTGGCGGCGGATCCGGATCTGATCATCGCCGCCATCGCCCGGGCCAGAGAGGTGCTGGGTCTTGCCGGTTCCGCGATGGCGGGCGGCAACGTCTTTCTCTTCGGCAGCGTCGATTCGCTGCTGCACGCCCCGCCCCGCCTGTTCGCCGAACTGGAGCGGCTGCCATGTTCGGTCTATATCAATATCGGCCTGGAATCGGCGGATCAGGAAACCCTCGACAAGCTCGGCAAACCGCTGTCCGCCGCCCGGGTGGTGGAGGCCTTTCACCGCATGCAGGAGATCAACGGCAATTTCAACCGGATCGAGATGACGGCCAACTTCGTCATGGACGAACTGGCCGCCGGTCATATCCCGGCCATGCTGCAGCTGCTCCGGGACGGCGTCCCGAGGAACCGCCCCAAGGGCAGCATCTACCTGTCGCCACTGCGCGTCGGCCGGCCTTCGCGGTCCCTGGTGATGGATTTCTATCGCCTGAAGACCCTCAGCCGACTGCCGACCTTCCTCTACATCATCCAGCGGCTGTAGGCCGCGGGAGGGCCCCGGCGGTCGGATCATCACCCCCTGGCGGCGGCGGTGGAACCGGATAGAGGGAGGGGGCGAGCAGTGCCCTCATCCTGAGACCGATGGCCACGATCCGCCCGATATCGGCCGGGGCGGGGGGCTGGCGATGGTAGGTCTCCAGGGCGCAGATCTGCTGAAAATCGTCGAGGTAGGCGAAATCCGCGGTCAGGCCCGGCAACGGTCCGAGATGGCGCTCGAGGGCGGCCAGCAGGTCGACCATGGTGTGGTTGTCGGCGAGGTCGCCCCGCCGCATCAGCAGGGCCATGATCAGCTTCTCGATCGCCATCGCCACCAGATTGTACACGATCTCGGGGGTGAACCGGGGATTGCCGCGCTGGTGGGCGCTCACCGCGGTGCGCAGAAACTGTTCGCCGTCACGGCGATAGAGCTGCCAGCCGTCGAGCGGGATGATGTTGTGGCGCGGCTGGATCGGCAGGATATTCATCAGGACTCCCTCCTTCTTTTGTCATGACGGTATCGGATCCGGCGCCGGACCGGAACCGTCATGGTGATAGCGGCGCAGGCAGACCAGGCCGGTCCCTCGCCACCCGAGATGGTGGTAGAAGGCGAGGGCCCGATCGTTGCCGCGATCGGCGAGCAGCTGCAGCCTCGCCGCCCCATGCCCGGCCGCCCAGCCGGCGACGGCGTCGAGGAGCCGGCGCCCGATCCCCCGGCCCCGGCTGTCCTCGTCGACCACGAGGTCTTCGAGCAGCAGGGCGTAGCCGCCCTCGGCGGTGGAGATGGTGAGCTGGCCGCTGCACATGCCGACCACCAGGCCGTCTCGTTCGGCGACCATGATCCGGCTGAAGGGATGGGTGATGAGCATGTCGAGGCCGCGACGCTGACGGCCGCCATCGACCTCGAAATCCGCCTCGAGGGTGAAGAGCAGGGCCAGCAGACGGACGAGCGAGGGGATATCGGCCGGACGGGCCGGCCGTATCACGACTTCCGCACTACTTGCAGCCATCGTCAGCCGATCAGGTATTCGCCGGGCGGAGTGCCGTCCTCGATCCCGTCGAGGATGGCGTCGATGACCGCTTCGCTGGCGACTCCCTTGAACCACCAGTTATCGGGCTGGATCACCATGATCGGCCCGGCCTCGCACTGCTTGAGGCAGCCGGTGGCGACGACCTGCATGTCGAGGCCGCGGTCGAGGATCTCCTCCTCGAGGTACTGCAGGAACCCGTCGGTCTGCTTGTGGCAGATGCCCTTGGGGTCGCCCTTGACTCTGAAACTCTGACAGACCAGGATCTGTTTTTCCGGGGTGGCCATACTCTTCTCCGTGATGGTTGTCAGCCGGATTTCCGGCCGGATTTGCCTTTTTTGCCGCCACCGTAGAGGGCGTCGACGGTTCCTTCGATATTGTCGTGGCCGAGCAGGACGGTGATTCCGACCCGGGCCAGTTGCTGCCGGGGGGTCTCCCCGGCACTGGCGGCGAGGATGGCAAAGCAGTCGGCCAGCCGGTCGGCCAGTTGCCGCCAGCGGTCGGTGCCGCCGCCGGGTTCGGGGGCCGGTCTGGTGCCCAGCAGGCTGACCAGGCCGTCTTCGCGCCGGCCGTAGACCAGAAAGGTCCGGGTCTGGCCGAGGTGCAGGTCGATGTCGACGCCGTTCGAACTGGCGACGGCCACATTGGGGCGGCTCGCCGTCGCCTGCGGCAGCCTGGAGAGGACGGTGGGCGGCGCCGTCATGCATCCCTTGTCCGGGGCTGCCGTTTCGACCGGTAGATGCCGGGCGCACCGCCGGCCGGCATCCGCCAGCCAGGCCGGATCGACCGCCGGCAGAACGATGTCGGCGCCATGTTCCTCGGTCTGACAGGGAACCAGGACCATGCCGTCGGCACCGAGGGCGGCCATGGCGCAGGCGATCTCCTCGAGGTGGTCGCCGTTGTGCTCGGGATAGACCGTGGTCACGATGGTCACCGTCAGCCCCGCCTCCTTGCCGGCGATGACCGTCTGTCGCTGTTCCGCCACCAGGATCCGGGCCGCCTCCGGCAGAGCCAGGGTCTTCAACCCGGGCCGGATCCAGGCGTAGATCTTTTCGAGATATGAGGGGTCGACGGCGTTGACCTGGAGCCGGATCTCCGCCAGTCCGGCCTGCTGCAGCACCTTCGCCAGCCCGTCGCCACCGATCCCGAGGGTCGCCAGGGACAGGCGGGCCAGGGGGTAGCGGGCGACCAGCGCATCCAGGGTGGCGAGGGCACGATCGGCCGTGGCCAGCGGATCGCCGGGACCGGTGAGTTCGATCCGGCAATCCTCACCGACCGCCATCGCCTCCACGAGGCGGACGGCCTCGGACGGCGTCAGGGCCTGCGCGGCCGGCGGCTGCAGCGGGGCAAAACGTATTCTGCTGCTCGCTTTGGGGGCGACGGGGAGGCGGATGATGCGCCTGGTCGCGGGGAAGTTCAGGACAGTCATGACATGGATCCTGTGGCTGGGAGTGGCTGTTGTATCCGGAGCGGCGGCCCCCCGCGCAGGCGCGGGATACTGCCGCCGCAATTCCGGGCCTAGAAGACCAGCTCGAATTTTTCTTCCGGGGCGTCGCGATCGGTCCGGTCGAGGAGGGCCGAGAGGATCTTTTCCAGCAGCCGCAGGCCGCCCTTGTAGCCGACGGTCGGGAAGTACTGGTGCCCCTGGCGGTCGAGGATCGGGAAACCGAACCGGACCAGCGGGGTGTCCTCGTCGCGGGCGATATACTTGCAGTAACTGTTGCCGATGATCAGATCGACCGGGTCGTTCTTGATCCACTGGTGCAGCAGGAACATATCGCCCTTGGCCCTGACGTTGACCGGGAAGGGCATATCCCTGGTGATATCCCTGATCCGCTTCTCGAACCGTTTGCCCGGGGTGCCGGTGACGAGGTGGACCGGACACATGTCGATCGACACCAGGAACTCGGTCAGGGCGATGAGCTGGTCGGGATCGCCGGCCAGCGCCACCCTCTTGTGGTAAAAGTACTGGTGCATGTCGGAGATCAGGTCGACCAGCTGGCCGCGCTCGTAGGAAATCTCCTCGGGCACCGTGGTCCCGCCGACGGTCCGCAGGGCATCGATGAATCGGTCGGTGGCCTTCAGGCCGAAGGGCATGTCGAGGACCCGGCACGGCACCTTGTGCCTGGTGTCGAGCAGCCGCGCGGCGTCGGCCGAGCACCACTCGCCCAGCGCCAGGGTGCCGATGGCGGCGCTGCAGTTCTTGAGTTCGGCGATCGTCACCCCGCCCTTCGGGAACATGGTGTACTCGCCGTTGAGCGGACCATTGAGGACCCCGGAGGTGTCGGGGAAGAGGGTGATGTCGACGCCGACGGTGGCCGCCAGGCGCTTGATCTCCTCCATGTCGCTGGGCTCGACCCAGCCGGGGATGATGTTGACCTTGCCGTTCTTCCTCTCGGTCGGCAGGGCCATATTGGCCATGGCCTTGACCATGTTGGAAAAGCCGGTGACGTGCGACCCGACATAACTCGGGGTCGGGGCGCCGATGACCTCCTTCCCTGCAGGGGCCTTGCCTTCATCCCTGGCCTTTTTGATGATCTGCGGCAGGTCGTCGCCGATCGTCTCCGACAGACAGGTCGTATGAATGGCTATGATTTCGGGATCATAAACGGTAAAGATGGTTTCGATCGCCTGCAGCAGGTTGGCCTGGCCGCCGAACACCGATGAACCCTCGGTGAACGAGCTGGTGGCGGCCGAGATCGGCTCCTTGTAGTGCCGGGTCAGGGTGCTGCGGTGGTAGGCGCAGCAGCCCTGCGAACCGTGGCTGTGCGGCAGGCAGCCGTGGATGCCGAGCGCCGCGTACATCGCCCCGATCGGTTGACAGGTCTTGGCCGGATTGATCGTCAAGGCCGATCGCTCCGTGATTTCTTGTGGTGTATGTCTCAGTAGCATGGCGTTACCTTCTCTGTGTAATCGTTATTCCCAGACGTAGGTGGCTGAGAGTTCGGGGTGCTCCTGCCAGGGGGCCTTCATCAGGCCCCAGACCCGGCTGTTGACCAGTCGGTCGATTTCCCGGTAGAAGTTGACCGCCCCCTTGAACCCGGCATACGGGCCACCGGAGTCGTAGCTGTGGAGCTGCTTCATCGGGATGCCCAGCTTCTGGATGGAGAACTTCTCCTTGATGCCGGCGCAGAACAGATCCGGTTTCAACAGTTCCACCAGCTTCTCGGCCTCGTACTGGTTGAGGTCGTCGATGATGATGGTGCCCTGGTCCATGTCGGCGTTGAGCCCGTCATAGTCCTTGAACTCGTAGCCGCCGGCGACGAGCGCCTGCATTTCCTCCGCCGACTTGCGCGGTTTGTAGAGATGCGGGTCCGGTTCGACCTCGATCTCCTCGATGTTGCGGCTGTCGGCGTCGACCTTGAGGTTGGGCAGGACCTGCCGCCCCTCGTAATCGTCGCGATGGGCGAATTCGTAACCGGCCGACAGCACCTTCATCCCCATCTCCTTGAACAGTTCCTGGTAGTGATGGGCCCGGGAGCCGCCGACGAACAGCATCGCCTTCTTGCCCTCGGTGCGCGGCAGGACATCGAGCCGGGCGGCCTCGACCTCGGGCATCTCCTCGGCGATCACCGCCTCGACCTGCGCCGTCAGTTCCGGGTCGCCGAAGTACTGGGCGATCTTCCGCAGCGACTTGGCGGTGGCGGCAGCGCCGATGAAGTTGACCTTGATCCAGGGGATGCCGTACTTCACCTCCAGCATGTCGGCGACGTAGTTGATCGAGCGGTGGCACATGACGCAGCTCAGGTCGGCCTGGTTGGCCGAGGCGAACTGGTCGTAGGTCGAGTTGCCGGAGAAGGTGGCGATATTGGTGATGCCGCACTTCTTCAGGATCCGGTCGATCTCGAAACCGTCGCCGCCGATGTTGTACTCACCCAGGAGGTTGATCTTGTACTTGTCGGTCTTGAGCCGGTCCGACTTGCCGACCACGTGGGTGAAGACCTGGTTGTTGGCGATGTGATGGCCCGCCGACTGCGACACGCCCTTGTAGCCCTCGCAGCTGAAGGCGAAGACGTTGCAGTCGCCGAGCTTGTCCTTCATCCTTTTGGCGACGGTGTGGATATCGTCGCCGATCAGGCCCACCGGACAGGTGGCGAAGACGGCGATCGCCTTCGGGTGGAACAGGTCGTAGGCCTCCTGGATCGCCGCCGCCAGCTTCTTTTCCCCGCCGAAGATGATGTCCGAGTCCTGCATGTCGGTGGACAACGCATAGGGGATGAAATTCTCGTGGTTGTCGCCGCCGGCACTGGTCTGGTTACGCCGGGTCAGCCAGGCATAGAAACTGCATCCGATCGGGCCGTGCACCAGGTTGACGATGTCGCTGGTCGGGCCCATGATGACGCCCTTGCAGCCGGCATAGGTACAGCCGCGCATGGTGATGATGCCGGGGATGGTCCGGACGTTGGCGACGATCTCGGGCGGCGGCGCACTCCCATGGGCCTCGTTGATCATGATCTGCTTGGCGCGCTTGCGGGCGACCTTGGCCGGATACCTCTGCAGCAGCTCGGCCTTGATATCGGTCGGTTCCCACTGCACGATTTTCTTTTTCGCTGTTGCCATATCAATGTCTCCTTCTGCGGTCAGGCAATGGATTTTTCGCCGGTCTCACCGGTCCGCACCCGGATCGAATCGCCGACGGGCAAGACGAAAATCTTGCCGTCGCCGGGTTTGCCGGTCTGGTTGGCGAGGATGATTGCCTGGACGACGTCGTCGACCAGTTCGTCACGGGTGATGACGCTGACCATCCGTTTGGGGTAGAGCTTGCCCTTCTCGCCGAGCAGCGAGGCCGCCTCTTCGTAGCCCTGGCCGGCCCCCTCGAGGACCGCCGGGTTGATGAATCCCTTTCCCCGGCCCTGGGCCTCGTGGGCGAAGAAGGCATCGATCCCGGCCTCGGTCAGGGCCTTCTTGGTCTGGTTCATCATATTCATCCGTACGACTGCGATAATCTCCTTCATGCCGGTACCCCCTCGGCGCTGGCGGCGGTCTCACGGACGCCGGAGCTGATGGTGTAGACATCCTCGACCGGGGAGACGAAGATCTTGCCGTCACCGAAGGCCCCCTTGCTGCTGGTTCGAGCCGTCTTCATGATGGTGTCGATCACGAAGTCGCGGTCGGCGGCGTTGACGACGGATACCAGCATGGTCTTGGGAATCTCGTCATAGGTCACTTCGCCGATCTTGATGCCGCGCTGTTTGCCGCGCCCGGCCACCGAGTACTTGGTTACCGCCGGGAAGCCGGCATCCATCAGGGCGGCGAGGACGGCGTCGGACTTTTCCGGGCGGATAATGGCTCTGATCATGATCATCATTGTAATGTTCTCCTTCTTTGAATAGGTGATTGCTAGGCTTGCATCAGACCAAAGTCCATCAGCAGCTTTTCGAGTTCCTCGATCTCCAGCGGCTTGGGGATGACAAAATTGCTGTTGCCGTCAATTGCTCTGGCCAGACCCCGGTATTCATCGGCCTGCTCGACTGCGGGATTCCACTCGATAACCGTCTTGCGGTTGATCTCGGCCCGCTGCACATCGTTATTCCGGGGGACGAAATAGATCATCTGGGTGCCGATTTTCTTGGCCAGCTCGACGATCATCTCCTTCTCGTTATCGACGTTGCGCGAGTTGCAGATCAGGCCGCCGAGACGGACGCGTCCGGATTGGGCGAACTTCATGATGCCCTTGCAGATATTGTTGGCGGCATACATCGCCATCATCTCACCGGAGCAGACGATGTAGATTTCCTCGGCCTTGCCGTCGCGGATCGGCATCGCGAAGCCGCCGCAGACGACGTCGCCGAGGACGTCGTAGAAGGCGTAATCAAGGCCTTCGGATTCTTCATAGGCCCCGAGAGATTCGAGCATGTTGATCGAGGTGATGATGCCGCGGCCGGCACAGCCGACGCCGGGTTCGGGACCGCCGGACTCGACGCACCAGGTGTTGCCGTAACCGGGTTTCCTGATATCCTCGAGTTCCACGTCCTCACCTTCCTCCCTGAGGGTGTCGAGCACCGATTTCTGGGCCAGTCCGCCGAGCAGCAGCCGGGTCGAATCGGCCTTCGGGTCGCAGCCGACGACCATGATCTTCCTCCCCATCTCCGCCAGTCCGGCAACCGTGTTCTGGGTTGTTGTCGATTTACCGATTCCGCCTTTGCCGTAGATTGCTACCTTTCTCATGGTCATCTCCTTGTGCCGAATGAGTTGTTTGACGTTTGGTCGTGTCCTGTCGCCGCTGTCTCTCGATTGCGTTGGAATCGGAGACGTGTTCCGTGTGTCGAAGATATCGCAAGGGCCGTGCCAATTCTCAATCAAACAGATATATCAAGTATAATAGAGAAGTTATGATCTCAGGCGGTCATCCTGGGGGTAACGCCGGCGGTGAGACGGTCGTTCGGGTTATGTACCGAACAACCACCAAAGTGTACCGACGCTACAATTTGGTAGATAGACTGTCGTGATCCGGGGTGGATGGAGAGGGGTTCGTCTGGCTGGAAGATTGTAGCGGGAACATTTGTTGTTTTCAAAAAACAAACAATAATGTAATCTGATGCAATCAAAAAGGACAATATTGTCATTGTGTCCTCAGGGGAGATTCGTTGGAGAAAAGGATAACGGCAGATAAAGACAGCAATAAAATCAGATGATCAGTGGTGGTGTGAAAATTGCAACTTCGTTGTTTGGCAGAGAGATGGACGAAGGGATCGATGCCGGATTGGAAAAGAGGTGGAGGCAACCCGCCAGGCAGCGCAGGGTTGAGGATACCCGGGATCGCGGGAGGTAAACGATGAGCGATGTATTGACCGAAAACAAGCGACCGACGACCGAAGGGCTGGAGTTGCTGGCGTTGCACTGCATCACCCGGCTTATCGGGACGGCGGCCAATCTCGAGACGACCTTGACCAGCATCCTCCAGGTCCTGCACGACACGATGCGGATGGAGCGGGCGACCCTGCTGCTGATGGATGAGGAGACCCAGCGTTTGACCATCCATGCCTCCTGCGGCCTGTCGGTGGCCGAGGAGATGCGTGGGGTCTATAAACCCGACGAGGGGGTCTGCGGCCAGATCTTCCAGAGCCGTTCCCCCTTCGTCGTTCCCGATATCCACAGTGAACCGCTGTTTCTCAACCGGACCGGGGCCAGGCCGCGATTGACCAAGACCAAAATCTCGTTTCTCGGGGTACCGATCCTGGTCGAAGGGGCGCCGGTGGGGGTACTGTCGGTCGACCGGCTGTTCGGGCCGGAGGTGTCGTTCGAGGAGGACATTCGTTTTCTCACTGTCCTGGCCACCCTGATCGGCCAGTTCCTGCGCCTGCACGAAGAGATCCGGCGCAAGGAGGCGCGGCTGAAGGAGGAAAACCGCTCGCTGAAAGCCAAACTGCACGGGATGCATGACGGCCACTTCATCATCGGCCATTCCAAGCCGATGCAGGAGGTGTACGGCATCATCGAGAAGATCTCCCAGAGCGACGTCACCGCCCTGTTGCTCGGGGAATCGGGCACCGGCAAGGAATTGGTGGCCCGGGCTCTTCACGAGTCCGGCAACCGCAAGGACAAGCCCTTCATCAAGGTCAACTGTGCCGCCCTGCCCGAGACCCTGCTCGAGAGCGAACTCTTCGGTCACGAACGGGGGGCCTTCACCGGCGCCCATGCCACTCGCCAGGGACGATTCGAGCTGGCCGACAACGGTGTCATCTTCCTCGACGAGATCGGTGAAATGCCCCTGTCCCTGCAGGCGAAAATGCTGCGGGTACTGCAGGAGAAACAGTTCGAGCGGATCGGCGGCACCAGGACCTTTTCCGTCGATGTCCGGATCATCGCCGCCACCAACGTCAGCCTTGAACAGGCGGCCGCCGCCGGCAGATTCCGCGCCGACCTCTATTACCGCCTGAACGTGGTGCCGATCCATCTGCCACCGCTGCGTGACCGCCGGGAGGATATCCCGCTGCTGCTCAATCATTTTCTGCAGAAGAGCAACCAGCGTAACGGTCGCAACATCAAGCTGACCTCCGAATTGCTGGATTTTCTCGTCGACTACCGGTGGCCCGGCAATGTTCGGGAAATGCAGAACCTGGTGGAGCGGATGGTGATCCTCGCCGAAGGGGAGCGCCTGACCCTGGCGGATCTCCCGGTGGAGCTCGTGGCGCCCGGCGGCGCCACGAATGCCGGCCCCTCGGCCTTGCCGATGTTCGAATCCGTTTCGATTCCCGCCGAGAAAAAAGGGAGAAGGTCCCTGCAGGATATCGAACGGGCGGAGATCGAACTGGCCCTGCGGCGCCACGGCTGGGTCCAGGTCCGGGCCGCCCGGGAACTTGGCCTGACCCAGCGGCAGATGGGCTACCGGATCAGGAAATACAATCTATCCCGTTTCGATGCCTACTGAATGGAACAGGATCCTGTTTTTCGCTCCAACGCCTGTCTCACTCTTCTATGACAGGGCGGCGTTCAGATCGCTGTCCGACAATGGAGCCCGGAGTGAGCGTGAACGGCACCTGATGACGGCGATGGCGTGGTCGAGCCGATCGGTATCCGGATATCTGCCGATGCCGGCAAGTCTTTGCTGCAGAGCCTTGCGCCCGCACTTGGCACCGAAAAGGAGCCTGCGTTCGGCCCCGACCGATTCCGGCGGGTACGGCTCATAGGTCGCCGGATTTTCCTGCAGTCCCTGGAGGTGGAGACCGGTTTCGCAGGTGAAGATGGCGGTGCCGACGACCGGACGGCGAGGGTCGATATCAAGCTTTGTCCGGGCCGCGACAAACACCGCCAACGGCCTCAGGCGATCCGGATGCTGCCTGGAATCGCCACGGACGAGTCCGATATGGCCGATAATCTCTTCCGGGCGGGCCCATTCGGCCCGTTCGACCAGCATCGCCATCTCCCGGAGGAACGAGGGCTCGGCGCGCATCGCATCCTCGAACCCGACAGCGACCTTCATGCCGGCAGCAACGGCGGCGGCGATTGCATCTCTCACACAGCGGCGGCCCCAGGCGATATCCTCCCGACGACAGCGGCACCACAGCAACAGAGCGAACTGGGGATGGCTTGTCCAGGGAAAAGGCCACCCCCGGCCTCCGTTCCCCTTCGCGGAGGGTGATGTCGACAATATGATTGCCGGCCGGCATGGTCATCTCCTGATCAACATTCTTTCACACATTCACGCAAATTAAGTGCCTGATAAATTGAAGTCTTGAAGAAGACGTGGGGGATATGGTTTTTATCATGAGTTATCGATGATATGAATATGGAATCGGTGCTCACGGATAGGGCCAGGAGCCTGTGGCGGAAGAATTTTCATGCGAATAATTCTCATTATTCTTGATTTCGATCCAAGAACGCGATATACATCTTGTAACGTGGTTTACAGGAGCTGATCAGCGCAGGTGAATCAAGGCCATACGGGACCGATCCATCGACCCTGCGGCTCGGGAACGTCAACACAGGGCGGTCATCAACATGTCCATCGCAGGTCTTTATCGATTCTATCGTGACGGTTTCCGGTCGATGACCGTCGGCCGGACCCTGTGGAAGATTATCCTGATCAAACTTTTTGTCATGTTCGCGATTCTCAAGCTCTTCTTTTTCCAGGATTATCTCGGCAGCAATTTTTCGACCGAGGAAGAGCGCGCCGACCATGTGCTCGAACGGATCACCGGGCCGGCGGAAAACACTCACTAGAGGAGGGGAGGTGTATGTTTGATCTGCAGATGGTGGACTGGGCCAGGGCGCAATTCGCGCTGACGGCCATGTACCACTGGTTGTTCGTGCCGCTGACACTCGGCCTGTCGTTTCTCTGTGCCTTCTACGAGACGATCTATGTCCGCACCGGCCGGGAGGAGTGGAAAAACCTGACCAAATTCTGGATGACGCTGTTCGGCATCAACTTCGCGATCGGGGTCGCCACCGGCATCATCCTCGAATTCGAGTTCGGCACCAACTGGTCGAACTACTCCTGGATGGTCGGCGACATCTTCGGGGCGCCGCTCGCGATCGAGGGTATCGTCGCCTTCTTTCTCGAGGCGACCTTCTTCGCCGTGATGTTCTTCGGCTGGGATCGGGTGTCGAAGGGCTTCCATCTCTTTTCCACCTGGATGGTGGCGGTCGGCTCCAACCTCTCGGCCCTGTGGATTCTGGTCGCCAACGGGTGGATGCAGCACCCGGTCGGCATGGCCTTCAACCCCGATACCGTCCGCTTCGAGATGGAGAATTTCTGGGCCGTCCTGTTCTCGCCGGTGGCGATGGCCAAGTTCACCCACACCACCAGTTCGAGCTTCATCGTCGGCTCCTTCTTCGTCATTGCCGTATCGTCCTGGTACCTGATCAAGGGCCGCCATGTCGAGATGGCCAAGAAATCGATCATCGTCGCCTCGATCTTCGGGCTGCTGTCGGCCACCTATGCCGCCTGGACCGGTGACGAGTCGGCCTACAGCAACGCCTCCACCCAGCCGATGAAACTCGCCGCCTACGAAGGGCTCTATGATGGCGAAAAGAACGCCGCCATCGTCGCTCTCGGGGTCCTCAACCCCGCCAAAAGGCCCGGCGATCAGCAGGCACCCTTCCTCTTCGAGCTCAAGATCCCCGGGCTCCTGTCGTTGCTGGCCAACCGTGAATCCGGATCCTTCGTCCCCGGCATCAACGATCTGGTGTATGGCAACGAACAGGAGGGCATCGTCAGTGTCGCCGCCAGGATGGAGCAGGGCAAGGTGGCGATCAGCGACCTCGCCGCCTACAAGACGGCGAAAAAGGCCGGTGACGCCGCGGCCGCCGAGGTCGCCCTGGCCCGGTTCAACACCAACATGGATTCCCTCGGTTACGGCTATCTGGAAAGCCCCGAGCAGACCGTCCCATCGGTGGCCACGACCTTCTACGCCTTTCATATCATGGTGTTTTTCGGAACATTCTTTCTCCTCGTCTTCCTGCTCTTCCTGGTTTTTTCGGTTAAGGACACCCTGGCCGGCAAGCGGGGCCTGCTGCTGCTCGGCGTCGCCTCGTTCTTCCTGGCGATGATCGCCTCCCAGAGCGGCTGGGTCGTCGCCGAGGTCGGGCGGCAGCCGTGGGCGATCCAGGGCCTGCTGCCGGTCAATGTGGCGACGACCGACATCGCCACCGGCAGCGTCCAGACAACCTTCTTCATGTTCCTGGCGGTCTTCACCCTGCTGCTCGCCGCCGAGATCAAAATCATGCTGAAACAGATTTCAATCGGACCGGAGGGCCTGTGATATGATCGGGAATCTTGATACTGCAACCCTGCAGCAGATCTGGTGGCTGCTGGCGAGTGTGGTCGGCTCGCTCTTTCTCTTCCTCACCTTCGTTCAGGGCGGGCAGACCCTGCTGTGGCAGGTCAGCGCCGACGAGGAGGAAAAATCGCTGATCATCAATTCGCTCGGCCGCAAATGGGAGTTGACCTTCACCACCTTGGTCCTGTTCGGCGGGGCCCTGTTCGCCGCCTTCCCCAAGTTCTACGCCACCAGTTTCGGCGGGGCCTACTGGGTGTGGATCCTGATCCTGTTCACCTTCATCGTCCAGGCGGTGAGCTACGAGTACCGCACCAAACCGGACAACCTGCTTGGATCGAAGGTCTACGAACTGTTTCTGTTCATCAACGGCTCGGTCGGCATCCTGCTGATCGGCGCCGCGGTCGGCACCTTTTTCACCGGCTCGAACTTCACCCTCAACGACTACAACCAGGTGCACTGGACCCACCCGCTGCGGGGGCTGGAAGCGGCCTTCTCCCTCTTCAATCTCTCGCTCGGACTCTTTCTGGTCTTCAACGCCCGGGTCCTCGGGGCGATGTACCTGGTCGGCAGCATCGATTTCAGCGGCCGGCCCCAATTCGAGGCCAAGATGCGCCGGGCCTGCCTGGTCAACCTGGTCTGCGCCCTGCCGTTCCTCCTCTATGTCCTGGTCAGCCTGCTGCTGATGGACGGTTTCGGTTTCGACCAGGCCGGGGTGGTGTCGCTGGTCGCCGGCAAGTACCTCGCCAATCTCCTCGCCATGCCGCTGGTGCTGGGCCTGCTGCTGCTCGGCCTGGTCCTCGTGGTCTGGGGCGTGGTGTCGACCAGCCTCCTCAAGGGCGGCCGGGGCATCTGGTTCGGCAGCCTGGGAACGGTGCTGGTCGGCCTGGCGGTGTTTTTCACCGCCGGCTACAACAACACCGCCTTTTACCCGTCGAAGGCCGACCTGCAGTCGAGCCTGACGATCTACAACGCCTCGTCGAGCCACTACACCCTGACGGTGATGACCTATGTCGCCCTCGTCATTCCTCTGGTGCTCGCCTATATCGCCTGGGTCTGGTGGCAGATGGATGCGAGGCGGATCTCGACGGAGGATATCGAGGGCCGGAAGGCGTACTGATCCGGCCCTGTATGGATAAATCCCAATAGCAAGGAGAATCATATGACAGCACTGTTGCTTGGCGGTTGGGTCGCCCTGATCTTCGTTTCCTATAGACTTGCGGTGTCGATGCTCGAAAAGGCCGACAAGATCTGAGCGAGACTGCCTGCTCGATCACACCCGGAAAACCGGCAGGACTGGGCATGTCCTGCCGGTTCTGTTTTTGGTGCCGGCCGGCGAATATGAAAAAAACCGGGCAACGGTTGCAACTTTTTCCCGCCGGCTATACACTCAGACAATATGTCAGGTCACGAACCGGCTGGTGCCGGATCCGCCTGCTGCCGGTGATTCCTTACGGGTCTACCGTTCGACCCCGCACCTGTGTCGCTGGATCAACCCCGGTGTCTTCAGCTGCCTATGCAGATTCTGGATAGACTGATCGGTCAACGGATTTTCTGGATTCTGTCCGGCGTTCTGCCCCTGGCCTTGTTTGCCGTCTGGATGTTCGTCATCTTCACCGATCAGCAGGAATCGGCGATCAACCAGCTGATCAACGAGTCGGCCGCCAGTGCCGCCCACAGCCTTGACCGCACCCTGCAGCAGCAGATCGGTCTGCTGGAGGGACTGGCAATCGCCCGGTCACTCGACGCCGGCGATTTCGACCTGTTCCGGATCAGCGCCCAGAGGTTGAAGGACAAGCATCCGGAGTGGCGCACCGTCATCCTGACCGACGCTCACCGCCAGCTCTTCAATCTGCGCATACCTCCCGGTCAGCCGCTCGATCCCGTCCGTGACCGGCGCTCGCTGGCAAGGGTGTGGGAGACCGGGCGCGCCGTGGTCGGTGATCTCTCGCACGGCTTTGTCCCGGTCCGAACCCCGGTCCTCCGTGCCGAGCGGATGCAGTATACGCTGGTCGTCCCGATCGATCCGCGGTTTTTTCTCTCGGCTCTGGAGGGCACCGGTGAGGCCAGAGGACGGAGGTATGTCATCGCCGGCAGTGACGGCATCGTCATTGCCGCCTCCCCCGGCGTTGCCGTCACCACCGGCCAACCGCTGCCGCCTGGATTGACCACTGCCAGTGACATCAGTCATACGGCGGTGGGCGGTATGCTCCATGCCCGACCGCTGGAGATCCCCACCAGCGGCTGGCGGGTCCATCTGATGGTCCCGGCGGCCTCGGTCAAGACCCCGTTCATCAGGGCCCGGCTGGTCGTGTTTGTCGGCGGGGTGATCGCCTCGGCCCTCACCGTGGGATTGATCCTGGCGCTCAGCGCAATCTGGGCCGGCCGCCAGGAAAAACGCCGGCTGCAGGCCCAGATCGACGAACGGATCAAGGTCCAGGATGTCCTCCACAGGAGCGAGATGGCCCTGAAGGAGGCGCAGCGTCTCGCCGAGGTCGGCAACTGGTCATGGGATCTGCAGACCGGCGACCACAGCTGGTCGGAGGAGGTCTATCATATCTACGGCCGGGATCCGGCCCTGCCGCCGGCCGCGTACCCGGAGGTCCGACGGTACTTCACCCCCGAGAGCTGGGCCCGGCTGAGTGCCGCGGTCGAGGCGGGTCTGGCCGAGGGCAAAGACTATGCCTGCGATGCCGAGGTCATCCGGCAGGACGGGACCCGGCGGTGGATCACCGCCCGGGGGGTCGCCGAACGCGCTGCCGACGGCCGGGTCCTGTGCCTCAAGGGCACGGTCCAGGACATCACCGGGCGGAAAAAGGCCGATGACGAGCAGCACCGCCTGCAGCAACAGCTGGTGCAGGCGCAGAAGATGGAATCGATCGGCCGGCTGGCCGGCGGAGTGGCGCACGATTTCAACAATATCCTGTCGGTGATCATCGGCCATGCGGAGATTGCGATGTCTGACCTGGAACCGGAGCACCGGCTGCAGGCCGACCTCAAGGTGATTTACGATGCCGCCCTGCGCTCGACCGGCATCATCCGGCAACTGCTGACCTTCTCCCGCAAACAGATCGTCCTGCCGGTGGTCCTCGAACTGAACGAGGTCATCGAGGGAATGTTGAAGATGCTGGGGCGGTTGATCGGCGAGGACATCGAGCTTGTCTGGGTGCCGGCCGGGGAGCGGCTGCTGATCAGGATCGATCCGGCCCAGATCGATCAGATCCTCGCCAACCTCTGCGTCAATGCCCGCGACGCCATCGTCGATACCGGCCGGATCGACATCGCGACGCACAAGGTCTCCCTGGATGCGGCGGATTGCGCGGCCAGGGTCGGGATCGCCCCGGGGGAGTACGCGGTGCTGACGGTACGTGACAACGGCTGCGGCATGGCCGGGGACGTGGTCGACAAGATTTTCGAACCGTTTTTCTCCACCAAGGGGGAGCGCGGCACCGGACTCGGACTGGCGACCGTCTACGGCATCGTCCAGCAGAACCATGGTTGCATCGACGTCGACAGCGCCCCGGGCGCCGGGACAACCTTCAGCATCTTCCTTCCCCTGGTCGGGGTCGAGGCGCTCCAGGAGACGGAGGCCGGGCCGGCAACCATCGGAACCGGCGGGGGCGAGACCGCCCTGCTGGTCGAGGACGATCCCGCTACCCTGAAGATCTGTACGGCGATGCTGCAGCGGTTGGGCTTCACGGTGCTGATGGCGGCGACCCCCCGGGAGGGGATCGAGATCGCCCGGCACCACGATGGCCGGATCGCCCTGCTGCTCACCGATGTGATCCTGCCGCAGATGAACGGCAGGCAGCTGACGCAGGAGATCCTTGCCATCCACCCCGATCTCAGGGTAATTTACATGTCCGGCTATACCGCCGACGTCATCGCCCATCACGGGGTCCTCGACGAGGGGGTCCATTTCCTGCAGAAACCCTTCACCAGGAAAGATCTGGCGGCCAGGATCAGCGAGGTGCTGGCCTGAGGCCGACCATGGAGACCGACCGGACATGATCGACAGTACCGCTCCCCCTTTCGTCTACACCTGCACCGAGTACCGCCAGGAAATGATCCTCCTCGCCCTGCGGCGGAAACTGACCCGGCCTGACCTGTCGGAGGAGGAACGGCGGCGGCTGGCCGAAGAGGTCTCCAGGCTCGAGCAGGAGCTCGGGATGTAGGCGGGTTTCCCCGATTAAGTCATTTCCTGCCTGACATCCTTGACGGGCCACATAAAGTGCGGTACATCTCAGACAGATATTTTTCAGGTTCCAGCAATGGATGAAGAGGGAACTCCGTGTGAACCGGAGACGGACCCGCCGCTGTAACTGGGGACGAACGCCGCACAGAGCCACTGGCCGAAAGGTCGGGAAGGCGCGGCAAGTAGGGTGAACCAGAAGTCAGAAGACCTGCCTGAAAGAAGACAAAACCGCCTCGTGGACCAGGGCGCTTCATGACTATCTGTGGAAAACAGGGACTCCCGGATCAAATTTTGGTCCGGGATTTTTTTTTTGTCGACGATCCCGGACCGCGGCGGAACGTGCTGGTGCCGGGCAGGCAGAGCAGAGGACCGCGGCGGGTGGTGCGCAAACGCCTGGCCTCCCTCCCTCCTTTCCTTCTTTCCTGACAGGCTCCTGCCGACTTCCGTCGCATGGCGATGGAGGAGATGCAGATGCAGCAAAAAGGTTACATAAAGAAGCCGATGGTGGCTGGGTTGGTGCTGGCCGCCGCAATGTGCCCGGGAATGCAGGCTGTGGCCCAAGGGGATGACGGCGCGGTGATGGAGGAGGTCGTCGTTTCCGCGTCGCGCGTGGAGGAGAAGAAGCGCGAGGTCACGGGCAATATCACCGTCATCTCCCGCGAGGAGATTACCCAGGCCCCTGGCCGTACGGTCGGTGATATCCTGGTCGAGAAAGGGGTCGGTCATATCCAGAAATATCCCGGTAGCCTGACCGCTATCGGTATCCGCGGTTTCCGCACCGATACTCATGGCAACGACCTGCAGGGGCATGTCCTGGTCCTGCTCGACGGCCGGCGGGCCGGAACCGGCAACGTCGCCAAACTGCCGACCGAAAATGTCGAGCGGATCGAGATCATCCGCGGCCCCGGCGCGGTGCAGTACGGCTCGGGGGGGATGGGCGGCGTCGTCAACATCATCACCCGCCGGGGAACCGGCAGTTCCCTGGCCGTCGAGGCCGGCGGCGGCAACGCCGGGCGCGGCCAGGCCGTGGTCGAAGGGACGGCAAAGCGGGGTGCAGTCGACTTCTCCGGATCGGTAGTCCGCCGGATTGCCGGGGATTACGAAACCGGCAGTGGCCGGCGCTACCGGAACACCGGATTTGAAAGTGAGACCGGTCTCAGCACCAACCTCGGCTACGAGGTTCAAGACGGGCATCGGTTGGGTCTTGTCGTCACCGCCTTCGACGCTGATGAGGCCGGCAGTCCGGGATATTTCGCCGCCAATGATTTCGACGACTTCACCGATAAGTCCAACATCTCGGTCGATGGCGTCTATGAAGGGCGGAGCCGGTCAGGCCATGTGCAGTGGCTGCTTCGCAGTTTTGCCGGTCGCGACGAGAATAGCTGGTATGATCCGCCGGCATCCGATCCCGACGGCTGGGATAGCGGCACACCCTCCGGCAATACCACTGATCAGCTTGGGGGCCAGGCACAGATCAGCGTCTTCCTCGGCGATGCCGATGTCACCGCCGGTTTCGACTGGGTGGATTATCAGGTGGAGAACACCTGGTCGCCGCAGGAAACTGGCTACGTCAACCCGGCCCTGTTCGCCCTTGGCAAGTATACCCTGTTTTCGGATCAATTGATCCTCACCGGCGGCATTCGTCACGACTGGTACCGCGTGGAGGTCGATGACGGACAGGGCGACGAGGCCTCCGACAGTCATCTCACCCCGCAGGTCGGCGTCGCCTGGCCGGTCTCCGAAACGCTGAAATTGCGGACCCAGTATGCCCGGGCCTTCGTCATGCCATCCGCCAACCAGCTGGCCATCGACATGCATTCCTTCGGCCACCGGACGGTCGGCAATCCCGATCTCAAGCCGGAGGAGAGCGGCACCTGGGAGGCAGGGATAGACTATGAACGCGGCGGTCTGACTGCTTCCTTGACTGGATTTTCTTCACGTTTCGAGGACAAGATCGTCACGACCATGCTGGCCGACGGCTCATCCAGTTGGAAGAATCTCGGCGAGGCCAGCATTGAAGGTGTCGAATTGTCCGCTGGGTATGACATCGGCGAGCTGTTCGACTGGAGCTGGGAGGTCAGGCCATCCGTCGATCTGACCTGGCTGACCGAACTGCGGGATGAATCGAGCGGCGGGGATCTGCTCTATGTCAGCGGCACGACCATCGCCGCCGGTCTCGAGGTTGCATCGGCGGCGGGCACATCCTTTCATGTTGCGGTCACCTACTGCGGGCCGCAGGATATCGAGAACTGGCAGTCGGGCATGTATCCGGCCCCGATCGTCGAGCTCGACGGCTTCACAGTCACCAATATCAGCCTCAGGTATCCGCTGATATCGCTGCAGTTCGGCGACCTGCTGCTGCGGGGAACTGTCGCCAACGTTTTCGACGAGGACTATGCCTACGTCAACGGTTATCCGATGCCCGGGCAAACCTTCTATCTGGGGTTGCAATGGCGCTACTGAATCGATGTCCCTGGAGGCAAACGGCGGTTTCGGTCCTGCTGCTTTTCTTCCTGCTTCCTGCCGCTTCATCCCTGGCCGGGGAGATTCCACAGCGTATCGTTGCACTGGGGCCGAAGCATACCAAGATCGTCTACCTGCTTGGCGCCGGGGATCGCCTGGTCGCCAACACCGAGTTCTGCCGCTGGCCGCCGGAAGCGCGACGGAAGGAGAAGATCGGCACGGTGCTGGAAATCGATGTCGAACATATCTTCAGTCTCCGTCCCGACCTGGTACTGGCGACCGGCCTGACCCAGTCTCAGCAGATCGCGGGGCTGCGTCGACTCGGCATCCGGGTCGAGCAGTTCCGCGAGCCGCGTTCGTTTGCCGAGATCAGGGAACAGTTTGCGGCCATCGGTGAAATGCTGGGCAGCCAGAGGCGGGCGGCAGACATCCTTGATCTGGTTGATGCCCGTTTGCAGGCCGTCGGCACCGCCGTCGCCGGTCGTACCAGACCGAAGGTGCTGCTGCAGATCGGTGCCCAGCCGCTTTTCATCGCCACCGGTTCTTCTTTCACCCATGATTTCATCGAACTGGCCGGCGGCTGCAACGTCGCGGCCGGGGCAGCGTCTGGCCGGTATTCCGAGGAAATGGTGATGGCGGCCAGACCGGACCTGATCATTGTGGCGATGATGGGAAGCCAGGAAGGAATCGCTCTGCGGGAGCAGCGGCGGTGGAAGGAACTGTTCGCAGCGGCAGGCCGGGATGCCCCCCCGGTGCTGCTAATCGATGCCGACCTGATCTGCAGCCCAACGCCGGAAACCTTCATCGAGGGGCTGTCGCTGCTTGTCGGTCTCATTCACCCGGAACTGGCGGGCCGGGACCTGCTGTCGCCGAGGCGGTGATGGTTGTGCCGGGCGTGCAGCAAAGGCAGAGGGCAGTTGTTCCGATCGGCCTGGCCGTCATCGTGCACCTGGCCGTTCTTGGGCTGTTGCTGGTTGCGCGGATGGACGGCGGGGAGAATGTCACGCCCGAGGCGGAAGCAATGATGTCCCTGGTCGAAATGGTGTCTGACGTGCACAGTGGGGCTGATGCGCATCGGCAGGGACAACCGGGCGCGGGAAGGCCAGCGGAGGCGGCGCAGGCAGCACTAGAAGAAAATGTGGCGCGGCAGGAACCGGTCGTGGTGCTGACCGCAGATCAGCATCGCAAGGTCAGGCAACGGTCCCGGCCGTCGCCCCCGCAGCAGATCGCAGCGACGGTCGCGGCGGTTGACGGCGGTGGGGCCAAGCCCGAAACAGGCAGCCGGCCGGCCGTGGTCTCTGCCGCTGAGACCGTTTCCGGTCCAGAGACTGTGGTTGCGGCCCGCCCCTGTTACGAGGATAATCCATCGCCGGAATATCCGCATCTGGCCCGCCGCCGCGGCTGGCAGGGGAGGGTCGTGCTGGATGTCACCGTCCTGGTAGACGGTTCGGTCGGGGATGTCCGGCTGAGCGAGAGCAGCAGTCATGACCTGCTTGACCGGGTGGCGATGAAGACGGTGCGCCGCTGGGTGTTCACGCCGGAACGGCGCGGCGGTCGAGCGGTGACCGCGAGGATCCGGGTGCCGGTTCGGTTTTTCCTGCAGGAGTAGTCGGCGATAGAATTCAGCGCTCTTCCAGATGTTCGAGCAGGATCCGCCGCACTTCTTCGATGGTCTCCGGCCGCTCCTGGCAGCTGTGGCCGGAGCGGACGATGAATTCCGATTCCATGCCGTCGAGATGGGCGCTGCGGTAGGTCACCACCCCGTCGTCGCCGGCGGGCGGCTGGATCCCGGGATCGTCGATGGCGATGATCGAGTGCCCCTTGACCCCGGGTGCCAGCGGCGTCGCGGCGATGGCCTGCAGCAGCGGATCGGTGGGTGACATCGTGTCGACGCTGGTGGGGATCTTGCCCTGCCAGTGATGGCGGACGTTGTCGGAGAGAAAACCGTAGATCCGGCCCAGTCCTTTGACCAGGCCGACCGGCAGGGTGATCACCCGGTGCACGAGGTTGCGGGCGAAGTTCAGGCTCAGGTAGCTGCCCCGGTGCGGCGTCGAGATGAAGATCAGCCGTTTGACCGCGGGCAGCGGCGTGATGACCATATTATCCCTGATCATCTCCTTGTTTTCATTGCTGGTTCTCAGATCCTCGATTTTCCCGGCGATCGTTGCCGCCACCAGCCGGTCGCCGGTATCGACCGCCGTCAGCTTGGCGAGCAGGCCGCCCTGACTGTGGCCAATGACGACCATCCGCTGCATCGCCGCCGAGTTCCGGCCGGGGTCGAATCTGGCGATGTTGGCCGCGATCGCCCGACGCAGGTCGAGGGCGGAGACGGTGATCAGGCGGCTGCTGTTGTAGAAGAAGTACCAGAACTGGTAGCGGCGGCCGAGGACCGGATCGCCGCTCAGGGTGTTGATCATCTCCGCCCACCATACCGGGCTGCTCATCGTGCCGTGGACGAAGATCACCGGGATGCGGTCCGGCTCGTAGGGCTGGAAGCGATACAGCCGGCTCGGGACGTCTTGCAACCGGCCGAGAAAGGCATCGATCCCGAACGACCATATCTCCTCCTCGGCCAGCTTGTAGGCGGTGGTGATGCTGGTGTCCTTTTCCAGCGGCACCTCCTGGCCGGCGACGGCGACCGTGTCGTTGTCGTAGGCCGAGTGCAGTTCCAGCGTGGCCCGCATGGCACCGTTGCCGAGTCGGGCCAGGTCGTCTTCCAGGCGCAGGAAGGCGGTTGTCGGGATCGCCTGACTGCCGAAGAGGTTTTCACTGGCCGAGCGCCGTACGGCGATCAGCGGCACGCCGAGGCCGTCGCTCCGGTTGCGGACGCTCAGGCCGCGAATGGCATAGCCGTCGGCCGCCTCAAAGCGGGTGAACTGGCTGAAGTCCCAGGGGAGGCGGTGGTGGTCGACCTTGATCTCGATGCCGCCCACCGGCAGCCGCCGGATCCCGTGCTTCAGTTCGATCCCGCCTTCCTCGCCGGTTTTCAGCCCCTGCCACAGCGACAGGTTGTAGAGGTCGATGGCGGCCTGAAGGCGGCGGTCAAAGAGGCTGGGGGCCGGTTGCAGATCGGGTTTGAGGATGGCGTAATAGGCGTAGACGGCGGCGAGGAGGAAGCAGTCCGGGGCCCGGTGCCGCTCGGCGGCGTCGCCGCTGCGCGTCAGGCGCTCGGCCTCGATGTAGGTCAACTCGGCGAGGGCGAAGACGATGTCCCGCCGTTTGTCTTCCAGGGTCCTGGCGTGGAGGGTGCGGATGGCCGCCGCCGGATCGGTCTGGTACTCTGCGGTGAGGTTGAAGCGATGGAGGATGACGACCGTTGAGGAACCGGCGCCGTCGCCGCCGAGCGGGCTGGCGGTGCTGCTGCGGTAGGCCTCGCGGGGATCGAGCCGCCTCACCCCGATCGGGGTGCTGCAGCCGCCGAGCAGCAGGGTCATGGCCAGAACGAGGGCGATGGCCCTGGCGTAACCGGACATCTCGGTGTTCAGGTGAACAGCCGGCCGAGCAGCAGCCAGCTCAGTTGCAGCGCCACCAGGGCATAGCCGCCGGCGACGACGTCATCCATCATGATGCCGATGCCGCCGTGGATCCGCCGGTCGAACCACGAGACCGGAAAGGGTTTGGCGATATCGAAGAGACGGAACAGAATGAAGCCGAGGAACCAGGCGGCGGGATGATCCGGGGCCACCGTCAGGGTGATGAACATGCCGAGGATCTCGTCGATGACGATGGCGCCGGCGTCGGGGCGGTCGAGGATCTTTTCGGCCGAGCCGGCGGCGAAGAAACCGGCGATGAAGATCACCGCCAGGACCGCGAGGTACGGCGCGAGCGCCAGGTCTTTGACCAGCAGCCAGGGGAGCAGGGCGGCCAGCGAGCCCCAGGTACCGGGGGCCTTCGGCAGCAGGCCGACGTAGCCGCCGGTGGCCACGATCATGATCAGCCGGTTCATCGCGGCTGTTCCTCCCCTGCCTTGATCACCGCGCGGTAGACCTCCGGCAGCGGCACCCGGTGTCCGGTTGCGATCCGGCGGCATTCCTCGTATTCCGGGCAGATCACCGGGCCGGAGGGACGGATCACCCGTTTGGCGGCGACGGTCCCCCAGCGGGTGACGACCGCGACCGGCTCGCGCGCCAGGGTCAGCCGCTCCTCCGTCCGGAAGCGCAGGCCGATGGCGGTGGTCTCGGAGAGGATGGCGGTCTTGATCCCCTCCCCGTGGGCGGGATCGCAGATGACCTGGAGACGGAAGGCCGGACGGCCCTTCTTCATCTGGATCGGGGCGATGTTGACATCGAGGGCGCCGCGGGCCAGCAGCAGCTCGCTGAGGTAGGGAAAGCCTTCGGGACTCCAGTCGTCGAGGTTGGTCTCGATGATCTCCACCCGCTGCGCTTCCGCCGCCGGTCGCGATGTGCCGACGATCAGCCGCAGCAGGTTGGGGCGGCCACCGGAGAGGTCCCGGCTGCCGGCGCCGCAGCCGGTGGCGGCGATGGTCATCGGCGGCAGCGGCCCGAAACCGGTGGCCAGGGCCTTGAGCAGGGCGGCCCCGGTCGGGGTCACCGTTTCGGTGGCGCAGTCGATGCCGTAGACCGGCACCTGCCGCAGCAGTTCGCACACTGCCGGGGCCGGCAGCGGCAGGCGGCCGTGAGCGCAGTCGACCGTGCCGTGACCCAAGGGGACGGGGGAGCAGACCAGTTCGCGAATCCCGAGATGGTGGAGGCCGATTACCGCCCCGACCACATCGACGATGGTGTCGACGGCACCGATCTCGTGGAAATGGACCGCGTCGACCGACACCCCGTGGACCTTGGCCTCGGCCTCGGCCAGCAGGCGGAAGACCCGGCCGGCCGGGGCAGTGATCTCCTCGGCCAGGCCGCTGCGCTCGAGGATGGCGAGGAGATAGGGCAGGGTGCGCAGCGGTTGCTCGCCGCCGCCGCTGACCTCGACCCGGGTGGCGCGCAGGCCCTGCTGCCGTGTCGTCTGGATGTCGAGGGCGACGGGGCCGAGGCCCAGCCGGTCCACGCCCCGGCGCAGGACGGCGGGCGGCAGGCCGGCGTCGATCAGGGCGGCGAGCACCATGTCGCCGCTGATGCCGGCGAAACAGTCGAGGTAGGCGATGGTCGCGGTCGGGGGCATGGCGGGCCGCCGCTCAGGACGCAAGGAGCGTGCCGACGGCGAGCGGATGGCCGCAGAGAAAGGCCGAGACGGCCATCCGTTTGCGGCCTTCCGGCTGGATCTCCCTGATCAGCAGCAGGTTGTAGCCGGTGGCGATCAGCAGTCCCTCCCTGTCGGCGGCGACGAGGGTCCCCGGGGCCGCCGCGCTGTCCTTGTGGATGACCTCGGGCGAGAACAGGTTGCAGCGCTGGCCGCCGATCCGGCAGGCGGCGGCGGGCCAGGGGTCGAGGCCGCGGATCAGGCAGTGCAGCCGCTCGGCGGGCAGGCTCCAGTCGATGATGCCGTCTTCTTTCTTCAGCATCGGCGCGGCGGTGGCGCGGCTGTGGTCCTGGGGGGTCGGCGGCAGGTCGCCGGTCTTGAGCCGGTCGATGGCCCGTCGCAGGGTGCGGCCGCCGAGCTCGGCCAGCTTGACGAACAGGCTGCCGGCGGTCTCGTCGGGGTCGGCCTCCATGGCGTCGGCGAGCAGGATGTCACCGGTGTCCATCCCCTCGTCCATCTGGATGATCGTTACCCCGACCTCCCGGTCGCCGGTGATGATCGCCCACTGGACCGGGGCCGCGCCCCGGTGTCGGGGCAGCAGCGAGCCATGGACGTTGATCGCCCCGAAGGGAGCGAGGTGGAGCAGAGAAGGCGGCAGGATGCGGCCGTAGGCGGCGACGACGACGAGATCGGGACGGAAGGCGAGGAGTTCGTCGCGGAAGGCCTCGGTGCGGATCTTCAGCGGCTGCAGCACCGGGATGCCGTGCGCCGCGGCCAGGGTTTTGACCGGCGTCGGGCTCAGTTTCTTGCCCCGCCCCTTCGGCTTATCCGGCTGGCTGATGACGGCGACGACCTCATCCGGGCCGGCCAGCAGCGCCTGCAGGCTGGCGACGGCGAAATCGGGAGTACCCATGAAGATGATCCGGAGCGGCGGCGTCATGGTCATTTCAGGTCTGGTCCTCGGCGTGCCATTTTTTCACCTTCTTCTTGTACAGGGCCCGTTTCAGCGGGCTCAGGTGATCGAGGAAGAGGATGCCGTTGATGTGGTCGATCTCGTGCTGGAGGACGACGGCGAAACGGTTCTCGGTCTCCAGCTGGTGGCGGTTGCCGGCGAGGTCCTGGTAGCTGACGGCGATCTTGCGGAAGCGTTTGACCTTCGAGGTCAGGCCGGGGACGCTGAGGCACCCTTCCTCGTCAAGCTGGTGGCCTTCCTTGACGGTGATCTCGGGGTTGACCATGGCCATATAGTCGCGTTCCCCCCCCTTCTCTTTGGTCATGTCGACCACGATCAGCTTCAGCGATTCGCCGATCTGCGGGGCGGCCAGGCCGATACCCGGCGCGGCGTACATCGTTTCGGCCATGTCCTCGACCAGCCGCTGCAGCTGGTCGTCGAAGGCGGTGACGGCCCTGGTCTGCTGGCGGAGCACCGGGGCCGGATATTCTAAAATCTTGCGGTTACTCATGGTGCAAATCCTGACGGATATATCGGGTTGGTTCATCCGGCCGGTGACGGTCACGGCCGGCCGGGAAATAGACGGGCAAGTCGGCTCGGGGTGGAGTACAATCCTCCGCCAATGTACCACAGCGGGATGTTTTCCGCCACGGCGTAAACGTTAAGCACAACGGCGGCAAAGTACAGTACCGCCTGCCGATTGGCAAGACAAGGTTATCGGATCAAACAGCATGCAGACAACGGCGGAACGGCAGTGGCGGTTCTGGATCGATCGCGGCGGCACCTTCACCGATGTCGTCGCCCGGCGCCCGGACGGGACGATCGCCACCGGCAAATTCCTCTCCGAGTGCCCGGAGCGGTATGCGGATGCCACCGTCCACGGCATCAGGACGCTGCTGGGGCTGGATGCCGCCGCCCCCATCCCCTGTGAGCGCATCGCCGAGGTGCGGATGGGCACCACCGTCGCCACCAACGCCCTGCTCGAACGCCGCGGCGAGCCGACCCTGCTGGTGATCACCGAGGGCTTCGGCGACGCGCTGCAAATCGGCTATCAGGACCGGCCCCAAATCTTCGCCCGCCGCATCGTCCTGCCGGAGATGCTGTATGCCGGCGTGGTCGAGGCGAGGGAGCGGGTCGCCGCCGACGGCACCGTCATCCAGCCCCTCGACGAACCGCGGCTGGAGCGGGATCTCCGGCGCTTTCGGCGCCAGGGCATCGCCGCGGTGGCGATCGTCCTGCTGCACGGCTACCGTTATCCCCGGCACGAGGAGCGGACCGCCGCGCTGGCGGCGGCGGCCGGCTTCGCCCACATCTCGGTCAGCCACCGGGTCAGTCCGCTGATCAAGCTGGTGGCCCGCGGCGACACCACCGTCGTCGACGCCTACCTGACCCCGCTGCTGCGCCGCTACGTCGACCGGGTGGCGACCCGGCTCGGCGCCGCCGGGGCCTCGCCCCGCCTGCAGTTCATGCAGTCGAACGGCGGCCTGACCGCCGCCGCCCGCTTCCGCGGCCGCGATGCGGTGCTGTCGGGGCCGGCCGGCGGGGTGGTGGGGATGGTGCAGACCGCGCTTGGGGCCGGTTGCCGCCGCCTGATCGGTTTCGACATGGGCGGCACCTCGACCGATGTCACCCATTACGCCGGCGACTACGAGCGCAGTTTCGAGACCATGGTCGCCGGCGTCAGGGTGCGGGCGCCGATGATGCATATCCACACCGTCGCCGCCGGCGGCGGCTCGATCCTCCATTTCGACGGCAGCCGCTATCGAGTCGGGCCGCAGTCGGCCGGGGCCGACCCCGGACCGGCCAGCTACCGCCGCGGCGGACCGTTGACCGTGACCGACGCCAACCTGCTGCTCGGCCGGATCCAGGCCGCCCACTTCCCGCCGGTCTTCGGCCTCGGGGGCGACGAGGCCCTCGACGGGGAGGTGGTCCGCCGCCGTTTCGTCCAACTGGCCGCCGATATCGCCGCCGCCACCGGCAGTTCCGTCCCGGCGCCGGAACAGGTGGCGGCGGGCTTTCTGCGGATCGCGGTCCACAACATGGCCAACGCCATCAAGAAGATCTCGGTCCAGCGCGGCTACGACGTCACCGGCTACACCCTGCAGTGCTTCGGCGGCGCCGGCGGCCAGCACGCCTGTCCGGTGGCCGATGCCCTCGGCATCCGCCGGATCTTCGTCCACCCGCTGGCCGGCGTGCTCTCGGCCTACGGCATGGGGCTGGCCGATATCCGGGCCCTGCGCCAGATCCAGGTCGACCAGCCGTTGGCCCGGCCCGATATCGCGGCGGTCCTGGCCGCCGCCGCCGAACCGCTGCGCCGCGCCGCCTGGCGCGAGGTGGGGGAGCAGGAGATCGACGAGGCCGATATCGCCGTGCAGTGCCAGGTCCACCTGCGCTACCACGGCACCGATACCGCCTTCGCCGTCGATCTCGATGCGCCGGCGACGATGCGCCGGGCCTTCGAAGCCATTCACCGCCAGCGCTTCGGCTTCATCACCCCCGCCCGGCCGCTGGTGGTCGAAGCGTTGACGGTCGAGGCGGTGGGGGCGAGCGGGGCAGGGGCCGAGGAGGAACTGGCGCTGACGGATCATGAACCGCGGCCGGTCGAGGCGGTGGCGATGTGGGGCGAGGGCGGGTGGCGGAGAGTGCCGCTGTATAAGCGCGACCAATTGCTGCCGGGTCAGCGGCTGGCCGGACCGGCGATCATCGCCGAGGCCACCGGCACGCTGGTGGTCGATTGCGGCTGGCGGGCGACGGTCAACCGCCGCCGCCATCTGCTCCTCGAGCGCTATCTGGAGCGGCCGGGGCGGGCCAACCTGGGCACCAGGGTCGACCCGGTGCTGCTCGAGGTCTTCAACAACCTCTTCATGGCTGTGGCCGAACAGATGGGGGTGACCCTGGCCAACACCGCCACTTCGGTCAATATCAAGGAACGGCTCGACTTTTCCTGCGCCATCTTCGATTCGGGAGGCAACCTCGTCGCCAACGCGCCCCATGTCCCGGTCCATCTCGGCTCGATGGGCGAGTCGGTCAAGGCCATCATCGCCGGCAACCGCCTGTCGATGCGGCCCGGCGACGTCTTCATGCTCAACGCCCCGTACAACGGCGGCACCCACCTGCCCGACGTCACCGTCATCACCCCCTGCTTCGACGACCAGGGAGAGGAGGTCCTGTTCTACCTCGGCTCGCGCGGCCACCATGCCGACATCGGCGGTCGCACCCCGGGTTCGTCGCCGCCGGACAGCCGCCGCATCGAGGAGGAGGGGGTGGTCATCGACAACTGGCTGCTGGTACGGCAGGGGCGGCTGCGCGAGGCTGCGACTCGGCGGCTGCTGGCCTCGGGGGCCTGGCCCTGCCGCAACGTCGACCAGAACATGGCCGACCTGAGGGCCCAGATCGCCGCCAACGCCACCGGCCTGCGGGAACTGCGGGCCATGGTCGGCCGGTACGGGCTGGCGACGGTATCGGCCTACATGGGCCATGTCCAGGCCAACGCCGAGGAGTCGGTGCGGCGGGTGCTGGCGGTGCTGCGGGACGGCTCGTTCACCTACCGGCTCGACAACGGCAGCGTGATCCGGGTGGCGATCCGGGTCGAGCGGGCGGCCCGCGCCGCGACCATCGACTTCAGCGGCACCTCGCCGCAGCACCGGGGCAACGGCAACGCCCCGCGGGCGGTGTGCCGGGCGGCGGTGCTCTACGTCTTCCGCACCCTGGTCGACGACGACATCCCGCTCAACGAGGGCTGCCTCAAGCCGTTGCACCTCATCATCCCCGAGGGGTCGATGCTCAGTCCCCGCTATCCGGCGGCGGTCATCGCCGGCAACACCGAGATTTCCCAGGCCATCACCGACGCCCTCTACGGCGCCCTGGGGGTGCTCGCCTCGTCGCAGGGGACGATGAACAACCTCCTCTACGGCAACGACCGTTACCAGAACTACGAGACGATCTGCGGCGGCACCGGCGCCGGCCCGGACCACCCCGGCACCGCGGCGGTGCACAGCCACATGACCAACACCCGGATGACCGACCCGGAGGTATTGGAGAGCCGCTTTCCGGTGCGAGTCGAGGAATTTTCCATTCGCCGCGGCTCGGGCGGGGCAGGGAAATATCGCGGCGGTGACGGGGCGGTGCGCCGGCTCCGCTTCCTCGAGGCGATGACGGTGACCATCCTCTCGTCGCACCGGACCACCGAGCCCTACGGCCTGGCCGGTGGCGGCGCCGGGGCGAAGGGGAAAAACACGCTGCTCCGGGCCGACGGCACCGTGGTGGCACTGGCCGGCAATGCCGCGGTCGAGGTCGAGCCGGACGACCGGATCGTCATCGAGACCCCCGGCGGCGGCGGGTACGGGGAAGAGGAGTGAGAAATCGGGCAGATTGGTGGCTGCGCCGATCCAGATTGGACTGCAGGGAGTTTTTGAGATGCCGGGCCGGTCATCCGGCGTGACCGTTGTCGGTCCGGGGCTGGGGGGATGCGGAGCGACGGTTTCGGCTGTCGCCTGAGCGGTCAGAAATTGAAGATCCGGGGGAAGAGCTTCGTCCCCGCCAGGTTGCCGGTGTCGGCCTCGAGCGAGATGATGATTCCGGGATTGACCTCCCGGTCGTGGTCCTCCGGAAACCCCACCTGGGGCGCGACTTCCAGAACCAGCCAGTCCCGGAGAAAGCGCTGGCGGTAGCGCACCCTGAACTGCAGGTCGGTCATCTTGTACGATTCTTCGGTGTCGAAATAGTTGCCGATCTCATGGCGCAGGGCCTTTTCTTCGTTGATTTTCTGGAACAGGGCGAAGACCAGGGAATGGGGCAGACCGTCCTCCTCGACGTGCCAATTGGCGGTGGCCTTGGTCCGGAAGAGGAAACGCTCGCCCAGCGGGCGCCAGAATTCGTAAGAGAGAATGTCCTCCCACTCATCGTCGGTGTAATAGTTCAGGCGATTGACGAGGCGTCCCTGCCACGAGCCGATGGGAAGGGAACGACGATAGCGGATGCCGGTGTAGAGATAGTCGAAAGAGGCGCCGAGGGTGGCCGATAGATTGTCCTTTTCGCTCTCGCGGAAAAAATACTGCAGCGCGGCACTGATCTCACGATTTTCCGCCCCCTGGTGACGGGGAATGGCGGAGATGGGGTTGTCGTCGGCGACGAACTCCTCGTCGTCGGAGGCGGCGATGATGAGATTGATCTTCTGACTGAGATTGGGCAGATGGATCCTGCCGCTGATCTTCGGCTTGATCTCGAAGTGCTCGAATCGCGTGTAGCCGCCGCTCAGTTCGAAGCGGATCCGGGTCCGGTTTTCTTCATACCTGACGATGTCATCGTAAAAAAACTGGTCGAGCCACTCGGCGGCGTCAACGACCGCTACCGAGGTCTGTTCCTGGGCGGTATCGATCATCGGCAATTCCTCCTCCGCCGTCGGGACGGCGGTCTGGGCCGGTGCCGATTCGGCGACGAGCGGCAGCAGGCAACCGATCAGCAGGCAGGGGAGGGGCAGGGTTGCCGGTGAGATCCGCCGCAGCAGGGTTGTCCAGTCGGGGAGAAAGATGTTCCGCTTCGCCATAGTCAATTCCTCGTCGGTAAGTGGAATCGTTTCCGTGTCCGTCCAGTATATAGCAAAAAGGCGGGCGAAACAAATGCCGGGAGGGAAAATACTCTGTTGAGATCTATCGGGATGTGAGGCGATAATCGCGCTGCACGGCGTTTGCACGGAAGGGGCGACCCCGGCGCAGTCAGATCGGGAGTACGGGGAGAAAGCGGGGAGAACGGTGCGAGGTCGGGCCGGCTGGGTTCGATCAACCGTGGGGAGTGAAATGAAGGGGTACCATACCGGCGGATGTTCTCGCCGGTATGGTGGTGAGAGGAGTACTGCCTGTTACGGCCTGATGATCTCGCAGTCGCACTCGGCGTCTTCGATGTTCAGCAGCAGGAACTTGACGTTGTAGCCGTTCTTGATCAGCTGCTGGTAGGCCATGTCGGCCCGGGCACCGGTGCTGCAGTGGATGAAGATCTGCTTGTCCTTCGGCAGTTCGTTCATCCGTTTGTGAATCTCGTCGAGCGGGATGTTGATGGTGTTCCGGAAGATCCCGTTTTCCGCCACCTCTTCCTTGGTGCGGGAATCGATGACGATGGTGTTGGGGATCTTGCCTTCGGTCGCCTTCTTGAATTCGGCCACCGAGATCTCGCCCTTGCCGAGCTTGCGCTGCCACTTGATCTCGGTGGAGAGGATCGGCCCGGACTCGATCTTGCCGCCGCCGGCGACCCAGCCCTGGTAGTTGCCTTCGATGGCCGAGACGTAATTGAACCCGTCCTGGCGCAGGTCCTTGACCGCCGCCTTCAGTTCTTCGTCGCGGTCGCTGTAGAGGATGACCGGGGCGTTGCGCGGGATATCGTCGACCCGGTCGGCCAGCTTGGCATAGGGGACGGAAACGGCCCGCGGCACCCGGCCGGCCACCGCCTTGTTGGTGGCCCGCAGATCGATGATGACGACATTGCCCTTGAGCACGAAATCATTGGTGGCGTAGGTCGGCTGGCCTGCCTTGGCCCATGCCGGTTCGCCGTCGAGGTAGACGCGTATGTTCTTGTAGCCGAGTTTTTTCGCCAGACCGGCGTTTTTGGTGGACATGCCTCACGTGGGGCCTCCGCAATAGAAGACCAGGAGCTTATCCTTTTCCTTCGGCAGAACCGCGGCCTGCTCCTTCGCCAGTTTGTCGACCGATATCGACACTGCGCCGGGGAGGTGCGACTGGGCGTATCGGGCTTCCGGCCGGCAGTCGGCCAGCAGCATATCCGTCTTCTTGGCGACCAGGTCCTGCAATTCGACGGTCTTGATCTCGGTCACGCCTTGCGGCAGCTTGGCGAGGTTGGGTTTGATCGAAACGGCGTGGGCAACCTTGTCGCGCATCTCGTAGGCGATGGTGACTGAATCGCCCTTCTTGGCAAATTCGATCCCGGCGGTCTTGTCGTCGAACAGGACCAGCATCGTCTCGGCCTTGCCCTCCGGCCCGACACTGATCGATATCGTCTTTGCCTTCTTCGAGACGTCGCCGATGACGCCCTTATAGACCGGGCCTTCCTTTTTCCGGGCGGATGCAGCCGGGGCGGCCGGGGATGCCGCAGTACCGGTTGGCTTCCGTTCGGCGCAACCCGCCATCACGAATGACAGCAGTAACAGAACAAAGGCCAGTTTTCCTAGTGAAGCTGGTCTGTACATGAATCTCCTCCTCTAGTTTGAAAAGTGATAACTGACCAAATTATAGAATATAATATAATACTTTAATATTGAGTCAAAGGAATTTTTGATAAATGGAATCTTTCTCATTGGGGAAACATGGGGGTACCCGGTGCCGTCCCCACAGGGGACGGTTCAAAGACCGGTAACCGCACACCGGCGATCCGACGAAGGCACGGATACTATTGTCTTTCCGGGGAAAGTACGGTAGGTTGCGCCGGACAATCGACCGCTCTGGCCAACTCTCTTCAATGCGTACCCGTATGATCGAACTTCACAATATACTTTTTTTCGGTGGCAGCTATCTCCTCGGGGCGGTGCCGTTCGGGCTGATCATCGGCCGGATGGCAGGGATCGATGTCCGCCGGGAGGGGAGCCGCAATATCGGCGCGACTAATGTCGGGAGGGTCCTCGGCAAGAAATTCGGGGCCCTGACCCTTCTCTGTGATGGGTTGAAAGGATTTCTGCCGATGCTGGCGGCCGCCCGTCTGCTGCCGGCGTCGGAACAGAAGGAACTGCTGGTCTGCCTCTGCGGCGCGCTGGCCGTCACCGGCCACATGTTCTCAATTTATCTCGGCTTCAAGGGAGGGAAGGGGGTGGCGACGAGCCTCGGCGTCTTTCTCTTCCTCTCGCCGGCGGCGACCGGTATCAGCCTCGCCGTCTTTATCGCCGCGGTTGGGCTGACCGGCTTCGTCTCGGTCGGTTCACTGCTGGCGGCAGGACTGATCCCACTGTGGCTCTGGCTGCTGGGGGCGTCGACAACGGTGATCGTCACGGCGGCGGTCGTGTCGGCCCTGATCTGGGTCAAGCACCACGAAAATATCGCCCGCCTGCTGCAGGGCCGGGAAAAGAGCTGGAAGACCGAAAAAAAACAGAGATGACGGGGAGTGGCAGTGGGTCTGGAAAGAAGCGGTAGTGGGCCTTACTTCACGGATTGCGTCACTCTCTCGGCGACGACCTGAGTAAATAGCTCGCAATATTCTTTGATCAACTGTTTGCGCTCGGCAGGTTCGAGTCTGAAATAAATCGGGCTGAGCATCAGTATCCGGATTGCCTGTCTGGGGGTCATGACCAGTTCCTTTCACGCTGAGGAGAAGCGCTCAGCTGCCATATTACCATAAACCGATTCAATCTTGAAAACCGTAACAATTCCATAATCAGAAAGCAATGAATTCATGATGATCCGGGGGTATTGCCGATGTTTTTCGAGTAGCGCATATACCTCGTCGAGGATGTCGGCCGTGGCCATCGCCGAACCAACCAAAGCAGGCGGCTGGACCCGACTCCGGATCGATCTCGGCTTGATTCAGTTGCCATGGGGATCTCGATCGATGTTTGAAGGCCATCTTCTGCAGCAGATTGACATCGATTGCGGTCAAGGCGAACAGCAGTTTCCGCAGATGGCCTGAGCTCGTGCAGGTGAGGGCCTGGACGTCCGTCGGGACGAGTGCGGCGGTGAGCACCCACCAGATGCGTGTGACATCCGGCGGTACAGCCGGTCCCGTTCCATCGGGCAGATGATGCCGCAGCAATGGCCGGTGCCGAAGGCGACGATCGCCATGGCGCGAACATACTCGAATGATCGCAGATACATGATCCTCCAACCGGCAGCACCTGCGTAAAATGTCTCCCCGGAGTGGGCGGGAGTTGAGCATGGTGCGGGATCCGGGACATGGGCCTTGTCACTCTGCCCTGCGACCGTGAAAATTTTGATGGGGATCCGTTGATTTTATATTGCAGTCCATTCCTACATAGTATAAATTCTCATTTGCAATATGATCCACCGAGACATCCCCGGGTCGAGATGGACGGGGGGCAATGGAGGAGGGAATCGCTGCACTTCTCGAGGAGATGCGGGTTGTTCTCCGCGCTGCTCACTGTCGACGGGGATGTGACAGGAACCGTTGTACCGGCTTTCAAGCTCACTTCAATACGGAGGAAACATCATGGCAAGTCTCAGAGGAACCCAGACCGAGAAGAACATTTTGACCGCGTTCAGCGGCGAGTCGCAGGCCCGCAACCGCTACACCTACTTCGCCTCCCAGGCCAAGAAGGACGGATATGTGCAGATCCAGGCGATTTTCGAGGAAACCGCCAACCAGGAGAAGGAGCACGCCAAACGGCTGTTCAAGCTGCTGGAAGGAGGGGAAGTCGAGATCACCGCCGCCTTTCCGGCAGGGGTGATCGGCACGACCGTCGACAATCTCAAGGAGGCCGCCGGTGGCGAAAACTATGAATATACGGTCATGTATCCGGGTTTCGCCGTGACTGCCCGTAAGGAAGGATTCACCGATATCGCCGCCATCTTCGAGGCCATCGCCGTCGCCGAAAAGCAGCACGAGAAAAGATATAAGGATCTGGTGGCCAATATCGAGGCCGGCCGGGTCTTCAAGCGCGACAAGAAGGTCACCTGGCGCTGCCGCAACTGCGGCTACCTGCACGAGGGAGACAGCGCTCCCGACCTCTGTGCGGCCTGCGCCCATGAACAGGCCCATTTCGAACTGCTGGGCGAGAACTGGTAAGAAGTGAGGGGTAAACGGAAGAGGGCAGGAGGGAGCATGGGGCGGGTCGCCGTCCCATGCTCCCTCCTTTTTTTTTTGCTGATCAGGACACGCGCAACCGGGTGGGGGCACGGCGGCCGGTTGGGGCCTTGGTCCGGCCGACAACCCCTGTTGTGTTGCCGACCCCCGAGGCGCCGTTTTTCGCCTTCGGCTCCCTGCCGACCAGATCGGCGCAATGGAAAAAGGCGTACCAGTCGCTCCGCTGCCTGACCGTGGTATCGGCGGTTTTTTTCTTGCCGGTGGTCTTTTGCCACCAGGACTCGAGACGGGTTCCGACAACAGTGGCCAGATGAAGAGCACAGACAGTCAGCACGCCAGCCGCGAATAATTCGATAGGTTCCATGATTTCCTCCATATTTTGCCTGAGGACCTGTCGGTTCTCCGTTATTCTTCCCGCCTTCCTGCCCGCGGTCCGGCCCGCACCGGAACCCTGTCCGATACCCGGCAGCCCTTTCAATTGACAGCTGTTTCCTGATTGCCGTATGGCCTCTTGACCACCAGGGTCGGCAGAGGCGAGAGGGCGGCCACCCGTTCGACGACGCTGCCCAACAGCAGGCGGGTAAAGGCGGTTCGGCCGTACGATCCCAGGACGATCAGGTCCATTTTGTTCTCTTCGCTGTATTGCACCAGATGTTTATAGGGTGAGCCTTCCCGCAGTTCGGTGACGACCGGAACCCCAAGTTTTTCTCCCTGTTTGGCGAGGATCTGCAGCGCCGTGAAGTTCTTGTGCCGGGCTTCGTCGAGTACCCCGTAGCGGAGACCGCGCTCGACCGGAACATCGAGAACGGTCAGGCCGTGAACCTCGCCGCCATAGCTCAGGGCCAACTCGAGGGCCCGCTGTCCCGCCGCCATACTGTGGGGAGAACCGTCCAGGCCGACGAGGATGCGTGAAAACCCGATCTCGGAGTTCTCCGGGATCATCAGCACGTCACAGGGGCTCATGCCGATGACCTTGGCGGTGGTCCGGCCGAGGAGGACCCCCTCGACATACGAACGCCGCGGGTATCCCATCAGCAACAGATCCATACCCTCTTCCTCGGCCAGGGCGGTGATAACCTCCGCCGGTTCTCCCACCCGGTGGATGGTCTTCACCTTTTGCCCGAGATAGTCGGCGCACTGGATCACATTGTTGAGGCAGTTCTTGAACGGCAGATCCATCTGGTCGTTGGCATCGTCCAACTTCCAGCGATGCATGTTCCCCTCGTAACGGGGAGTCACCGAGATGGCCTCCACTTTCGCCTTCATCGACGAGGCGAGCTGCAGGGCTTGCCGGAACGCCATCTGGCTGGCAAACCCGGGATCGATCGCGACCAGGATGGACTTCACGCTATTCAGCATGGTCAACCTCTTGCGGCTGCAACCCGTTCATAGCTCCTGGCCTTGAACAGATTGACGAGAATTATGGTAGCCCCGGCCAACAGGGCGAAACACATGACCCCGAAGCTGAACTGGGTCATCAGGGACACGGCCCCGTCGGCAAACGACGTGACGTGCAGTTCATTGAGGTACTTCGGGATGGCGAAGAAGCGGCTGACCGCAACGATCAGCATGATCAGGGCCATGACGTACTTGATCATGTAATCCTTGACGTAGGTGGTGCCGATCGCCCCCAGCTGGACACCGAACAGCGACCCGGCGAGGATGATCATGACCAGGCGGATGTCCACCGTCCCGTAATAGGCCCAGATCAGCGTGCCGCCGAGGCCCATGACGAAGGCGATGACGAGTTCGGTCGCCGAGGCGACAATGCTGGTGGCGCCGATGATATACATCAGGCCGGGGACGCCGATGAAACCGCCGACGGCGATGGTGGCGGCGAGCATCCCTGTCGCCAGGGCCACCGGGATGAGGAACCACATGCTGATCCGCAGGTTGGCGGTCTTGCAATTGATCATCGGCCACAGCTCGATCTGCTGCAGTCTCCTGGCCAGCGGCGAGCCGGCCGGGGTGTCCCCGGTGGATTTTTTTATCAGCATCGCGTCATGCATGACGAACGAGCCGACGATGACCAAAACCATGACGAAGATGAAGCTGACGTAGAGGTTGGAGCCCGCCTGGCCGAATTTTTCGAGAATATGGCGCTGGACCATGATGCCGATCTGGACACCGGCCTCGGCGAAGATCCCCATGATCAGGCCGAGCTTGATGTCGACCTGACCGTACTTGTAGCGTTTGATGGCGCCGACCAGGGCCTTGGGGAATTTGTGGCACATGTTGCTGGCCACCGCCACCGTCCCGGGGACGCCGAGGCTCATCATCCCGGGGGTCAGGACGAAGGCCCCGCCGGAGCCGATGAAACCGCTCACCAGGCCGCCGATGAAGCCGACGATGAAGAGGAAAATGATCGAATAGATGTTGAGGTCGATAAATTGCAGAACTTCCGTGACTGGTCCGTGCATTGTCTTCTCCCGAAATTTAAAATGTTTGACTCACGAGGTGATATGGCTGTTGACACATATATCAGGCATTGACCTGGGCACGGGGCCTGGTGTCCTTCCTGGCCGGAGCGGTGTCGGCCGTTTCCTTGCGGACCTCTGCTTTTTTCGTGGTGGTTGCCGTCGATCCCTCGATCCCCAGCGCCGACCAGAAGGAGCTGGTGAAATTGCCGTGGAAATAGGAGACGCCGAAGACCACCGCGACAGGAAGCAGGGCGAAGACCCCACCCTTGGTGAAATACGTCATCACGACCTCCTGGTTCGTGAAAACCGCGGCGTACAATGCGGCGGTAAGACCGCCGAAGACGAAACAGTTTTGCAGGTGCCGTTTTTTGCTTGCAGTAGACATACGGTGTACTCCTTTTTTGGGTGGGTGAGTATGAAAGGTCTTTCGCTCAAGACCGGCCTGTTTTCTCGTGTAATTGACCGTAAAGACGGGAACCGGCGAGTGGGTCGTGACCTCGTCCAGCTTGATCCCCTGGTCGATGACGACGAACTCGATCCGTTTGTCCGAATGGCAGAGCCGTTTGATCGCCTTGCCGATCTTCCCGGCGTCGCCGATATGCTCGACCGCGACGTTCCTGTCCCTGGCCTTGTCCTCGAACAGGGCGATGCTCTCCTGCATCGCCGAGGTGAAGAGGTTGCTGCGTTTTCCGCCGTCACGATAAAAGGGCAGGGTGTTGATATGGGCCGCAAGGATCGAATATTTCATCCGTTCGGCGACATTGACGGCATAGTCCATGACCGGTTCCGCCATGTGGCCGTTCCTGGTGACAACCAGGATGCAGGGGGGCTTCGCGAGCTTCATTGCGGTGCAGTTCTGATGTGGCATATTGATCTCGGCCGCCTCTCTTCCTGGAGTAAGGTTCATGTTCTGTCGACCCATGGGCTGCCCCGCAGCGATTCGGTTCAACAACTGGAGATATGATTTCAATATGCATGCCAACCTGTTGATGTTAATTAACAGGTTGATATATCGAATTAAATAATATCGCGGGTGAGGTTGTCGTATCCTGCTTGTTGCAAAGAGCAACGGATCAGGCAGAAATCGGGGAGAAAACCGTTACAGAGCGTTGCATCCTGCAACTTACCCCTGCAGGATGCAACAGGGCGGAGACGCGGATGCCGCCGCGCCGGTTAGTGCGAGTCGGGGTCAGGCAGACGGGGGAGGAGCAGAGCGGATCCGGATACGCTTCGCGGATCCATGCAGGCCCCGGGGACTGCGACAGGCCACCGGTTGTCCCGCGGTTGCGGTCCGGGACCGGTGATGTTGCGAGCACGGTGTCGGCCGGGCGCAATTGAGTGACAAGCGATGGAATCAATCTTGCAAAGAATTCCAGGTGGTTTAGGATAGCAACACGCCCCCGGCCCGCCCGGTAGCCGGGCCGACGGTCAAACATCCATCAGTGAGGCGAACACATGTTTTTTCGCAAGAAAACGGTACGGGTCGAAGAACCATCCCCGGCGGCCGCGGCTGACGAGGTCTCTCCCCTCGCTAAACTCCGGTCCCGGATCGAGGAGGCGCAACTCCCTCACCACGTCACCGAGGCCGCGCTCCGGGAACTGGAGAAGATGGAGAAGACCGACCCGGCCGTCGCCGAGTATTCCGTCGGCCACAATTACATCGACTTCATCCTGTCGCTGCCATGGAACGTCTCCTCCCAGTGCAAGCTCGAGCTGGCACGGGCCCAGTCCATCCTCGACACCCGGCACTACGGCCTCAATCAGGTCAAACAGCGGATACTCGAATTTCTGGCGGCCAAGACTCTGTGCGGCAAGGCCAAACAGAACATCCTGATCGTCGACGATGAGGAGATCGCCCGCGCCAACATGGAGCATGTACTGAAAAAGGACGGCTACAACTGCCGCGGCGCCGAAAACGGGGTCGAGGCCATGCGGATCCTGGCCGAGGACGATATCGACCTGATCATCACCGATCTGAAGATGGACCAGATGGACGGTCTCGAGCTCCTGAATCAGGTCAACCGGGTTTCCCCGGAGATCCCGGTGATGATGATCACCGGCTTCGCCACCGTCACCTCGGCGGTGGAGGCGCTGCGCAAGGGGGCGGCGCATTATCTCGGCAAGCCGGTCAACCTCGACGAGCTGCGGCGGACGGTCAAGGAGGTGCTGGAGAAAAAGCTGTTCGTCGAGATGGGGCGGGGCCCGACCCTGTGTTTCACCGGCCCGCCCGGCACCGGCAAGACCTCGGTCGGCCGGGCCATCGCCGAGGCCCTGCAGCGCCAGTTCGTGCGGATCTCGCTCGCCGGTCTGCGGGATGAGGCGGAACTGCGCGGCCACCGCCGGACCTATGTCGGTGCCTTGCCCGGCCGCATCATCTCCGAGTTGAAAAAGGTGGGGGTCAACAACCCGGTGTTCATGCTCGACGAGATTGACAAGATCGGCCAGGATTTCCGCGGCGACCCGGCCTCGGTCCTGCTCGAGGTCCTCGATCCGGAGCAGAACGTCCGCTTCACCGACCACTATCTCGATATCCCGTTCGATCTCTCCCGGGTCATGTTCATCGCCACCGCCAACGATCTGTCGCGGCTCCCCGCCCCGCTGCTCGACCGGATGGAACGGATCGAGTTCGCCGGGTATACCGACCGGGAAAAACAGCAGATCGCCCAGCAGTTCATCGTCCCCCGGCAACTGAAGGCGGCGGGACTGCCGCGGACCTCGATCCAGTTCACCCCGGAGGCGATCTCGCGGGTGATCAGCGATTACACCCGGGAGTCCGGCCTGCGCAATCTGGAGCGGGAGGTGGCGGATATCTGCCGCAAGATCGCCCTGTTGTGCCTCAAGGCGGATTCCCATGAGCAGGAGGTGGCGATCGACGGGGAGATGATCGCCAGGCTCCTCGGGCCGCGCAAGTACTTCCGCGATGCGGCCGAGGCTGGGGCCCAGGTGGGCATCACCACCGGCCTGGTGTGGGCCGAGACGGGCGGCGAGATCATCAGCGTCGAGACGGCGATGATGCCGGGAGGAGGCAAACTCATCCTGACCGGTTCCATCGGCGAGGTCCTCCAGGAGTCGGCCCAGGCGGTGCTCAGCTTCATCCGCAGCCGCACCAGGGAATTCAACATCCGCGACGACTTTTTCCAGGATACCGATATCCACATCCACTTCCCCTCCGGCGCCATCCCCAAGGATGGGCCGTCGGCCGGGATCACGATCTTCGCCGCTCTCCTGTCGCTGCTGACCGGGCGGCCGGCCCGGCGCGACGTGGCCCTGACCGGGGAAATGACCCTGAGCGGGCGCATCCTGCCGGTCAGCGGCATCCGGGAGAAGGTGCTGGCGGCCAAGCGGGCCGGGGTGCGCATGGTGCTGCTGCCCCGGACCAATCGGGAAGAGGTGGAGGCCCTGGCCCCCGATGTCACCGAAGGGGTCGAGATCACCCTGATCGGGACGGCGGCGGAGGCGGTGGACCTGGTGCTGGAGAGTAAATCGTATATCCTGCCGCTGTAGGTGCGGCGGGGAGGAGGGAGCGATGGAAGCGGATTCTGATCGGCGGGCGGGCGATACCTCGCGCAAGGTGTTTGCCATCGGCGACATCCATGGCTGCTACGACAAGCTGATGACCCTCCTCGACCGGATCCCTCTCTGCAAAGAGCGGGATACCCTTGTCTTTCTGGGCGATTACATCAACCGCGGACCTGATTCGAAGAAGGTCCTGGAGGCCCTGCTGCAGGTCGGCAGGGAGTGTGCCAACGCCGTTTTCCTCCGCGGCAACCATGACCAGGCCCTGCTTGAATACGCCGAGACCGGAGATGTCGAGCTGCTGCGCCTGCTGCGGGTCATGGGAGTCGAGGCGACGGCGGCCAGCTACGGCTCATCGATCTACCAGCTCCGGGAATTGACCGCCTTTCCCGGCGAGCACCTGGAGTTTCTCTGCTCCCTGGCCTCCGGCTTCGTCGCCGACGACTATCTCTTCATCCATGCCGATGTCGATCGGCAGACCCTCGAGGCGGCGCTGCCGCCGGGCGAGGGGGACGGGATCCTCACGGGGATGGCGGCCGAGATGCTGTCGAGCCGGCGCCTAGCCAGCGACCATGCCCGCGCCGGACGGTTCACGGTGGTCTTCGGCCATATCCCCTTCGCCACCCCGCTGGTCATGCCGGATCGGATCGGCATCGATACCGGCGCGGCCTACGGCGGATACCTGACGGCGGTGGAACTGCCGGACCTGCGCTTTTATCACGCCTGACCGACCGGCGGATCCGCAACTGCCGGCGGCGGCTGCTCCCTTGGTCATCCCGGCCTGCGGCGCCGGGTTGCCGGCCGTTGCCGGGTGGATGGTCACACCAGATCGCGGGTGTCGAAACGTCCGGCGAGAAACGCCGCGGCGAGCTGGCGCGGCGTGTCCTCGGAGACCATGATGCCGTCGAGGAACCGGCTGAAACCGAACAGCCGGCCCAGCATCACCAGTTGCTGCTGGGTGACCTCGCGGGAGACGCCGGTCAGAAAGGCGGTGATCAGATCGCCGGTCATCGAGGTGTAAAAGGAGTTAGCCTCCAGGACGTGCTGGAGGAAGAGAACCCGGCGGTGGCCCCGCTCCTGGCCGGCGCCGCCGCCCTTGAAGCGGAATCGGATGTAATTGGCATGGGCGTCCCGGCCGCACACCGAATCGAGCATGGCGAAATGGAATTCGACCCGGGCATTGAGGTTGAGGTAGTCCCGGGCGGCGATGGCGTAGTTGAACGACCCGGCCGGCCGGACGCCGCGGCCGTCCAGCATCGTCCGGGAGAAGATCCCCGCCAGGGCCTCGGCATCGGGGGCGGAGTGCCAGCTCAGTCCGTGGGTCAGCAGGCCGTCACAGAGGGCGGCCAGAGGGACGGAGAGGATATCCTGGCGGTGGAGCGGGTGGCGGAGGGCCATCCTCTCCCTCAGGGTGATCTTCTCCGCCTTGCGCACGCCGCCGCCGACATCGATCACCAGAAAGGAAAACGGGATGCCGAGGTCGAGAGGCCGGAGCAGATCCCCCGCCTCCTTCATGATCTCGTCGCCGGTGTCGAACATGGCCAGCACCGCCATCTCATGGGTGTAGCGGATGAGGTCGTGAATCGACCGGCATTCCCGGGCGGAGAACGTCGGCCCGTAGGTGTCGGTCAGGTTGAGTTGGGCCACCGCTGCCCGCAGGGCCTGGCGCAGCGGGCTGGCAGTGGCGGTGGCAGCTCCTGCGGCCGGAGTCGCCGTTGCCGGGCGGGGCCCGGCGGTGGGGCGGATGGTGGTTTGGAGTGGTTCCGGCGCCTCCATGACGGTGCCGTGATCGGCGTCGACGATGATCCACTGGCCGTCGCCGATGCGGGCCATGGCCTCCTGGGCCCCGGTAATCAGCGGCACCGCGTATTCACGGGCGATGCAGGAGAGGTGATCGGTCGGATTGCCGGTGGCGACCACCGCGCCGCTGCACACGTGGAGATAGCGGGCGGCATCGATGATGCTCTGCGGCAGGATGAGGATCAAGGGCCAGGTGCTGCCGTTGCCGGCAGGGGCGGGGTCGAGTTGCTGCAGATCCTTGGCCGAGTGGATGACGCAGGCCTTGCCGACGGCCGTGCCGGGAGAGGCGCAGCGGCCGGTGGCCAGCGGCGGCGAGGCCGGGGAATAGGAGAAGATCCGCTCCCTGGTCGCGGCCAGCCGCAGCGGTCGGGTCTGCAGGATATACAGGCGGTTGTCATGGGAATAGGCCCATTCCACATCCTGGGGGCAGCCTTCAAAACCTTCGATCAGTTCGCCGCTGCGGACCAGTTCGTCCAGCCTCGCCGGCGACAGCAGAGCGGCATCGGCGGCCTCCGCCGGCACCGCCTCGGTCCGCAGCCCTCCGCCGGCGGCCGGCACCTGGCGCAGGGTCTTTGTCGAGATCGCGGCGTCGGCCATCAGACGGGAATCCCGGTCAGCCTCGGGCGGCCGGCTGTCCCCAGGCGGCATACGCGGCGGATAGTACATGTCGGCGGGGACCGAACCGTCGACGGCGGTGATCCCCAGCCCGGCGACGGCGCTGATCGCCATCCGCTGCCGCTCGGGATGGGAAGGGTCGCGGGTGAACATGACCCCGGCGCATTCGGCATCGACCATGACCTGGCAGAGGACGGCGAAATCGAGGTCGACGGGAGCGAGGCCGGCCTTGAGGCGATAGGCGATGGCCCTGGCGTTGAAGACGCTGGCGACGACCTCGCGGTAGGCGGCGAGCAGGGCCTCCGGCCCGTGGATGTTGAGCAGCGACGAGAACTGGCCGGCAAAGGAGTGTTCCGAACCGTCCTCGGCAACACCGCTGCTGCGCACGGAGACGGCCAGCGGAGCGGCAGCCGGCCGGCCGGCCGGCATGGTTCGCCGCTCCAGCCCGGCATAGGCATCCTGCAGCGCCCGGACGATGTCCGGCGGCAGCGGCGTTGCAAGCACCATCTCCTTGATCCGGGACGAGGCCCGGGCGCCGTCAAGCCGGCCGTTTTCGAGATCGCCCAGTATCTTCCTGATCTTTTCCGAGAGCTCCCCGCTGTGGAGGAACTGCCGGCACGCCCTGGTGGTGCAGACAAAGCCGTCCGGCACCGGCAGCGACATCCGGCGCAGATGGGCGAGGTTGGCCGCCTTGGCGCCGATCTTCTGGATCAGTCCCGGTTCCAGGTCGTCGAGGGCCAGGCAATAGGCCTGCGGCGGCTCCGGTCTCCCGGCCAGGTCGCCGAGGTGCTGCAGGATCTGTGACGACAGGCGGCCGTGAAAGGCATAGAGATCGGTATAACCGTCGTCGGCAAGCAGGTTCAGGCCGTCCACCAGTTCGCCGGTGATGCTCAGCAGTTCCTCGCAGGCGCTACGGATGTCTTCGGCGCCGCCGCGATGCAGCAGACTGTCGATGGTCACGAGCAGTTCCAGCGCCCTGCCGTTGTTTTCGAGGAAGATGCGGAAGGTGTGGTAGCGTGCCTTGAGGGTGGTCAACGCCGCATTTTCCCGTGCCAGCTTGCGGTCATGGAGATAGGTCAGCAGGTGGCGGAACATGGCGGTCATTGGTCGCGGTCGAGGATGAAGGGAGATATCCCGCCCTGTCCCGTGGCGGCGCCCTCGGGCGAGGGACCCTGCCGACCTGCGGTCGGGCCCCTGACCGGGGCGGCCGGCCCGAGGAAGGTGGCGGCGAAGGCCGTCAGCAGGGCCCTGGTGTCGGCATCGCTGTAGAGGCAGGTGTCGCGCTGCTTGGCCACGGTCGTCAGGGCGCCGAGGGTGAAGAGGGTGGCGAGGACGATATCGGCGGGTATCAGCTTGAGACGGCCGATGACCAGGTCGCCTTTGACCGTCACCTTGAAATCCATGGCGGCGAGGACCTCGCTGATGAACTCCACCCTGCGGCCGCGCCGCTCCGGGTCCGCCAGTCCGCCGACAAAGCGGAAGTAGACGTGGTTGCGGGCTTCGTCGACCCCGAGATGGCTGTCGATGACATTGAAATGGTAGCCCAGGCGGAGACTGACGTTCATGTAGTCATGGCTGACGATGGCCAGGTTCTCGGCGAGGTTGACCGTTCCGCCGTAGAGGTTGCTCATCTCATGGGTCATGCCGGAGAGGATGTCGCGCAGTCCCAGCGATGGCAGCTCGAGTTCCCAGGCCTTGGGATGCCGCAGCCCGTCGAGGAAGGAACGGAAGGGGAGGGATTGCACCTCGTCGCAGCCGGGATCGCCGGCGACGGTTGCCGCCAGTCCGCCGCCGATATCGAGCACCCGGATGTCCATCGGCACCTCCAGCCGCAGCCGTCTCGTCCGGATGGCCCCCAACTCGGGGCGGCGTTCCTGGAAGTGGGCCAGTTCGTCCACTGCCTTTTCGTGGCAGAAATGGATGATGTCGTGGTAGGTCCGGCAGCCCTGCGGGGCAAAGGTCGGGGAGTCGGGGTCGATCAGATGCAGCGGCAGGATGAAGCGCAGCAGGCGGCGCAGGATCCGGTATTCCGGCGCCGCCGGCGACAGATCGCTCTCCTTGACGCCACGCAGCAGCGACAGCCGCAGCAGCCCCTGGAAGACGGTGGCCTCGCTGGCGTCCACCGTCACCTCGGCGCCGGCCGCCAGCGTGACCAGGGCGTCGGGGATACCGAAGAGCGCCGGTACCCGCAATTCCCGCGCCACCGTGGCCAGATGGCCGATGGTCGTGCCGAATTCGGTGACGACGGCTGCCGCCCGCTGCAGGATGGGGGTCAGCTGGGGCGAGGCGTAGCGGGCGACGGCGACGGCCCCGGCCGGGAAGTCGGCCGGCAGCAGATCATCGGTCACATGGACGACGCGTCCCGCGGCGATGCCGGACTGGACCATCTGCCCGCCCCGGCAGAGGACGACGGCCTGCCGCTGTTCCCGGTGGAGGGCGTCGTCATCCACCTCCTCCAGGTCGATCTGCAGCGGCGCCAGGTCGGTGAGGAGACAGGAGCCGTCGCTGCCGCATTCCCACTGCACGGCCACCGGACCGCCGAAGAGGCGCTCGACGGCCACCGTCGTCCCGGCGAGCCTTTTCAGCATCTCGTTTTGGATCAGCGCCGAGCCCCGGGCCAGTGCGCCGTCGGTTTCGTCGGCGCTGGTTGCCACTTTCCCGCGCAGGAACTGGAACCCGGCCGGCCGCTGGGCGATGGTCGACCGGATCAGGTCGAAGGGATAGATGCGGCGGAGCAGGTAACTGTCGCCGAGGTCGTCATCGGCGGCCGTCTCGGCGGTGATGGCCAGGGTGTCGAAGGGCTCGGTCCCGCCGGCCCGGGAACGGACGGAGCCGCGGAGTGCGGCCGGCAGGGCGCGCCTGACGAAGATCGCAGACTGTCCGGCCGGGTCGCTGGTTTGACCCGGCCGTCGGGCGGCAAGGGCGGTGATGAGCCGGACCAGGCCGTCGGCAGGGCTGGCGGCGGCGATGGGGGCGGTCAGCGCCGGCGCCGCATCGGACAATGGCGGCAGCGGGTGGCGGCCGGGGCGGCGCCGTGCCGCGATCACGACCCGGCTGCCGCCGGGCTCGGGGGTCAAGGCGTATTCCTGCCGCAGCCCGGCCTGTTCCTCTTCATTGACCAGATGGATGACGACGGCCGTGAAGGCCGTCCCGGCGTCCTGGCCGCACATGGTCGTGAACATCTCCTCGATCGAGGCCATGACCGCGGCGGCGGGGAAGCGGGTGGCCTCCGTTGCGGCCGGTGCCTCGCCCGTGCCGGATAAGGCCTCGGTGCCGGCGGTGGTGACGACGAACCCCTGGGCGACCGGCATCGCCGGCTGGTGGCGCAGTTCCGCCAGGCAGACCAGGCTCGTCCCGACCAGCGGTTCGAGTTCCCAGCCGAGGGCCTCGAGCGGCAGCACCGCGGCCGGGGCCAGGGTGGAAGCGTTGCCGGCGAGGATGTCGTCCAGTTTCGTCCGGATGGCCTGGTAGCGGTCGTACAGGGAGATATAGCCGTTGCCGGTGAGGGCGTTGAGATTGTAGGAGACATGATGCACCCGGGAGCTGATCGTGCGCACCGAGGCCTCGAGAAAGGCCCGGTCGAAGATGTACTCCCCGCCGAGGACCCGTTCGAGGTGGTCCATGTCCTCGAGCACGGCGTTGTTGAGGAAGAGGATGCGGCGGAAATTGTTGAACAGCGACTGCAGCCGCCAGATGTCGATCTCGGCCGTGTCCCGTCGTCCCTTGCGACCGAAGCCGAAGTGCGGCGGCCACCATTTCCTCACCCCGGACGGGCTGTCGGGGGCGTTCACGGCTGTCGTTCCGGTGGGGTGCGACGGTCGGTCTGCAGGGTCTTTTCGACCCGTTGCACGCATTCCACCAGATCGCCGAGCTTGAAGGGCTTGGCGATAAAATCGAAAGCGCCCTTGCGGTAGGACTCCCGGGCCGTCTCCATGGTCGCGAAACCGGTGATGACGATGACCCGGGTGGCCGGCGACACCTCCTTGACCCCGGCCAGCACCTGCATGCCGTCAGCCCCTTCCATCTTCAGGTCGGTGATGACGATGTCGAAGGGCTGTTGCCGCAGGCGGGCCAGGGCCGAGGCGCTGTCGGTAAAGGTCTCGACGTCGTACCCCAGTTTCTGGAACGTCGGTTTAAGGCGCTTGCAGACAATGGGTTCATCGTCGAGGATGAGGAGGCGGATGGGGGGCTGGTCAGCGACGGGACTCATGGGTGTTTCCTCCGGAAGGGTTCCTGATGGCCTGAATGAAGTCCGCCGCATGGCAGGCGACATCCCGGTCGGAGTGCATCTGGGCGTCAAGCTGGCGGGTGTAACAGAGCAGTGCCCCCAGCATCCGCATGCGGTCGCGCATGCGGGACGGTGCCTGCTTCTTCAATCTTCCTACCACAAGGTCCCCATGAATTTCGACCCGAAAATCGAAATGTTCGAGAACCCGGGCGATGCAGGCCGCCCGCCGGGAGCGGCGGATGAATTCGGTCACGCCGCCAAGGAACCGGAAGTAAATGTAATTGTCGTTGATGGTCTCGGCAATGTAGGCGTCGATGGTCGTGTAGTGATATCCCAGCCGCAGGTTGATGTTCATGTAGTGGCGCATGACCACAGCCAGGTTGCGGCCGATGTCCCTGGGGCCGGCCAGGGCGGTGGTGAAGGTGCGGGTGAAACTGGACATGAAACTGTGGAGATCGACCGCCACCGGTGTCGTACACCACATCCCGAGGTGGATCAGGCCGTCGAGCAAGGCCTGGAGCGGCAGCGACAGGACGTCGTCGACCGCCACCTCGGGGGCGTCGGCCGGCCCGGCCAGCCCGTCGCCGGCGTTGATCACCAGCAGGCCGATCGGTATATCGGCGGTCAGTCGCCGGGGCGCCGAGGCGTGCGCGGCGCCATGGTTTTCGCTCAGCAGAATCAGCTCCTCGACCGCCTTCTCGTGGATGTAGCGGGTGATGTCGTGGCAGGTCCGGCAGGAGGCGGGAACGAAATCCTCCCCCTGGGGATTGAGGAGATTGAGGGGGATGATGTGGTTGAGCACCCGTCGCAGCAACCGGTATTCGGCGGAGTCTTCGAAGAGCTCTTCCTCGATCAGGTCGAAGTGGTGACCTTCGCTGACATCGCCGCGATAGACCACGTTGCGGGTGGCGTCGAGGGTGACGAGTTCCCCCGGCTGCAGCAGACTGGTGGCGACCTCGGTATTGACGATCGTCGGCACCCGGAATTCCCGGGCGATCGTCGCCATATGGCCGGTGGAGGAGCCGATGTCGGTGATGATGCCGCGGGCCTTGTGCATGATGGCGGAGTAGCGCGGCGAGGAATGGCGAACCAGCAGGATGCCGCCGTGGGGGAAGCGGTCGAGGTCGTCGTCGCTGTCGATCAGGACGACCCGGCCGGCAGCGATCCCGCACTGGACAATGGTGCCGCGACCGGCGAAAATGACTTCGGCCTGCGGTTCGTCGGCCGCCTCAACGATGGCCCGGGCCGGGGCGGCGCTCCAGCGGGAAAGGGGCCGGACCTGGAGGATGTGGAGGGTATCGGCGGTGGAGAAGGTCCATTCGATCTCCAGCGGCCGCTTGAAGAAACCTTCGAGGGTCATTGCCGTTTCCGCCAGCCGCTGGAGTTGGCTGTCGTTCAGGGAAGGCAGGTGCTGCCGGTCGGCCGCCACGTCCTGCCATAGCGTGCCCGACTGCTGATCCATGACCAGCTGCCGCGGTTTGTGGGCGACGACCTGTACACGCAGCCGATACGGCGGGATCCGGTCGAGGAGGAACGAGTCGACCGGGCAGTCGCCGTTGACCACCGGGGCGCAGAGCCCCCAGATCGATTCGATGCCCATGACCTTGGCGTCCTGCTGCGGCGCGTACGTCTGCAGCACGCCGCTGGTCGTTCCCGCGACCATGCACTGGCAGCCGACGGCCATCGCCATTTCGTAGTCCTGATAGCCGCGCGCGAGACGGTAGCGCCAGGCCGGATAGGTGAAGGCGCTGGCCACCACCTGCCGATAGGCCTCGAGGAATCGTCCCTCGGCAACGTTGAGGACGGTGGCGTACTGGCCGGCGAAACTGCTGGTGCCGTCCTCGCCGGTGGCACTGCTGCGCAGGGCGACCTTCAGGTCGCCCTGGTCGTCGCGCCTCTTCGCCAGGTCGCGGAAGGCGGTGAGCAGGAGCGCCGACAGATCGCGGGGGAGCGGGGCGGACAGGAGCCGTCGGTGGCTCTCCTCCGCCAGCCGGCGCAGGGCCTGATCGTCGCCGTCGCGCCAGTACCGGACCGCTTCGGCGTGCCGGGCCGAAAGACCGGTGGTGGCGAGAAACTCGGCGAAGGCCCCGGTGGTTATGGTAAAGCCATCGGGGACCGTCAGGCCGAGGCGGTTGTGGAGCTCGCCCAGCGTTGCCATCTTGGCCCCGACCTCATCGGTCAGCTCCAGTCCGATCGCCGACAGCGGGACAATCCGGGGGGTGGAGGCGGTCTGGACCGGTCGGCCGGCCAGATCGCCGTTGATCGCCTGGCGGATCTGCTCGCAGGCGATCAACAGCTCGGTGTTTCTTTTCCGGTTGAGCAGGCTGAAATCGGAGACCAGTTTGAACACCAGATCCTCCAGTTCCTGGACCGAATGCTCGATGTAATGCCGGTCGAAGACATATTCGCCACCCAGCTTGTCGCCCATGTCGGCCATCAGCTCCAGAATCTGGTTGTTTCTTTCCAGGATGGTCTGAAACTTCTTGAACAGGACGGCGAACGGCAGCCGGCGGCGGCGCCAGAAGGCGAATCTCTTGCTGAGTGCATGACGCATGGGCGGATGTCCCGTGGTTAATGGGCCCCTCCCCTGCTCTGGAACACCAGGCCGATGACAAGCCCGCTGACGATGGCGATGAGGGAGGCCAGGACGCCGTACAGCAGCGACCGGTTGAAGGCGAGATGGCTCAGCCATCGCGGAAATCCGGTCAGGTCGGCCTCGACGGCGGTGGTCTGGCGGTCGACGATGGCGCCGTCCTTGACGGCGATGGCCTCGAGGAGATATTTCCCCGGCGGCAGGGCCGAGGGGATGGCCACCGTCGCCGAGAAACTGCGGCTGCCACCGCTGTTGGGGCCGAGCCGGACCCCTCCGGCGGCCTCGGCGTACAGTTTTTCGTGCTGTTTGAGTAGCAGCAGTTCATGCATGACATCGATCTTCCCTGATGCCGCAGCGCCGTCGCCATCGATTTCCGCTGCCGTGGCGCTGCCGGCGCCATCGACCTTCTCGGTCGCCGTCTCGTTGACGACGACCGAGTCGCGCAGTCCCTCGAGCTTAAACGGGGCGGCGACGCTGCCGAGGTCTTCGAGGTCGAGGGAGGAATCGACCAGACAGACGCCGGGCACGTTGTTGAGGCTGACCTTGCCGACGTTCATCCACAGCAGGCCGAAGACCTTGCCCTTCTCCCGCAGATGCAGTTCGCCGGGGGCGCCGGAGAAGCGGAGGATGACCTCACTGCCGGCGGGAACGGTACCGGCGACATGCATGGCGATGCCGTCGTATTGGGCCCCGATCCGGATGGCGGCCGGCGTCGCGGTGAGCATCGCCGCCGGGGTGGCCTGGGCCGGCCGGCCAACCAGGGCGACGAGGGTCAGCAACGGGATCAGGGCCAGCCGATACAAACGATTCGTGTTCATTTCAATGTCCTCCCATATAGGCCAGCAGCACGTCCGGCCGGACCAGCAGATCGTAGAGCATCTTGACCATGACGATGAGCACCAGCGAGGCGAGGAGGATCTTCAGCTGTTCCCCGCCCAGTTTCTTGCCGACCTTGGCGCCGATCTGGGCGCCGAGGGCCGAGCCGATCAGCAGCAGCAGGGCGAGGATGAAATCGACGGTGTGATTCTGGGTCGCCTGCATGATGGTGACGCTGACGCAGGTGAAGAGGATCTGGAACAGGCTGGTCCCGACCACGACATGCATCGGCATCCTGAGGAGATAGACCATCACCGGCACCATGATGAAGCCGCCGCCGACGCCCATGATCGCGGCCAGGACTCCGACCAGGGTCCCGAGGGCCAGGGGCATGAGGAGCGACATCCGGATGCCCGAACGCTTGAAGTCGGTCTGCAGCGGCATGGTCCGCACGATCCTGGCGTATATCGATTCGCGGCCCGGCCCCGGTTGTTCTGCCGCCGGCTTTCTCGACTTCCGCATCGCCTGGAGACTCTCGAGGAACATGTAGCCGCCGACGATGCCCAGCATCAGGACGTAGGTGATGCTGATCAGGAAATCGGCATTGCCCATCTGCCGCAGAATCTTGATGATCTGGACGCCGATGCCGCCGCCGGCGATCCCGCCGATGAGCAGGAGGAGACCCATCTTGATATCGACGTTGCCGAGCCGGAAATGGGCCAGGGTCCCGGAGGTCGAGGCGCCGACGATTTGATTGGAGTCCGACGAGGCGGCGACGGTCGGCGGTATGCCCATCATCATCAGCAGGGGGGTCATCAGGAATCCTCCCCCGACGCCGAAGATGCCGGACAGCAGTCCGACCACCCCCCCCAGCCCGAAGATGGCCAGGCAATTGACGCTGTTGCCGGCGATGGGAAGATACAGGTTCATTGTCAGGTTCATGCGATCCTCTCGAATGGTTCGGTTGTGTGCTTTCTTGGGACGACAACTTCGATCTTGCAGGCGATGCGGTGACGCAGGTTGCGCAGGGAAGTCGAGTGTTTTGAGGCCGAGCGGCCGTTGTCGATCGGCGCCTCGTACACCAGCAGCGTTATCTTGTTGCAGTTGATGAAATTGATCACCTCCTCTTCGAAATTTCCTTCGGCTATGAAATAATTGACCTGCAGGCCGTCGGCGAGGGCGGACTCGATCAGCAGGTCGATCCGCCGCTTGACCTCCTGCCTGCCGTTGACATCCATCGGGGTTCGGCCTCGGTTGGCTCCCGAGGCCACCACCAGGAGGATGTTCAGCTGCACGTTCACGCGCTTGGCCAGGGAAAACGCATGGGAAACAGCCTCCCAAGCCCCTTGCCGGCCGTTTATCGCCACCAGTATTTTTTCCATCGAACTCCTCTTTTGCTCTCAATAAAGCAAGGACGATGCCAGTCGCTCTATGAAAAAAATATCACGTTAATTCAGTATTATAGCACAGATGTCAGGAGTGGTGGGAGAATTGTTGTTCTATTATGAAACTGATGGCGGTATAGTCGGACACAAGGTGTTTCAAAATGAACAGAGGTGCCCGTAGCCAGCGGGGGATATCACTATGAAGATGCCGTCCACGACCCCGTTCGGGGCCGTTGCCGCAGCGATCCCCAGGTTGTTTCGGATGGGGTCGATCAAGGGGAAGATCTTTATCGTCTTCGCCGTCGCCTTCCTCTCCATCACCGCCCTGACCGGCCTCAACCTGTGGAACTTGTCGATGCTGAAGACCAGGATGCTGCTGGGCGAGGGATACGACGACCTGCTCAACAACATCCTCGAGGTGCGGCGGTTCGAAAAGAATTTCGTGATCTATGGCGACCGCGAAAGCCTCAAGGAAGGCCGGCAATACCTCGACCGGATCGACGGCGTGGTCGACAGCCTGGCGACTGATCTGCCGCTGCTGGTGGGGAGCCGGGAATTCGGCGGCTTCCGTGACACCCTGCGCGACTATCGGGCGACGGCCGAGCAACTGGAGCAGGGCGACATGCTGGCCCCGGAAAAGCTGCGCAACCTCGGCAAGGCGCTCACCGACTCCGCCGACCGGTTTCGGATAATCAAGAGGGAGCGGATTCACCACACCCTGGTGCGCACCTCGTTGCTGCCGTTCGCATTTTTCGCCATTCTCCTGTTCGTCATGGTCCTCGTCCTATGGCTGATATCGCAGGGACTGCTGAAACCGCTGGACGTGGTCATGAACACGACGCGAAAGGTCGGGCAGGGCGACTTCAGCCGGATCAGCTACGACGGGGTGTGGCTGGAGGAGATCGCCGGGCTGATCGACGCCTTCAACCGCATGGCCCAGGAACTCGAGACCAACCAGGAGGACCTGATCCAGACCCGCAAGATCGCCGCCATCGGCACGTTCACCGCCGGCATCGCCCACGAGCTGAACAATCCGATCAACAATATCGCCCTGACCGCCGAGAGCTTCTGTGAGGAATACGGCGAGAGGATGGATGCCAGCTGCTCGGAGATGATCCGGGACATCATGAACCAGGCCGATCGGGCGGCCGAGATCGTCAAGAATCTGCTCGACTTCTCCCGCACTGAAAATCCGGTGTTCACCATCCTGGCGCCGGCCCAGGTCCTGACGCGCTCGGTCAAGCTGGTGCGGAACCAGGTCAGGATGGTCGGCATCCGCCTGGAGACCTCGGTGACCCGGGATCTGCCGATGATCCGCGGCAACCTCGGCAACCTCCAGCAGGTGTTCACCAACCTCCTCCTCAACGCCATCCAGGTCACGCCGCAGGACGGCAGGATCGGCATCCATGTCGATGCCGAAGGACCCCCCGGCTTCGTCCGCTTCATCGTCGAGGATTCCGGCCCCGGCATCCCGCCGGAGGCCCAGCACAAGATCTTCGAGCCGTTTTTCACCACCAAGGAGGTCGGCAAAGGGACCGGCCTCGGCCTGGCGGTCAGCTATTCGATCATCAAGCGCCATGGCGGTCGGATCGAGGTGTTCAGCGAAGAGGGCCGCGGCACCAGGTTCACCGTGCTCCTGCCTGCCGTCGCTGAAAAAATTTCCCGGGATTTTCAAGGGTGGACAGCGTCATGAGCCTGCGACTGGCGATCGTCGATGATGAAGAAATTGTCTGCCGCCGCCTGAGTCAGGCGCTGACGCGGGAGGGCTTCGAGGTGGAGGCGTTCATCATGGGGCGGTCCTTTCTCGAGCGGATGGTCCAGCAACCGTTCGATATCGTCTTCCTCGATCTCCGCCTCCCCGATCTCGACGGCCTGGAGATCCTCCCCCGGGTCAAGGCGCTCCATGCCGAGACCGAGGTGATCATCATCACCGGTCACGGCAGCGTCGATACGGCGGTGGAAGCGATGCGCCAGGGGGCCTATCATTACGTGGCGAAACCCTTCAACCTGTCGGAGGTCCGCCTGCTGGCCAAGGGCGCCCAGGACAAGGTCCTGATGCGCCAGGAAAACGTGCGTCTGCGCGAGGTCCTGAAGGGGGATTCGGGGCTGATGGCGATCATCGGCAACAGCCCGGCGATCAAGGAGCTGTTCGCGATGGTGCACAAGGTCGCCCCCATCGATTGCAATATCCTGATCCAGGGGGGCAGCGGCACCGGCAAGACGATGGTCGCCCGGGCGATCCATCAGCTCAGTCCGCGCCGGGATTTCCCCTTTGTCGTCTTCAACTGCGGCGGGTTCACCGACGAACTGATCACCAGCGAACTGTTCGGCTACGAGCGCGGGGCCTTCACCGGGGCCATCGCCACCAGGATCGGACTGCTCGAGTCGGCGATGGGCGGCACGGTGTTCCTCGATGAGATCGGGGAGATGCCGCTGTCGATGCAGGTCAAGCTGCTCCATGTAATCCAGGAGCGCCAGATCCTCCGGGTCGGCGGCACCCAGCCGATCGATCTCGACATCCGCATCGTCGCCGCCACCAACAAGGACCTGCAGCATGAGCTCGAGGCCGGGACCTTCCGCGAAGACCTGTTCTACCGGCTCAACGTCATCTCCATCGTCCTGCCGTCACTGGCCGAGCGGCGGGAGGACATCCCGTTGCTGGTCCGGTACTTCCTGGAAAAATACAGCCTGGCCTTTCACAAACAGGTATCGGGGGTGCAGTCCCAGGCCCTGCACATCCTGACCTCCTACCACTATCCGGGCAATGTCCGGGAACTCGAGAATATCATCGAGCGCGCCGTCGCCCTGACCGAACTCGGAGAGATCGGGGTGCAGGACCTGCCGCGGGACCTGCAGCACCTCGAATTCGATACGATCGAGGGGGAAGGGTTGGTGCCGCTGGAAGAGATGGAGAGGCGATACATCGTCAAGGTGCTGGAAAACACGGGCTACAACAAGGTACTGGCCGCCCGGATCCTGGGTATTCCGCGGACCACGCTGTGGCGTAAGCTGAAGATGCACAGGCTGGAAGGCCGGGGCGGCTGAGGGCTGCGGCAGGATGATCCGGCGGCGCCCCCAGGGGCGCCGAGCGGTCAGGCGTCGGGGTTTTCCAGGCCGTAGCGTTTGATCTTGCGCCACAGCGAGACGCGGTCGATGCCGAGGATCTTGGCGGCGGCCGACTTGTTGCCCTCGACCTCGTCGAGGACCTCGAGGATGTACTGCTTTTCATGCTCGTCGAGCGACGGCCAGTTTTCCCGCATTCCGCGGACCGCCACCGGCGCCGCCTCGTGCAGGTCGTCGACCAGATGCTGCGGCTCGACGATGTCGCCGTCGCAATGGAACAGGATGCGCTGAACGATATTTTCCAGTTCCCGGATATTTCCGGGGTATTCATATTGCATCAACCGCCGGGCCGCCTCGTCCGACAACCGGGGCGCGGTTCGGCCCGGCCGCGCATGTTTGGCGAGGAAGTGGCCGGCGAGCAGCGGGATGTCGTCGCGGCGTTCGGACAGGGGCGGGACGTGGATGGTGAGGACGTCGAGGCGGTAGAAGAGATCGGTCCGGAAGGCCCCTTCCTCCGCCGCCTTGCGCAGGTCCTTGTTGGTCGCGGCCAGGACACGGATATCGACCGGGATCTCCTCGGTGCCGCCGACCCGCATCAGGGTGCGCTCCTGCAGGATCCGCAGCAGCTTGACCTGCATCGACAGCGACAGTTCGCCGACCTCGTCGAAGAACACCGTGCCGCCTTCGGCCATCTCGATCAGCCCTTTCCGGGTCTTGTTGGCCCCGGTAAAGGCCCCCTGCTCGTGGCCGAACAACTCGCTGGTGATCAGTTCCTCGGTGAAGGCGCCGCAGTTGAAGGCGACAAACCGTCTGGAGGCCCGGGGGCTGAGTTCGTGGATGGTCCGGGCCACCAGTTCCTTGCCGGTGCCGGTCTCCCCCTGGATCAGGACGTTGCAGTCGAGCTGGGCGACCTGGTGGATGGTCTCGCGCAGCACCTGGATCTTCGGGCTCTGGCCGATGATCTTCGCGGTTCCGGTCCGGGCCGAGACCTGCTCCCGGAGGTGAAAGATCTCCCGGCGCAAGGAGGTCTTCTCCAGCGCCTTGTCGACGATGACCCGCAGTTCGTCGATCTTGAACGGCTTGGCGACGTAGTCGTAGGCGCCCTGGCGCATCGCCTCGACGGCGGTGTCGACACTGGCGTAGCCGGTAATGACCACCACCTCGGTCGACGGCCAGAGCTTTTTCGACTCGCTCAGCACCGCCATCCCGTCTTTCCCCTTCATCCGCAGGTCGGTCAGGACGAGATCGACCTCCTCCTGTTTGAGCAGGTCGATCGCCTGCTGCCCGTTCTCGGCCAGGAGGGTGATGTACCCGGCTTTTTTCAGGATATGGTCGAGATTGTCCCGGGCGATCGGTTCGTCGTCGACGATGAGTATTTTTTTCGTCTTCATGCCGTGGCCGGGGCAGCGAGGTCGGTTGCCAGGGGGAGGTGGATGAAAAAGGAGGCCCCTTCTCCGGGGCTGCTCTCGACGGTGACATGGCCCTGGTGCTTCTGGATGATGCCGTAGACCACCGACAGGCCCAGACCTGTGCCCTGACCTTCCTCTTTCGTCGTATAGAAGGGATCGAACAACCGGCCCTGGATTTCCCTGGGGATCCCCTTGCCGGTGTCACGGACCTCGATGACGGCCTCCCCGGTCTGCTCATGGGCGGTGGCGGTGACGGTGATCGCGCCCTTGTTGCCGATGGACTGGGCGGCGTTGATGATCATGTTGATGAAGACCTCCTGCATCCGCTGGGTATCCATCGGCAGGACGAGATCCTCCGGGATATCGACCCGCAGGGCGATGTCCGCCGGGATCTGGCTCTGGACGAGGCGCACCGCCCGGCGCACGGTGTCGGCCAGCTGCGCCGGCCGCAGGGAGAATTCCTGGACCCGGGAGAACTCGAGCAGGCCCTTGACGACATCCCGGGCCCGGAGGGTCTCCTGATCGATATTTTTCAGCATCCGCTGGAGCAGCTCCGCATCTCCGGCCTCGAGTTCGTCCAGGGCGATCTGGCAGGAGGTCGAGATATTGTTGAGCGGGTTGTTGAGCTGATGGGCGACGCCGGCGGTCAGGGTGCCGATGGAGGAGAGCTTCTGCGACTGCACCAGCTGGTCCTGGCGCCGTTCGAGTTCGCGGACCATGGTGTTGAAGGCCTCCATGACCTGCTGCATCTCGTCGCGGGTGTTGATCACCTGGATGCGGTTGAATCTGCCGAGGGCGATGTCGGCGGTGGCGTTCTTGATGACGGACAGGGGGCCGAAGATGCCGAAGACCAGCAGGATCGGCATGACGACCCCGAGTGCCACCGCCAGCGACGACCAGGCGATCAACTGCTTTTTCAGGAGATCGAGGTTCGAGTGGATCTGTCCCCGTTCGAAATCAACGAGTTCCTCGGCCTTTTCGGTCATAACCTTGCCCATTTCCCGCAGCTGGTCGACAATCCCGGCATATTCCGCGGTGGTGCGGTCTGCCTGCTGCGACAGGGACTGCATCGTGTTCTCGTACGACTGGAGTTGCCTGTCCAGTTCATGGAGGATCGGCGTGAGTTTCAGTTTGCCGCCCGTTGCGAGAATCGCCTCCTCGGTGTTGCGGGCCTGGGCCAGGTAGCGTCGGTTTTCTTCGAAGGCCTCGGCCTCGTTGTAGAGGAGGTAGTTCTTCTCATACCGTCGTGCTTCGAGGATGGTATTGTTGAGACTGTAGGCCAGTTCCAGGATCCCGATCTTGTCCTCGGTCGTCTCCATGTCGTTGTAGGAGATCAGGCTCATGCCGAGGATGCCGAGGATGTAACAGCCCAGATTGAACATCATCTTGAATCTGAGATTGAGGTGGATTCTGCGGCTCATCGTCCCTCCCTCCGGTTGGCAGGATAAGAAATCGGAAATCCGTTCTTGAGACCTTGATTTCAAAGTATGAACTTCTACTCAAAAAGTGCCGCGATGTAAATTGCTTCCTGGCATTGGTGGCGGTCGAGACCGGTAAGCCGTCGTCAAACAATAACCGTTACACAGAAATACCTTTCCGGCATAAGGGGCCGTAACGAAATGGTGAAAAATGTAACGGTTATTTCGTAACGGCCCCTAACCGGGGGCAGCAGGGATTTGTCCTTCACTTTCGTCGGAGAATCGGCAACAATTTGAAGGAATAATTCCGGCAACCGACGGTATCGTCGCCCGGTGAGCGAATGTCACAGTCCACAGTCAAGGAGGAGAACGATGAAGACACTGCTGATCCCGGCCCTGTTGATCACCCTGACCATCGGCGTTGTTTCCCCGGCCACCGGTGCCGCCGTCAACGAGGAGGACTGCCGGTCGACGATCACCATCACCTGCACCAAGTGTCACGGGGCGGTGAAGATCTGCAACCAGCTCAAGGACACCGGCACCGATGCCCAGAAATGGCGGGAGATCATCACCAGAATGGGCAAGAAGGCGAATCTGGACCAGGCGGTCCAGGATACGGCTCACGCCTGCCTCACCATGTCGGCGGATCCGAGAAGGCTGGTCTGCGAGAAATAAAGAGAGCCAGATGCAGAAACTCCGGCCGTATCTCCGCCGTCCTTTGCCCCCGAGGCCGTTATCCGCCTGACGGCGCTGGAGAAGGGCCGCAGGCGGTATCGTCTGCGTTAACACCCGGTTGCCCCCTCAGGTTGAAGAGCAGGTAACCAGGGCCAGCAGCAGAAAAAGGGTCCCGGCGATATAGAGCAGATAGCCGCCGACAACGCCATGCTGGAGGAAGACATGGATCCTGCCGGCTAGGTTGTTGACCAGTCGGCAGGCGGGATAGAGCATCCGGTCGAGAACCAGGTCGGGGGTGTGATCCGCATACCGCCTGACGCCTGGGAACAGGCCGAAGGACTGTTCACCCTCGTCCTTGATCTCGGTCCGCAGGCTCCAGTGGAACATATCAGTGAGCATTCCGGCGAATGAGGCGGCGGTGTACTGCATCCGCGCCGAGGGCTGGTGAAATCCACAACCCCATGTGGCCGTCAAGGGGACTACCGCCTTTCGCCAGTGGCGGATGAGGATCAACCCGGCGACCACAATCAGCAACATCATGCCGCCGGCGGTGATCCAGCCGAACGGGGCCAGGGTCCCGGGTAAGGAACACCCCGCAGCCCCTGCTCCCCAGGCGGAAAGCGCCCGGTTGAGGACCGGCACGACCACCGTCGGTGCTATGCCGATGATGACACAGCAACTCAGGATAATCAGCATCGGTGCCAGCATGGTGGGCGATGCCTCGACAATAGGCTGCGGCAGAGGCTTCCGGGCCTCGCCGAGGAAGGTGACGCCGAAGACCTTGACGAAGCAGGCGACCGCCAGGGCGCCGACCATCGCCAGCATCGGGGCGGCCATGACTGCCATGCTCAGGGCCAGCGGGCTGCCCGATCCTCCCTGGCTGTGCAGGAGACCCAGATATATCAGCCATTCACTGACAAATCCGTTTAACGGCGGCAGACCGCAGATGGCGACGGCCCCGCCTAAAAAACAGACCCCGGTGAGCGGCATCCGTTTGAGCAGCCCGCCATACGAATCGATCTGCCGGGTGCCGGTGGCGTTGATCAGATTGCCGGCGCTGAAAAACAGCAGTGACTTGAAGAGTCCATGATTCACCACATGGAGCAGGGCTCCGGCCATGCCGAGGGCCACCAGGCTGGGCTGATCGAAACTTCGCCCCAGCAGGGCGACACCGAGGCCGATGAGGATAATGCCGATATTTTCCACCGAGTGATAGGCCAGCAGCCGCTTGATATCGTGCTGGGCAAGGGCGAAGACGACGCCCATGACCCCCGATACGATACCCAGGATGAGGATGGTCCAGCCCCACCAGGGAGGGATGTCGGCAAAGAAGCTCGTCATCCGGACAATACCGTAGATGCCCATCTTGATCATGACCCCGGACATCAGGGCCGAGATATGGCTGGGGGCCGCAGCATGGGCCTGGGGCAGCCAGATGTGGAGAGGCATGATCCCGGCCTTGACCCCGAAGCCGAACAGGGCGAGGAGAAAAACAGCCGTGGCGGTCGGCGTTCCGGCATCGAGGGTGCCCGGCCCTGGAAAATCGAAGGACCCCGTGCTGCCCGTCAGGAGGATAAAGAAGGCATAGAGGGCCAGGGTGCCGGCATGGGTGCTGACCAGGTACACGAAGGCGGCACGCCGGACCTCCTCCATCTGCTGTTCGGTCAGGATGAGGAGGAAGCCGCCGATGGCCATCACCTCCCAGATCACCAGAAAAAGGACGCCATTCCGACAGGCGGGCAGCGCGGCAATGCTGGCCGCGAGGATGCCGTACAGGAACCGGAGCCTGCCGGCTGCAGCCAGGTGCCGGCGATGGGGAAAGTATCCCAGGCCGTAGATGGCGCCCAGGCCGCTGATGAGCAGGGCGGGAAGCAGGAAAACCGCAGCCAGGCCGTCGAGCCGGAAGCGGATATGGCCCCCCGGCAGGGCCCAGGCGGCGGCCAGTTCCGGCACCGAACCGCCGGCCAGGGCAATGCAGACGGCGACGATCCCGAGCAGGGCGCCGCCGGCCATCAACCCGGCACTCAATTGCTCGCCCCGGGCGGAGCGGCGGCCCCAGGCCAGGGCTGGAACTCCGGAGACCAGGATGATCAGAATACTGGTGAGATAGGTGGTGATGATCATGGTCACATCTCCCGTTTGCCGAGCAGCCGCAGCAGCCCGTCGAGGATGGTGTAAGGATGCGGCGGGCATCCGGGAATGAAGAGATCGACCGGCAGCAGCTCCTCCAGGCCTCGCCCTGTTTCGGGTGAGCCGCGGAACGGGCCGCCGCCGATGGCGCAGGCCCCGACCGCGATGACGATCTTCGGGGTCGGCATCGCCTCGTAGGTGGCGAGCAGGGCCGAACGCATGTTCGCGGTGAGGGCGCCGGTCACCAGCAGACCATCGGCATGGCGCGGCGAGGCGACGAACTGGACACCGAAGCGGGCCAGGTCGAAGACCAGGGTGGTGAGGACATTGCAGTCCGCCTCGCAGGCGTTGCAGCCGCCGGCAGATACCTGCCGCAGCTTGAGCGAGCGTCCCAGGGTACGGCGCAGGTCGGGCGGCAGGGGGTCCGCCGGCGGCAGGCTGGCGCCGCTCTGCCATCGCAGCGCCTCTCGCCGCCGCATCGCCAGCCGGTACTCGGCGGAAAAGCCGATGTTGCCCCTGGCGCAGGCCGGGCAGTCGGCGCAGAACAGGCAGAGCCCGAGATCGATGGCGACCCGGTCGTTTTCGATCGTGCAGGCGCCGAAAGGGCAGCGGTCGACACAGTCCCGGCAACCGGCGGGACAGCCGCTCTGCAGTGCCGGCAGCCCCCGGAACCTGGCCGGCAGTGCCGGCTCCACCGCTGGAAATTTACCTGTTCGGTAGCCCTGGCGCCAGCGCTCGGCAATAACTCGCAGCATGTATCTCCCTCCAGTTCATCAATTCGGGCAATGGCCCTGGGGTACTGCATACCTGCACCCGGGACCGGTTCCAGCCGCCGTCACAGATCATACCCGCAATAGGACAGGTTGAAGCTCTTGTTGCAGAGCGGGAAGTCCGAGATCTGGGTCCCGCGCATCGCCACGGCCAGACCGACCCAGTTGTGAAACGAGGGGTCGACTACTTTGTAGCGCCGGAAGCGGCCATTTATTCCGGTTATCGCCACATGGACCACCTCGCCCCGCCACCCTTCGATCATGGCCAGGCACAGGGAATTCGGTCTGAGGGGCGGCAGCGGGGTTTCGGCCTCGCCTTTCGGCAGGCTGGTCAGCAGGCGGCGGACCAGGTCGATCGAGACCTCGATTTCCCTGTGGCGCATCCGGGCCCGGGCGAAAACATCGCCCTTCTCGTCGGTGATCATCTCGTCGAAGTTCTTGCGGCAGATCCCGACCGGAAAGAAAAATCGGCTGTCCCGGGGGACGCCGCAGGCCCGGGCCGCCACCCCGACCAGCCCCAGGTCCTCGGCGGTGGAACGTGACAGCCGCCCCACCCCCTCGAGCCGGCTGAGCACCGAAGGGGTGTCGAAGAAGAGCCGGCAGGCACCCAGGGTATCGGTCTCGATCGTTCCCAGGGTGGCATGGAGCTGCTCGACCAGCTGCGGCGACAGGTCGAAGCCGGTCCCGCCCGGCCGCACCAGGCCCCGGCCGAAGCGGCTGCCGCAGAGGGCCGCCGTCATGTTGAGATAATCGCCGCGCAGTCGACCGCAGAAGGAGGCGGTGGGCAGAAAGCCGATGTCCCCCGACAGGGCGCCGATATCGCCCACGTGGTTGGCCAGACGTTCCAGCTCGAGCCCCAGGGCCCGGATAGTCTGGGCCCGGGGGCGGATCTCGCCGCCGACGAGGCCCTCGATGACCAGGCTGTAGGCGGTCATGTGGCCGATGGTGGTGTCCCCGGCGATGGTCTCCATCTGCCTGGCGGTCGCCGGATGCGGCCCTCCGACCAGCATTTTCTCCAGGCCGCGATGCTGGTAGCCGAGGGAGATCTCGAGATGCAGGACCTTCTCGCCATGGCACTGGAAACGGAAATGGCCCGGTTCGATGATGCCGGCATGAACCGGCCCCACGGCCACCTCGTGGATGCCGTCGCCCTCCACCCGGTAGTAGTCCATGGCGCCGGGCGGAGGATTAAGGCCTGCCTCCCGCTCCCGGGCCGCCTGGCCTGGTCGCCATGCGGGGCAGAAACGGACGGGTTTCAGCCACGGGTGACCTTCCGGTACGACCCCGAACTGTTCGGCGATCTCGCGTTCGAAGAGGTGGAGCTGCAGGCAGTTCGGGGTGAGCGATTGGAACCGGTCGCCGATCGCTGTGCGCAAGACGGCGAAGTTGCCGTTCCGTTCCCTGGCCATGATGGCGAAGATCTCCAGGGCGCCGTCGGCTCCGTCCCCGTGCGGCACGGCGAAGTAGGCTGCCACCCTGCTGCCCCGGCCGTACTCGGCCAGCAGGCTATCGGCGAAAAGATCGTAGTGAAGGACCGGGATCCGCTCGAGGGGGATCTGCCCGCCGTTGTCGACAAGTACCGGATGACGATAACTCATCGCGGCACCTCCACGATCCCGGCCGCCTCGGCGACCAGACTGCGGATCGATTCCGGCAGGTACAGGCCGAGCACCAGGACCAGCAGCAGCAGAATCAGCGGCGGCCCCACCGACAGCACGGTATCGTGGTAGGGGGCCGAATCGGCCCGGGCCGACGGCGGCCCGAGGGTGACGGCCAGGATCGTGCTGCCCATGCCGATGAACACCACCGACAGCACGATCAGAAAATAGCCGCCCAGGGCGAAGTGGCCGGTGGCGAACACCTCCCGCAGGATGCTGAACTCGCTGACAAAAAGCCCGAATGGCGGCGATCCGGTGACGGCCAGGAAGGCGGCGATGAAGAGCATGGCCGTGACCGGCAGGATCCCTATGACGCCGGAGACCTCCTCCCGCCGCTTGCTGGCGAAACGCCGGTTGATATTGCCGGCGGCGAGAAACAGGACTCCCTTGACGAGGGCGTTGTTGACCATATGGAGCATGGCCCCGAAGACGGCGATACCGCCGATGCCGATGCCGATGGCCAGGATCCCCATGTGCTCGACGCTGGAGTAGGCCAGGAGCCTCTTGTAGTCGGGTTGCCTGACGACAAAGAGGGCGGCGAAGAGGAGGGACAGCATACCCATGAAGAGAAAGGCCCGGCGGGCGATCTCGATCTCACCGGCCGCCGCCATGATCTGCATGGAGCGCAGCAGTGCCAGGAAGGCGACACTGGTCAGACCGCCGGCAAGCAGGGCCCCGACCATTCCCGGGGCCTCGCCGTAGGCGTCCGGTTTCCAGGAATGGAGGGGGGCGAATCCGACCTTGGTGCCGAAACCGACCAGCAAGAAGACAAAGCCCGCCCGCAGCCAGGGGCGGGAGCAGGCCCCTGCCCCGGCCAGGAGATCGTCGAGCTGGAGACTGATCCGTTCGGCAGGCAGCATCGAATAGGCGACGAAAAAGATCCCCAGCATGGCGAGGGCGATCCCGACCGAGCAGAGGAGGAGGTACTTCCAGGTCGCCTCGATCGAGAACCGGTTGCGGTTGTAATAGATGAGCGGGGCCGAGGCCAGGGTGGTGGCCTCCACCGCCACCCACAGGAGCCCCAGATGCCTGGATACCACGGCCAGGCTCATGGCGGCGAGGAAGAGGAGGAGGCAGGAGACGAAGATCCGGTTGCCCCACTGCAGCCGGGAATGGAGGTAGTTCAGTCCGTAGAGCCCGCAGCACAGGAAGAGTATGGAGATCAGCAGCAGGACGAGCCGGCCCAGGGGGTCGATCCCGACCCAGGACCCGGCCAGCAGCGGCGGGGGGACGGCGAGCGTGCGCAGCACCAGGGCCAGATGGAGGCCGCCCGCCGTCGGCAGCAGCCAGGGGCGGAGCCGGTCGGAAGGCATGAGGTAGGCGCCAAGGGCAGAGATGAAGGGGATAAGCACGAGCAGGATGGTCATTTCATTCCCTCAACGAGGACAGGTTTTCCATATCGGTGGTCGGGAATTCCCGGCTGATCTGGTTGATGACGATCCCCATGATGAACACGGCCACCAGGAGGTCGAGCAGGACCGCGGCCTCGACGATCACCGGCATGGCCTCGGCCAGCAGCATCCCGAAGATGAAGACCCCGTTTTCGAAGATCAGATAACCCAGGACCTGGGTCAGGGCCTTGCGCCGGGTCGCCAGCACCAGGAAGCCGGTTGCCAGGGTGGCGAGCCCGACGGAGACGATCATCGACCCGCGATGGGCCTCGATCAGGGGCAGCAGGTCACTGAAGATGAAGGCCCCGGCCATGGCCAGGGTCCCGAGCAGCAGGGTCGGCACGTAGCCGATCAGCGGCTCGATCTCCCGGCGGATCTGCACCTGGCGGATGGCCCGGAACAGCAGCCAGGGCATGAGAAGGCCCTTCAGGGCCAGGGCGGCACCGGCGAGAAACAGGGTATGGGCGGTGACAGGGTGGACAAGGAGCGATACCAAGGCCAGGATGGAGCCCTGCAGGGCCGTGGTGCGGATGCAGGCCCCCAGGCGGCTGCTGCCGAGGATGAAGAAATTGAGGGGGATGACCAGCAGGAGCAGGAAATTGGCGGGACTTTTCATGGATTCATTTCAGGAGGAGGATAAAGGAAAAAAAGGACAGCAGCGAGGTGCCGATGAGCAGTTGCGGAATCCTGAGCAGCTGCAGCCGCGCCATGACCGACTCGATCACCCCGATCACGGCGGCCAGGGCCAGCATCGCGAGGCCGAAGGCCAGGGCGTCGAGGAACTGGTTGCCGAGCGGGCAGGGCAGGACCAGGCCGACCACCATCGCCCCCATCAGCATCAGTTTCATGGCGGACCCGTACAGAATCATGCCGAGATCGGGGCCGCTGTGATCGAGGACCATGACCTCGTGGATCATGGTCAGTTCGAGATGGGTGGCGGGATCGTCGAAGGGGATGCGGCAGTTTTCCACCAGCACGACGACGAACATGCAGACCAGGCTCAGGACCATCGAAGGCCCGTCCGTCTGCCAGCCGGGGAGCAGGGCGGAGCCGAAGAGCCCGGCGAGGGAAAAGGAACCCGTCAGGCTGGTCAGGACGATCAGCACGAAAAAGAGGGTGGGTTCGACCAGGCAGGCGAAGGTGACTTCGCGGGCCGCACCCATGCCCTCGAACGAAGAGCCGGTGTCGAGGGCGGCGGTGGCGGTGGCGAAGCGGGAGAGTGCCAGGAGGTACGTCACCAGGATCAGATCGCCGTCAAAGCCGAAGGGCGCGCCGATGTTGCCGAAAGGGACGAAGAGGGCGGCCACCGCCGGCACCGCGACACCAAGCACCGGGCCGCATCGGAAGAGCCATGTCGTGGTCCGGCTCAGCAGCATATCCTTGCGGAAGAGCTTGAGGATGTCGAAGTACGGCTGGAGCAGCGGCGGACCTTGGCGGCCGCCGAACAGGGCCTTGGTCTTGGCGATCACCCCGATGAGGAGCGGCGAGCAGACGAAGAGCAGGGACAGATGCCACAGAAGATCCGTAACGATGCGTATCATGTCAATTTCCACCAGGCAATGGGAAACGTAAGGGGGCTGTGTCGGACGGAGAGCCGGATGACGGTTGTCGGTCCCGATTGCGATTCCGGGGCAGCATCGGACCCGGGACCCTGGCGGGGTCGGGGGTGTGGGAGAGGGCCCGGGGCGATGCGGGCAGGACGGTCAATCCGTGGACGAAAAATGACGTGGAGGGCCCATCCGCATCGGAGGGGAACTCGGGAATCAATCAGCAGCGACATGGGGACCAGCCTTTCGAATTAGGATGCTGTGTTGTCTCCGGGAGAAAGATATCCTTTCTCCCGAAATCAAGGCATGATCATTGATCCCGGTTTACCCTCGGGGGGAAGACCGGGGTCCGCATCGAACAGGCAATGGTGTAAGGGTGTCGGCGAAGCGAGACGTGGGATGAGCCCACGAGAATGGCATCTTTACGTGAGGTAGAGCCCGTTCACGGTTTACCATCGTCGTCGGTCATGTGAGCAGTCTATTGCGGGAAGGCTGTTTCCATGGCTGGCAGCGTTATACCAAGGACCGTCTTATGAGCCATTCCCGGTAAAATGTCAAGAGGTGATGATGCAAAAAGCAACAGTGGTCGGTCGGCATTGAAAAATTGAGGGGGATGGAGGATAGTGGAGGATCGGGCGGCTGGAGGCGACACCGTCGACAGAACACAATCATCTCAGCAAGGGCGGAAGGAATGGAGAGACAGCGGAAGGAAGATGCAGCGGGGGCCGGCCCCCAGGAACTGTTCGCCGCGGCGGTGACCCTCCACCGGCAGGGACACTACCGGGAGGCCGAGACCAGGTATGCCCGGGTGCTGCGGCTGCTCCCCGGGCATCCCAGTATCCTCGGCAACCTCGCGGCGCTCTATCAGCAGACGGGCCGCCTGCAGGAGGCGGCGGCATGCTGCCGCGAGGCCTTGGCCGAGACCCCCGATGACCCCCTGCTGCACCTCAATCTCGGCGCGATCCACGAAGAGGAAGGGGATCCCGCCGCCGCCGAGTCCTGCTACCGCAAGACCCTGGGACTGGATCCGCACAACGCCAAGGCGCTGAACAACCTGGGCAAGATCCTGCAGCAGCGGGGACGGGGCGAAGAGGGGGAGGGGTGTATCCGCCGGGCCCTGGAACTGATCCCCGACTATCCTCTGGCCCTCAACAATCTCGGGGTCATCTGCGGCGGACAGGGGCGGCACGACGAGGCCCTGGTCTGTTTCCGCCGGGTCCTGGAACTGGAGCCGGAGTCGATCAACGCCCTCTACAATATCGCCGGCGTCTATAACTGCCTGGGTCGCCGGGACGAAGCCATCGCCCATCTGCGCCGCCTGCTGACCGTGCAGCCGGACCATGCCCCGGCCCGCCACATGCTGGCGGCCCTCTCCGGGGAGACCACCGAGACTGCCCCGCGCGACTATGTCGAAGAGACCTTCGACGCCTATGCCGGACGCTTCGACCGCCACCTGACGGAACAGCTGCAGTATACCGTGCCGAAGGTCCTGCAGGAGATGGTGGCGGCAGTCCTGGGAGAAGGGCAACAGGCGGAGCGGATGCTCGATCTCGGCTGCGGCACCGGCCTGGCGGGGGAGGCCTTCCGCCCCCTCGTCCGCCAGCTGCATGGGATCGACATCTCGGCGGGGATGCTGGCGCAGGCGGGGGCGAAGCACCTCTATGACCTGTTGGAGCGCGACGACATTGCGGTCTGGCTCGGTGACTGCAGCCAGAGCTACGACCTGGTCATCGCCACCGATGTCTTTGTCTATATCGGCTGTCTCGACCCCATTTTCGCCGCGCTTACGCGATGCGCCACCCCCGGGGCCCTGCTCGGGTTCTCGGTCGAACGGTGCGAGGAGGGACGGGACTACCTGTTGCGCCCGTCGGGTCGCTATGCCCAGTCCCCGGTCTATGTCGAGCGGTTGGCCGCAGAGCATGGCTGGACGATCGTGGTGCACCGCCGCCACGGTATCCGCCGCGAGGAGGGGGAGTGGATTGACGGAGATCTCTTCCTGTTGCGTCGGCGACCGGATCAGAACAGATAGCCGTAGCGGATTCCGACGGTGTCAAGGCCTTCATTGGGATCGGCCGTATAGCCGTTCGAGACATGATCGAACAGCAGCAGCAGCCGGTTGTGGGCCGTGAGCGCATAGCCGATCTCCGCCGCGAAACGGACCAGGACCCGGCTGCCCATCTGCTTGCGGTCGATGGCCTGGGGATCTTCGATCTCGCCGTCATGCACCGCGAGGCCGGCCCCGAGATCGAAGATCAAGCCGTTGCGCCGGAGGTGCTGCCAGATGCCGCCGACATAGATCTTACTGGTATTGCCGCGGTCATTGACCGACAGGCCGAGGTTCGGCCGGATCTGCCCATGCCACAGGGCAAGGTGAGGAGAGAAGGCCAGTTCGACATTGAGGTCGAGGCCGTCTTCGCGCCCGGTTCCGTTCCACAGGTTGCCGGTATCGTGATCGAGCAGGCCGAGACGGATTTCATGCAGCCAGGGTCGCCTTTCCCCGCTGTGAGCATGTTGACAGAGATGGTGGTGACAATTATGAGAACGGCAATGAAAAATTCCGGCCACAGTTGCAGCAGCCATTCCGTTGTCCCCAGCCTCGTCATCTCGTCAAGGGCCTGACCGCTGATGAGATCGGGACCTCGCTCCGATTGGTGGACCGGGTCGGAGACGAGAGCGCATGACGGCAGTCGTATCTTCCCTGCAGCTGCCCGGGAGATTTTTTTGATCGCCGGCCCGGGTGCTCACGGGCCGCAAGGGGGAGACCATGGCAAGGAAACTGGGGAAAACGGCGTCCATCATCCTGGTGCTGACGGCGGCCACGGCCATCGGCGGTTTCTGGTGGTGGGGGTACGGCAGGACCCATCACCACCGACGATGCCTTTATCGCCGGGCATGCCTACACGATCGCGCCGCGGGTCAGCGGCAGGGTCGCCGAGGTCCTGGTCCAGGACAACCAGAGGGTGAAGAAGGGTGATCATCTGGTCAGGATCGACCGGGACGATTACGGGCTCCGCGTCGCCGAGGCCCGGGCCATCCTGGCCCTGGCCAGAAACGAGGGCAGCGGCAGCCAGGCCCTGATCGAGGCCGCCAAAGCCGGTGTCGTGCAGGCCGAGGCGGCCCTGGCGCAGGTGGTGCTCGACCTGAGCCGGAGCCGCTCCCTCTCTACGACCAAGGCCATTCCGAAGGAGCAGCTCGACCAGCTGGAGACGGAGAAACGGGTGGCCGACGCCCGGGTGGCCGAGGCCCGGCAGAAACTGCGATCGGCCGAGGCCGCTCTCGGACTTGGCCGGAATGGCGGCGGGGATGCCCGTGTCGCCCTGCGGCAGGCGCAGCTGGCCCAGGTCGAGCCCAGTCTCGCCCATACCGGCATCGTCGCCCCGGAGGACGGCTATGTGACCAGGAGGAGCGTCGAGGTCGGCAACTATGTCCAGCCCGGCCAGCCGCTGATGAGCATCGTCAATCTCGACGATATCCGGATCATCGCCAACTACAAGGAAATCCAGCTGGCCGGCGTCAAGGCCGGCCAGGCCGTCGAGTTCAGGGTCGACATGTACCCCGGCAGGACCTTCCACGGGCATGTCGACAGCCTGATGGCCGGGACCGGATCGGCCTTCGCCCTGCTGTCGCCGGAGAACGCCTCCGGCAACTTCGTCAAGGTGGTGCAGCGGATTTCGGTAAAGATCCTCATCGACCGGGACGCCACCTCCACCGGCCGGGACGGCCATATGCCGAAGGTCGGAACGAGTGTCGCCCCGACGATCATGATCGACAAGCGTTCCGGGCCCCGGTGGGGGGTGTGAGATGGCGGGGGAGCGTCGAATGGCGCTGACGGCGTTCCCGGCGGGCGGGTCACTGGCGTGAGGAGGATCTCGGCCCGCAGGAAATGGATGGTGACGGCCACCGTCATGCTGGGGACGATGATGAACGCCATCGACACCAGCATCGTCAATGTCGCTCTGCCGTACATGCGGGGCGGTCTCGGGGCGTCGATCGAGGAAATCGCCCGGGTCTCCACCGGCTTCATCCTCGCCAATGTCATCATCATGCCGATCATCGCCCTGCTCAGCGCCCGTTTCGGCCGCCGGCGGTTCTACTTCGTCTCGGTATTGCTGTTCACGGTCTCCTCGGTGCTCTGCGGCCTGGCCCGCAGCCTCGATCTGCTGATCCTGGCCCGGGTCCTGCAGGGGATCGGCGGCGGGGCGATCACCCCGCTGTCCCAGGCGATCCTCCGTGAGAGCTTCGAGCCCGAGGAGCAGGGGATGGCCATGGGCATCTTCGGCCTCGGCGTCATCCTCGGCCCGGCCTTCGGGCCGACGCTGGGCGGCTGGCTCAGCGACCACTATTCCTGGCCGTGGATCTTCTACATCAATATCCCCTTCGGCATCGTCAACCTGTTCATGATTCTCCGCTACCTGGAGGACCCCCCCTATCTGGTGCGGGAACGGCAAAAGATCGACTGGCCCGGACTGGCCTTCATGGTTGCGGGGCTGGGGGCGCTGCAGCTGATGCTGGAGCAGGGACAGGACAAGGACTGGTTCAATTCCGACTTCATCGTCGGCCTGGCGGCGATCGCCGTCGTCGGCCTGGTGATCATGCCGCGGGCGCTGGCGATGGCCGTGGCGATGCCGCTCGGGGGCAGGCTGTACAACAGCATCGGTCCCCGACCGCTGATTGTTGCAGGGCTCGCCGTCAGTGCCGCCGCCTTCTGGCAGATGACCAGTCCGTCCCTCAACACCAATCCGGCCTCCCTGTTGGTGCCGATGATCTTCCAGGGCTTCGGGCTGGGACTGGCCTTCGTCGCCGCCAGCACCGCGGCAATGGGCAACCTCGACAGGGCGCAGATGACCGCCGCCTCCGGACTCTACAACGTCATCCGCCAGGTCTGCGGCAGCTTCGGCATCGCCCTGTCCGCCACCCTGCTGACCCGTGGCTATATCACCAACAGGACGTATCTGATGGAGTATGTCGCCGCCCTCGACGGCACCAGTGCCGTATGGCTCGAGCAGCTGCAGCGGTACCTGGCCGGCCGGGGGGCCGATGCGGTGTCGGCCAAGTCCCAGGCCCTCGGCCTGCTGGCCAGATTTGTCGACCAGCAGGCCTATATGCTTTCCTACAACCGGGTGTACGTCTTTGTCAGCCTCCTCTTTGTCCTCACCATCCCCCTCGTGGCGGTCCTGCGGCCAGCAGCTGAAGAGCGGCCCGGGAAGTAGGCCGCCCGCCGCCGGTGGCGCCGGCAGGAAAAAATTCCGCCCGATCCTTTGAAAAATCCGCCGCTCCCGGTATAGTGGGCCCGCAATCGTTACCCTTCCGATCAACCCTCTCTTCCGGTGGTGCCATCATGAGCCGAGTCCAGGCCAATCTCCTCCTGACCCTCGCGGCGATCATCTGGGGCAGCGCCTTTGTCGTCCAGCAGATCGGTACCGGCAATCTCGGCACCATCTCCTTCACCGGCGCCCGCTTCCTGCTCGGCGCCCTCGTCGTCCTGCCCTTTGCCCTGCGCCAGTTCCGGCGGGTGGCGAGGGAGGAGCGGCCGTTTCAGCGCCGTGACTGGGTCGGCCTGACCGTCACCGGGCTGGTGCTCTGTACCGCCGCCGTGCTGCAGCAGCACGGCATCCTGCGGACCTCGGTGGCCAACGCCGGCTTCCTCACCGCCGTCTATGTGCCGCTGGTGCCGATCATCGGCCGGCTCTTTCTTCAGCGACGGGTCCACTGGTCGGTGTGGCCGGCCTCCTGCGGCTGCCTCGCCGGCACCTATATCATGAGCGGGGCCCAGGGGCTCAATTTCCGCCTCGGCGATCTGTGGGTCATCTCCAGCACCCTGTTCTGGGCGGTGCACGTCATCCTCGTCGGCATCATGGCCTCGCGGACCCGGGCGCCGCTGGTCGTCGCCGTCAGCCAGTTCCTCGTCTGCGGCCTGACCGGCCTTGTCGTCGGCGGCCTGGTGGAGCAGCCGGCCATGGCGGACTTTCTCGGCGCCTTCTACGGCATCTGCTATGTCGGCGTCTTCTCGGTGGGCATGGCCTTCACCCTGCAGGTGGTGGGACAGCGTTTCACCCCGGCGGCCGATGCCGCCATCATCCTCAGTTCGGAGACGGTCTTCGCCGCCCTCGCCGGGTTCATCTTCCTCGACGAGCGCCTGGCCGCGGTCAGGATTGCCGGGGCCGGTCTGATCCTCTGCTGTATCCTTGCCGTCGAGCTGCTGCCAACGCTAGGAAAATCGCGGCCGTTGAGTTGATCGCCGGCCGCAAAAGACCTTGCTTTTTTCCGGTAATTTTTTTATCAGAGAGTACCATGCGCAACCGTGGGAGGTGCCGCCGGCGGCAGTCCGCCTGCAGCGGCCCGGCAACGGAACGGCGGTTCCAGGTGTCCGGTCTCCCCCGGCCGTACCGCGACCACGGCCGTTTCCCTTTCCGTGCATCCCACCCATATCTTCCGCAGGAGGCTCGACCATGACCATCCATGTTGCCGATCATCCCCTCGTCAAACACAAACTCGGCCTCATGCGGCGGCACGACGTTTCCACCAAGGATTTTCGCGACCTGGCCTCCGAGGTGGCCCGCCTCCTGACCTACGAGGCCACCAAGGACCTCCAGACCCAGAAAAAGACCATCCAGGGCTGGGCCGGGCCGGTCGAGGTCGAGGAGATCAAGGGCAAGAAGATCACCATCGTCCCGATCCTGCGGGCCGGACTGGGGATGATGAACGGGGTCATCGACATGATCCCGTCGGCCAAGATCAGCGTTGTCGGCTATTACCGCGACGAGGAGACCCTGCAGCCGGTCGAATACTACGTCAAGACGGCAAGCGATCTCGAAGAGCGGGTCGCCCTGATCCTCGATCCGATGCTGGCCACCGGCGGCACCCTGCTGGCGACCATCGAGACCCTGAAGAGGAGGGGCTGCCGCAATATCCGGGGGCTGTTCCTGGTGGCGGCGCCGGAGGGACTGAAGCGGATCACCGAGGCCCATCCCGATGTCGATATCTATGTGGCGGCGGTCGACGAGCGGCTCAACGAGGTCGGCTATATCCTCCCCGGGCTCGGCGATGCCGGTGACAAGATTTTCGGCACCAAGTGAGGTCCGCGGCGATCGCGAACCACCCACGCGTGCGCCCTGACCTGCGGCAGCGGGAGGAATCCTGATTGCCTGCCCTGTTGCCGGAGTTTGACCGGCCGGCCGTCCACCGGCGTTGAATAGAGTCATATCAATTGTAATCCTGAAATAATCCTGAACCCTTGCCCCGGAGGTTGAGATATGTCCTTCCCCATCGATCTGAAACAGTTCACCCCGCAGCGTTTCCCGCTGTCGCAGACCACCCTGTCCGACGGCGAACGCCTGACCCTGCAGAACAATATCAGGGTCGTCCGCGACAGCCTGATCTTCTTCACCGCCTACGCCAACGTCAAGGGACTGGGCGGCCATACCGGCGGCGCCTTCGATATCGTGCCGGAACTGCTGATCATCGATGCCTTCATGAAGGGCAACCCGGAGATCCACCCGGTCTATTTCGACGAGGCCGGGCACCGGGTGGCGATCCAGTACATGATGGCGGTGCTGAACGGCTACCGAGACGCGGAATCGCTGCTCCATTACCGGGAATACGGCCATGGCTACTATGGGCATCCGGAGCGCGATGACGCCCGCGGCGTCTTCTTCTCCTCCGGCCGGCTGGGGCACCTGTGGAGCTACGTCAACGGGGTCGCCGAGGCCGACCCGGCGAAGATCCTGGTGATGTTCGGCAGCGACGGTTCGCAGATGGAAGGCGACGACGCCGAGGCCGCCCGCTATGCCGTGGCCCGCAATCTCAGGGTCAAGCTGTTCATCGACGACAACGACGTCACCATTGCCGGTCATCCCAGCAAATACATGCGTGGCTACGACGTGATGAAGACCCTGGCCGGCCATGGCCTGACGGTGGACGTGGGCGACGGCGAGGATATCGACGCCCTGTTCGCCAGGATCAGCCGGGCCCTCAATGCCGACGGACCGGCGGCGGTGGTCAACAAGCGGCTGATGGCGGTCGGGGTGCCGGGCATCGAAGGTCTGCCGAAGGGGCACGATGTCATCCCGGTCAACCTCGCCGTCGACTACCTCCAGGCCCGCGGCTATACCGAGGCGGTGGCGCTGCTGCAGGACTACGCCGCGCCGAAGACCAAGACCGGCTATCTGGGCAGCACCCCGGAGACCGCCAAGAACCGCGACGATTTCGGCAAGATCGTCTGCGAAATCCTGTCGGGGATGGGCGACATCACCAGGAAGGTCATCGTCGTCGATTCGGATCTCGAAGGTTCCTGCGGTCTGCACCATATCCGCAAGAAGTATCCCGAGGTCTATGTCCACGCCGGCATCATGGAGCGCAACAACTTCTCGGTGGCCGCCGGTTTCGGCTCGGAGCCGGGGCGACAGGGAATCTTCGGCACCTTCGCGGCCTTCCTCGAGATGGTGGTCTCCGAGATCACCATGTCCCGGCTCAACAATGCCAACGTCCTCGCCCATTTCTCCCACTCGGGGGTCGACGACATGGCCGACAACACCTGCCACTTCGGCATCAACAACTTCTTCGCCGACAATGCCCTGGCCGAGGGCGACCTGACCCGGCTCTACTTCCCGGCCGACGCCCTGCAGCTGAAGGCAGTGCTGAAGACGGTCTTCAACGACCCCGGCCTGCGCTTCGTCTTCTCGACCCGTTCCGCCACCCCATTCATCCTCGATGAACAGGGGGAGAAATTCTACGGCGAGGGCTATGTCTTCACCCCCGGCCGCGACGAGATTGTCCGCCGGGGAACGGCAGGCTATGTCGTCAGCTACGGCGAGATGCTCTACCGCTGCCTTGACGCGGTGGAGCATCTGCGGGCCGAAGGGATCGACGTCGGCCTGATCAACAAGACCACCCTGAACGTCCGCGACGAGGCGATGCTGGCGACCGTCGGATCCAGCCCGTTCGCGCTGATTGTCGAGAGCCAGAACACCAAGACCGGCCTCGGAATCCGCTACGGCACCTGGCTCCTGGAAAAGGGTTTCGCCCCGAAATATGCGGCGATGGGCACCAGCCGGATCGGTCACGGCGGTCTCGATGAACAGCTGCCCCATCAGGGCCTGGCCGTTGCCGACATCAAGAACCGGATCAAAACCCTGGTCGGGGGCTGATCTCCCGTCATCTGCCAACAGCATCCGCAGCAGCTCCAGGGCTATGGCCCTGGAGCTGCTGCAATCAGGATACACGCCATGCCGCCCGTCGACGCCCTGCTGCTCTTTTTCTCCTCCTCCATCCTGCTGGCCCTGGCTCCGGGACCGGATAACCTCTTCGTCATGGTCCAGGCCGCCCAGCGCGGCCGGATCGCCGGCCTGGCGGTGACACTGGGGCTGTGCACCGGCCTGCTGGTCCACACCACCGCCGTGGCATTGGGTCTGGCGGCGGTGTTCACCGCATCGGCCCTGGCCTTCAACCTGCTCAAATATATCGGTGCGGCCTATCTGCTCTGGCTTGCCTGGGGGGCATTCCGGGCCGGCGGCGAAGACGGCGGCGAATCCCGGGCCGTCGATCTGCCCTTTGCCAGGCTGTACCGGCGCGGGATCATCATGAACGTCACCAACCCCAAGGTTTCGATTTTTTTCCTCGCCTTCCTGCCCCAGTTCGCCGATCCTGTATATGGTCCGCTGGTGCCGCAGATCGTGGTGCTCGGCGCCCTGTTCATTGCCGCCACCATCCTGATCTTCGGCGGTATCAGTCTGTTCGCCGGGGCCTGCGGCGACCGTTTCCGCGAATCGGCGAGGGCGAAAAGGCTGCTGAACTGGCTGGCCGGCAGTGTCTTCGCGGGGCTCGCGGTCAAACTGGCATTGACCGAACGCTAAGGACCCGGTCAATTGATCACTGCCCCACCCTGAGGGAGCTGTCGCCCGCGCGCCATCCGCCGCAGGGTCACCGGGCGGTGGAGCCGAGTCTTCTCCTGGCCGGAACGCAGTCAGAGTGGACGAACGGGCCGGTCGGCAGATTTTCTGTCGCCTGTGAGCCTCTCCTGAAAGAACCATGGCCAGCCAGCCGGATCGATGAACATCCTCCTCCCCCCAAATCCGCACGCCACCGGAGTGCTGGTGTTGACCGCCACCGCCCTGATGCTCTTCAGTCGCAGCAAAATATCCCTGGAAACTTCCAGCCTGGTGATTCTGGTCATCCTGGCGGTGGGGTTCGAGATTTTCCCCTTTTCTGCCGGTGGCAGAGCCATTCATGCCGTTGATTTCTTCCACGGTTTCGGCAACGAGGCGCTGGTCGCCGTCTGTGCGCTGATGATCGCCGGTCAGGCCGTGATGCGCACCGGGGCGCTGGAACCGGTGGGAAGAATTCTCGCACGAATGTGGAAAACATCCCCCCGGGCCTCGTTTCTGCTCACCCTGCTCTTCGGCGCCTTCCTCAGTGCCTTTATCAATAATGTCCCGGTCGTCGTGCTGCTGCTGCCGGTGCTGATCAGCGTTTCGGCGAGGACAGGTGCTCCGGCCTCGGCGGTCCTGATGCCCATGGGCTTTTCGACGCTGCTGGGAGGGATGACCACTACCATCGGGACCTCGACCAACCTGCTGGTCGTGTCCATCGCCGCGGACATGGGAGTGGCGAAGATCGGGATGTTCGACTATTGCGGCTGACTGACGGGGCCATGAAGGTGGAGGCGGTGGAAAGGGGGCAGGGCAATATGATCGTGCCATTACCGGATGTGACGCTGCGGGCCGGCGACCGGCTTGTTCTCCGCGATACACCGACGCGGCTGAAAGAATACGAGAAAATTCTGGCCGGAACCCTGTACCCGGTCGGATCGGGGCAGAGCCCGGTTGACGAGGATAATCCTCTCCAGGCTGCCGATCAGCAGATTGCCGAGGTTGTGGTGATCCAGGGATCTCCATTGCAGGGGGCGACGCTGGCCAGCTATCGTTTCGCCGACCGGTACGGCTTGATCACCCTGGCTATCCACCGCCCGGGCAGGCATCTCGAGCGTTTTCACGAGAAGATCGGAGACATTCAACTGGTAACCGGAGATATTCTGCTGGTGCAGGGCCCGCGCGACCAGATAGCGGAATTGAAGCGCAGCACGGACATGCTGGTCCTCGATGCCACCATCGACCTGCCGTTTACCAGGAAGGCGCCAACGGCCATGTTCATCATGAAGGGCATCATCCTGACCGCGGCCTTCGGCATCCTGCCGATCGCCGTCAGTGCCGTCTGCGGCGTGCTGCCGATGATTGTCAGCGGCTGCCTGAGCTGGCGCGACGCCACGAGGGCGCTCAACGCCCAGGCTGTAATGATCGTGGTGACGAGCCTGGCCCTGGGGAAGGCGATGGTTGACACCGGCGGGGCGGCATACCTCGGGAGTCTGTTCGTGGCAGTGTCCGGTGATGCATCGCCGGCCCTGGTCATCAGCGGCCTCATGCTGCTGGTGGCCTTTTTCACCAATATCATCTCCAACAATGCCGCGGCCGTCATCGGCACGCCCATCGCCATTTCCATCGCCGGCCAGACCGGCCAGGCGCCGGAGGCATATGTCCTTGCCGTTCTCTTTGCCGCCAACATGAGCTTCGCCACCCCGATGGCCTACAAGACCAACCTGCTGATCATGAACGCCGGGGAATATGCCTTCAGCGATTTCCTCAGGGTCGGCCTGCCGCTGGTGGTGCTGATGTGGCTTGCCTTCTCGTTTCTATTGCCGCTGATCTATCTGTAGCAGCCGTTTCCGGCCGCTGCGGAATCTTTCCGGCGAGCGCCGTTATTCCTGTTCCAGGACGACCGCTTCCATGACCCGTTCAGGGGGTTTCGGCTGGTAATTGGCGAGATAGACCGCGCCGAGGACGACTATTCCGCCTGCCCCCTGCAGCGGTGAGAGCTGCTCGCCGAGGAGCAGCCACGCGCCGAAGGTGGTGACCAGGGGAATGGCGTTGATGCAGACCGCCGCCCGCGCCGCCGTGATCCGGCTGAGGGCGTAATTGTAGCAGAAAAAGGCGCCGATGGTGGCGAACAGGGTGAGGGCGACGAGGGCGATGAAGGAGTCGGCGGGAATTGTATGCCACTGCATCCGCGGTAGATCCCGGAGGAAAAGCGGGAAAAAGATCGCGGCGCCGAAGATGATCTGCATGGCGGTGATCTGCAGCGGCGGGATGGACTGGCCGAGGCGACGGGTGATGATCATATAGATCGCGGCGGAGAAGACCGCCCCGAAGATCAGCAGGTCGCCGAACAGCGAGCCCCCCTGACCGCCGGCATCATTGCCGCCGAAGATCAGCAGGGAGACCCCGACCAGCGAGATGGCGACTCCCAGCGCATTGACCGGGCGCAGGCGTTCCTTGAGAAAGATCATCGACAGGATGAGGACGGTGACCGGGATGGTGGCGATGATCAGCGAGGTCGTGGTGGCCGAGGTGTACTGCAGGCCGATGGTTTCGAAGGCGAAGTAGAGTCCGGGCTGGAAGATCGCCAGCACTGCCAGCTGGCCTTTCTGCCGAATCGTCAGCCGGGGCAGGCGGTATTGCCTGAGGAGCAGCAGGAAGAAGATCGAGGCCGCGGCGAAGCGGAGGAAGACCAGGGTGAAGGGGGTGAAGCCCTGCAGGGCGATCTTGGTGGCGACAAAGGAAAAGCCCCAGAAGACAACGGCCAGGGCCAGGGCCAGGTAGGTGATAATCGGACTGTGACGGGGCATGGTGTATCCTGGTTGAGGATCGGGTGCGAGGATCGACGGATGGGTGCCGACCTGGAAACAGACCCGAGTCTAACACAGGGGCGGAACCTTTTCTTGCACGTTCTTGCGGTGGTTTTCAGGGGCCCGGGCGATAGCCGGCGGAATTAAAAACCCTGGGCCGCCCGGTACTGTCCCGAGGTGGCGCCGGTAAACTGCCTGAACTTGCGGCTGAAGTGACACTGGTCGCTGAAGCCGGTGCGGTAGGCGACATCGGCGATCTCATCGCCTTCGCGGAGGAGTTGCCTGGCCAGGTTGATGCGGAGCTGGGTCTGAAAGGCGTGGGGCGGCAGCCCCTTGGCCGCCTTGAACAGGCGGAGGAAATGCCAGGGGCTGAGGCCGGTCAGGTTCGCCAGGGTTTCAAGGGTAACCGTCTCCTCGATGTTGGTCCGGAGATATTCTTCGGCCAGGCGGACGGCAGCCGGCTGCCGCGCCGTATCGGTTCGGGGGCGGCATTCACCGAGACGGATGAGCAGGGCGGACAGGGAGGCATACATCGCCTCTTCCCTGTCGCCGGCATTGCCGCTGCTGTTCTGTAACAGGGAACTGAAGTGAAGCAGATGGCCCCAGACGATATGGTCATCGGCGATGGCCGGATCTCTCCAGAACCGGGGCATGCCGGCCGGTAGTTGTTTGTCCATGTGTTCGCTGTGTCCAGTGTTATGAGAATGGAGGCCACGCAGGCCCCTCCTTCCGTGGATTGCCTGTCAGTGTCAGGCACTGTTCCCCCATCGTGACGGTCGATAGCGGGGATGGCGGCGATCGTCGAGGCCGTTCCATATATGGTGCGGAGAATGTCCCCCCGACCGGCAGGGGTGCCGGCCTATATTGCCCCAATGCCGACGGCCCGAAATTATCCCTTTCTCGACGATCGTGCAACCTCGGGGAATGGATTGTCCCGAAAATGGAGATGCGCAACGATGCTGGAGGCGAAGGGGATGATGACAAGGGCCGGGATCGGTTCGTGCCCTGCCGCCCGGGGCGGACGAATGCCTCTCCGTGACAATCGTCAACGGTCCCCGCGATGCTTCGGCAGGGTAAGGATTGGATTGCCGATGAAAATCTCCGCCGCTTCGGCCTCCGTCTCCGACAGGGTCGGATGGGGGTGCAGGGTCAGGGCCATATCCTCCGCCAATGCCCCCATCTCGATTGCCAGCACCCCTTCGGCAATCAAACTTTCGGCATTGCGGCCGACGACGCCGACCCCGAGGATCCGGCCATCCCCGGGGTTGACGATCAGTTTGGTGAACCCGTCGGCGGCGGCCATGGTCTGGGCCCGGCCCGAGTATTTCCAGGGGAATTTCTGTACCGCCACCGCCATCCCCTGTTTTCCGGCCTGTTCTTCGGTCAGCCCGCACCAGGCGATCTGGGGATCGGTGTAAACCACGGCGGGGATGGCCCTGACGTCGTAACTGGAGTTTTTTCCGGCGATGACCTCGGCGGCCACCCGCCCTTCCCGGGTGGCCTTATGGGCCAGCTGGATGCCGCCGGTGACGTCGCCGGCGGCGAAGATATGCGGATCGGCCGTCTGCTGCTGCGTGTTGACGGTGATGCTGCCCCGCCCGCCGAGGTGCACCGCCGTCTTGTCCAGTCCGAGATCGCCGGTGTTCGGCTGCCGGCCGATCGCCACCAGGACCCGGTCGACGACGCGCGGTTCCATTCCGCCGGCCGCGCCCTGCAGCTGGACCTCGACCCCGTCGTCTTTCTCCGTCAGCGCCAGGACCCTGGTGTTGAGGTGGATGGCGGCGAACAACCCGGTCAGCCGGCGCTGCAGCGGTTCGACCAGATCGTGGTCGATCCCGGCCAGCAGGCGATCCCCGACCTCGACGACCTCCACCCGGCTGCCGAAGGCGGCATAGAGCGAGCCCAGTTCGAGACCGACGTAACCGCCGCCGATGACCAGGAGCGATGCCGGGATGTCGGCCAGGGCCAGGGCCCGGGATGAATCGATGATCCGCCCCCCCGGGCGGAAGTCGGTGCCGGGGAAGGCGAGGGGTTGGGAGCCGGTGGCGATGATGGCGTGGCGGAAGCGGATGCGGCGGACTTCAGCCTGTTCCAGGCGGACAGTGGTGGAGCTTTCGAATTGGGCCCGCCCTTTGATCAGCTGGACGCCGCGCCTGGCGCCAAGATGAACGAGGCCGTCGGCCATCGTGTCGATCACCTGCTGTTTCCAGCTCCGGACCTCGGCCAGTTCGAGCCGCGGCGGGTCGTAATGGAGTCCCATCGCCGCCGCCTGGCGGGCGTCGAAGATCAGTTCGGCCAGGTGCAGACCGGTCTTCGAGGGGATGCAGCCTTCAAAGAGGCAGACCCCGCCCGGCTTGGGCCGGGGGTCGACCAGGGTCACATCGAGGCCCAGGTCGGCGGCCCGAAAGGCGGCGGCGTAGCCGGCCGGGCCGCTGCCGATGACCAGGACCTCGCAGGTCAGTTCCATTTCACCCATGACCATGGCTTGTCTCCGTTGACGGGTTAAATCATCGTGAGGAACAGTTCGTCGGGGTCCTCGAGCAGCTCGATGACCTGGCGCAGGAACCGGACGGCGTCGGCCCCGTCCACCACCCGGTGATCGAAGCAGAGGACGATCGGCATCATCAGCCGGGGGACGATATCGTGCCCGCCCTCGCCGGTGGTGACGACGACCGGCTGCATCCGTCCCTGGCCAAGCCCGAGGATGGCGACCTCGGGATAGTTGATGATCGCCGTGAAATAACTGCCCCCCAACCCCCCGACATTGGTGATGGTGAAGGTGCCGCCGACCATCTCCTCCCGGCTGGTGCGGCGCTCGCGCGCCCGGTCGAGGACCCCCTGCAGTTCGACGGACAGTTCCTTGATGCTCTTGCGATCCACATCGCGGATGACCGGCACCATCAGGCCGTGTTCGGTATCGACGGCGATGCCGATGTGATAGTAGTGCTTGATGACGATCTCCTGCGCCGCCGGATCGAGGCTGGCATTGAAACGGGGGAATCGCTTCAGCGCCGTGGCCACCGCCTTCATCGCGAAGATCGTCATGGTCATGCGGCCGCCGCCCCGTTCGATCTCGCCCTTGTGCTGCTGGCGGAAGGCCTCGAGCCGGGTGATATCGACCGCATCCTGACAGGTGACGTGGGGGATCTGGGCCCAGGAGGCGGTCATCCGGGCGGCAGTCGCCCGGCGGATGGAGTGGAACGGCTCCCGGCTGACCTGCCCCCATTGGCTGAAATCGGGCAGGACCGGCGGGCCGATCTCGGTCGTGGCCTCGGGCGGCGGCGAGGGTTCCGAGACCGCCGGTGATGGTTCCGGGGCTGGCGGCGGGACCTCGGGTTTACCAGTGCCCTGGGCGAAGGCGAGGACGTCGTCCCTGGTCACCACCCCGCCGGCGCCGCCGGCGGTCAGCGCCCGCAGGTCGACCCCCAGTTCCCGGGCCAGGCGGCGGGTCGCCGGCGAGGCCGGCACCGGCGCCCCCGGAACGGCGGTTGGATAGCTGGGGGTAGCGGCCGGCCGGCCTGCCGCTGCGGCCTGACGATCCGGGACCGTGGCAGGTCCCTCGCCGGCAGCGGGTTCGGCAGCGGGTTCGGCAGCGGGGGCGGGCTGGCCTGCCGGCCCGGCCGTCGCGGAATCGGCGAAACTGATCAGGATATCGCCGACTTTGGCCATATCTCCCTTGTGCACCCGGATCTCATCGACGGTACCGGAAACCGGCGATGGGATCTCGACCGCCGCCTTGTCGGTCTCGACCTCGAGGAGAAGATCGCCTTCGCGGATGGACTGGCCGACCGTGACATGCACGGCCAGGATTTCGGCCTCACCGACCCCTTCGCCCAGGTCGGGCAATCGAAACGTTTTGGACATGGCGTCTCCCGATTAGCTGACAAGGGTACGGCGCGCTGCGTCGACAATGCGCCGGACATTGGGAATGAACCATTTTTCCCGGCTGAAATAGGGGATGATCAGGTCGTAGCCGGTCACCCGGGCGATCGGCGCCTCGAGGTAATAGAAGGCCCCTTCCATCAGCCGGGTGGTGATTTCGGCGCCGGGACCGAAGCTGCGCGGGGCCTCGTGGATCACCACCGCCCGCCCGGTTCTGGTCACCGACTGGAGCATCAGGGTGTCGTCGAGCGGCGAGATCGTCAGCAGATCGATGACCTCGGCCTCGACCCCGTCGGTTGCCCGCAGTTCTTCCGCCGCCTCCAGCGCCGGCCGGATCATCGCCCCGTAGGCGATCATCGTCAGGTCGCGGCCTTCGCGGACGATCCGCGACCGGCCGATGGGGATGGTTTCCTCCTCGTCCGGCACCTCCTCGCGAAAGGCCCGGTAGAGTCCCTTGGCCTCGTAGAAGATCACCGGGTCGGGGTCGCGGATGGCGGCAACCATCAGGGCTCGGGCGGAGCGGGGACCGGAGGGGATCACCATCTTCAGCCCCGGGGTGTGGGCCCAGTAGGCCTCCCGGCTCTCGGAGTGGTGCTCCAGCGCTCGCACCCCGCCGCCGTAGGGGGCGCGCAGCACCATCGGCACCGACAGCCGCCCCTGTGAGCGCCAGCGCAGCCGGGCGGCGTGGTTTTCGAGCTGGTGGAAACAGTGATAGGCGAAACCGGAAAACTGGATCTCGCACACCGGGCGCAGGCCATAGATCGCCATGCCGACAGCCATGCCGGCGATCGCCGATTCGGCGAGCGGGGTGTCCAGCACCCGCTCGGTACCGAAGGTGTCGATCAGGCCCTCGGTCACCCGGAAGACCCCGCCGTCGCGGCCGATGTCCTCGCCCAGCAGGACGACCCGGTCGTCATTGGCCATCTCCTGCCGCAGGGCCAGATTGATGGCCTGGACCATCGTCATCTTAGTCATTGTCCACCTCCTTGCCTAGAGCGGCGATCTCCCCGGCCAGCGCCGATTTCTGGGCCTCCAGATGCGGCGGCAACTCGGCATAGAGGTGGTCGAACATGTCGAGCGGGTCGCCGAGCTCCTCCATCCGCTTCTCGGCCGATTCGACCGCGGTCTGGATCTCCTCGAGGACCCGGGTCTCCATCTCCGCCAGTTGCTGCTCGGTCGCCGTCCCCTTCTGCTGCAGGTAGGCGGCAAACCGGGGCAGGGGATCGCGCTGCCGCCACTGGTCCACCTCCTCGTCACTGCGATAGCGTTTCGGGTCGTCGGCGGTGGTGTGCATCATCAGCCGGTAGGTGACGCACTCGATCAGGGTCGGCCCGCCGCCGTTGCGGGCCCTCTCTGCCGCCTCGGCGGCGGCGACATACACGGCGAGGACGTCGTTGCCGTCCACCTGGATCCCCGGCATGCCGTAGGCATGGGCCTTCTGGGCCAGGGTCGGGGTCTGGGTCTGGCGGCTGACCGGCACGGAGATTGCCCACTGGTTGTTCTGGCAGACAAAGACCGCCGGCACCTGGTAGACCGCGGCGAAATTAAGGCCCTCGTGAAAGTCGCCCTGCGAGGTCGCCCCGTCACCGAAAAACACCATGGCGATCTCGTCCGTCCGGCGGTAGCGGGCGGCCCAGGCCAGGCCGACGGCGTGCAGGACCTGGGAGCCGACCGGAATCGCGATCGGCAGATCCTTCCGGCCTTCGGGGCTCAGGCCGCCTTCGTTGAAGCCGTTGAAGTAGAGGATGATGCTCTCCAGCGACCGGCCCCGCCAGATCTCGGCCGCCGTTTCGCGGAAGGCCGGGACGAACCAGTCGCTTGGTCGCAGGGTGAAGACGGCGCCCATCTGCGAGGCCTCCTGGCCCTTGATCGGCGGGAAGGTGCCGATCCGGCCCTGGCGCTGGAGATCGAGCAGCCGTTCGTCAAACCGGCGGCCCCGCACCATCGCCCGATAGAGATCGAGGAGCTGCTCGGCGGAGAGCTGCGGTTCCAGCTCCCGGTCGAGATTGCCGTGTTCGTCGAGGATGGAGAGATATTCGAGGCTGTCGGTAACCGCAATGTCACTTCGTGGCATGGTCGCCTCCATGGTGCAGCCTGATTTGGCCGCCGGCAGTTCGGGATGGGTGACTGCATCGCGCTTGGTTCTGTTTCAACTATATCTATTGGGCAGAGAAATACAATTGATTGCCATCAGAAAAATTGAACGGATGGTGAAATCGAGCTCCCGCCGAAGGGAGTCACGGTGCGTCGCCTGTCGATAAACCGCCGGGGATGGGCAGCGTTGCCCGCTCGACTGCACCGCTGATGCATACGACGGGGGGCGGTTTGCCGGACGCAATCCCGGCGAGTTGAAGCAGGCGGATTGAGCAAATACCGCCGCCGCGTCGGGGAATATCCGAATCCTCGTTGCAACATCAATGAAATTGGCCACTTGAACGTCGCCGCATGCGATTGCGAGAGCTTGTCGGCGAGCAAGATTCTCCTTGAGTTTTACCGTGTAGTTTGTTACGCAAAGGCATTGTAAATCGAGCGAATTCTTTCAGAGGGAGGTGCTTGCCCATGCATGACCGCGGCAAAAACGAACCGGTCCAATTGGTCTGCCCCAGATGCCGGCAGCTCATGATCGTCTACCTGCCGATCGAGGAGATGCCCCGCTGTCCCAACCCGGAATGCCAGGGGACGCGGATGATCATCGAGGAACTGCTCGACGAGGGCAAGTCGCTCTGATAGGGCGTATGGTATGGGGGCCCGCTTCCAGGCCCTTGTGAATCTGAAATCGATGCCAAAGGAGAAGACCATGAAAAGACTGTCCCTGCTGTTAGCCATGCTGATGGCCTTTGCGATGACCGCAACCGCCATGGCCGGCACCCTCGAGGAGATACAGAAACGCGGCAAATTGCGCATCGGCATGGAGCCGGGCTACATGCCGTTCGAACTGCAGAACAAGAAAGGCGAGATCATCGGCTTCGACGCCGATATGGGAGCCGTGATGGCCAAGGCCATGGGGGTCGAGCTGGAACTGGTGAGCACCGCCTGGGACGGCATCATTCCCGCCCTGCTGACCGGCAAGTTCGACATCATCATGTCCGGCATGACCCTGACCCAGGAGCGGAATATGAGCATCAACTTCGCCCCGCCCTATGTCGTTATCGGCCAGACCATCCTGGTCAAAAAGGATCTCGCCGCCACGATCAAGACCTACAAGGATCTCAACGACCCCAAGTACACCGTCGCCTCGAAGCTCGGCACCACCGGTGAGCAGGCCACCAAGCGGATGATCCCCAAGGCCAAGTACAACAGCTACGAGACCGAGCAGGAAGGCGTCATGGAACTGGTCAACGGCAAGATCGACGCCTTCATCTATGACCAACCCTACAACATCGTCGCCATGAGCCAGAAGGGACAGGGCAAGATCGTCCACCTCGATACCCCGTTCACCTTCGAACCGATCTCCTGGGGTGTCCGTAAGGGTGATGCCGACTTTCTCAACTGGTTGGAAAATTTCATGTACCAGGTCAAGAATGACGGCACGTACGAACGGATCTATCACAAATGGTTCCAGGATGATGCCTGGTTGAAGGAAATCCAGTAAGAAAAGGGAAATATTGTGAATGCCACTGGTGATACGTGGCCCTGGAGGCTTCTGCTGGCGGTCATCCTTCTCGGGATGGCCGCGGCAGTCTGGGGAGCCGTACAGAAGATCGATTACGAATGGCGCTGGTACCGGGTCCCCCAGTATTTCTTCTATAAGGCCGAAGACCTGCACAAGGCCCCCTTCGATGGCCAGGTTTCGGCGATCGACAGCAAGGGTGCGGTGACCGCAGTGACCATCACCGCTCCGGCGGGGGAGAAGGCGGTGCTCGAGGTCGACAGCGCCTCCCTCAAGGTGGAACCGCAGCAGGAGGTATATGCCGGCGATGCGGTCGGGCTTTCCTTCAGTTGGAAGATGGGGCCGCTGATCATGGGGATGTGGACGACGATCTGGATCTCCTTCGTTTCCGGGGTCCTGGGCCTGGTCATCGGGTTGCTCACCGGCCTGGCGCGGATCTCGAAGAACTACACGATCAACGGTCTGGCGGCGGTGTATATCGAGTTCATCCGCGGGACGCCGCTGCTGGTCCAGATCTTCATCGCCTACTTCTTTGTCGGCACCGTCTTCAACCTCAGCCGCAACGTCGCCGGGGTCGGGGCCCTGGCGCTGTTTGCCGGGGCCTATGTCGCCGAGATCGTCCGGGCCGGGATCCAGTCGATCTCCCGCGGCCAGATGGAGGCCGCCCGGTCGCTCGGCATGACCATGCCCCAGGCGATGCTCGACATCATCCTGCCCCAGGCCCTGAAACGGATCCTGCCGCCGCTGTCCGGCCAGTTCATCAGCCTGATCAAGGACTCGTCGCTGGTATCGGTCATCGCCATCACCGACCTGACCAAATCCGGCCGCGAGATCATCACCAGCACCTTCGCGACCTTCGAGATCTGGCTGGTGGTCGCGGCGATGTATCTGATCATCACCTCGGTGCTGTCGCAGCTGGTCTTCTATATGGAACGGAGGTTCGCCGTCAGTGATTAAAGCCGTCGACGTCAAAAGAATCTTCACCGGCCGCGGCATCACCGTCCGGGCCGTGGATGGAGTATCCCTCGAGGTCGCCAAGGGCGAGGTGGTGGTCGTCATCGGCCCGTCCGGTTCCGGCAAATCGACGTTTCTCCGTTGCATCAACGGCCTGGAATCGTTCAACAGCGGCCATATCTATATCGACGGGGTCGATCTCGCCGACCGCAAGACCAACATCAACAAGATCCGGGCCGAGGTCGGGATGGTCTTCCAGCAGTTCAATCTCTTTCCCCACAAGAACGTCCTGGAAAACGTGACCCTGGCCCAGATCCGGGTGCGCCGGCGGAACCGGACGGTCGCCGAGGAAAAGGCGCGACAGCTGCTGGTCAAGGTCGGCATCGCCGACAAGGAGCAGGAGTACCCCTCCCGCCTCTCCGGCGGCCAGCAACAGCGGGTGGCGATCGCCCGGGCCCTGGCGATGGATCCGAAGATCATGCTGTTCGATGAGCCCACCTCGGCCCTTGACCCCGAGATGGTCGGCGAGGTCCTCGATGTCATGAAACAATTGGCCCGTGAAGGGATGACAATGGTGGTGGTGACCCATGAGATGGGGTTTGCCCGCGAGGTCGCCGACCGGGTGATCTTCATGGATCAGGGCAAGGTGGTGGAGACCGGCACCCCCGAGCATTTCTTCACCGCCCCGCGGGAGGAGCGGACCCAGCTGTTTCTCAAGCAGGTGCTGTAATTTCAGCCTGTTGGCGATCGTGGGTGTCAAGAAGGCTGCAATGCAACCGAGTCGAAGACGACAATGAACAGTTTATCGAGAATATGGAGGATCGTGTGATGCGCGTGCTGCAAGCCCTCGCTGTACTGATGCTGTGCCTGAGCTTTTCCAACGTCCAGGCGGCGGAAAAGGAACTCAATGTCGGTTTTATCTACGTTTCGCCGATCGGTGACGCCGGTTGGTCCTACGCCCATGACCTGGGGCGCCTGGGACTCGAGGGCATGCCCGGCGTCAAGACCTCGTATGTCGAGGCGGTCGCCGAAGGACCCGACTCCGAGCGGGTCATGCAGAACATGGCCCGCAAGGGATACGATATCATCTTTGCCACCAGTTTCGGTTATATGGATCCGATGCTGAAGGTCGCCAAACAGTTCCCGAACATCAGGTTCATGCATTGCTCCGGTTTCAAGACGGCCGACAACATGGGCAACTATTTCGGCCGCATGTATCAGGCCCGCTACCTCTCCGGCATGGTCGCCGGCGGCATGACCAAAAGCAAGACCATCGGCTACGTCGCCGCCTTCCCGATTCCGGAGGTTATCCGCGGCATCAACGCCTTCACCCTCGGAGTCCAGGCCGTCAATCCGGAGGCCACCGTCCGGGTCGTCTGGACCAAGACCTGGTATGATCCGGCGACCGAGAAGGAGGCCGCTAAATCGCTGCTCGATGTCGGCGCCGATGTCATTGCCCAGCACCAGGATTCTCCGGGGCCGCAGGAGGCTGCCCAGGAGAAGGGTGTCTACTCCATCGGCTACAATTCCGATATGAGCGCCTTCGCCCCGAAGGCCCATCTCACCGCGCCGATCTGGAACTGGGCTCCGTTCTACAGGAACGTGATCGAGCAGGTACGGCAAGGGACCTGGAAGGCCGAATCGGTGTGGCCGGGGATGGAGACCGGCATCGTCGACCTCGCCCCCTTCGGGACGATGGTCCCCAAGGACCTGCAGGACAAGGTCATGGCCGCCAAGGCCGAGATCGTCGCCGGCAAGAACAAAATCTTCGTTGGCCCGATCAAGGACCAGAAGGGGACAGTCAAGATTGCCGACGGCGTCGTGGCCCCGGATACCGATCTGCTCGGCATGACCTGGTTCGTCCAGGGCGTGGTCGGCACGACCGAATAGGGACGGCCGCGATTCCGCCCATCGACGGTCAGCGGATGTTCCGGATCCGGATCACCAAGAGACAGGAGCGCCGCGGCTGGAGATCCTGTCTTGTTGTATTGACGGCAATCGTCCTTTCACTTGTCTTGAGCGGGATCCTCCTTGCTCTGCGGGGGACGCCGCCGCTCGTAGGACTCGCCGTGCTGTTCAAGGGGGCCTTCGGGTCCCGCTTCGCCATCGAGGATTGCCTGGTCAAGGCGATCCCGATCTTCCTCTGTTCACTCGGGGTGGCGGTGGCCTTCCGCCTCCAGGTCTGGAATATCGGGGCGGAGGGTCAATTCGCCCTCGGCGCCGTCGGGGCGACCTGGGTGGCGCTCAGCTTTCCCGATCTGCCCGGCCCGATCCTGCTGCCGGCGATGATCGCCATGGCCGCCCTGGCCGGCGGCCTGTGGGGGATGATCCCCGCCATCCTGCGCCAGCGCCTCAGGACCAACGAGATCATCGTCACCCTGATGCTGAACTATATCGCCATCCTCTTCCTCGACTACCTGGTCTACGGCGTGTGGAAAGACCCGACCAGCTTCGGTTTTCCGATGACCCGCGAATTTTCGCCGCAGGCGGTGGTCGGCAGGATCGGTTCGACCAGCATCAACTGGGGGCTGGCCCATTGCCTGGTCCTCGGCACGGTGGTGTGGGTCTTCATCCGCTTCACCCGCCTCGGTTTCGAACTCAAGGCGGCCGGCGACAGCGTCCGGGCCGCCCGCTATGCCGGCATCCCCTATGACCGCCTGGTCGTGCTGGTGATGGTGATCAGCGGGGCGCTGGCCGGCTGGGCCGGGTTTCTCGAGGCCTCCGCCACCATCAACCGCCTGCAGCCGAGCATCATGGCCGGGTACGGCTATACCGCCATCGTCGTGGCCTGGCTGGCCCGGCTCAATCCCCTGAGCATCGCCTTCGCCTCCTTCCTCCTCGCCGGGCTGCGGGTGGGCGTGGAAAATCTGCAGCTCGACCTCCAGGTGCCGGCGGCCTTCGGCGGCATCCTCGAGGGCTTGATCCTCCTGACCGTGCTCGGCGGCGGGCTGTTCACCTCCTATCGTATCGCCGTGAGGAGGAACTGATGGAGCTGGCGATCATCATCCCCCTGCTGGCGGCGGCGGTCCAATCCGGTACGCCGATCCTCTATGCCACCCTCGGCGAGATCATCACCGAGAAATCGGGCGTTCTCAACCTCGGGGTCGAAGGAGTGATGATCATCGGCACCCTGACCGCCTTCGTCGTCGCCCTGGCCACCGGCAGCCCGACGCTGGCCTTCGTCGCCGCCGGTATCGCCGGCACCCTGACGGCGGCCATTCACGGCATGGTCTGTCTGTGGTTCAAGGGCAACCAGGTCGTGTCCGGTCTGGCCCTGACCATCCTCGGCACCGGCCTGGCCGACTATCTCGGTAATGCCTATGTCGGTCGGACGGCGCCCGGTTTTACCCCCATCGCCCTGCCGCTCGTCAGCGAGATCCCGATCGTCGGACCGATCTTCTTCAACCATGATCCGCTGGTCTACCTGACCTACGGTATCCCGCCCCTCATCTGGTATGGCCTGATGCGGACCAGGCCGGGCCTGTGTCTGCGGGCGGCGGGGGAACATCCGGCGGCGGCCACGGCGGCCGGCCTTCATGTCGCCGCCTATCGCTGGTTCGGCGTCCTCGGCGGCGGGTTTCTGATGGGACTGGGCGGGGCCTATCTGTCGCTGTCCTACACCCATCTGTGGACCAACAATCTCACCGGGGGCCGCGGCTGGATCGCGGTGGCCCTCGTCATCTTTGCCTTCTGGCGTCCGGGGAGGGCGGTATTCGGCGCCTATCTCTTCGGCGGCATCATGGCCCTGCAGCTGCGCCTGCAGGCCTCGGGAACCCAGATTCCCTCCTCGCTCCTGTTGATGCTGCCGTATGCCCTGACCGTCATCGTTCTGGTCCTGTCCTCATGGCGGCGAGGGATGAGTGAGGCCCCGGCGGCGCTGGGCATCAACGTGGAGCCGGCGGACTAGTGTCATGTCACATTTGAAATGTTAGTATAAACCAGGTATAGTCAGAAAAAACGGAGCTGACTATGCCCAAAATCAAATACCGATTTTCACTCAGCCAAGAGGAGCGTGACGAGCTTCAAGGTATTGTTGCCAAGGGAAAGCATAATTCCCAAAAAGTTCTCAATGCTTTGATTTTGCTAAATTACGATGGAGATGCTCCAGAACCGAGGACGTTAACGGAGCAGGAGATCGCCAGCGTGTTGAAAGTCAGCGAAATGAAGATACACCGGGTGAAACAACGATTCGTTGAGGAAGGTCTCGACATTGCGCTCAACGGCCATGAGAGGGAACGGGTGTACAAGCGCAAGGCTGATGGCGATTTCGAGGCACATCTTGTGGCGCTCAGTTGCAGTGAGCCGCCTGCAGGACAAGCGCAGTGGTCGCTGCGGCTACTCGCGGATAAGGTTGTGGAGTTGGGGTATGTTGAAAGTGTTTCGTATGAAACCGTCCGGCGCGTGTTAAAAAAAACGTAACTAGTGCCTGAATGGTAACCGTAAAAGAACCGAAAAAACAAGCTGATACCAACGATACCCACAAGCGAAGAAAATGAGCGCGGGGAGCACGGCGGATGCCGATTGATAATGTAACATGCTGATTGTTATGGTATATTCTTTTCAGGCTAAATAATTCAGCAGGGCTCTGACCGGCTCAAATGTCAGCAAGAACAAAATCTTCGTCGGGTGAAAAATTCATGCGTAGAGTAATCGAACCACAAATGAAGTTGGGTGAACTGGCAATCGCCGACATAAAGCTGGACCCAAAATCACGCGACGATATTCCGCAAATCCTCCGCGGACTCCAGCATATATACACCACGCCTGAACTGCGCGGAGCGGTATTTGCCATTTTGGCAGAGGTTTTGCCTGTGCATCAAATCGAGGGAAAAACCGTCAAGGCCGATCCCAACAACGGTCGTCCCGGCATGACCCGGTGGCAGATACTGGTGCTGGGGGTACTCGGATTGGGGCTCAATGCCGATTATGATCGTATCCTGGAGTTGGCCAACGAACATAAGACCCTCCGGAAAATGCTTGGTCACAGTGATTGGGCGGCAGAGAAGCTGTATGATCTGCAGACCCTGAAAGATAATCTGCGGCTGTTTACTCCTCCAAAGAAGAAAGCAAACAGCAGCGAAAAGAGCAGGAGATGAAAGAGGCCCATCGTGTCTACCTGGACCTGGCAGAGGGGTATCTGACACGAGCCGACCAAACTCGCCAGCAGGTCACCCCGCACGATCCTCTCTCCGTGGTCCGGCTCAGCGTATTGAATGACTTCATGCGGCATGCCCGTCGGCAGATCGACCAGATTGACCGGCGGGTGCTCCAGGGCGAACGTATTGCTCACGATGAGAAGGTGTTTTCCCTGTTCGAGCCGCATACCGAATGGATCAGCGAAGGGAAGGCCGGCGTTCCGGTGGAATTGGGCCTGCGGGTGTGTATTATGGAAGACCAAGACCGCTTCATTCTGCACCATCGAGTGATGGTAAAGAGCACCGATGACCAGGTGGCTTTTGCCATGGTTGGTGAAACCGGGCAGAAGTTCCCCAAGTTACGTGCGGTCAGCATGGACAAAGGTTTTTATAGCCCGGCCAACCAGGAAGTATTGAAACCTCGTCTTGATTGTGTGGTGCTGCCCAAAAAGGGTAGGCTTTCGCAAGCTGACAAAGATCGCGAAGGCGATCCTGAGTTTGTCAAGCTGCGCAAACAACACTCGGCAGTAGAATCGGCGATCAACGCCCTTGAAGTCCATGGACTGGATAAATGTCCCGATCACGGTCTCCGTGGATTTAAACGCTACATTGCCATGGCGGTGGTGGCACGTAACATACAGCGTTTGGGTGCGGTGTTGCGTCAGCAGGAACAAGAGGCTGCTCAACGAAAACGCGGATCTTACAAGAAAGCAGCCTGAGAGAAGCGGGTTGGTCCGGCTGCAAGGTCGATGGCCGAACTATGCCTAGTCGTCGCAACACATGAGAATTGTTATCGTTTTTGAAGACTGTAAAATTCAAAATCAGCTGCCGGAGAAAAAGCCTTACACATTAAAGATGTCTGCGATGGTAGGAGTTTTTGAAAATTGTGGGTTTTCTGCCAGGCACTACATAGCTGACAATCAATTCCGCAAACGGGACCCGCGCTTTAGCGACTATGACCGGTATAAGGAACGCCATCATATTCAAACAGGGAAGGCCTTGTCGAAACGGCTGATTGGTATGTTCAGCAGGGCTGTACCTTGAAAGAAATATTTACCTGGAGTGTCAAATACATCCGACCCTGGAAACTCGGTCTTTTCTGATTTTCCAGCCCGAGCGACATCACCGGCATGAATAATCACTACGTCGTCGCTCTTGCTTCTAACCCTACAACGCAACATGTCAATATAGACACAGTATGCAGTATTCGTACTCCGAAGCGACCTACAGCATGTGGTACACATGTTCATAAGTGCCGTTGTAGGGCTAACCGCGACTTCGAGGAGAAAACTATGACGGAAGAACCGAGGCGAGCCACCAAATTCCGGCATGCTGATGCTTGTATCGGCCTAGCCCTGGGAAGCGGTTCAGCGCGGGGCTTGGCGCATATCGGTGTAATCCAGGCGTTGGAAGAAGCGGATATCAAGGTTGATGTCATAGCCGGTACCAGCATCGGTGCACTGATCGGGGCGGTTTACGCCTCCGACAGTCTGGATTCTCTGGAGAGTACCTTTCAGGAACTGGATTGGATGAAGATTGCCTCGTTCTTCGACGTAGTCTTTCCCAGGTCAGGGCTAATCGATGGCGCGAAGGTCAGTGGACTTGTGCGCACCCATATCCATGTCGACAGAATTGAGGCTCTGCCTAGACGTTTTGCCTCCCTGGCAACGGATATTTTCACTGGCGAAGAGGTAATCATTAGTTCAGGCGACGTGATCGAGGCGGTACGTGCCAGCATTTCGGTGCCTGGAATTTTTACGCCGGTCCGCAGCAATGGCCGTATCCTGGTCGATGGTGGGCTGGTCAATCCTGTCCCGGTAAGCGTGGCCCGCTCCATGGGTGCCGACATCGTGATCGCGGTTGATCTCAACCACGATATTGTCGAAGGAAAGAATTTTAAACCGTTCGCGAACCATGTAAATGATGAAGAAAAAAAGGAGATTGGCATCTTTTCACACTGGATGGACAGTTACCGGCAGTCAATACAGGGCCTCAAATCCCGATTACTGTCCCATGAATCGCCTGTCGCGGCGCAGTTCATGCGCTGGGTTTCCACGGAACCACTGCCCAGCATCTTTGAAGTGCTGCTGGCCTCGATCAATATCATGGAAACCCGCATCACGCAAACCCGCCTCGGCCTTGACCGGCCTGACATCATCATTCAGCCGCCCTTAGGGCAGATTAGCTTCCTGCAGTTTGACCGCGCCGAGGAAATCATCAGGATCGGCTATGAGTGCGCACGGGAACAGCTGGCTGCGTTTACCCGTGCAGACCGGCGCGGGTAAGAATATCTCGAGACGAATATGGCTATGCTGGACCTGGTTTTTTCCTTTTCATGTTTCGCAATTCTCGGGTGGATGTTGGAGGTCGCCTATCGTTCATCTTTTTCCCGACGATTTATCAACCCCGGCCTCTTGAAAGGCCCTTATCTGATTCTTTATGGCGCAGGTGCCCTGATTCTCATGGAGGCTGCTGACCTGTTGCAGGCGACCACCGCCGGGCTGGCCGTCAAAACTTTGGTCTATTTTGCGGTCACAACAGGACTCGAGCTGTTTTCGGCGGTAATCGCTAAACGTCTTTTTAACGCCCGGCTTTGGGATTATTCGGACCAGCGCTTCCACTACAAGGGGCATATCTGCTTAAAATTTTCACTCTACTGGATAGTGATGGCTTTTGCCTTTGAGTATCTAGTCGTTCCGCCTTACCAGGTGTTGCTCGGACAGCTCCACCCGGTTGTCAAGGGCGTTTTCGCCGGTGCTGCGCTTTCCTTCATGCTGTTGGATTTGCTGATGACTGGTATCCGGACCTTTTTCCGCATGACGCCGGAGGAGAAGGGCGCTGCTGACGCGGAATTCAGGGATGCTGCAAGTCCTGTCCTTGCTCTTCCTGATGTGGCGAGACTTTCCGAATATCCCCATCACCGTGAAAAGACGAGACTGGATCATGTCAAGGAGGTCGCCTACATAAGCTTCCTCTGTGGCCGACGACTTTCTCTGGACTGTGGCGCGATCATCCGGGGTGCGCTGCTTCATGACCTCTTCTTCTATGACTGGCTGCGAGGCGGTCCGCGACTGCACGGGTTCAGGCATCACACCATCGCCCTTAACAATGCCCGCCGGATAACCCACCTCTCAAAAAAAGAAGAAGACATCATCAAAAAGCACATGTGGCCGCTCACTGTTGTGCCGCCACGTTATCCGGAGTCGCTTGTCGTCTCCCTGGTGGACACCTATTGTTCGGCCAAAGATTATCTGCGCCTGGACAGACAGGGCAAAATAAAAAAGAGAACTGACGGATCTGCCGGTCAGTCAGGGAGAGAGAAGCTTATATGACGCGAAAGAAAGTAATGCTCCATTATGCCGGAATCGATATAGGCTCAACAACGGCCAAGGCAGTCATCATCGACGAAGGCGGCAAGCTGGTTTTTTCTCGTTATCGTCGTCATCAAGGTAAAACCATGGAGACAACCAGTAGTATTTTACGGGAGGCGCTCCGGGAACTTGGTGATGTGGAACTGGATCTGGCGCTCACCGGTTCTGCGGGAATGGGTGTGGCCGAGGCATTCAGAGTACCTTTTGTCCAGGAAGTGGTAGCATCGGCACACTACCTCGGGACCTTCTTTCCTGATGTCAAAACCTTTATCGAAATCGGAGGCGAAGACTCCAAAATCATTTTTTTTGACGAGAACGGTCGTCCCAACATCCGAATGAACAGTAGCTGCGCCGGGGGCACCGGCGCGTTCATCGATCAGATGGCCGTGCTGTTGAATGTTGACGTGTCGGAACTGAATAGTCTGGCCGAAAAATCGACGCAACTCTTTCCCATCGCCTCCAGATGTGGTGTGTTCGCCAAAACCGACATCCAGGCCCTGCTGAGCCGTAATACTTCCCGTGAGAATATCGCGGCCTCCATCTTTCACGCTGTAGCCATGCAGGTGGTCAGCTTATCCAGTGGCCGGGATATGGAACGGAAAATTCTCGTGGGCGGCGGTCCGCTGACGTTTATTCCTTGCTTGCGGAAAGCCTTTGCCGATCTGCTGGAGATTGAGCATCCCGATGATCTGTTGCTGCCGGACCGTTCGGAACTGATCCCGGCAATGGGCGCAGCCATGATTCGTAACGGAAAACCCTTCCGTGCCCGTATCGGCAGCCTTTTATCCCTGTCGGGAATTGAATCCGTCGGAATTGCAGAGGGCCAGACCTTGAGACTGGAGCCTCTGTTCGCCGATAAGGCGGAGTTTGAGCTATGGCAAAAGAAACATGAGCAGGCTAGGATTACCAGGGTCGATCCGCTAGATGTTGGAGAAAATGAGCTTTTTCTGGGCATTGACTCCGGGTCAACCACTACTAAAATTGTTCTTATCGATGCGGAGGGGCGGTTGGCTTTTGGGCATTACGGCGCCAATAACGGCGACCCTCTACTGGCGGTAAAAAAGGGGATGACTGAGATCCGGGAGACCTTTGCCGCAGCCTCGTTCCAACCTCGCATTATACGGTCGGCCGCCACCGGCTACGGGGAAAGCCTCATAAGGGCAGCCTACGGCCTGCATGACGGGGTGGTCGAGACAATGGCGCACTGCCGGGCGGCGCAGAAGTTTGAACCGGACGTCACCTTTGTCCTGGATATTGGCGGGCAGGATATGAAGGCGATCAGTATTGTTGACGGTGTCGTAGTCGACATTCATATCAACGAGGCCTGCTCGTCGGGATGCGGCTCCTTTATTGAAACATTCGCCAATTCACTCGGCTACCCGGTTCAGGAATTCGCTGCAATCGCCTGCCAGCAGAATGCCCCCTTTGACCTGGGGACCCGCTGCACCGTCTTCATGAATTCGAAGGTCAAACAGGCACTTCGTGAAGGGGCCTCTATCTCCGATATTTCGGCCGGTCTTGCCTATTCGGTCGTTAAGAACGCCCTGTTCAAGGTCCTCCAGCTCAAAGACACCGACCAGATGGGGAACAAAATCGTTGTCCAGGGAGGGACATTTCGCAATCCGGCCGTGTTGCGCGCGACAGAGCTCCTGTTGAACAAGGAAGTAGTCAGGCCGGATATCTCGGAACTGATGGGGGCCTACGGAGCGGCCTTGACCGCCATTTCCATGCATCGCACCACGCGGGGCAGGTCTCTTCCGATGAATGTCCTCGACAACCTGGTGACGCAGGCCGATTTTACTAAAAGAGAGGTGCACTGTAGCGGCTGCGAGAACATGTGTGCGGTGCTGGAACTGACGTTTGGCAATCAAAATCGGTTTTTTACGGGGAACCGCTGCGAACGCTATTTCAGCAACAATCCGGATACCAGATGCAAAGGAAAAAATCTGTTTGACGGACAGAACAATCTCCTGTTTGATCGCGATATGGAACCGGTCGGCAAACGCCGCCTCACCTACGGCATCCCCCGCTGCCTGAACATGTATGAAAACTTTCCCTTCTGGAACGCCTTTTTGACCACCTGCGGCTTCAGTGTAGTGCTTTCCGCTCCCTCCAGCCAGAAACTTTACGCAAAAGGCGCTTCCACCGTCATGTCGGAAAACATCTGTTTCCCGGCCAAGCTCGCCCACGGCCATATATTCGACCTTGTTGACAAGAAAGTGGACCGCATTTTCTATCCGACCGTTGTGTATGAACAAAAAGAGTTCGAAGATGCGCTGAACAGCTTTAACTGCCCGGTGGTGACCGGTTATCCCGATCTGATCAAAAGCGCCATCAATCCAGAGAAGAAATTTGGGATTCCTCTGGATAATCCGTCGATCAGCTTTAAGGATACCGGTCTGTTACGGGATCAGCTCTACCTCTTCTTCATGTCTTTCGGCATCTCCTACAAGACTATCTCCCAAGGAGTTAAAAACGGGCTGGCGGCTCAAACCGTGTATAGGGACCAGCTCGGGGTGCAGGCTAAAACGTTTCTCGCCAAGGCGGAGAAGGCTGGACGGACGATCGTTGTCCTTGCCGGCCGGCCTTACCACCTGGACCCGCTTGTCAACCACGGTGTGCCCGGCCTTCTGACCGACCTGGGAGTGGATGTTGTCAGTGAGCAGACTGTAATCGCAGCCAACGACAGCGCGTCACTGGCAACAGTCAATGTCCTGACCCAGTGGAGCTATGCCAACCGACTGTACGCTGCTGCGATGTGGGTTAACCAACATCGAAACGCCAGGATGGTGCAGTTGACCTCCTTTGGCTGCGGCCCGGACGCCGTCTCCGCCGATGAAGTAAGGGAAATCCTGCGGAGCGGCGGCAATATCCATACCGTGATCAAAATGGACGACATCAACAATCTCGGCGCGGTCAGGATCAGATTGCGCTCAATGCTTGCGGCGACGCAGCGCAGTAACGGCAACCCGTGGAGTAAAAATGGAACCAGAAAGAAAAAAGATTATCCCGTTACGACCACAAACCGCAAGAAAACGCTGATTACCCCATTCTTTTCATCCTTCTATTCCCCCTTGATACCGGCTGCTTTCAGGCCGCTTGGTTTGCACGTGGAGGTACTTCCTCCCCAGGACAGGCAGACGGTCGAGGTGGGCCTTAAAACCATCAACAACGACATGTGCTATCCTGCCATCCTGGTTGCCGGCGACATTATCAAGGCCTTTCAGTCGGGTAGCTACGATCCTGAAAATACGGCGGTTATCCTGACCCAGACCGGTGGGCAATGCCGCGCGTCCTCATATCTCTCGCTGGTCAGGAAGGCGCTGGCGGACTTTGGTCTGGACCATATCCAGGTTATTCCGATCTTCGCCGATGGGATTGATCCCGGAGTGGGATTTGCGGTTGATTCCAATAGGCTGGTCAAGCAGCTTGCTTTGGGTGTTATCTTTGCCGATCCTCTCACTCAGATGTTTCTGTCCAGCATGGCGCGGGAAAAGACGCCCGGCACAGCCAGAAAACTGCACGCTGAATATCTCTCAGCCATGGAAACCGGTATCGAAAACGGCGATTACCAGTACCTGCTCAATCTGCTCAGAAAGGCAGTGGCTGATTTCAACGAGATGGAAACTCATGACAACCCTGTGCCCAAAATCGGGATTGTGGGTGAGATATTTGTCAAATACAATTTTTTTTCCAACGGGGACATCATTGACTGGCTGTCCGGCCAGGGGATAGAGGTAATCCTTCCTGCGTTGCAGAGTTTTTTCGCCCAGCGCTTCATCAACGAAACGTATGACCAGAAGGCATTTTTTAAACGATCGTTTGCGGATCGGATGAAAAACATGCTGCTTGAGATATACATGGAATTTCACCTTGGTCAGATAGATCGGGTCATGCAGGAATTTCGATTTTACCGCAAGCCTCACAACCTCAGGAAACTTTCCGAGATTACCAGCGATGTGGTCAGCCTGGCCAACCAGTTCGGGGAAGGATGGCTCCTGACAGCGGAAATGATCGCCATGCTCAGGGAAGGGATCGGCGACATTGTTTGCCTGCAGCCGTTCGGCTGCATTTCAAACCACATAACCGGGCGAGGGATGGAGAAGAAGCTCAAGGAGATGTATCCCCATTTGAATCTGCTTTCCCTTGATATGGATGCGGGGGCCAGCGAGGTCAACATCCTGAACCGGCTTCATTTTCTGGTCTCGGGTGCGCGTGAACGAGCGGCTCGTAATAAGGAAATCACGGCAGAGATTAAAGAACTTCGGCGCTTTGTCATCCCCTCCATGATGCCGTGTAAACTGGATTTAAACAATTATGCAGCCCTGGAAGTCGAAAAATGGAGAGCATGGGTGTCGGGTTTGGAATTGTCGGAAAAAGTGCAAAACATTAAACGTAAAATTGGCTGGTGACCGATTGAGGTAATGGCAAAAGAACGAAGAACTCGATCGGCCGGACATCTTCATTCAGCCGTCGCTGGAGCAAATCCGCTTCCTGGATTTCGGTCGCATCGAGGAGATTATCGAGAATGGCTATAAGAGTTGATAGGGATTGAGTGATACCGTCCGGTCCTTTTACGACAACAACATCCACAGAGGAGAAGGCAATGAGCGATCAGACAACCCAGGAAAATCAAAACCGAAAAGCAGAAGATGAAACCCGTGCCGCAGTGGAAGGCGGGGAGAACATCCACGAAACAGTCCGGGGTATCACCTTGGAGGCGCTGAGCGCGGGCCATCTTGATATGCAAAAAATGCAGGATGTTGTCCATTCGGTGTTGCGGGGCGCAAGCCTTGGCGTACAGGAAATGGACGCCAGCCGTGCTGCGCAGACATTGCGGGAGGCAATGGCGGGTGTGGACGAAGCCCTGGCGAAGTCGGCGGAGGCTTCCAGGTTGGCTATTGAGGAGGCGGCCGGTCACATCAAGGAGTTCGGCTCCCAGGATCTCAAGCGTGGGCTGGATGATCTGAGCGTACTGGAAAACATGTTCCTGGATACCGTCAGAAATATCGCACGGGACTCGGATGACACGGTAAAGGACGTGCTGGGTGACCTGGCTCAGCATGCCTGCATTACCGGCACCTCAGTGGGTGCGGCGGCGAAAGCTGCTGCGGAGACGCTGATCGGACGCCTGGGAAAAATAGCGCGCGAAGACGTGAGCAGTGGGGTCGATACGGCCCGACAGGTTGGAACAACCATATCTCTGGTTGCCGCCGGATTTCTCGATGGGATTGCCGAGACTTTGAAGAAAACCGGCAGTAATAAGAAAGAACAGTAATGGGATCCATTTTTTGGGAAACCTTGATCTCCGCCCGTGATCTGGGGAGGCTCCACAATATCGCCTCGATCCTGATCCGATATGGATTCAGCGATATGGTGCGCCGGTTGGGGATGGCCAATGTTCTGGAGCGCGTCGGCTATGTGCTGCATTGGCAGGAGACCGTTGAATTGGCGCAGCTTGAGCCTCCTGCGCGAGTACGGCGGGCGTTGGAGGAGATGGGACCGACCTTTATCAAACTGGGTCAGATCCTCGCCACCCGTATGGATCTGTTTTCCCCGGAGTGGATTACTGAATTCGAGAAGCTGCAAGATCGGGCGCTGTCAGTACCTTTTTCCGAGATAAGGCAGCAGTTGCAGGAGGATCTGGGTGCCGCTCCGGAAGAGGTGTTCGCCAAACTGGTTCCCGAACCACTGGCTGCGGCTTCCATCGCCCAGGTCCATAGCGCCCGGCTGCATAATGGAGACGAGGTCATCGTCAAGGTGCGGCGCCCCGGCATCCGGCCGATCGTCGAAGCCGACCTGCGACTCCTGCAGCACCTGGCGAAAATCGTCGAAGCGGAGTCTCCGGAGATGTCCAAATACAGGCCGCGCGAGGTGGTGCGCCAGTTCACTCTATCCTTGCGCCGTGAACTGGATCTGGCCGCGGAATGCCGTAACTCGGAGCGGATTGCCCGTAATTTCAGCGCTCGCTCCGATATCGTTATCCCCAAGGTATATTGGACATGGACCGGCGAGCGGGTGAACGTCCAGGAAGCGGTTAACGGTATCTCCGGCCACGACCTGGAAGGTGCGGAGCGAGCCGGACTGGACCTGAAGCTTCTGGCCCGGCGCGGTGCCAGTGCCGTATTAAAGATGATCCTTGAGGATGGGTTTTTCCACGCCGACCCGCATCAGGGCAATATTTTTTACCTGCCGGAAAACCGCATCGCCATCATCGATTTCGGTATGGTCGGTCACCTTTCCAGCGAGCGCCGCGGCCAGGTCGTGGATCTGCTCCATGGTCTGGTGGAAAGGGATTCCGATAGGGTTGTCGAGGTGCTGTTCGATTGGGCCGGGGATGCCAACATCGATCAGAACAGTCTGAAGCTGGAAATTGATGGCCTCGTGGATCATTACCACGGCGTGCCCCTAAAGGAACTTAACATCAGCACCATACTGTCCGATCTGACCACCCTGCTCCGAGACTATCATCTCGCCTTGCCGCCGGATTTGACACTGCTGATTAAATCGTTGATCACTCTGGAAGGGATGGGGCGGCAGCTCGATCCGGAGTTTGACATGGTGACCGAGTTCTCTCCCTTTCTGCATCAAGCACTCCGGGCCCGTTATGCTCCTGATGCCCTTATCAAACGGGGTTGGCGGGCGGTTGTCGGCGGTCTCGACATCCTCACCGAATTGCCAAAAGACCTACACCATCTCCTGCGCTCAGCCCGAAGCGGCAGACTCCAGGTGCATGTGGACGTAACGCACCTAAAGTATTTCGGCAACCAGTTGGACCGCGCCACCAGTCGCCTGACCATGGGGGTCGTCATCGCCGCCCTGATCATCGGTTCATCCATCGTCATGACCGTCGACCGCGGCCCCGTACTTTTTGGTTTGCCCCTAATCGGCCTGCTGGGGTTCCTCGGCGCGGCGGTGACCGGCGTCTGGCTGCTCATTTCTATCCGACGCAGTGGAAAAAATATCGAATGATAAAACCGGAGGGCTAATTTTTGAAAATACAATCGCAAAGGACAACTGGCATTCTTTTGGTGATCGTGCTGGTTGGATCGGCAGTGTTTGCCTGGTGGATATGGGGACGACAGAAACCCTTGCCCGATGGACTGATCCTGGCAAATGGCCGCATCGAAGGCGACCATTACATCGTTGCTAGCAAGGTGGCTGGCCGTATTGTTCAATTATGGGCCCGTGAAGGTGATCCTGTAAAAAAAGACCAGGTTCTGCTCAAACTCGACGATATTCAAGTAAAGGCTAATGTCCAACAGAAGCACTGGGCAGTGAATTATTCAAAAGCACAACTCGAGGCAACACGAATCGACTTGAACACGTTGATGAAAACGGTCCCACTCGAGATAGCCAGCGCTATGGCTGCGGTGGATCATGCAAAAGCTGTTTTGTTGGCGACAACGGTGAAATTGGAGCAGGCTGACCGGGATGCTCGGCGCAATAGAACCTTGGCCGAGACACATGCCGTTTCCAGTCAAGCAAGTGAACTTGCAGATCTTGCTCTCAGGGTCGTTAAAGAGGAGCAGGTTGTGGCCCAGGCGGCATTAACCCAGGCACAGAAGCAGTTGGCCGAGGCTGAATTGGGTTGGGACCAGATCAAGTCCAAGGAAAGCCAGATAACCGCAATGGAGGCGCAGTTGGAACAGGCTAAGGCTGCTCTGGACGCGGCGCAAAGCGTACTGGACGATCTTACCATCTATGCACCGGCAACAGGGATGATCACCACCCGGATAGTGGATATCGGCGAGGTTATCGTTGCCGGTAGCCCCATGTTCGATATCGTCGATCTAGACCGGCTCTACCTCAAATGTTATGTCCCTGAAAATCAGATCGGCAAACTGCGCCTGGGGCTGCCTGCCCGGATCTATACCGATGCCTTTCCTGATAATCCTTTTTCAGCCAGCCTACGGTATATCGCCTCTGCGGCCGAATTTACACCAAAAGAGGTCCAGACCCCTGATGAACGGGTCAAACTGGTCTACGCGGTCAAACTCTACCTGGATGCAAATCCGGAGCATCGTCTGACGCCGGGTTTACCCGCTGATGCCGTAATCCGCTGGATGGAGGAGACGCCGTGGACCAAACCGCGTTGGTAGACGACGATCCCCCTGTGGTGCGGGTGCGTGAGTTCGTCAAACGCTATAGCAAACTCACGGCTGCTGATGGCGTCAGCCTCGATATTCGGCGCGGCGAGATCTACGGCCTGATCGGCCCCGACGGCGCGGGTAAAAGCAGCCTTATGAAGGCCATCGCCGGCGTACTTTCCTTCGAAGGCGGCAGCGTCGAGGTTTTCGGTCAAACCATCGACTCCGAGGCTGCGGCAGAGAAGGTCAAGGGCCGTCTCGGCTTCATGCCGCAGGGGCTAGGTCTCAATCTCTACCCCGAATTGTCGGTAGAGGAAAACATTGATTTCTTTGCCGAGTTGCGAGAGGTGACGCCCGTATTGCTTGCCGAACGCAAGCGCAAATTGCTGGCCATGACGAGACTGGACAGGTTCCTGGATCGTCCCATGAAGCAGCTTTCCGGCGGTATGAAGCAGAAACTCGGTCTGGTCTGCACCTTAATCCACGAACCGGATCTGATTATCCTCGACGAACCAACCACCGGCGTTGACCCGGTATCACGGCGGGATTTCTGGACCATCCTCACTCAACTCCTGCGTGAGCGGAGTGTGACTGCCCTGGTTTCCACCGCCTACATGGATGAAGCAGAACGTTTTCAGCGCCTGTCTCTGATGTTCGGTGGCCTGGTGGTGGCCAAAGGCGCACCGGAGGTGATCCTGCACGATGTGCCGGGGACCTTGGTTGAGCTGACCATCGCAGCTCAGGTCGAGGCCTTGGTGCGCCTGGAAAAACGTTTCACACAAGTCGAAGCGGTAGGTTCGAAAATCAAGGTGTTCGTGCCTGATGTTACGCCCCAAGCGGCCAGTGCGCAAATCCAGGAGTTGCTGATTGGGATGGAAATCGAGCAAATCCAGGTGGAAGAGCCCAGCTTTGAAGACGCCTTCATTGCCCTATTACAGCGGCGCCATCTGGCCAGGAAAGAAGAGGATTCTTCAGTTGGAAAGGTTTGGCGCGATGGCGAGCCGCCCCTGGGAGATGGCATCGCCATCGTGGCACGGGAACTGACTTGTGATTTCGACCATTTTCGCGCCGTGGACCGGGTCAGCTTTGAAGTGCGGCAGGGCGAGATTTTCGGTCTCCTTGGCGCCAACGGCGCCGGCAAGACTACGGTGATCAAGATGCTCACCGGCATCCGGCCTCCTACCGGCGGTGCAGGTACCGTGGCTGGTGCAGATATGCGCCGTGCAAGCCAGTCCGTCAAGGAACGGATCGGCTACGTGTCGCAGGCGTTTTCCCTATATCAGGATATGAAGGTACAGGAGAATCTGCGCCTGTTTGCACGTATCTATGGCGTGCCGGGCAGGCAGATCTCCGAGAGGATCGATCGTGTGGTTCAACTTGCGGGACTCGGCTCGGTCTATAACCAACTGGTCGGCAAATTGCCGATGGGCATCCGCCAGCGCCTGGCGCTTGCCTGCGCTCTGGTGCATGGTCCGCTGGTGCTGTTCCTCGATGAGCCGACTTCCGGAGTGGATCCCATCGGCCGACGTCGCTTCTGGAAAATTCTGGTGCATTTGGCACGGGTTGAGCACGTGGCCATCCTGCTCACCACCCATTACATGAGTGAGGCCGAGCATTGCGATCATCTGGCGTTGATGCATGCCGGGAAAGTCATTGCCGACGATACCCCTGCCGCCCTGAAGACCGCGCTGGAACAAGAAGCCGGGCAGGTGCTTGACCTTGCCGCCGAGCCTGTGTTGTCGGCATTGGAGGCGCTGGAGCAGGCAGGCTTTGTCGATGCCGCTCTGTTCGGCAGGCGCATCCATTTGTTGATCAAGGATGTGGACGAAGCCACATCACGCATCGGCGCATGCCTCAGTGAACGTAATATTCTTCTGCTGGACATCACACCGCGCGCGCCGAGTCTGGAGGACGTATTTGTCCATCGAATTTTGCAACAGGAACGGCAGGAGGCCCCCCCATGAACAGCCGCCGCATTCTCGCCGTCGTTTACAAGGAATGGCGCGAGATCGTGCGTGATCGCCTCTTCCTGTCCCTGGCCTTCGTGGTGCCGGTCTCGCTCTTATTCGTTTTCGGCTATGGCATCAACCTTGATGTGGAGCACATCCCCTTCGCGGTGGTTGACCACGACAAGAGTGCCCTGAGTCGCGATTACCTCCACCGCTATATCGACTCGCGCTACTTCGACTATCTGGGCGATCTGGCCAGCGAACGTGAGATCGGACCCATGCTTGCCGACAGCCGGATCCGGCTGGCCATTGTTATCCCGCCACGGTTCGAGGAAAATTTGACGGCTGGCCGCTCGGTAGCCATACAGACCCTCATCGACGGCACCTTCACTTTTCGCACTTCCAGCAGCAAGGGTTATGTCATTGCCATCAATGCGGCCTTTAATAGCGAATTACTGGGGGATTACATTTCGCAGCGGTTGGGGGTACCGCTGGAAACGGCACGGGAAATGGCACAACCCGTAAAGGCCGAACTGCGTTACATGTACAACCAGGAAGTCAAAAGTGTCTGGTCCATCGCGACCGTGCTGATGATGCTGGTGCTGATGATCACACCCCCGTTTTTGACGGCTCTGGGCGTGGTGCGCGAAAAGGAAAACGGCTCCATCTACAACATCTACGCCTCGACCGTAACGCGCAGCGAGTTTCTCATCGGTAAGCTCACTCCCTATGTAGGTATATCCATCCTCAATATCTTGATCCTGTGGCTGATGGTTGCCCGGCTCTTCGGTGCCCCCTTCAAGGGTGACCCGTTGTTCTTTTTTCTCGCCTCGGTAATCTTTGTGATCTGCACCACAGGCATCGGGCTCTTGGTGTCGCTTTTAGTGCGCACTCAGGTGGCGGCGATGATAATGACCGTTGTCGTCACCATTGTCCCTTCAGTTCTTTACTCGGGGCTTTTGGTACCGATCGCCTCGATGGATCCGGGAGGACAGTTCGAGGCACATATGTTTCCTGCCATGTATTACACCGATATCATTCTCGGCAGTTTTCTTAAGGGCGTTGGTTTGGAGCAGTTGTGGGATAAGGTGCTGGCACTCCTGATCTACGCCTTCGTGTTGTGGATGACGAGCTTCCTCATGTTTCATAAGAGACCGAAATCATGAATAATGATTGGAGTATTCTATGTGCGCGTCTCAGCTTCTGGTTTTCACGCCTCATGGCAATGACGACCAAGGAGCTGATCCAGTTCGGGCGTGATATACTGCTGCTTTTTGCCATCGTCTATCTGTTTGTCTTCGACACCTATATGGCGGGTAATGTCACCATGCAGTTAAACAAAGCGATCGTAACTGTGCATGACGCTGACCATAGTGCTGCATCGCGTGAGCTTATTTATCGCTTTCGCCCTCCTTATTTTAAACTGGGCGGCGAGGTATTGGACAATTATGCCGGGCAGCGTCTGCTGGATCAGGGGAGGGCGCTGGTCGTACTCAACATCCCGTCCGATTTTGCACATGACATTACAAAAGGGAAATCGGTTGACGTGCAGGTTCAGGTGGATGCCAGCAATACCGTGCTGGGCTTTCTCGCCTCCAGTTACACCACGCAGATCATCGGTCAATATAGTTACGATCAGGCACTGGCACGCTTGGGCGTGAATGAGCAGGCACTGGAGAACGTGCCCACGGTACGCAACGAGTACCGCGTCTGGTACAATCCGAACCAGAAGGACGCCTGGTTTATGCCCATTTCCGAACTCCTTGTCGTAATCACCATCATGGGCATCATGCTGCCGGCCGCCGCTGCAGTGCGTGAAAAAGAGCGCGGCACCATTGAGCAGTTGATGGTATCTCCCTTGACTCCGATCCAGATTTTGCTGTCCAAGGTTATTGCCATGACCCTGGTGATCCTACTAGGTACGGCAGTGAGCCTGTTCTTGGTGCTGCATGGGATATTCGCCGTGCCGATGAAGGGCAGCCTCGTGCTTTTCTTTGCAGTGACCACACTCTATATTTTTACAACAGCGGGGCTAGGCCTCTATATCGCCACTCTGAGTCGCAATCTCGCCCAGGCGGCCCTGCTCGCAATTCTCGTGTTGATGCCGATGATCTTTCTTTCCGGCGCCTGGACTCCACCGGAGGCCATGCCCATGGGGCTGCGTCAGGCCATGTATATTTCGCCGCTCTATTACTTTATCGAAATGGCCTACGCGATACTGCTCAAGGGCGCTGGCCTCGATATCTTGTGGGACTCGCTGTTGGGTTTGGCCTTGATTGGGGGCCTGATCTTTGGATTCGGAGTATGGCGATTTCGGCGGCAGTTTGAATGAAAGCGGAATGTAACTATTCAGCATCTGAAAGGACATCCGAGGCAATCATGAAAGACGGCCATTTACCCTCGAACAGCAGTCGCAATGCTTCCGTCGCAGTAAGGCTCTGTTTTCTGCATGTTGTCAAGTAACTGCGGATGCGACAGAATACCTTGGCACCGTCCATCGAACGGAAACAGCCCGACACCTTTTGCTGGACCTTGATCATGCGAAGATCATTTTCCGCCTGGTTGTTGGAAAAGGGCACGAGTGGTTCGACCATGAAGCGGAGCACGGCATCCTCAAATTTTTTGAGCCTCTCCAGGAGATTTCGCGCTTTTGATCTGGCAATTCTTCCCGGTTTCAGGTGGTATGCCTTTTTCTTCGGCTCAGGGCACTCGATTTCGGCTTCGGTCAACACTTCCCGGTATCGCTGCCGAAACAGCTCGGCGCCAGGCGGGTCGAGCGAGCCACCGGCTTCATCCACCGCCCGGTTGATTTCTAAAAGGAGCTCGCTCATCTGTTTGGCCCATTTCTGTCCATCCTGCTCCGCAGCTCTTTCCAGTTCCCGGAGATGATGGGCGTTGCACAAGGCGTGGGCGGTACCATAGTTGAAGTAGGGTTTCCAGTGGTCATGGCAGAGGATGCCCTGGGAGCCGGAGAGGATTCCGATTTCGTCAAGGGCCTCTCCACCGCGTTTCTGATGCGGGTAAAAATAGCTGTAGCTGTCGGTCGAGGTGTTATGCAGCCAATAGCGGGTGCTTTGGGAGGCTGAGGGAAGATGCCGCCTCGGGCATCGACAGAGTCCCTGGAGTTTGGCCCAAAAGCTCTGGCACGGGCGAAGGCGAGGGGCGAGAAGCCCCAGACCTTTGATTTCCTGGGGTTTACACACTATTGCGGCCTGTCGACATCCGGCAAGCTCTTCCGGATGAAGCGGATCACGGCGCGGAAGAAGTTCCAGGCAAAGCTACGCGTTTTCAAGGAGTGGCTGAAACTAAACCGCATTTTGCCCGTCCCGGAACTACTGGCCAAGGTTGCCGCGAAGCTACGGGGACATTTTGCCTACTACGGGGTGTCGGACAACGCCAAGGGCATCGGACGATTCGCTTACGAAGTCCGAATAATGCTCTTCAAATGGTTGGATCGACGGGGTAGAAGAGGAAGCCTGAACTGGGAGAAATTCAGAAAACTCCTGAAGAGGTTTCCGCTGCCGCAGCCGCGGATAACGGTGAATCTGTTCAAAACGACGTGAATGTACTGTTGAGGAGCCGTGTGCGTAAATAGCGCAAGCACGGTTCTGTGAGGGGCTGGGACCGATGGGGAAGTGGGAGTGGTGCCCTGATGGCACGTAGTAGCCGCGTGCGGCAAGGCGTTAGGGAGGAAAGTCCAATGGTAGCACTTCTCTTATCTACCTCAAAGAAACCGGCCTACTCGACCAAAAAAACGAAATCAAGCCTTGGAGGAAAGTCGGCTGGGTAATCCCCCCAGACCACAACGGCAACTTCGTAGCTCAGATGGAGCAGGTGCTGGATGTCTATAAACGACCTTATGATGCGCGGTTCCCGGTGGTATGCATGGACGAGTCGCCCCGCCAATTGATTGATGAAGTAAAGACTCCGGTTCCTGCCATGCCGGGCCAGCCGGCTCGGGATGACTATGAATACAAACGGTGCGGCACATGCAACATTTTCATGGCAAATGAACCACTGGCTGGAATACGGATGGTTGAGGTAACCGACCGAAAAACCAAGGTGGACTGGGCGTTTTTCGTCGAGAAAATCGCTTCCCGTTACGAAGACGCCGAAAAAATCACCCTGGTAATGGACAACCTGAATACCCATGCGCCCGGTTCGCTATACGAGGCGTTCGCGCCGGAAAAGGCTAAGGCCCTTTGGGATCGTTTCGAGTTTGTTTACACACCGAAGCATGGAAGTTGGTTGAACATGGCCGAAATCGAGTTGAACGTTCTGATCGGGCAATGCCTGAACCGCCGGATTGCCAAGATTGAAGTTATGCGCAATGAGGTCAAGGCATGGGAGTCAGCAAGAAATGGGATGAATGGTGGGGTTAACTGGCAGTTCACTGCTGAAGATGCCCGGATCAAACTGAACCGACTTTATCCAACATTAGATATGTGACATGACACTAGGACGAGGCCGTCGGGGGCCGGAGCCCCGGCAGCCGGCGACCCGTAACACATCAACAGAGGAAACACCATGGAGAGCAACAGCACCTACCGCAAGACCTATCCGATATCCTGGGATCAACTGCACCGCGATTCGAAGGCGCTGGCCTGGCGCCTGCTGCATCACGACTATTTCAAGGGGATCATCGCCATCACCCGCGGCGGTTTGGTGCCGGCGGCGATCATCGCCCGGGAGATCGACATCCACCTGGTCGACACCATCTGCGTATCGAGCTATGACTGGAAGGACAAGAAGGGCGAGGCCGACGTGCTGAAGAAATTCGACGGCGACGGCGAGGGCTGGCTTTTGATCGACGATCTCGTCGACACCGGCCGCACCGCCGCGATCGTCAAGCAGATGGTGCCGAAGGCCCACTTCGCCACGGTCTATGCCAAGCCCGCCGGTCGGCCCCAGGTCGACACCTATATCACCGAGGTCAGCCAGGATACCTGGATCCTCTTCCCCTGGGATTCGGAATCCCGGTTCGTCACCCCGCTGGCCGGCAGGGACAGGACGGCCGGATGATCGAGACGGTGCCGCTCATCCGCCTGCAGGGGGTCTCCAAGTCCTTCGGCGAGGTCCGCGCCAATCACGATATCAGTCTCGAGATCGAGGAGGGCAAGATCCTCGCCCTGCTTGGCGAGAATGGAGCCGGCAAGTCGACCCTGATGTCGATCCTGGCCGGGCAGCTGCAGCCGGATGCCGGCACCATTTTTCACGCCGGGATTCCGATCGAGCTGTCCTCGACCGACAAGGCCATCGCCGCCGGGATCGGCATGGTCTATCAGCACTTCAAGCTGGTGGAGGCGATGACCGTCGCCGAGAATATCCAGCTGGGCCATGCCGGCGGGATGTGGCTGAACTGGTCGAAGATCAACGACGAGGTACGGGCGCTGGGCGCTCTCTATGGCATGAAGATCGACCCGAGGGCCAGAATCGCCGACCTGTCGATGGGTGAGAAGCAGCAGGTCGAGATCCTCAAGCTGCTGCACCGTCACAGCCGGGTGCTGATCTTCGACGAACCGACCGCCGTCCCGACCCCGAGCGAGGCCGACAACCTGTTCGCGACGATGAAGCTGATGGTCGGGCAGGGCAAGGCCATCGTCTTCATCAGCCACAAGCTCGAGGAGGTCATGGCGATTGCCGACCATATCGTCATCCTCCGGCGGGGCGAGGTCGTTGACCGGGTCGCGGCGGCGGCGGTCGCCTCGACCGCCGAACTGGCCGAGCGCATGGTGGGCCGCGAGGTCCTGCTGCAGGTCGACCGGCAGGCCCTCGAACCGCGTCAGATCGTGCTCAAGGTGGAAAAGGTCTCGGGCGGCGGCCTCCAGGCGATCGACATGGAGGTGCGGCAGGGCGAGATCCTCGGCATCGTCGGGGTGGCGGGCAACGGCCAGAGGCCGCTGGTGGAGATGATCTGCGGCCTGTCTCGGCCGCCGGCGGGCAGTATCCGCCTGCTCGGCATGGACTGGCGGAAATTTTTCGCCGACCAGAAATGGGACCTCGCCTTGAGCTATATTCCGGAGGACCGGCAGGGACTCGCCACCTGCCGGGATCTCGATCTGGTCGATAACTTTCTGCTGACGACGCGGGGCGGTTTCGTCCGCGGGCCCTGGCTTAGGCGCCGGCAGGCCGAGGCCAAGGCGGAGCGGCTGGTTCACGAGTTCGATATCCGCCCGCCGAATCTGCGGTCGCTTGCCTGGCAGCTGTCCGGCGGCAACCTGCAGAAGATGGTGCTGGCCCGCGAATTCTACCGTAAACCGCGGCTGATCGTGGCTGAACAACCGACCCAGGGCCTGGACATCGCCGCCACCGAGGACGTCTGGAAACTGCTGCTCGAGGCCCGGGAGCAGGCCGGCATCCTGCTGGTGACCGGTGATCTGTCCGAGGCCCTGGCCTTGTCGGACCGGATCGCGGTGATGTTCGAGGGCCGGATTGTTGCCACCTTTCCCATCGACGATCGGCAAAATGTCGCCCGTATTCCCCAGATGATGGCAGGTCTCGAGATCACCGACTGAGACCGTCGCCGCCGGGGTCGGGGTGTCCCGCCCGGATGCCTCAGCCGCCGACCAGGCACCTGCTGATCTTGCCCCAGTCGGCGGTCGTGACCCATTCGAACTTTTCCTGAAACAGCCTGTCGCTTTTATAGAGCTTGCCGCTCCGCTCCCGCTCGAGGTACTTCCGGTACTGCCCCGGTCCGCCGTTGTACATGGCGTAGACGAGGCGGGCGATGGTCTCGTTGTCCGGTTTCTTCTGCCCCTTCCGGTCCCGCAGGGCGTAATCCTTGAGGTACAGGGTGGCGATCTCGCAACCGGCGGCGGCATTGTAGCGGATATCCCACCGGAGGCGTTCGAGGTCGTACACCCCGCGCCAGACCCGGGTGTTGACCTGCATCAGACCGACCGAACTGTTGTTGTAGGACAACAGGTAGGTCAACTGGTTGTTGCGCATCACAAATTGACGGAAGCAGCTTTCCTGCCACGCCATCGCCGGCACCATCAGCCGGTAGGTCGAGCGGAAGGCGGGCGGGATGTTTTTCTCCCTGGCTGTGGTCTGGGCCTGGGCCTTGAGCAGGTTCACGACCTTCCGCACATAGCTGTCGACATTGTCTCCTGCGACCATCCATTTACGGATTTCCTCGAGGTTTCGGCCCTCGGCCGCATGGAGCGGCGCGCAGAGGAAGTCGAGTAGACGCGAGGTCGGTTCCGAAGTCGGTTCCAAGGTCGGTGCCGGCGTCGATTCCGGCGTCGATTCCGGTGGTGGCGAGGGGGGGAGGTCCTGTTCAAGAATTTCCCCTTCCGGCGGTGGTTCTTCCTCCGGTGCAGCCGGTGCCTGCACCGGTTCGGGAGCGATCTCGAACAGACGCTGGAGGTTGGGGTTGACACCGGAACCGTAGTGGAGGATCGCCGGATCGCTGCCGAGCATCCGGGCCAGCCGGATCAAGCCGTTGCGGCTGACCTCGATGCCGAAGGTCGGTCCGAGGCCGTCGAGGACGGTCAGGGCGTCGGCAGCGGTGAAAAAGGAAAAATAGCCGATTTTCTGGGGTGAGGCATCGGCGGTAATATGATTCCGGAAGATCGGAGCCAGCTGTTTCCAGGAATTGGCGAACTGGACCCGGACAAAATCATGGGTCATTGACTGGTTGCCGAGGCTGTCAAGGAAGGTGTACCTGGTTTCGAGCAGGACGTCCATCAAGGTCTGGCGTTCCTCCGGGCTGAGGACATCCTTGGCCGTGGTTGCTACCATGAAACTGAGCAGGGCATCCCAGTTTTCCCAGACCGCGACGACTTCCTCCAGTTCCTTGCCGCTCAGGGGCTCGGTGATCCGGGCGTCTTCGGGTTTGTAGGTTTCCTTGACATCGGCCAGGATATCCAGCTTGATGGCCTCCGGGGTGATCAGCGGTTCGCCGGCACGCAGGCTGTCGAGCATCGCCTGCGTCTGCTGCTGCATATGCTGCGGAAACATGGGGAAGAGAAATTCCTTGAGGTTGTTGACCGGCGGCGCCAGGTCGATGGTGATCGAATTGAGGTACTCGAAGACCCGGGACTCGATCAGCTGCCAGAGGATGCCGTTAAGATTGACCGGTTGGTGGCCGGCGTCAAAGAGGCGGGAACGGGAAGTACGGAAGGAAAGCTGCCAGGTCTGGCTGTTGATGACCGGCTGCTGGTAGAGGACGAGGAAGCCTCTCCACGCCAGCGGCATCAGGCATTCGCTGCCGAGCGGGGTGCCGGCATGGGCGGTTATTCCGATTTCAAGCCGGACAAAGCCCTTCTCCTCCATGATTCTGGGATGGGAGAGGGCAAGATAGAGACAGCCGCTGCCTTCGTTGACCAGCACCACCGATTCGTCCCGTCCTCTGAAGGCCTTGCTGATCATGAGATTCTGCAGCAGGGGATAATCGATGGTGACCGGGAGCCTGACGATTTCGGCGGCGACGGGGCGATTACCGGCGAACAGGATCAGCAGGAGGGCGAACAGCAGGACTACGGGCAGATTCCGGGTATGACGGGGCACGGGCGGCTCTCCTCGGGATGATGGGGTATCTGTTCTCGAAGTGATAAAGAAAGACCATCCCGATGTCAAATGGATTTATCGAAATACATCGGAATGACAAGACGTTTAGCGGCGGGGCACGGTTCAGTGGGCGATTCGCGGGCGCCATTCTTGCTTTATTGACCAGCTTTGCTATGCTGAATGACGAGTTGGCAGGGTTTTGCAACATTTTTTACGTTCGGAACATGGAGAGGGATGAGCGGCGGCGAACGCTTCGCCACCGGTACCTGTCATGAAACAGCTTACGGCCCCTCGCATCGACCGGTGTATCGGTTGCCATTCCTGCGCGCTGGCTTGCGCCAGGCTGATCCATCAGCGCATCTCGTGGAGTTGCGCGGGGATACGGATTCATTCCGCCGGCGGCCTGTCGACCGGTTTCATGGCGGTGCACTGCCTGGCCTGCGATCCCGCCCCTTGCGTGACCGCCTGCCCGACCGGGGCCTTCAGCCAGCGTCCGGGAGGCGGGGTGGTGGAGCGAAAGAAGCTCTGTATCCGGTGCGGCCAATGCGTTGAGGCGTGCCCGGTGGACGCGGTCTCCGTCAATCGGCTGGGCGAGGTCTTCGTCTGCATCCATTGCGGCCGCTGTGTCGAGTTCTGCCCCCAGGGCTGCCTGGAACTGGCGGAGATGGCCGGCGGCCTGGAGGCGCCCCGATGATCCGGGAAGCATTCAGGGTTCTGTGCGTCGATCTGGGCACAGGGAAAGGGCGTATCGAGCTGCTCGATGGCCGCAACCTGGTGGCCGGCGGCAGCGGCCTGGCGGCCCTGCTCGATGGGCGCTACGGCAAAAATGACCTGCCCTGGGATGCCGCGGAACAACCGCTGATCTTTGCCATCGGACCGCTGACGGGCTATTTCCCGCTGATGAGCAAGACCGTCTGCGCCTTCAGGTCGGCGTACCATCACCAGTATACCGAAAGCCATGCCGGTGGTCGGTTGGCCCATGCCCTGCGCTTCGCCGATCTCGATGCCCTTGTCATCACCGGCCGGGCCGGGAGGCTGTCGTGTCTGGTTGTGGGCGACCGGCATCTGGAGGTCAAAGATGTCGGGTTCATGCGGAGCATGGATGCCGATGCCGCCGGAAAACTGCTGCGGCGGATGTTTGCCAAGGGCTCCGGCCATCGTTCGATCCTCCGAATCGGTCCGGCCGGTGAGATCGGCTCGGCGATGGCCTGCATCAATGTCGATTCCTATCGCCATTTCGGCAGGATGGGCGGTGGAGCGGTGATGGGGGTGAAGAACCTCAAGGGCATCGTCGTCCAGGGCGACGGCGATTTCGCCGGGCCGGCCGGCAGCGCCTATGCCAGGCTGTTCCGGGAGGTCTACCGCCAGGTCACCGCCACCGACATGATGCGGAAGTATTACAGTCTCGGCACGGCGGGCAACCTGCAGGGGCTCAACGACCTTCAGTCGCTGCCGTGGTGCAATCTGCAGCGGACCAGCGACCCGGCGATTGCCGGGATGACCGGCCAGGCCTTCGCCGATGCGACCCTCCTGCGTAACGGCGCCTGCTCGGGCTGTCCGGTCGGTTGTATCCATATCGGCTATATCCGCGAGAAAATCACCGGCGACAACCGCTACAGCTACCACCAGGTGGCCTACGATTACGAGCCGATCTTTGCCGCCGGGACGATGCTCGGGGTCACCGACCCCTTTGCTGTCCTGCGGATCCTCGAGACCATGGAAAAGGTCGGCATCGACGCGATGTCCGGCGGCGTGGCGCTGGCCTGGGCCACCGAGGCGACCCAGCGGGGGCTGATCTCCAGGGAACAGACCGTCGTGCCGCTGCGTTTCGGCGATGCCGCTGCCTACCAGCAGGCCGCCGAATTCCTCGGTCGGGGGATCAATGATTTCTACCGTCTCCTCGGGATGGGAACCCTGCGGGCGGCCGCGGCATACGGTGGCGGCGAATTCGCCTGCGTGCTTGGCCAGGAGATGGCCGGCTATGCCACCGGCGAGCTGTTCTTTGCCGCCCAGACCCTCGGCTTCCGCCACTCGCATCTCGATACCGGGGCCTACAGCCGCGAGCAGAAAAATGCCGGTCGTGATGTGGGGCAGGCTGTCGATTTTCTGATCGCCGACGAGCCTGGGCGGGTTATCCTCACCTCGATGGTTGCGTGCCTCTTTGCCCGTTCGGTCTATACCGACACCCGTCTGGCGGAGTGCCTCGCCGCTGTCGGCCTCGATACCCTGGCCGGGTCGGTCCCCGAGGTTGCAGAACATGTCCGCCGTCTGCGCTGGCAGACCCGCATCGCCACCGGTTTCGATCCCGATGCCCTGACCATCCCGAAACGGTTCTATGATGTCAGGACCTGGAAAGGACCGGTCAGCAGGGAGTATCTCGATGCCCTGAAACAGGAATACGGCCGGCGGATCCTGCGGCTGGCGGCGGACAGGTCCGGATCGGACGCACCACTCGGGAAAGAAGGAAATTAGAGGACAGCGGATGCAGCGGGGAGGGGCCGGCTGCCGTTCCCCACGGGCGGTGGCGACTGGTCGGCGGGAAACACGCGGTTCCCGCCGATACCGGTTGCGACAGGATTTTTACAGCAGATGGGCGATGGCGTCGCGCTCCGAGACCAGTTCCTTCTCGGTGGCGGTCATCATGCTGCGGCTGAACTCGCTGACGGCAAGCCCCTTGACCTCTTTCCACTCCCCGTTGTCGCAGGTGATGGGGAAGGCATACATGATGTCCTCGTCGATGCCGTAGGAATTGCCGGCACTGTACACGCCCATGCTGACCCACTGGCCGTTGCTGCCCATGGCCCAGCTGCGCATGTGGTCGATGGCGGAGGAGGCGGCCGAGGCGGCGCTGGAGGCGCCGCGGGCCTTGATGATGGCGGCGCCGCGCTGCTGGACGACGGGAATGAAGGTTTTGACGTACCAGTCGTTGTCCACCTGGCCGACAACCGGCTTGCCATCGACGGTGGCATAGCTGATGTCCGGGAACTGGGTGGCCGAATGGTTGCCCCAGACGACCATCTTCTCGACCTTGGTGCAGTGGCTGCCGACCTTTTCGGCGATCTGCGACAGCGAACGGTTGTGGTCGAGGCGCATCATCGAGGTGATGTTGCGGGGATTGAGATCCGGCGCGTTCTTCAGGGTAATCAGGGCATTGGTATTGGCCGGATTGCCGACGATGAGGACCTTGACATTGCGGCTGGCATGGGCGTTGAGGGCCTTGCCCTGGACCGAGAAGATCGCCGCATTGGCCTGGAGCAGGTCGGACCGTTCCATGCCCGGACCACGGGGACGGGCCCCGACCAGGATGGCGAAGTCGGCGTCCTTGAAGGCGACATTCGCATCGTCGGTGGCGACAATGCCGGCGACCAGCGGAAAGGCGCAGTCGTTGAGTTCCATCACGACCCCATTCAGGGCGCCCATGGCCGGGGTGATCTCAAGGAGTTGCAGGATGACCGGCTGGTCGGGGCCGAGCATATCGCCGGCGGCGATGCGGAAGATGAGGGAATAGCTGATCTGGCCGGCGGCGCCGGTTATGGCCACGCGTACTGGGGATTTCATCGAGTCCTCCATGTGATTTAGGAATGGTTGAATAATGATGTTACACCGGTTGCCCGTCCATATCCCGGATTCCTGTGAATGGAGATATCTCTGTTCGCGGGCAATGGCGGTAAGATACCACAGAGATGAAAATGAATAAAGAGGCAAGAAGACGAACAGTGGTTATCCCGGTCGTCCAGGCTGACCGGCGGCATGAAACTGCTTGTTGTGTTGCTGGTTGTGGGATAGGATGTCGCAGGTGAAGTGGATGCTGGCAACCCCGGGATGAATGGACCAGTGTCGTGATGAATGAACGAACACGAGTTAGGAGTGCAATGAAATATTTCTGTATCATCGCCGTGGTGATCCTGGGCTGTGCCTCCTGCACCCAGGAAACCCAGAACAGGTTCGGCAGGGCCGTCCAGAACTGGACCGGCACGAACGGAGTACTGGAGGTCTATGCCGGCGACAAGCTGGTCAAGCGATTCCTGAAGATCGACAAGCTGTCGACGGCGACAGCCACCGACGGCAAGGCTGAGAGGCCGTACCGTTTCGGATATGGCATCCTGGATGCCAATCTCAACGGCATGGTGGACCCTGACGAAAAGAAGGTCTATTTCGAGTTCAGCGACTATTCGACTTCCTATATCTTCTTTGAGAAACCTTAGCGGCGGGCCCCGCCGCCGGTTGGCTATGGCACCGATTGCACCAATGCCGCGCACTACCCTCCTCCGGACTCTGACCGTCGTTGTCGTCGGCCTCCTGCTGATTGCCCTCTTCTTTTTTGTCGGGCAGCGGAAGCGCCTGTTCCGGGAGAGCCGGACATCCCTCTACACCCTGGTCACGATCACGGTGGTTTCGCCTTCGGAGACCAAGGCCAGGGAGGCGATGGATGCCGCCTACGACGAACTCGAGAGGGTCGGCCGGCTGCTCAACTTCTATGCACCGGACAGCGAACTGAGCCGGATCAACAGGAACGCCGGGGTCGCCCCGGTCAAGGTCTCGACCGAAACCCTTGGTGTCATCCAGAAGGCGGTCGATGCCGCCGAAGAGACCGAGGGCGGGTTCGACGTGACGGTCGGTCCCCTGGTCCGGCTCTGGGATTTCAAGGAGAAGAAGGTCCCCTCCCGGGAATCGATCGATGCGGTCAGGGGGCTGATCGGCTTTCGGCATATCGTCATCAACGTCGGGGCCTCCACCGTCTATCTCGACAAAAAGGGCGTGCAGATCGATCTGGGAGGGATCATCAAGGGCTACGCGGCCGACCGGGCCGCCGCCGTCCTGGAGGAATACGGTATCAGGGACGGGATCGTCGCCGTCGCCGGCGACATCCGGCTCTTCGGCCGCCAGCCGGACGGCCGACCCTGGAACATCGGCATCCAGCACCCACGATCGGCCGACGATGACACCGCGCTGCTGGCGACACTGCATCTAGACGGCGGGGCGATCTCGACCTCGGGAGATTATCAGCGCTACTTTTTTGCCGACGGCGTCCGCTATCACCATCTCCTCAACCCGAAGACCGGATTTCCGCAGGACCTCTGCCGCAGCGTCACGGTCGTCGCCCCGTCGGCGGCCGCAACCGATGCCTTCGCCACCGGCATTTTCATCCTGGGGCCGCAGAAGGGCATCGCTGCCCTCGAACGGCTCGGCATGGATGGGGTGATCGTCGACAAGGATGGTGCGGTGCTGATGACCAAGGGGATCAGAGACAAGGTGAAACTCGTCGTCGCCGCCCCCTGAAGGACACTGCGACCCTGCGCCGGCACAGGTGTTGTCCAGTCGGGCATGTTGAACCGGCACGGCGTTGCTTCCCCATCTCCCCGTTTTCGAGGTTGCCGATCAGAATCCGGGAACAAGGCCGGTCATGCAGAAATCGGCAGAATTCCCGGCGGGAAGTTGATATGTAACGCAGGAAAGGCTCTCCTCCGGTCGTCACCCGATACGGTGCCGTAAGCGCCTGGAGACAACCGGAGCCGGAGAGGGTTGTCCAGGCAGTGCGAATCTCATTCCATGGTCATGCGAGCATCGATGGGTCAAGGTCTGCAAGATGGCTGAAGAGCGACGACAAGCAGCAGGAATCGGGCAGCAACGCATTCGCCTGGGCATCCGTGGCAAGCTGATCGTCATCTTTGTCCTCATCAAGGTCATTCCGCTCGTGGTTCTCGCCTTGTTCGCCGTCGGTCAGATCAGGGATCTGGGCGGCACCGTTCAGCAGAAATACGAGGAGATGGTCGGGGCGACCCGCGGCATTATCGGCACCGTCGGCGGTATGGCGGCGGAGAGCTCGATCGCGGCCCTCGATATCAAATCCAGGGAAAACATCGAGCGGCTGACGACGGATACGGCACGGGCGGTCGCCGCCTTTCTCCATGAACGGGACCGGGACACCCTCCTGGCGGCCCGACTGCCGATCGATGCGGAGTCCTTTGCCACTTTTCTTGCCGGCCGGAGCGGCAAGGTCATCCTCCATCCGCCGTGGCACCTCAACGACAAGGGCGATGCCTGGGAGCCGCCGGACGAGGCCCCCGACAATACCCCCGAGGTCGCCTCCGACAATCCCGACAACAGCAAAGATTTTCACTACCGGCGGCCGGAGCGGCAGGGCAGGGTGGATATCCGCCCGCTCTACCATGAGATGACCTTTGTCGACCTGAAAGGGCAGGAAAGGGTCAAGGTCTCGGCCACCGACCTCCTGCCGAAGACTTTAAGCGATGTCTCGCGGAGGGAAAACACCTGGTGCCGGGCCGAGAAGTACTTTTCGGAACTGGAGCGGCTCCGGCAGGGCGAGATCTATGTCTCCGAGGTGATCGGGCCCTATATTCCCTCGCCGCTGGACGGGCCCTACACGAAGAAGAGCGCCGAGGCCAGGGGCATTCCCTTCGAGCCGGAACAGGCCGGATACGCCGGCAAGGAAAACCCGGTCGGGAAGCGATTCGAGGGGATCATCCGCTGGGCCACGCCGGTCTTCAGAGATGGCGGGAAGATCGGCTACCTGACCCTGGCCCTCGATCATACCCACGTGATGGAGTTCACCGACCATCTCGTTCCGACCGAGGAGCGGTATTCGCCGATCTCGGACGCCGGCACCGGCAACTACGCCTTCATGTGGGATCACCAGAGTCGCACATCTCCCATCCCCGGGATTACTTTATCACCGGCTACGACCCGGCGACCGGCGATCCGGCCGTTCCCTGGCTGAGTGAAGAGCTGTACGCGATGTGGCGGGACAAGGGGGGCTCCTACCGGGAATTCGAAACCGTCGCCCCCCGGTTCCTCGACCAGTCGCAGAAGAAAAAGCCGGCGAAGGAGCTGACCGCCGCCGGCATGCTTGGTCTCGACTGCCGTTTTCTCAATTTCGCACCGCAGTGCGTCGGTTGGCACAATCTCACCCAGTACGGCGGTTCCGGATCCTTCGTCATCTTCTGGAGCAGACTGTGGAAACTGAACACCGCCGCCGCCATCCCCTACTATACCGGGATGTACGGCAAGAGCCGGCGGGGCTTCGGCTATGTCACGATCGGCGCCAATGTCGATGAATTCCACGGCTCGGCCACGGCAACGGCAAAACAGATCGAAGCGCTGGCCGAGGAGTATGTCGACCGGCTGGATCGCGACCATGATGAGACCCATGCCCAAATGGGCCGGCTGGTCACCGCCACTACCCGGAATCTGACCCTCTCCACCTTCGTGATGATTCTGGTCGTGCTGTGCATCGCCGTGTGGATGGCATCGACCCTCACCGGCAGGATCAAGGACATGATCCGGGGAATCCGGCGGTTCCAGGAAGGGTATCTGCAGACCAGGCTGGCGGTTGGCAGCCGTGACGAGATGGGAGAGCTGACCTGTGCCTTGAATGAGATGGCCGACACGATCGACACCGGGATGCAGGAGATCCGGGAGGCCCGCGACCGGGCGGAAGGTTCGGACCGGTCGAAAAGCGCCTTCCTCGCCAACATGTCGCATGAAATCAGGACATCGATGAACGCCATTATCGGCATGAGCCGGCTGGCACTCGATTCGTGCGAAAATGAACAGCAGCGTCGCCTCCTGCAGTCGGTCAGCGTCTCGGCGGACTCGCTCCTCTCCGTCATCAACGATATCCTCGATTTTTCGAAGATCGAGGCCGGCCAGCTGACCCTGGATCAGCAGCCCTTTCATCTGTGGGAACTGGTTCGCTCCACGGTCGAGGTGATGCGGGGCCTGGCGAAGGAAAAGCACCTGGCGATGGAGGTCGAGATCGCCCAGGATGTTCCGCATCTGGTGCGGGGCGATGCGTCACGGCTGCGGCAGATTCTGATCAATCTGCTCGGCAATGCCATCAAGTTCACCGAGAAGGGCCGGATCAGGGTGGCTGTGACCTGCGGCGGGAAAAAGAGCGGGAAGATTGAGATCCGCTTCGTCATCAGGGATACCGGGATCGGTATCGATCGACAACTCCAGGGAATGATCTTCGACAGTTTCACCCAGGGGGACAACACCATCGGCCGCCGTTATCAGGGATACCGGGCTCGGACTGTCGATCGGCCGCATGCTCTGCCAGCTGATGGACGGTGACATCTCGGTGGAAAGCGATCCCGGGAAGGGCAGCACCTTTCGCTTCTCGCTCCTGTTTGCACCAATCGACACGAAAAATCCTTCGTCAGGCAGCAGGCAAACCTTGCCCGCCGGGGGGGCTTCGCGATCGCTGCGGATCCTGCTGGTGGAGGATAACGAGACCAATCGGGGTCTGGGGCGGATGGTCCTTGGCAACATGGGGCACGAGGTTCTGATCGCGACCGATGGCATGCGGGCCCTCCACGCGCTGGCGGACCAGGATGTCGATGTCGTGCTGATGGATGTCCAGATGCCGGGGATGGACGGCTGTGCCGCCACCCGGCTGATCCGGATGGTCGAAGGCGGTGGCGACGTCCCGACCGGCCTGTCTGCCGATCTGCTCCAACGGCTGCGGCACCGGCTTGCCGGCGGCCATGTGCAGATCATCGCCCTGACGGCCCATGCCATGAGTGGCGACCGGGAAAGATGTCTCGATGCCGGTATGGACGACTACCTGACCAAACCCTTCAACCCGGAGCAGGTGGCCGCTGCCCTTGCCGGGGCAGTCGACGGTGAAGGAAACGGAGTCTGTGTCGAGGGGAAGGGGCCGGTCGGCTGCGACGAGGGGAGAAAAGGGTTGCGACAGGAGGTCGTCAGCCATGTGATGCGGACGTACAGCCTTGATGAGGACAAGGCGGAGGCCCTGCTGACCACCTCCGCGACGACCCTGTGTCAGGATCTGGCCAGGGGAGCAGATGCCCTGGCGGCGGCAGACCTGAAGTCGGCGGGAAATGCCGCGCACTCGATGAAAGGCTCGTTGCTCAATCTCGGATTGGGTGAACTCGCCGGACAGGCGAGGAAAATCGAACAGTGCTGCCGCGACGGCAACGGCAAGGCGAGCATGCTGGGACTGGAACGTTTGCGTCGCGATCTCAGTGACCTGATAGATACCTGAACCGGGCCTGCTGCCTGATTTCTTCCTGACCCGTCGGCAGGAAGGATCGCCGATCCGTTGTTCCCGCGTCCATGACGCTACTTCCTGTTGTCTTCCTTCATCAGTTTGTAATTGATGCTGTCCACCAGGGCCTGCCAGCTCGCCTCGAGGATATTGACCGAGACCCCAACGGTGCTCCAGCTGCAGGTATGGTCCCGGCTTTCGATCAGGACCCGGACCTTGGCCTCGGTACCGTGTTCCCCGGACAGGACCCGGACCTTGTAGTCGGTCAGCACCATTTCCTCGAGGCAGGGGTAGAACCGGGTCAGGGCCTTGCGCATCGCACAGTCGAGGGCGTTGACCGGGCCGTCGCCCATCGAGGCGGTATGGACCTCGTCGCCGCCGACGAACAGCCGGATGGTGGCCTCGGTGATTGGCGCCCGCTCCACGTCGACCTTGTGGATGATCACCCGCCAGCTCTCGAACTTGAAGTAGTTGCGCTGCAGGCCGAGGGCCCGCCGCATCAGCAGTTCGAAGCTGGCCTCGGCGCCCTCGTACTGGTAGCCCTGGTTCTCCAGTTCCTTCAGTTCGCTGGTGATGGTAGCCAGAAGCGGGTCGGCGGGGCTCAGCTTCAGCCCCCACTTTTTGGCCTTGTGGAGGACGTTGGCGCTGCCCGCCTGGTCGGAGATCAGGATGCGGCGGATATTGCCGACCTTGTCGGGTTCGATGTGCTCATAGGTCAGCGGGTTGCGCTTGACGGCGCTGACATGGATGCCGCCCTTGTGGGCAAAGGCCGATTCGCCGACGTAGGGCTGGTAGCGGTTGTTCGGCAGGTTGGCCAGTTCGTTGACCAGGCGCGAGGTGGTGTAGAGCCGGTCGATGTGTTTGCGCACCTCGCAGGCCAGGCCCATCTTGAAGACGATGGCGGGGATGATCGAGGTCAGATTGGCGTTGCCGCAGCGCTCGCCGAAGCCGTTGATCGTGCCCTGGATCTGATCGATGCCCAGGGATACGGCGAGCAGGGAGTTGGCGACGGCGGTTTCCGAATCGTTGTGGGAGTGGATGCCGAGCCTGACCTTGCGGCTGCAGCCGTCGAGATGCTGTTTGACCCGGTCGATGATCGGCGGCAGCTCCTGCGGCAGGGTGCCGCCGTTGGTGTCGCAGAGGATGATGGTTTCGGCACCGCCGTCGATCGCCTTGCCGAGGGTCGCCAGGGCGTAGTCGGGATTGTCTTTGAAGCCGTCGAAGAAGTGCTCGGCATCGTAGAACAGGTGCTCGACCCTGGGGCGGAGGAATGCCAGCGAGTCTTCGATGATCTGGAGGTTGTCCTCGAGGCCGATATGGAGCGCATCGCGGACGTGGACATCCCAGCTCTTGCCGAAGATCGTGATCACCGGGGTGCGGGCGTCGAGCAGGGCGAGGAGATTGGGGTCCTTGTCGGCCTTGTGGCGGAAATGGCGGGTCGAACCAAAGGCTGCGACCTTGGCGTGCTTCAGGCTTACCCCTTTGATCTTCTGGAAATAATCGACCGAGACGGGATTTGCCCCCGGCCATCCCCCCTCGATGAAATCGATGCCCAGGCGGTCGAGGGCCTGGGCGATCCGGATCTTGTCCTCGACCGAGATGTTGAAATTTTCGGCCTGGGTGCCGTCCCGCAGCGTTGTGTCGTAGATTTCTATCGTTCTGCCCATGGCTTCCTCGTTGTTCGGTGCTCGTCTCAAAACCTGAGCGCAGGGCGCAATCCGGCCGCTCCCCGTCTCATCGCCGGTGAAGCCAACAATAGTAAGAAGGATTTGCGGAAAAGCAAACAGTTCTCTTTTCTCCCCGTCAATTCCCTGCTGTCAGCCCCGGGGCTGCGGTGCTGCCCGGCCCGAGGGGAAGGTCCGGGACGATGGCGCCCGGGGTGGAGTGCCGCATCCCCGGCGAGGTGCGGAGATGCGGCATCGGGCGGTCAGAAATCGATGACGAAGCTGTAGACGCCTTCCTGCAGCCGGGTCTGGACCCTGTGGCCGGAGTGGTTGAAGATCGTCTGCATGCGGATATTGTCGCGCAGGACCTCGGCGGTGAAGCCGGCGATGCCGTTGCGCTTGGCCAGGTCGGTCAGGTGCTTGAACAGGAAGGTGCCGATGCGCTTGCCCTGCCAGTCGTCGCGGACGACGAAGGCGACCTCGGCCCGGTTGGTCTTCTCGTCGAGGTAATAGCGGCCGACGGCGATGATATCCTCGCCGTGGGCCTCGGGGACGGTGCCGACGATGGCCACGTCCTTGCGGTGGTCGACGTAGACGAAATCCTGGATCTGGCGATGGCTGAAGGCCACCTGGCTGCTCATGAAGCGGTAGTAGATGGTCTCCCGCGACAGGGTATAGACCAGGTCGCGCATCAGCGGCTCGTCGGTCGGCTGGATCGAGCGGATGGTCATCTGGGTGCCGTCCTCGAGCAGGAGGACGGTGCGCATCGTCTCGTCGGTCGGCAGGACGATCTTGTCACCGACCCTGGCCATATCCGGACGGATATAATGGGCCTCGATGGCCTCGCGGAACAGCTGTTCGCGGAAATTCGGGTGGGCGATGGCGATCAGGGCCATGACTCGCTCCTGCACGCTCTTGCCGTAGAGATAGGCCACGCCGTATTCGGTGACGACGTAGGAGACGGCGCCGCGGGTGATCGAGACGCCGGAGCCGGGACTGAGCTGGGTCATGATGTTGGAGCGGGTGCCTTCGAGGTTGGTCGAGGGCAGGGCGACGATGCTCTTGCCTTCCTTGCTGACGGTGGCGCCGCGGTTGAAATCGACCAGGCCGCCGATGCCCGAGTAGAGCATGCCGGCCTGGGAATCGGAGCAGATCTGGCCGGTGAGGTCGATCTCCTGGGCCATGTTGATCGCCACCATCCGCGTCTGCTGGCTGATCACCCGGAAGTCGTTGACGTATTCGGTCGGGCGGAAGCAGAACAGGGGGTTGTCGTTGACGGCATCGTACAGCTCCTTGGTCCCCATGCAGAAACTGGTGACGATCCGGCCGCGGTCGCTCGACTTGCGGGAGCCGTTGACGGCGCCGGAGCGGATCAGGGCGAGGATCGAGTTGGTGATCATCTCGCTGTGGATGCCGAGGTCCTTCTTGTCCGCGAGGAATTCCATCGTCGCGTGGGGGAGGCGGCCGAGACCCTGCATCCGGCCGAGACCGAACTGGATCGTCGCCCCGTCGGGGACGAGGGTGGCGATATTGCGGCCGATCATCCGGCTGATCTCATGCGTCGATTCATCCTCCCTCTCGATCAGCGGCACATCGGCCGGCACCAGGATGTCGATATCGTAGATGTCGATGACGCTGTCGCCCTGGGTCCAGGGCATCTGCGGGTTGACCTGGGCGATGATCAGCGAGGCGTTCTCGGTGGCGCTCTTGACGATATCGACGGAGATGCCGAGACTGACCTTGCCGTGCCTGTTCGGCGGGGTGGTCTGGATCAGGGCCACGTCGATCGGCAGCAGGCCGGTGTTGAACAGGTGGGGGATATTCGACAGGAGGATGGGGGTATAGCTGCCCAGGCCCTCCTGGATCATGTTGCGGACGTTCTGGCCGATGAAGAAGGAATTGAGCCGGAAACAGTCGGCGTATTTCCTCTGGGCATAGGAGGCGTCGCCCTTGGTGAAGAGCTGGATGATCTCGACGTCGGAGAGCTCGCCCGCCCTGGCGGTCAGCGCCTTGACCAGCTCGGTCGGCTCGCCGCAGCCGGTGCCGATGAAGACCCGCTGTCCGGAGCGGACCTCCTTGAGGGCCTTCTCCGGACTGCGCACCATCCCTGCGTACTGTTCCTGCCAGTTGCTGTCAAACTCCATATTCTTGCACCTTGATAGATGATTTTTCTGCCGTTCGATCCCGTTGTCGCGGCTCAGTTGCGCTTGCCTTCAATCGGTCGGGCCAGGGTGATCCTGGCGTCGGCGACGATTGGATCGGTACCGATATCGCCGACGATGAAGGGGTTGATGTCGAGTTCCATGATCTGGGGAAAATCGGTGGTCAGCTGGCTGATCCGCTGCAGGCCGGTGGCGATCGCCGGGATGTCGACTCCCTTCTGCCCCCGCTTGCCCTCGAGGATGCCGTAGGAACGGGTCGATTTGAGCATCTGGATCGCCTCTTCCTGGGTGATCGGGGCCAGGTGGAAGGTGACGTCCTTCATCACCTCCACGAAGATCCCGCCCAGGCCGAACATCAGCATCGGTCCGAACTGGGGATCGCGGCTCATGCCGAGGATGATCTCCAGGCCGGGGTCGGCCATCTTTTCGAGATAGACCCCTTCGATCCTGGCGTTCGGCACCTGCTGGAGGATGCGCATCATCATCAGGTCGAAGGCGTCGCGCACCTGCTGCACCGTCGCGAGGTGGAGCTTGACCCCGCCCATGTCGCTCTTGTGGATGATGTCCTGGGACACGATCTTCATCGCCACCGGGAAGCCGATGCCCCGGGCGTATTCCATCGCCTCCTCGGCCGAGGTGATGAGCCGGCCCGGCAGGATGTTGAAGCCGTAGGCGTCGAGGATCTTCTTGGCCTTGCTCTCGTTGAGCTGGAAGATGCCGTTGCTGATGTTGCGGCTGACGATCCGGGAGGCGCGGCGGCGGTTGACCCGGAAACGGGTGACGACGCGGGGCGGCCGGTTCTTCCAGGTGGCGTACTGGTACATGACCTTCAAGGCGGCCACCGCCCGCTCCGGCGACTCGTAATCGGGGAGGCTGGCGGCGGTCAGTTCCTGGCGGCCCGGCAGGACCTCCTTGCCGCCCATGAACGAGGCGAGGACCGGCTTGCTGCCGTCGATCGAACGGGCGATGCGCCGGGCCGTCTCCCGGGGGTCGGTCATCGCCTGGGGGGTGAGGATGACGATGATGGCGTCGACCGAATCGTCGCTCTGGGCCGCCAGCAGCGCATCGGCGTAGCGCTCGGGCGGGGCGTCGCCGAGCACGTCGACCGGGTTGCCGACGGAGGCGGCGGCCGGCAGCTTTTCCCTGAGCGAGGTGGCGGTGTTGGTCTCCAGTTCGGCGACGGTCATGCCGGCATGTTCGACCGCATCCGCCGCCATGGTCCCCGGACCGCCGGCATTGGTGATGATCAGCACCCGGTCGCCCTTGGGCAGGGGCTGCATCGACAGGGCGGTGGCGTAGTCGAACAGGGACTCGAAGGTGTCGGCGCGGATGACCCCGGAGCGCTTGAAGGCGGCGCCATAGGCGGTGTCGGCCCCGGCCAGGACGCCGGTGTGGCTGGCGGCCGCCTTCTGCCCGGCCTGGCTGGTGCCCGACTTGAGGATGACCACCGGTTTGACCGAACAGGTGTCGGTGGCGGTCTTGATGAAGGAGTCGCCGGCGACGATGTTCTCGAGGTAGCCGACGATGACGTCGGTGTCGGGATCGGCCGCGAAATATTCCAGCATGTGATCCTCGTTGATATCGGCCTTGTTGCCGATGCTGATCAGCTTCGACAGCCCGAGGTTGCGGCCTTCGGCGAGGTCGAGGATCGAGGTGCAGAGGGCCCCGGACTGCGAGAACACGCCGATCCGTCCCGGCCTGGGCAGGGAGCCGGCGAAGGAACTGTTGAGGTGGTTTTTGGTGTTGAGCAGGCCCAGGCAGTTCGGCCCGACCAGCCGGGCGCCGTTGCGGCGGCAGAGATCGGTCAGCTCGGCCTCGAGTTCGGCTCCTTCGCTGCCGGTCTCCTTGAAGCCGGCGGTGATCATGATGATGTTCCCGGCACCCTTGGCCAGGGCGTCCCTGACCGTCGCCAGCACGTGCGGCTTGGGGACCGCGACGATCGCCTGGTCGACGGTGCCGGGGTATTCCCTGAGGCTCGGGTAGACCTTGAGGTCGAAGAGGGTGCCGCCGGAGGGGTTGACGGGAATGATTTCGCCGGCAAAGCCGCCCTTGACCAGATTGGCGAGAATGTCGTGGCCTACCTTGCCCGGTTGCCTGGAGGCACCGATGACGGCGACGCTTTCAGGGAAAAAGAGATGTTCTAGCATGACGGAGTCGGTCCTCTCGTGACGTGCGGATAAAGTTCAGCAGGGATGCGGAATACCCCGGTTTTTTGGTGTGGACGAGCACAAAAACAGTCTATAGCATGTCCCGCGGCCTGGCAAGACCGGCTCCCGAGAAAAGCCGACGCGTCATTGCCGTTCGCGGTTCCAGGCGGTTTTTTATCGGCATGCTCTGCACGAAGAGGAATGGTTAGGCCCGAATTGCCGCCCGAACGCGACCAGGTGAGAAATCGTGTTGAATACTGATGGTTTTTTATTGCACCTTTTACCAAATTTCCGTACCATTAAGCAGTTTGAATATCAATTTTCCGTATCATTATGGTAAAAACACCGGTTCAAATCCGGGAAACCCTGTCAAACCGTTCTTCCTCCCGAGGCCGGACGGCATCCTCCACCTCCTCTGTCTATGATGCTCAAACCGATCAAACCCAAACGGATATCCGACCAGGTCTTCGAACAGATACGGGAACTCATCTATAAGGGAGAGTTCAAACCGGGCCAGCAGATCCCGCCGGAACGGGAGCTGGCCGATTCGATGTCGGTCAGTCGGACGTCCGTCAGGAACGCCATAGAAAAGATGGTGGGGATGGGCCTGCTCGAACACCGGCAGGGACAGGGGACCTTCGTCAGCCTGCCGGACGGCCAGCGCAGCGGCTCTCTCGGGATCTCGATGGCGATCGAGGAGGCGAGCATCGACGACCTCCTCGAGGTCCGCATGGGGCTTGAATGCAATTCCGCCTTTCTGGCGGCGAAACGGGCCGGCCAGACCGATCTGCTGGCGATGGAGAAGTGTCTTATCGAGATGGAGACGGATCTGCAGGAGACCGAGAGGATCGGCATCGGTTCGGATACCGCCTTCCACATGGCGGTGACCTTCGCCACCAAGAATCCCGTCCTCATCCACCTGATGCGCAATTTTTATGATTTTCTCTTTGTTGGTATCAAAAAAAACCTGACCCATATGTATGACGACCCCGGGACCCTGAACGATATCCTCAATCATCATCGGTCGGTCTTCGAGTGTATCCGCAACCGGGAACCGGAAAAGGCCTTTGAGGCCATGCGCGAACACATCATCTATGTGAAGGAATATTTTCACAGCCGCTGACCTGCCTGGCGCCGATTGCCGCGTTTCCGCGGCGTCTCTCCGGCAATTCTCAATCCTGTTCCTTGTTACCTGAAGAACCCAGGTCTGACGGCCGCGTCGGGCTGCCTCAGCCAGGAACTTCTTGTTGCCCCGGTTTCGGAAAGGTTCAGGCGGCATCTCGCCTGGAGCGGTCAGAGGATCTTCTTGCCGAAGAGGGAAGCCGCCAGGTCGACCGCCACTTGGGCGGTACGGTTGTGGATGTCGAGGATCGGGTTGATCTCGACGATATCGACGGACCCCAGCGTTTTGGTGTCGGCAAGCACCTCCATGATCAGCTGTCCCTCGCGATAGGTCAGGCCGCCGGTCGACGGGGTGCCGACGCCGGGGGCCTCGATCGGGTCCATGACATCGAGATCGAGACTGACGTGGATCGTGTCGAAGCGCTCGAGCACAGCGAGGGCCCGTCCCAGCACGGCGCCGATGCCGATCTCGTCGATCTCCCGCATCGTGTAGACCGCACAACCGGAGATTCTCAGCATCTCCCGTTCCTGCCGATCGAGATCACGGGTGCCGATCAGCACCACATTCTCGGGCCGGATTTTGCGCCCCGGCCGGCCGATGTCGATCAGCTCCCCGGCACCGTAGCCGAGCAGGGTTGCCAGGGCCATGCCGTGGACATTCTGGCTCGGCGAACTGGCAGGGGTATTGAAGTCGCCGTGGGCGTCAATCCACAACAGACCGACCTCCCTGTCGTGGGTGATACCGCCGACCGTACCGATGGCGATCGAGTGATCGCCGCCGAGGAAGATCGGGATCTCGCCCCGGTTGACCGCTTGCCTGGCCATGGCATAGGTTCTTTCGAGACCTTCGCGGATCGGCACCAGGCGCTCCGCCAGGCTGGTGCCGGCCAGGGTGAAGTGACCGGGGATGTCGAGATTGCCGCTGTCGACGGTGGCGTAGCCGAGCTGCTGCAGCTTCTCGGTCAGCCCGGCATAGCGGAGGGCGCTCGGCCCCATGTCCACCCCCCGGCGGCTCTGGCCGAGATCCATCGGCACCCCGATGATTCGGATTTTCTGCGATCGGCAGCTCATGGCTTCGACAGGTGGTTCCACAGGTTGACGATGAAGTCCTGGACGTTGGTCAGGATTGCCCGGGCCTGGGCCGAGCCGCGATTGGCCAGCTTGTCGGCGCCGAACTCGGACATGTCGACGATATAGAAAAAGACCGGCCGCACCGTGCCGTCCTCCATGATGCGGTAGCTCGGGGTCATATTGCCGAAGGCGATGGCGTGAAGCTGGGTCGCCATGGCGATCACCGTGGTGGCGCGGCGGGCGTGCCGCCGCATCCGGTCCTGGGACGCGTAGACGTCGGCGATGACCTCCGGCAGCGGTCCATCGTCGCGGATCGAGCCGGCCAGGACATAGGGGATCCGGCATTCCTCGCAGGCGTGGATGATGCCGCCTGTGGCCCCCATTTCCCGCAGGGCCGCCGGGATGGACCCGGCGCGGCGGACGGTGTTGAGGATGTCGAGATGGTTGTAGTGGCCGGACGGCTGGTGTTCCTGGCTGTAGATGTCCTGGCCGAGGCCGGTGCCGAACCGGGCGGCCTCGAGGTCGTGGGTGGCCAGGGCGTTGCCGGCCATCAGGGCGTGGCAGAAGCCGGCCCGGATCAGGCCCTCCATCGCCTGCCGGCTGTCCTTGTCGAAGGCCACGGCCGGTCCGAGGACCCAGACGATGTAACCCCGGCGGCGGTCATGCGCCAGTATCCGGTAGAGTTCATCGTAAGAGCGGGAGAAAGGGGTCTCGCGGGTACCGCGCGAGCGGAAGGAAAATTTGTCGGCTTGTCGTTCTTCGGGAGTGGTAAAACCCTCCGCATGGACCAGGATCCCTTCCTCGCCGTTTTCGCTGCGGCCGAGCACCACCATTTCACCCCGGCGCAGCCGGCGGGCCTCGACGGCCTCGATCGCCTTGCCCCGCACCACCAGCACTGCATCCATCCGGTTTTCGGGGACCAGCACCCAGGTGCCGTCGGCGAGACGGATATACTCCGGGAAGTTCGAGGTGGCGTGGAAGCCGTCCGGGGCGATGCCGTCGGCCGGGGCCGCCGAGGTCGTGGCCGGCGGACTGTTGCGCAATTGCGGCTGGGTGAAATCGGGAGGGGTGTAGGTCAATGTCGGCTCCATCGGCGGCCTCCTTGTGCGGCGGGATATCCTCAACTATAGGGGAGAAGACCTCGAAAGGCAAACCGGGGGCAGTCGAAAGAGGGCTTGACCAACCGGGATGCCAATTCTATAGTGCAGATATCGTCGAAAATCGCTGCAATTCTGAAGCAGTACTCAAGGTTCCCAAGCACGCCGCGGGGGAGGTGCCCATGTTGCCCGGTACGACAGATCTGTTCCCCGATGCGGACGGGCCGATATTTCTCGGCCACTGTTCCGTCTCCCCCCTGTATCGCACGGCGGCCCGGGCCATCCGCGATTTTACCGACGATATCGCCGCCCGCGGGGTGGGCGGCCTGAAGAACCATTTCGACATCCTGCCGCGCCTGCACGACAATGGGGCCAGACTGCTCGGCTGCGCCGCCGCCGATATCTCCTTCGTCCATAACACCGCCGAGGCCCTGTCGATGGTGGCCAACGGCTATCCCTTCGCCCCCGGCGACCAGATCATCAGCTATGTCCATGAATACCCGAGCAACCACTATCCCTGGGTCCTGCAGGGCCGGCGCGGGGTCGAGCTGATCCTCCTCGCCGACCGCGATCCGCTCGGCCGCTCCGACCCCGGCAACCGGCCGCGGGGCTGGTCGATGGATGAGCTCGAGGAGCGGGTGACGGCGCGGACCCGGGTCGTCGCCATCAGCCACGTCCAGTTCTCCTCCGGCTATGCCGCCGATCTCCGGCTGCTCGGCGGGTTTTGCCGGGAGCGGGGGATCGACCTGGTGGTCGACTGCGCCCAGAGTCTCGGCTGCCTGCCGCTCCGGGCGGAGGCATGTCATATCGCCGCCCTCGCGGCGTCCGGCTGGAAATGGCTGCTGGGGCCGTGGGCCAGCGGCCTGCTCTACACCAGGAGCGATTTTCGCCGCAAGCTGCAGCCGGTGATGACCGGCCCCGGGATGATGCGCCAGCATCTCGACTACCTCGATCACCGCTGGGACCCGCACGATGATGGGCGGTTGTTCGAATATTCGACTGTCGCCTGGGATCATGCCGCCGGCCTCAACGCCGTCCTGGAGGAGGTCTTCCTGCGCTTCGACGGCGCGGCGATCCGCGACGAGGTCTTCCGGCTGCAGGACGTCTTTCTCGCCCACTGCGACCCGGATCTGGTCCGGCCGCTGCGGTTTGACCGGGCCAACCGGTCGGGCATCGTCGCCCTCGAGGTCGGAGGCGATGTGGGGAAGATCATGCCGCGGCTGGCTGCGGCCGGGGTGGTGATGACCGGGCCGGCCGGCTACCTGCGGCTGGCGCCCCATTTCTATCAACAGGACCGGCAGATGATCGGGGCGGCGGCGATCGTCAACCGGATCTGCGCCGAACAACGTTAACAGGGAGACAACAGATGGCAAAAACGATCGTCATTACCGGAGCAACCTCCGGTTTCGGCCGGGCCTGCGCCGAAAAGTTCGCCGCCGGCGGCTGGCGGCTGGTGCTCTGCGGCCGGCGAGAGGAGCGGCTGGAGGAACTGGCGCGGCAGCTGAACGACGTCCCGGTCCATTGCGCCTGCTTCGACGTACGGCACCTGGCCGAGGTGGAGAAGATGGTGGCGGGCCTGCCCGAGGGGTTCCGGACGGTGGATGTCCTGCTCAACAACGCCGGCCTGGCCATCGGCCTCAATCCGGCCCAGACGGCCGAACTCGGTGACTGGGAGGTCATGGTCGACACCAATATCAAGGGGCTGTTGTACATGACCCGCCTCCTCCTGCCGGGGATGGTGGAGAGAAAGCGGGGGCACATCGTCAACATCGGCTCGATCGCCGGGACCTGGCCGTATCCCGGCGGCAACGCCTACGGGGCGACCAAGGCCTTCGTCGGCCAGTTTTCCAACAACCTCCGCTGCGACCTCCATGGCACCGGCGTCAGGGTCACCAACATCGAGCCGGGGCTGGCCGAGACCGAATTTTCGGTAGTCCGCTTCGGTGGCGACCAGGGCAAGGCCGACGAAGTCTATGCCGGCACCGAGCCGCTTACCGCCGTCGATATCGCCGAGATCGTCCACTGGGTCGCCAGCCGGCCGGCCCATGTCAACATCAACCGGATCGAGGTGATGCCGGTCTGCCAGAGCTGGAACCCGTTCGCCATCCATCGGCAGGCCAAGTAATCCAATTTTCAACCATACCGGGAGAGGAGAAGAGATGAAGCGATTATGTCTGGCCGCGCTCTGCTGCATGGTCTCAATCTGGCCGATCCTCGCTGCGGCGGAGGAAAATCCGTGGGAGAAGAAACTGCCGTTTGCCGGCGCCTCCATCCATTACCAGTTGAGCGGCAGCCAGGAAGGGACCGAAGATCGGTATATCAGGGATCATGGGCGGGAAACGGCGACCCACCGCAAGGCCGTCACGGTCATGATGGGGATGAAGATGGTCCACGATACGGTCGAGATCCAGGATGCGGACTGGACCTACACTTACGATCTGCAGGAGAAGACCGGGACCAAAATGACCAATCCCTTGAAGTACATGACGGAGGAATACAACAAACTGACGGCGGCCGAGAGGGAGCAGGTGCGCAGGAATGCCGAGTCAATGGGGGCGAGCTTCTTGCAGGGCATGAACGGCAAGGTGGAGGAGAACGTCACCACGATCCTCGGCCAGGGCTGCGACCGGACCTCAATGATGGGTACCACGGTCTATATGATTCACGGTACGGCTATCCCGTTGAAGACCGAGACGGAAATGGCCGGGATGAAGATGGCCAGTGTTGCCACCGCGTTCGACGAGGGGAAGGTGGATGATACATTCTTTCAACATCCGGCGGGAATCGAGGCCGTCCACGACCGGCAGGCTGATGAGATGTCGAGGACTATGGCAACCCAGACGATGGCCATGCTCAAGGACCCCGACGGCATGAAGAAGATGGAGCAGGGAGCGATGATACCCGGGCTGGGGCCGGGCGAGGGCAACGAGACGGATCAGGAAATGATGGATCAGGTCGACCGGATCATGAAGGGCATGGGCGGCAAATGATGCACCGCACCGCGGGAGATGACGGCCGGGGTTGCGACTCTCCCGCGGTGGAGTGGGGGCGGTGACCGCTGTCAGGCCCCTCGACGGCGCTCGTAACGCGCAATCTTTTCGATCCTGCTTACATGTCTGCCGGCTTCAAATTCTGCATCCAGCCACGTGCCGACAATCTCGATTTCCATATCCGCCGCGATCATCCGTGCGCCAATCGCAATCATATTGGCATTGTTATGCTGCTTCGCCAGTCTCGCCGCATCCCTGTTCCAGCATAAGGCGCAGCGGATCCCGATGACCTTGTTGGCGGCAATGGCCTCTCCGTTGCCGCTGCCGCCAATGACAATCCCGCCGTGTGCCCTCCCGTCGGCGACAGCCTCCGCCGCGGGAAGGATATAATCCGGATAGTCGACGGCCTGCTCGGACTCCGTCCCGAAATCCAACACCGCGCATCCTCTGACGACGAGAAATTGTTTCAGTTTCTCCTTGAGTGCATATCCGGCATGATCCGATCCAAGAGCTATTATCATGACGTTGTCCCCATAATTATCCCGCATCATTCAGCAGCAAATATCCGTTTCGTTCACAAACCTCAGGTAATCTTCCCGGCATGGATTGAACACTTCAATGGCGATCGAGTCCTCGATTATTTCGGCCTTATGTTTGACACCGGATCGAATATTCCAGCTGTCGCCCGGCCTCAATACTTTTCCTGAGCCATCGATAAAGAGCTTGATTGCACCATTGACCAGATATCCCGTTTGTTCAAAAGGATGGGCATGTTCGATCAATAGCGCATCTTTTTTAAGAAGGAATTCCGTCATCAGCGTATTCTTGCCGTAATTGATTGTCTTTATCCTGATGCCTTCGAGAATTTCAACATAGCCGTTATCGGATTGAATGCCGTACATTCTTTCTCCTGGTTATAAGGGGGTATGTTTTTCCAATTATAAGCAAAGAGCATTGCTGCAAGCTGGTGTTCCGGATCAGCCGGTAGCGGTGCCTGGTTCGATCCCGTTCCACAAACGGCAGCACCTGGTCGACTGCATGCCGGCACGCCAAACGAGGGACACCGCACTCATCCCCGGAACTCTGTCTGAATGTAGCACATTTATCCCCGGGGCTCTACCGATTCGTCACCATACCGGCCGCCAGGCGCCGCCGCACCGACCGGGGTGGCGTCGGCACGGTGAGAGGGTTCCCGGGGTCGGTTGACCGACCGCCATCTTTGCAATACCTCTCCGGCCGCAGCCATTGGCCGTCCAGCCCCTCGCTCTGTCCCGATTCCCGGCACGTTCGTGCCTCCCCGAGATTCGGCAATACGGTCATGGTCAAATCCACGCGTTTCACTGCTCTCTTATGGTGCGATTTAATCGGAGCAATAGGAAAAAACCATGACAGAGATCGATATAAATAGAAATTACCAGTTTGACTAATCGTCAATGCCGATTGTATATGTTTTCCGCGACTGCAATTTCAGGGTGTTGGAGAGACCACGATCTCAAGTGGCGCAATCGTAGTATTGCCCCGTTGACTGAGCAAGCTCTGGTACGTTCAGGCCGGTGGGTTCAGCGTGGTGTAACAGAAGCAATGGGGTCCGGAGCGTACGCCGCAGGACCCATGTGAACAGGGGAAACGATGAACGAAGAATTTGCCGGGATCGATATCGGCTCAAGGACCACCAAACTGGTGGTCGTCGATGCCGCGGGTGCGGTGCAGCGCCGCCGCCAGGCCGATACCGGTTTTGAACCGATGGCAACGGCGGAAAAGTTGCTGGCGGGAACAAGCTGCGCCCGGGTCATGGCCACCGGCTATGGCCGCAATCTCTTCGAGATCGCCTTTGCCGGTCGTACGGTTACCGAGATCAAGGCCCATGCCCGCGGCGCCCTGGCCTTTTTCCCCGGGACCCGGACCGTGCTCGATATCGGCGGCCAGGACAGCAAGGTCATCGCCATCGGCGACAACGGCCGGGTGCACAGGTTCGAGATGAACGACCGTTGCGCCGCCGGCACCGGCAAGTTCATGGAGGTCATGGCCCGTACCCTCGGCTATGCCATCGAGGAGTTCGGCGACGAGGCGCTGCATGCCGACAGCGATATCGCCATCTCCAGCATGTGCACGGTCTTTGCCGAGTCGGAGGTGACCTCGCTCATCGCCAAAGGCCGGGAGCGGCGGGAGATTGCTCTCGGCCTGCACAGCAGCGTGGTGCGGCGGGTAGCCGCCATGGTGGGCCGGGTGGCTACGGCAGGAGATATCGTCTTTACCGGCGGGGTGGCCAAGAACCCCTGCATGCGGGCGCTCCTGGCACAACTGCTCGGCCGCAGGATTCTGCTGCCGGCGGAGCCGCAGCTGGCGGGGGCGTTGGGGGCGGCATTGCTGGCGCTCGAAAGTGAAAAATACCAATAACAGAGGAAGAATAACAATGGCAATCACTCCCTTGATGAACGACGGCATGGACGGTGCCCCGGCCAAACGGGTGCTGCACTCCATGCAGGAGCAGAAGGAAAAAGGCCGTCGCATCGTCGGCATCTACTGCGGTTACGCCCCGATCGAACTGATCCAGGCGATGGACCTTGTCCCGGCGGTGCTCTGCGCCTTCGCCGAGGGGCCCATCGCCAGCGCCGAAACCGTCCTCCCCGCCAACCTCTGCCCGTTGATCAAATCGAGCTACGGCTACATCCTCGAGGGGACCTGTCCCTTTTTCGGCCTGTCCGAGGCGGTGGTCGCCGAAACCACCTGCGACGGCAAGAAGAAGATGTTCGAACTGGCGGCGGAGGTCAAACCGATGCATGTCATGGACCTGCCGCAGCTGCCCGACGAGGCGGAGGCCCTGGTCAATTGGACGGCGATGATCCGCAAGCTCCAGAACTTCCTCGAGAAGACCTTCGACCGCCGGGTGAGCGACGATGCGATCGAGGCCTCGATCAAGGCCACCAACCGCAAGAACCGGTTGATGCGGCGGATCTTCGATTACGCCGCCCTGCATCCGCCGCTGCTCTGCTGGCAGGAGATGTACGATGTCGGCTTTCTGGCCCTGCCCGCCCGCGGCGAGGAAATCGAGCCGCTGCTGGAATCGCTGCTGGCCAGGCTGGCCGTCCGGCGGGAGCAGGGTGAGTGCTTCGGGACCGAGCGGTCGCCGCGGGTCCTGGTCACCGGCTGCCCGGTGGGCGGCGACGCCCTGAAGATTTTCCGGATCATCGAGGAGGCGGGCGGGCTGGTGGTGACCCCCGACTCCTGCACCGGCATCAAGTCCTTCCTGGGCGAGACCGAGGAGGACACCGGTGATCCGGTGGCGGCGATCGCCAGGCGGTACCTCGCCATCCCCTGTGCCTGCATGACCCCCAACACCCGGCGCCTGACCGCGCTGTCGCAGCTTATCGACCGGTTCCGGCCCGACGCGGTCGTCGACTTTGTCCTCACCGCCTGCCATTCCTACAATGTCGAATCCCATAAAATCGGCAGGCATGTCGGCGAACGCCACGGCCTCCCCTATTTGAAGATCGAATCGAACTATTCGAAGAGCGACGAGGGGCAGATCAGGACCAAGATCGAGGCGCTCTTCGAGATCGCCCGGAGTTGAAATGAGGCTGGGTGAAAAGTGGGAACCTATCGAGCGCGTTCCCTGAGATAGGCTCACCCGCGACCGGCAATCAATGACAACGAAGCCGTCCGGGCGATCAGAGAGTATCTCTCACGGTTATCAGGATTTCAACTTCTTATCGCGTTATTAAAACAAATCAACAGTCAGTTCCTTAAACCGGTTTACATAGGCCTCGAGCTCCTGTACCGCTATCTGGACGCTGTCCCCCAGATAATTCAAAAACGGCGGCCGGATATGGTAGAGAACATCGAACATCGAGAGAACGCCCACCAGATCGCCGAAATCATCGGTAACCATGGCACAGATGGTTTTATAGCCGGTTTTTCTGACCTTGCCGTTGTATATGAGTCTGACGGCTTCCGTTACCGATGCATGGTGGTTGATGGTGCTGAATTCTGAAACCATGATATCTCGAGCCGTCTGTCGCATAGGTCCGATCCTCATTCCATTAGGGATTTGTCTGGGTTCTTAACCATTTATTGATTCTACTCGATTGATCTGCATGCCCTCAAGGCAATTTTGCACTCTCTTCCATGCCATCCGGACAGGTCAGGATGATTGCCGGCGGGGCAGGGGATTTCCGTTCATTGGTGATCCCGTTGCGGCAGAATTTTCAATCTTCCCCGAGGAGTTCGGCCAGTGCAGCGGTGTCGAGCCGCTCTCCCGCGTCGAGTCGATGGCCTCGGGTGACCGATCCATGTATGCGAGGCGCTGATCGAAAACGCGTGCTTCCGGCAGCGGTGGCTGCTACAAGGTAGTTATGGAATCTGAGCAACTGTTGGGCTCGAAGTCAAAAAAGGAGGTTTGCAAAGCATGAAAATAATAGGCATCGTTGGCAGTCCAAGAAAGATAAAGGGAAATACCGGCCGTCTGGTGCTGGAGGTATTGAAGGGAGCGGAGGCGGAAGGCGCCACCTGTGAAACGGTTGCGCTCCCGGGCGGGACCATCAAGCCATGCAAGGGCTGTGATGTCTGCCACAAGAAGGGGGTCTGTCCGCAAAAGGATGATTTTGAAGACCTCAAGGCCAGAATCATCGCCAGCGACGGAGTGGTCCTGGCCAGCCCCAACTATATCTCCAGCGTCAGCGCTCAATTGAAGGCCTTTATGGATCGGTGCTGCGGCGTCGTTCACTGCCTCGGCTTCGAAGGCCGGTACGGCGCTTCGGTGGTGACATCGGGAGGCGGCGACGAAGAGCCCATCGCCGAGTACATGAACCAATTCCTGCTCACCACCGGCATTACCCCGGTCGGTTCGGTCTGGGCCAACATGGGTACGCTGCCCAACAATGAATTCACCCCGGAAATCGTGGCAGATGCCCAGGCCCTGGGGCGAAAACTGGTACACGATTGGCACAACCACATCACCTCACCCGAGATCGAGGAGCGCAAGGCAAGGTTCATGGAAAGGATGCGGCAACTGATGCTGTATTGCCGACAGGAGTGGCCGTTTGAATACCAATACTGGGAAAAGACCCGGGGAATGTGACACTGACATGAAACCACAATGCGAGAGAGATGACGATATTCAACCGGTAAGTTTTGGCCGGGGCCGTGGATCGACTGTTGGCAGAAAAGCAGGGCGAAGTTCAGGTCACGGCCGATTACGAAAAAACCGTTGACAGCCGCGCCGCTACTGGTGTAGAGTCGCCTCCACAAATGACGCCTCTCCGATGATCGAGCCTTGGCTCGAGCGGCAAAAACAACAAAATTTGTCGAGAAATCAGAAGTATTGAAAGGGTGTCCATAATCCTCGGTAGCTCAGTCGGTAGAGCGGGTGGCTGTTAACCACCTTGTCGGCGGTTCGAATCCGTCCCGGGGAG
>NZ_JBSHXH010000003.1:0-328918 GCF_053613775.1 Desulfoprunum sp.
CAAAAAATAAACTAGTAATTAAAGCTAGTTACATAAAACCCCAGCTACAGGTTATCGTGGCTGGGGTTTCGTTTTTCAAAACTTGTAGGCATATTGTAGGCAAATTCTGATCAATCCTCCCCCCTGGCGGATAACCCGCTGTCTCCTTTCTACCTGTCCCCGCCCTCCTGCCCCCGGCCCTCAATGATAGATTGAACAGGCTGCCCCCCTGGTCGGTCGGTACGGCGCGGCCCATGCCTTGGTATGGCTGTGGGTCTTTCGCCCCGTGGCGACGTTTCTGGCCGCTGTAGTGACGGCCTGGGCGAATGACTGTGGCCGGGGATGTCCAGATCAGCGTTGCGGGATAAGGAGAATTTCATACTGGAGGTTGGAGGATAGCTAAGACTTGAAGGGTTTGAAAACAATAACCCCGCTGCCGGTATTAATCCAGCAGCGGGGTTATTGTTTTTTTGAGGCTAACTAGGAACCTAGTTAGATATTATTACGCCTCTGTCAGCGTTTCGCTCGTTGTGTATAGACCGTCAGTGGAATTTTATCCAGAACCTCCTTGCTAGATAAATTCGTAATCCTCATTTGATCTCTTTGTACTGGGCCAGGCGTCTTTGGCTGACTCGTTCGCGATGAGGAATTCAGGACAATTCTGTCCGGGACATCACTCAGGCGCTTCATTTTCTCCTCCGTTTTAATTGTATAATTTGAAATACGCTGAACTTTTCACTCCTTGAAACCGTTCCAGTTCAACTTTCCCTTTTTTCAGTATGGTTGTGGCTTCGGCCATATCGTATGGTTCTGCGTATACAACTTTCTTTATCCCAGCAGTAACAATTTTATTGGCGCAAAGGTTGCATGGTTGGGTGGTCACAAAAAGCACGAGTTCTCCGGACCCTTTTCCACCACTCTTTGAAAGCTGTATAATAGCCATTTCTTCCCCGTGAAGTGCCCTGCAAAGATCGAGCAGTTTTCCCGGAGTTTTCTTGCTGCCGGGTAGAAACTCTTCAAAAACCTTTGTTCCACAACCACTACACTCGTAAGACTCCTTTATTTCTTTCTGGCAGCTGTCACAAAATTTAATATGCTCCTGGTACGTTTTCCCGCAATGAGGGCAAGCCATTGCAGAATTCACCTCACTTCCGCAATGTGGGCAAAAACTAAATTTCTTAGCGTGCTCTTCCTGCAGATGGTCTCTGTAACACTTTTGGTATTCCTCGTTAAAAATGCATTTTTTTAACCCAGCAGGTACTTCATTATACCCTGATGCGACGACGTGTGGAATTGTCTGAGCAACATATTTTTCATCGTTTGCTGTTGAAAGATCATTGGTATTGATGATGATAGCCCCAACCTTGCGTTTCAAACAGCTCGATTTTTTGCTCAATGAATATGCCATCGTCATGCAGAGTTCGTTTACAGATGGAGACGACTGCGGGGAAATCTTGCCTGCCACATTGTTTTCAATTAACTCCACATACCTCTGTCGTAATTCGATTATCCACTTATCTCTAGCGTGTGTCGCCGAGTTGCCAAAGTACATCTCGTTTACAACAAGTATATCTGCAAGATAATTGCATTTTTTTACTTGCTGCCCATAAACATCATCTTCTTCTTCATCTTTTTTGTCTGCTATCAAAAACTCTTCATCGGTTTTGAAGGGCTTGCTTGGTCCTACCGATCTCTTTCTCCTGATCTCACGATCAGCGTTCACGGAAAAAAGGTAAAAGTTAGGAAAATTCCGAAAATAAGCCACTTCGGCATCGTTCTTGATGCCATCAACAATTATATGGTGATATTCAGTTTCTGATTCATAAATGCTATCCAAGAGGGATGCGGCAAGCTTGTCTTGGCCATGCTCCTTGCGCAACAGATTTCCTTTATCCTGCATTTCTTCAACGGTCGGATCGTCTTTCCCCTCTGCTCTCAGTTCATTTCTGATAACGTCAGATAGCTTAAAGTAGGAATATTTGTATTTGCCGCCGGATAGCTCTGCCATATTTTTTGAGATGTATGAGCTGCCGCTTCCGATTGAGCCTGTAAAACCAAGGATAATGCTGCTTTTATCAAACATGACAATACATTCCGGGTTGAACAGAAAATAGTGTGACCTGCTCGATATGACAGGTAAATTTTTCTCCTGCGACAATTCCTACCAGAAAGAGTAAACACTTTACAAGGAAATTAGACCTGCCAACACCTTTAATAGCAGTATTACCGCAACCCACCAAAGTCCACCGCATTCGGTTGTCCTCACACCAAACGGAACCAGCCTTTCATTTCAAGGGCATGGCTCGAGAGCGATTCAAATAGGATAGATGCCTGTCGGCTCTGGGTTAAAGAACTCCGGGGCACATAGGTCACACCTCCTGATCCTGTCGCCGTCCACCTCGAAGACCATCACCGAATCGGTGTCCCGGTTCTCGCACTGCTGCAGCACGACACAGGCTTTCCCGTACTCGTTCCCACATCTGGCAGTGGACAATTCGGCGCGGACCCTCTTGCCGGATGCATGGATTGTCTCCATCTTGCCAGTGAGATAATCGGCAATATCCTCCTTGCCCTCCAGCGGGGTGAAAACCCACTGGGATTCATAGACAGCATCTTCCGCCAGCAATTGGATGAACTCGCTACAGTCCAGCCTGTTCCATGCCTTGGCGAAGGCGAGGGCGGCGTCTTTCTCGGTTAACATGGTTGTTTCCTGGTGCCCATTGTTCGGAAATCCCGTCATCGAAATAGGATCCTGGTCGAATGAATCTTTATTTCCGTAATGCCAATTGAGATAATCCTGAAGAACAGGCTGGATTGGTTCCCATCCATTCCAGGAGATACAGTCTGCTGCCTCAATACAGTAACAAAATGAACGACCTGCCTTGGTCGCACCCTTATCTGGAAACCACTCTTTAGCGGCAGCCAGGAGCAGCGCCCATAACCCAACATATTCAGCCTCATTATCACATTGAGCAAAAAGCCATGGATTCATTTCGCGATGAAGGGCGATGTAGGAGGGGTGCCACAGGTCAACATCGTCAAGCTCGAAGTCCGGGTTTTCCTTCAACCACATATCAACAAGCCGAGTTATTTTTTCTGTAGGGGAGATGTTAGATTCCAATATGTCCCGACATGCTGGATTGGCAAGACTGGCCCAGTCTTCTACCTTCACTTGTCTCTTGCGCCGTTTCCTTAGAATATCTTGGAACTCCTTCGCCGTCATCGGCGGCGCGGGCGGACCTTCCTCCCGCTCCCATTTATCCAGCAGGTCGGCCTGTTCCGGAAATTCCCTCTTCAGCTCTTCCAACTTCCTCGCCCGTTCTTCGCCTTTCAGCGGTTTCCATGTCATACACACCACCTCATAACGACGCGCCTCTCGTTCTCCGGTCTCGTTGCGTGATCAGCCTGGCTACCTTCTCACTTCCGGTGTCATAAATTTCGAACAATTATTTAACTAATCATCATAATCCAGATCGGGCCGCGCATCATTATAGATAACACTCTCAAATGTGTCTAAGATCTCGTAAATATCAGGAAATTGTGACTTTGCAGTGACTCCCATTTTCCTGACCCATTCATCCATAACAAGCCAGGCATCACGATTGTGAAATTCTCCAATATATCCTTTTATTGCATGAATAATTTTGTCAGGAGTTACGTGTGCAACTAATGAAAGATCACAATACGGAGACCATCCATTGCAATTTCCCCAAAGCGCTTTGGTCATTTTCATTGCTGACGGCATCGAAGAATCGATAAGGCGTTCTTCTTCCCAATCCTGTAGCACAGTTCGAAACATTGATATAAAGCTAACTGGAGCTAATGGATCTTTTTCAACTTTCACAGTTTCGTTCCTTCTGTTATCTGTTATCCACCACCCGGGCAACGCCCGCCGCCTTCTTCGAGTGCTCGTCTCCATCGATTATCATGATCTAAGATGTTCAAAAAAGGCCCTGAGCCTGTGATTTTCCCAACCACCCGCTTTAAAATATACGTACTCTCGAACAATATATTGCACTATGTCTTCCCCGAAAATTGGAGGAAGTTCATGCTCTTCTTCGTTTTCGTAAAGCCAATCCCATCCGTTATCTGTTTGAAACCAAAGAGCAGACTTTTCATAAGTTTTCAATTCTTCAATATATGCGAAAACGAATGATCGCACGGTCTCATCATACACATCCCAAATAAACGATTTTTCGTATTGCACTTGAAAACAAATCTCATCCCATGCGTTCTTTAACCCTGAATCATCTCCTAATTGGATATCCTTTACCTTTTGAAGTGCAGCGATCGTTTTTCTTGATATTCGTTCTGCGATTTCTTTCGCGAATTCACTTATTACTTTTTCTTCTTGTCTCATCGTCTTATCTGCCTAACAAGATATTTTGCAGAATATAGAATCCACGTATAATGAATGAAAGTTGCTCAACCAACAACTACGGGTGCGACGACCGCACCTTTAATCTTCAATTGTTTAACTGCAACAAATCAAACACCACCCGGGCAAACCCCGCCGCCTTCTTCGGGTCCGACAGCAGCTGCATCATCTGGTTGTGGTGGGCTTCATGGCTGCCCAGCACCGCATCGTCGACCGCCTTCGGGAAATCGCCGAGCATCGCCTGCTCCGGTGAGTTGTTGGCGATCTGCAGCATCACCGTGGCATTCTCCCGCACCTTATCGCGGATGGTGTAGGCATAGTTGACCAGGTCGTTGTCCGTCAGCTCATCGGTGATGAACAGCTCGTTCAGCCGGTGGATGATCTGCGAGATCAGTTCCTCCTTCCTGTCTTTGGCTTTGGCCGAGCCCAGCCCATCCCCCGGGTCCAGCTGGAAATCAGGGCTGTTCTCCTGCAGCTTCAGGCTCTGCTGGTGGATCTTCGACAGCCGGTAGTGGCTCAGCTCGACCCCCTGCAGATCGATGCCGTCCTCGTCGAGCAGTTCCTCCCGCAGCATCGGCCGGAGGTTGCGGGCATACAGGCACAGCTTTTCCAGGTTCCTGTCGTCGTACTCGACGATCTGCGACATGAACTCATACAATCGGACAAAGCTGCCGAGGTCCTTCTTGAAGATCTCCAGCCCATCCTTCTCCTTCCTGCAGGCCTTGAAACTGCTGTCGGCATTGGCGATCAGCACCGCGTCACCGGTCTTTCTGGTGCGCTCGAAGATGACCTTGGCCTCCTTATAGGCCTCGATGGCCGACCTGTACCGCACCTTCCACCGGTCCACCGCCGGTTTGCAGATATTGGCGATCGCGGCATTGCTCTTGCTCTTGATCAGATAGGCGGCGCAGAACTGCTCCACCTCCTGCCACAGAAAGATGCCGGCCGCCCGCAGCTTGTCGTACAGGTCGAAGATCAGGTCCGGATCGGAAACATCGGCCAGCTCCGCCGTCTGGTAATAGGGCTGGAAGGCCTCAAGGATGTCCTGCGGCTCATTGAAGAAGTCGAGCACAAAGGTGCCGCTGTCCTTCTTGCCGGGATAGGTGCGGTTGAGTCGCGACAGGGTTTGGACGCACTCCACGCCGCCGAGCTTCTTGTCGACATACATCGCGCACAGCTTCGGCTGATCGAACCCGGTCTGGAACTTGTTGGCGACGATCATCACCTGGTAGTCGTCGCAGTCGAAGGCCTTGCGCATATCTCGCCCCTTGAGCCCCGGGTTCATGCTCAGCCCGCTCTCGCTGAACTTTTGGCCCAGGAGCCCCTCGGCATTCGGGTCATTGTCGCTGAACTCGACCTCGCCGGAGAAGGCCACCAGGGCATGGATATTGGGATATCCCCTGGCGGCGATATACTTCTCGAAGCCCAGTTTGTACCGCACCGCCTCCTTGCGTCCGCTGGTCACCACCATGGCCTTGGCCTGCCCGCCCAACAGCCCCATAACATTGTCGCGGAAATGTTCGATGATCACCTGGATCTTCTGAGCAATGTTGTAATCATGCAGCCGCACCCACTGGTTCAACTTCACCCGGGCCTTCCTGCTCTCCACCTCTGGATCGGAGGCCTGGATCTTCAGGGCCAAATTATAGGCCACCTTGTAATTGGTGTAGTTTTTCAGCACATCGAGGATGAATTCCTCTTCGATCGCCTGCCGCATGGAATAGACGTGAAAGGCCTCGGGCCTGTTTTTTTTCGACGGCGCCTGATCCGGGTGCGGCAGACGGCCAAACAACTCCAGAGTCTTCGTCTTGGGGGTGGCGGTAAAGGCGAAATAGCTGAGATTGGTGGAGGCGCAACGAGAGGCCACCATTGCATCGAGGATGTCCTCGGCGGTCGGCTCCTCCTCGTCATCCGTCCTGGTGTCGAGCATCAGCACCTCCTTCATCTTCCTGGCGGTGGATCCGGTCTGGGACGAGTGGGCCTCGTCGGCGATGATGGCATAGCGCCGCTGCTTGAGGGCCACATCATCCTCGATGGCTTGCAGCACGAAGGGAAAGGTCTGGATGGTGACGATGATGATCGGCTGAGCATGGGTCAGCGCCGCCGCCAGCTTCTCCGACTTGGAACCGTCCCCCTCCCTGGTGTTGATCCGGCCCACCACCCCGTCCACCTGCTCGAATTGGGAAATAGTGTCCTGCAGTTGGGCATCGAGCACATTGCGGTCGGTGACGATGATCACCGAGTCGAATTGCTTCCGGCCGGTCCCATCGTAGATCGATGACAGCTGGTGTGCCGTCCAGGCGATGGAATTGGACTTGCCCGACCCGGCGCTGTGCTGGATCAGATACCGGTGGCCGGGGCCTTCCCGGCGGGCCGCATCGATGAGTTTATTGACCGCGTCCCACTGGTGATAGCGGGGAAAGATCATGGTCTCCTTGCGGTACTTCCGCCCGTCCCAGTCCTCCTTGTCCTCGATCTGCAGATGGACGTAGCGGCCAAGGATGGTCAGCAGATTGTCGGAGGCCAGCACCTCGGTCCACAGATAGTCGGTGGCGTAGCGGTTGACATCGGCGGACGGGTCGTTGCCGGCGCCGCCGTCCCGGGTGCCCTTGTTGAAGGGGAGGAAAACGGTGTCAGCCCCGGCCAGCCGAGTCGTCATGTACACCTCGTACTGGCTGACGGCGAAATGGACCAGGGCCCCCCGTTTGAAGGTCAGCAGCGGTTCCGGTTTCCTGGTCGCCGGGTCGACCGGCAGCCGGGTGGTCTTGTACTGTTTGATGGCCTTGTGCACCGCCTGTTTGAACTCCGACTTCAGCTCCAGGGTGGCGACGGGGATGCCGTTGACGAACAGCACCAGGTCGATGCGCCAGGCCCTGGATTTGCTGCCGGTCTCGGCCAGTTGCTCGGCAGTGGCCCAGGGGCTGTAGACCAGTTCCGGCACCACCCGCAGCCGGTTTTTGGCATAGCGGGCCAGGGTTTCGGGATTGAGGTCGTGCTCCGGCCGGAACTGGCAGAGGGAGAAACGGGTACTGCGATGCCGCAGATCATGGCGGAGGACACCGAGGGTGCCGAAGGTCCGCATCTTGGCATCGGCGGCATTGGGGTCGGCCTTGTCGAGCTGGACTGCCACCCGCTTCAGGAACTCCTTTCCCGGATCGATCGGGTGGAGCTGGCAGAATTTGCGCCACTGGCCGTCCTGGGTGTCCCTGACGAAGCCGAGAAGATCCTCGGGGTAGAGGGCGAGCTCACGGTTGTACCGCTCCGAGGTTCCCAGCAGCCAGCCGCCGGCCACCAGCTGATTGATGATATCGTTGTGGAAGGTGAGCTCGTTGGCGGCATCGCCATGGGAGGTCATGGGGTATCCTTGCTGGGGGTGGGGTTGCTGGGGGGAGGCTGCCAGTCGCGGACGTCGATCTTGCCGGTGACGGCGGCGGAGATGAGGGCGGTGCGGCGTTCTTTTAAAAGTGCAATGGCTTGGTCTGCTTTCTCTTCAGCAATGTCGAAATGCCCTATCCTGTCCAGTAAATTGTCTACGATAGTTCTCTGTTCGCCAAACGGCGGCAATGCACATTTCAGTTCCGATATATCAGGCATGTAAATGGTTTTATGGGTTGATCCCATCATCAACCGCTGAAACTCCCCCTTCATCGCAAGCAAAGAGAAATATAGATACTCGGGCAATATCTTATTTTCCGGGCATATCCAGTTTGCAAAATCTTGACTTGTAGCCATACAACCCTTCATGATACCGCAGAAGCCCACAGATGCGGTTCGGGACAGAATTACCGTACCGCTTGGTAGTAACCGAGCTGATGAATTATTAAGCCCTATCTGGCTAACCTTCTCGTTTGTCATTGAAATATATATCTGTTTCCCTGATCGCAGTTGCCAGACATCTGTCAATGTAACCCAAGGGATAGTACAATTTTCCCAGTATTCAGAAACTCTTCGGCTGGGTGTGTGACCAGATTCGAGCTTAGCAACGTAACGGATTTTTAGAGCCTCCCAATGTGCAGGCACCTCCCCCAGCCACTCAATCCCGGAATCATTCATGGGGGCATCGGGATTTAACCCTTTGGTCACGGCATGACTGATCACTGCCTGGCGTTTTTCCTTAAGCAGGGCGATGAGCTGTTGCTGCTTGGAGATCAGCGCATCGATTTTTGCTATTTCATAGTCTAGGAACTTAGCTATGGTTTCCTGTTCTGAAGTTGAACAAGGCAGGTAAATTTCTACATTACGTACTTGCTCAACACTAACAGCTTCAAATGTGCTACCTGTAGAAACTGTATCCAACTCAGTTTTCAGGATCGGTATCAGCCACCACAGATAGGATCTTGATAATATGTCAAACACCCTTAGTGAACAAAGTCCTCTGCCAATTCCATAAACCTGATCTGCGATATTTAATGCTCCAACAGGTGCACGGACAGACAACAGTAAATCACCAGGATCTGCAATTTTCCTCGGGATATGGCAGTAATTAACCGCTATTGGCCATAATTTCCCAAACTCTGCATTTCCTTGCAAAAATGGTAGTCCAAATCCATCTTGATTACAGTCTTCTGAAGATGGAGACTGCCCCATATTGACTGCCACTAAAAACTTCAACCTAACCCTCTTCCAGGTGGTTGGAACATGACTAATCCAAGCTACACCGGAATCCCTGTACTCCGGATACGCTCGATACCGCCCAGTCATCACGAATGCACCTCCCGCAACAGCGCCATGATCTCGGCGCTGACCTTGTCGAGGTCGGCATCGATCTCGGCCAGGTCCCGGGGCGGTTGGTAGACATAGAAATGGCGGTTGAAGGGGATCTCATAGCCGACGATGCCGATCTCTCCGTCCTTGCCATCGCGTTTGCCGCCGTCGATCCAGGCCTCGGGCACATGGGGCAGCACCTCGCGGGCGAAATAGTCCTCGTTCATTTCATTGACCGGCCGTGACGGGTCGAGGGCGACGTTCTCGTGGTCGCGCAGGTCGCCGTCGCTGTGGTACTCGACCACCTTGCCGTCCACCGCGAAAAGGCCGTAAATGGGGTCGGCGGCGGTGCCCTTCTTGTGCACCTTCTTGATGACCTTCTCGGCTTCTGGATTCTTCCAGCTCACCGCGGCGGTGATCTGCTTCTTCTCACTCGTATCGAGCTTTACCCCGGTAGCCCGGAGCATATCCTCGAAGACGTTCATGTCGTCATGCCGGTCGCTGCCGATGGCCTGCTGCAGTTGCCGAGCCTTGGCCAGCAACGCTTTCTGATCCAACCAGGTTTTTTGGTTCAGCAGATCCTTGACCTGTTTTTCCTTCAACCCGCTGCAGTGTTTCTTCACATACTTATGGATCGCCTCCGCATGTTCCTGGACCATGCCGTAGGTATCATCGGTCCAGTCCTGGCCGTACTCTGCATAGATCCACCGCATCGGGGCGTCCAGGGGCCTGGGGGCGAAACGCAGGGCGGCGATTCGTTCATCGCTGAACTGAAACGACTCCCGCAACGGCCGCTCGATGGTGATTCGCCGGTAGCCGAACTCGTGGGACTTGAAGATCTTGCTGCTGAAGGTCTTGGGCTGCTCGGTCTTGCCGTTTTCCGACTGCCGGCCGCGGTTGCTTTTCTGCACCGGCGCCTTGTCCAACTCCCGGGCGTCGATCACCTTGAACTCGCCGAAGGCCCGGGTGATGGTGGCGATATCGTCCTCGTCCATGACATGGCGCTTGGCGCCGAGCGACTTGCGCATCTTGCCGCAGAGGTTGATCCCGTTGATCAGCTGTACCTTGCCTTTGCGTTCCAGGGTCTTCCGGTTGGACAGCACCCAGACATAGGTGGCGATGCCGGTGTTGTAGAACATGTCGGTGGGCAGGGCGACGATGGCCTCCAGCAGGTCGGCCTCCAGGATGTAGCGGCGGATCTCCGACTCGCCTGAGCCGGCGCTGCCGGTAAACAGGGGCGAGCCGTTGAGGATGATGCCGATCCGGGAGCCTTCCTCGCTCATCTTGCTGATCAGGTGCAACAGGAACAACAGCGAGCCGTCCGAGACCCGGGGCAGCCCCGGTCCGAAGCGGCCAGCGTAGCCCTTGAGGGCATGTTCGTCCTGGACCTCCTGCTCGATCTTCTTCCAGTCGACACCGAACGGCGGGTTGGAGAGCATGTAATCGAAATGCCGGCCATGGAGCTGGTCGCCGGACAGGGTGTTGCCGAATTTGATGTTGCCGACCTCCTGGCCCTTGATCAGCATGTCCGCCTTGCAGATGGCGTAGCTCTCGGGGTTGAGTTCCTGGCCGTAGGCCCGCATGACCGCCTGGGGGTTGAGCTCGTGGACATACTCCATGCCCGAGGACAGGAAGCCGCCCGTGCCCGCCGTCGGGTCGTAGATGGTGCGGATGATGCCGGGGGTGGTCAGGGCGTCGTCATCCTCCATGAACACCAGGGCGGTGGTCAGGCGGACGATGTCGCGCGGGGTGAAGTGCTCGCCCGCCGTCTCGTTGGAACCCTCGGCGAAGCGCCGGATCAGCTCCTCGAATACCAGCCCCATTTCATGGTTGGAGATGGCCGTGGGCGAGAGATCGGTGGCCCGGACCTTCTGCACCACCTTGTACAGGAGGTTGGCGTCATTGAGCTGGCCGATGAACTCGGTGAAATTGAAGTACTCGAAGATCTCCCGGGCATCCTTGGAGAACCCCTGGACATACGACTCCAGGTTGTCCTTGATGCCCGATTCGCCGAGGGTGGCAAGATCCATCTTCGAGAGGTTGTAAAACCTCAGATCGCCGGTGGCCCGCAGCAACAGTTTCTCCTGGGCCTCCTCCGGCAGGTTCAACGTCTGAATCCTCTGGTATTCGGTCAGCACCGCCGGCTTGGTCGCCGCCAGCACTCCTTCCAGCCGCCGCAGCAGGGTGAAGGGCAGGATCACCCGCCCATACTGACTCTGCTTGAAGTCGCCACGGAGGAGATCGGCCAGGGACCAGATGTAGGCGGCCAGGTTGTTTGTTGATTGGGTCATTTACTGTACGTCCTACCTCAAAAATATTTCGTCATAAAAAAACAGACCCTACCTATCAGAACTCGTTCAAGCAGGTATGGTGCCACATTGTAACAACTCGAATTGCCGAGAAATGAATATGACTCCGCACCCTATCAGGATGTAACAGGAATTTCAAACCGATATCGTTTCGTGTGCCATCGAGAATGCACGATTGAGATGCTCGTTATGAATAAGGGAAGGGGAGGTTCGACTTTGCTCTCTGAACCGATTGGAGCCCATAACTTTCAGGTGAGGTCAAAATGAGCTTGGTTATTGATAATTGGCATGCAAGACTTCTCCTGGCGTTAAGATGTTGTTTTCGCTAAAGATGGGCCTGCCAATCGATCTCAGCAAATCGTGATTCTGGTGAATCCTATTGTCATTCATGAGTTTGTGATTCTGACCTCCCCAGGTGCCACGGCCCGGACAGTAATATTGATCCCGGTAATTGGCTCGCCGGCGGGGTCGGTGAACTGGTGAGTGACCTTCGCCGGCGCATTGTATCCGTGCATTGCGTTGAGTTCTTTCACGGCCGCGATCCGTTCGGTTGCCCTGGCTGATTCATCGCGGGCGATACCGGCCAGGATCTGAAGAGAGTGCTGCTTTTCCCACACCAGTTCATTGAGTATCCGGTCCTGGATCTCTTTGATTCTTGCCGCTATCTTGCCATTCGCCAAGAGCCTGCAAGATGCCTCATTCACGGTTTTTGGGGACATCTTTGGGGGGTTGTAGCTCTGCCGATACGCCTCCGAAGCGTTCCCTGTCTCCAGGTACGCAAGGCAGAAGGTTTCTTGCTTCGGGGTCAATTTCATCATCTCTTCGCTACCTCCTCAAGTCTGGTCTTCATCCACTGGTACGCCTTGGCTTCTGAGCCGAATACCCGGCGCGCCCAGTTCACTGCTTGGTCTTGGTCGGCCATGATCACACCACATTGCCGGCCAGCTTCGCCTTGAACTGCTGGGCCTGTGCGGCCTGTACCGCCGCCTCTTGCTGCCCGGTGCCCTCGTGCCGGTGAATCTCATGAGCGACAACATCGAAACTTGCCGCTCTCGGGACAGGGGGGTGGAGTGGTTGCACACGGCCCACGATATAAACCCGATCTCCTCGTTCCAGGTGGGTCTTGGCGGCCAGGGCATCAAAGGCCCCTACCTCGATTTGCGCCCGGTTACATCGAACCGTGAAAACAATAAAACTGGGCCGAATCCGGTAGAATTGCTTGATGACCGTGCCTGAAAATCGAACCTCGTTTATGTCCTTCATCTCAGCGTCTCCTTTCCTGTGTTTTCGACAGATAACGGTCTCCAGTGTGTGACCTTCTCCCGGTCGCCTTTGGCTCGATAACGAGGGGTGTCTCCGCAATCCATAAATTTCACCCCGCACTTCGGGCACCATCCGGCCCCGGCCGTAAATTTAAAATCGGCTCGGCTTCCACAAAACGGACATGGGAACCTTCCATACTTCCCGCCGGCCTGGTCGATCCTCACAAAGAATTTCATGTGTGTTGCTCCGTGGTGTTGGGTCTTTTAAAAAGTAGGTTGCTCGGCGTCGGTCTCGTCGGTCTCGGTGATCGCCTCGCAACAAAATTCCATCGACACTCCGAGCCATTCATTCAGGTCAAGACCGGCAAGAAATGCCTCGGTAATATCGCTTCCGATGGCTGCAGGGGTCATGGCGCGGAATACTCCAGGAACGTTGTCAGTCCACCATTTCCACGCTTTTGAACCGGCCTCATCCGTGTCCATCGCGACCAGCACCACAGGGCAAGAGGACAGTTTATCTATCAGCTCGGTATCTGGTCGGTTGCTGGTCGAACCCATGGCCACGACGAATGCCGGCCTTGTGAGTTCCTGGCTCAACAGAATGGCGTCGAGCTCGGATTCGACGATTATTGCGGTGTTCTCGTAAGGGTCGCCGATCAGGAAGGGATCTTTTACTGAACCGGAGACAAGATGATAACGCCCAAACTTCTCCGCGTCCGCCGCATTGTTGCGGCGCACCCTGATTCGCTGGTCACGCCAAGGAATTAGTAGGCCGCTAGGAACAACCATTTTCTTTTTTGGGCCGTCCGGCTCAAGGCCGAATTCTCCCCGCCAAAAAAATCTGTCTTTGGTCAGCCATCCGAGATTGAAGCGTTCAGCAGTTTCACGGGTGATGCCCCGGCTAAGCCGCAACCACTCGAGCACCTCGTCGTTGCCAAGCAGGTTTTCATGCGCTCTGGCTATACCGAGTGCGGCCCGCTCCCGCCATGCTGCAGGTTGTGACGCCGGGGTCGGTTTCGGCGCTGGTTGCATCTTGGCCGGTCTGCTCTGCCGATTCGGGGAAAGCTGTTTTCCGACCAGGGCGGCGGCATCCGGGAAGGACATTCCATGGAAGTCCCGGAGGTACTGGAGGGCATCGCCGCTCTTGCCGCACCCCCGGCACCAATACCGCCAGGTGTCGGCATGGATGACAAACCGATCTCGTCCACCGCAGGACGGGCAAGGAGAGGCATATTCGGCGCCGGTCTTCTTTTTCGGCCCGAGGCCGTCCTTTTCGATCAAGGTCATCAGCATGATTTTTCCCTGCTGTCTGTTAATTCTGCCAATTCTGCCGAATCCTGCCGACTCATCGCCGCAGCATTGGAAACAGGGGGAAAAATAGGCGGCGAAATACTGCCGCCAATATTTTCCCTATAGGCGGCGGCATTATTTCCGGCTGTTTCCTTGGCAGGATCGAATTCATCGTCTTTGGGAATCCTGCTGAATTCTGCCGGGGTGGTCAGGTATGTTTTCCGCCTGGTCCGTATCTCTTCCGCCGGCAAGTCAACTTCGATGATGCGACCGTGCGCCATAAGGACGGCGATTGCCATTCTCACCTCGGATCGCTTGAGGTTGGGCACAGATGTTTCAAGGCTCGTCTTGTTGTGCCGGTGCCCCTGCTGTACCTCGCTTGCAAGGAAGCGTTCCACCTGGTCGAGAATGGCCTCGTCGCGTTCTTCCTTGCTGATCTGAATATCGGTGAAGGTCTCGAAGGTGTAGCCGGTTCGACGGATCCACAGATTCGGCAGGTTCGGCTTTGCATAGCTGAGTTTCGGCCTTGCCAGGATCGTGATAGACGCCTCCCCGTCTGGCGTGCATCCTGCCGGCGGTTTCATTTCGTCACCTGCCGACCAGGTTTGCAGGACCGATACCATCCTCGATCCATCAGACAAGGCGGATCCGCCCCGGCTGCTGTACTGGTCGAGGGTCTTTTCCCTGGCGTTCGCCTTCCCAGTGTGAGCAATCAACCGGACGCAGCAATCCAAACCTTTTACGATCCGGCGGCAGGCTTTTACGATCGCCTGCTCGTTGTCGTTGACCATCGTCTCGGACACGCCAAAGCTGATAAGGGGGTCGAAAATTATCAGAACCGGAGGGTCTTGCTGGTGGGTCTTGATGATGTCGTCAGCAAGCGTTGTGAGGACAAGGTTTCCATCCATTGCAACGATAAGACTTAGCTGTTCGCCGGTGACGTCCCAGGGAAGGACGCTCTGCATCACGACCTTTCGCTCATCGGCGGTCAGATCCATGCTGTTCATGATCTCCCGCAGACGGGCAACCAGCCGCTCGCGCTGATCTTCTGCGGTGATGATCAATGTCCAGCCGGGTTTCTTGACCCTCATTCCATGGACCGGCCTGTCAACTGATAGACAGATCGCCTCATATAGCACGAGGGTGGTTTTGCCGGTTCCGCCGGGGGCGCTGAGAGTTGCAACGTCAGCATAAAGGTATTCCTCCACGACACAGGTGGGGGTCAGGCTTGCAGAGGCCAGTTCTTCCTCACTTATCGAAAGCATGTGCCTGGTCGGCGGGGCGCTGTGTTCCGTCTGTGTGCCCTGGTCTCCCATCTGTTCCTCTGCAAGGCGGGAAGACTTCTCCCCGGCAGGAGGGAATTGCCGTTCCAATTGCCGTTCCTCTTCGTCCAAGGCCTGCCGCATCAGCTTTTTGAGATCCGCACGGGAAAGACCGGCGGCATTGATCCGCTCTGTTGCCGGGGCATTCACAATGCCCCCCTCGACCCGAAAACCAGGGCCAGACCGACCGCAAGGATCGCTGCATCGTAGACGATGATAAGACTGAGAAAAAACCAATCTATCTCTTTATATTTTCGTGAAAAATGGCTATTATGAAGTTGTTGTTTTGAAGCGGCTCTTCCCCGGTTGCCGTCCGGTTTGGGAAGAGTCGCTTTTCTTTTCGCGATCATGGATCACGCCTCCGCTGCGATCTGGTCCGGGCTGACTGCCGGCCACAGCAATCGACCGTTCGGCAACTTCAGCGGCTTCAATCCAAGAAAATGACCTTGTGTGCAAAGGTTCCGGCGGACGGTATCGCCCTTGACTCCGAAACGTGCGGCAATATCATTTGTAGAGATGTACTGCTTGGGAGGGATGTCCTGCTTGGGGAGTCGATCTTTCATGGTTGTCCTCGTCGAATTTAGGCGCAACGGTTATTCGTTGTTTGCCTTTGACGAGGAGTGAACCACGAAGATTTCGGAAACCTGGGGTTTCGGAATTCGGAAACCTGGGTTTTGGAACGGGAAAATTACTCGATGGGTTTTTTCCTTCTGAGGTCGTTCAAGATCTTTGATATTTCGTTTTGGCCGTATGTCTTGCTCTTCTGCATCACTACCCTTTGGCTATCCTCTTTTGCTGTTATCTCTTGTGTTTTTATTGTCCATTTTCCGCCACTAAGCGATATTCTTACGATACGCTCGGTTATGTATTCATCTTTCCCTACCATTGCTCTAAATTTTTGCATGAATAATCGGATCGCTCCGGCGCGTAAACATTCACTATCTCTACTTTCGTGTAGCTTCCCATAGAGATGTTCCACGGCTTCTCTTAAGAGAGAGTGAGGCCGCCCTCCTTCACGAGGGCTGCCCCCTTCATGCTTCGCCGGGGGACTGCTTTTCAGGCTTTTTGACAGGATCTTCTTGCGTTCGGATTCAAGGCTCTCCAACCTGTCTCTATTGATCTTCCAATCGGTAGGGGTTGGTTCTGGTATAGCTTCCACCCTCGATATCTCGCGGTCGAGTTCCCACATCCTCCAGCCGTCATCAAACTCCGGGGTGATCTCCGGGCGGTCGAACTCTGGCCTCTGATCCATCCAACCTTTCACCAAGGCTTCTTTTTGCTCGTCTTCCCATTGCATCCACTCATCCAGCGTCCACTCTTCTAGCGGTTTATTTTTTCTGTGCGGTTCCATCTATCTTGTCCCTCACAAGGTCCCCTTGATAAAAAACCGGGCAGGCCGCCAGGGTTGCGGCTCTTCGGTGGTGATGATCAGTCACGACCTAGCCCGGTCAAATACGCTTGAAGCGTAAACGCTCACACCAATTATGTGTGGTGTTCATATTTTCCCGATCACAACCTCAACGGCTTTGTTCATGGCCAGGTGAATTTCCCTGGCGACGATCTCGTCGGTAGCGCCTTCCCACTTGCCGAAATTGTAGCCGTGGGCGACGTGTGCCCCTACCGGCTTCCCGTCAACACTGATCTCAAGGTTAACATCAATCAGCGCCGTGGGATCGTCGGTGACGCCAGCATAGATCAGGCCGCCGGCAATCCCGCCAACCGCGCCAAAGGCTACGGATGAGCGCAGATGCTTCTGCAGGTTGTTGAGGATTTCGAAGTGCGTCACCGTGACCGCCTTCCCCTGCAGTTTTCCGCCTGGTGCAGCCTCGAGTTTGTCTTTCAGGAAAGTGATGCGATCCGGGATCAACTGGCTATCGCCGATGCGATAGATTCCGTAATTGCTACTGGACACGAGCATAGATAGGACCTCACCCTTTTTTTCCTGCTCGGGCCTGGAATCGATGATCGAGCAAGAAACGGCCTGTGGCGGGGCCTGGTAGTTGTAGGCATACTTCCTGCTCCCGGCACAACCGGAAGTCATCAGCATAGCCGCAAGGACAGAACAGCAGATGATTTTCTTCATAACTCTCCTTTGTGATGTATTTTCCCGCTCTTTCTCAAGCTAGACGGCCCTCACGCCATCTCGTCACGGCGCCGCCCTCTTGGCAATCGTAACGATCTTCGCAGTGGTGGAGCCGGTCAAGTATTGTGCTATTTTCCGCCGGCAACCAACCGCAGAGGTGCCGCATCGTCCTGCTCTGCCGGCTGTTCAATTCCAGCCTGTTCGAGTATCCATCTCTCGATTTTCAAGTGCCATACCCGCAACAGGTCGAGGGGGCGTTTTTTGTAGTGCTTTTCGGCAATCGCGCTCGGCTGGTGCCCTTGTATCTGTGCGATGATCCCGGCTGGCGCCTCCAGCCATTCCGCTAGGGTGGAAAAGCTCCTGCGTAGGCCGTGCAGGGTGAGCCCTTCAATCTCGGCTCGGGCCATCATCGTTTGAAATGCCCTGGTGGGGCTCTGCATTCGCCCTGTGGCACTTGTCTTGGAAGAGAATACCCACTGGTTCACGCGGGGAAGAGAATGCAGCAGGGCGGCCATGTAAGGCGTCAATGGAATGTCTCTTGGAATGCCGCCCTTGCCCATGATCGATATCCGGCCCCATCGAAAATCGATATCGGACCATTCAAGAGCCATCGCCTCTTCCCGCCTGGCGCCTGTCAACAGTAGCGTCTGGATGTAGACCGACATGACCCGGCTCTCGTACCGCGTGACCGATCTGAACCATGCTCGAAGCTGGCCCCTCTCAAGGCAATCGTTCCGGGCCGCCTTCCGCGCCAGGTTGTCACGCTTGATCTTCGCGCCACAGGCATCGGGCGACGCAAGCCCCTTGAACCGCTCGTCGTCATCACACCAATTGAGGAAGGTTCGCAGCGCCTCGAATGCGATCCGGGTTTGTGTCGGTCTGGTGGTCTTCTCTCTGGCGAGCCAATGCTTGACGGCATCGGTGGTAATGGATGAAATCGGCATGGCCGCAAGACTCGCCAATGGCCCGGGTACGGTTTTGCCCTTCGCCCTGGTCCGCTGCTGGCCGCCGGCGGTTATCAATCGCTCGTGCAGGCTGTAATAGTTCGTGCTCCATGCGTGCCGTCGCTCTTCCATGTAGATCGGCCACACCTCGCCAAGGGTCATGTCCTGGCGTGCTCGCTCCTGGCGTTCTACGGTTTCGCGCTCCTCTGTCCGCCTCTTTTCAAGCCGGGGGTCAATGCCCTGGTCAACAAGATTTTTGGCTTCATTGGCGCGGTGTCGAGCATCGTCGATCAAGAGTGATGCAACATCCCCAAGAGTTATGCGAATCGTATTCCCGCTGAACCGGGTCTCGAAGACAAACGTCTTTCTTCTCGGGGTGGCTCTGACCGCCAGACAGGGCGCTATCGTGTCCCACAAAAAGGCCTGTCCCTTGCCTTCCGGACAGGTGAACGATTGAATCCTCGGGTTGGTCAATCTGATGCGGCTGTTCATGGTGACCCCCTCAAAACTTGTAGGCAACTTGTAGGCAAATTTGGTCAATTTTGATCAATTGAAGGGCATTGGTTGGAATCAATCCATAAGTCATTTATACCTGATTTTATATGATAAATCAATGCTTATCAATGTTTATCAAAGGCCAATACAATGCGGCTCATATCCGCAGTGTCCGGGGTTCAAGTCCCTGCATCGCCACCAAAAGATAGTCCGGTAACGTCCGGTAAGATATATAAACCCGCTTTCTCACAAGGAAAGCGGGTTTTTTATTGTCCAAAGATGTCTCAGTTGGTACGATAAAATCCTAGGTTTTTGGGGGTATCTTTGGGGGTATCCAGCGATAGGCGCTTGTGCGATACCCCCAAAAAGCGCTGGAGGTCCTATGCCTAAAAGGATTGTGCCATTAACTGATACCAAGATTCGGACTATCAAAGCCACCGAGAAAGCACAGAAGCTTTTCGACGGCGGGGGATTGTTCCTTCACGTGAGCCCGACCGGCGGCAAACTCTGGCGGCTCAAATACCGTTTTGGGGGTATCGAGAAACTCCTTTCAATCGGTATATACCCCCAAATTTCACTTGCCGATGCGAGGCAGCAGCGAGAGCAGGCTTTGGCAATGATCGCCAAAGGTGTTGATCCGAGTGATACCAAGAAGGCACAGAAGGCTGCCTCTACAGAGGAAACGGAAACGTTCGAGGTCATAGCCCGGGAGTGGCATACTAAATTTTCTCCATCCTGGGCGTCGAGTCACGGCAATAAAATAATTCGACGTCTCGAGCTCTATGTTTTCCCCTGGCTGGGAAAGAGACCGATCAAGTCGATCACCGCGCCGGAACTACTCAGTGTTTTACGGCGAATCGAAGCGAAAGGAACCCTGGAAACTGCACATCGTACACAGCAGAACTGCGGGCAGGTATTCCGTTACGCTGTAGCGACTGGGCGGGCTGAACGAGACCCTTCCGGTGATCTACGTGGAGCGATACCTCCGTCGCCGAGTAAGCACATGGCGACAATCACCGATCCAAAAGCGATTGCAGGGTTGCTGCGCTCTATTGAAAGCTATCGAGGCAGTATCGTAACCCGTTGTGCACTCCGGCTTGCTCCTCTCGTTTTTGTGCGCCCGGGTGAGCTACGGCATGCCGAGTGGTCGGAAGTTGATCTTGAGGTCGCTGAATGGCGTATTCCTGCCGAAAAGATGAAGGCAGGAGTGGTCCACATCGTACCCTTGTCTCGTCAAGCTCAGGAAGTGCTGTATGAGATCCAGCCCTTAACCGGAGACGGGCGCTATGTCTTTCCAAGCCCGCGAACAGGTTCCAGGCCCATGAGCAGTAACGCTGTTCTTTCGGCACTAAGACGAATGGGGTATGAAAAGGATGAAATGAGCGGCCATGGCTTTCGGAGCATGGCCAGTACTCTGCTGAACGAGCAGGGATGGAATCGTGATGCGATTGAGCGACAGCTTGCTCATGCCGAGCGTAACTCGGTGAGGGCAGCCTACAACTACGCCGAATTTCTGCCAGAGAGGAAGAAGATGATGCAGGCGTGGGCCGACTATCTTGATTCGCTCAAAGAAGTCGGGAAAATCATTCCCCTGCGTGCTGCTGGGTGATGGTGTTGATCTTCATTGAAGGATCTGCTCACATGTGTATCGACCCCTCATTTTGCGATACAGATTATCGTTTCCTCCCAATCCCCAAACTCTGAAGCATCAGGCAGACCAGGCTCCACACACCACCTCAACAATAGGACTTTCCAGCTTTGCCCGTAACTCCTCTGGCCAAGTAACATAAAATGATCTGCATTCTCGTTTATTGTTTTTCCCTGAATTGTGTTTTCTGTTGTTTAGAAAAAGTTTCCTGAATTGAGGGATTGAGAACCTTTAGCCCGCTATATGTAAATTCTGAAACCATCATTATATTCGCTAGAAAATGTGTAATAGACTATTTCACTATTACATCTCCTGCCAGTTCTCCTGTTCAAGCCAACCGTTTTTCAATGTGAAAAAGAGTTCTTCAAAAAAAATGAAGTCCGGCCGGTTGTTGATGTATCGCTCCACCTTGCTTTTCTGCTCGTCCGTGAGCGGGATCAACAGCTGTCGATCCTTTTGTTTGCCAAGGCTCATTCGATCGCAGCGCCACAACTGCAGCGAGTGCAGCCGGTGGAGGATGGCGGCGATCTGCAAGCCCGCCAGGTCGCTGTCTCCCCAGTGACGGCAGCAGGCAGCCTGGGTTGCCAGCAGTGCGTAGACCGCGCGTACCGCATCGTTGGGAAAACCCCTTGTGTAGAGCAGGGTCTCTGGCCGTTTCTCCCGAATCATCCGACCGAAGGGGGTTTCATTTTCGCAGGTGAGCAGAACAGGGGGCCGGTTAACTTCCGGAGCGAAATACATCTTCTCGATTCCGGTGAGATTTGCCCAGGAGAGCGTGGCCGGCTCCCCCGCCTGCCATAACCTATAGATCCAGTCATAGACCCTGCCGTTCTTTTCATACACCAAAGGACCGAACACCGTCGCCCGCACCTCCAGGCGGTCACTCACCACATGGTATCTCTCCCAGATCGGTTGATCGCCCTCCGTCAGGCCCTCCTCCTCTTCGTCGAGCAATTCGAGCCAGGCTGCCACCGTTCGGCTCAGTTCGGTATTGCGCAGGGCTTTCGAGTCATTGCAAAATTTTGCCCCAAGCTCGGAGAAGGTAACCGGCTGGTCGCTCGCCACCCGTAAAAATCGAACGATCTCCGCGGCCTTAAAATAGCCGTCCTGCACATCCCGCAGGGAATTTGACATGTTTCTGCCGCCGTTTTCCGCCTGCACCTGCAGCCTGGCATGCACCGACGACAGTTCCGGATAGGCCAGACGCAGCCGCTCCAGCATGCCTTGCCAGGCCCGGTCGTACTCTCGCCGCTCCCGCTCGCCATCCACCATCGGCAACCCGAGAGAGCGGTGCAGCGCCTGTAGCCACTCCTCCTTTGCCACCCTGGGCATGGCCTGAAAAAAGCGGTCGAAGAAAATCCTCACCTCGCTGGAACCGCTCACCTTGAGACTTTCCAGGCCGAACAGGGCCTGGAGGCCGGCCAGCTCTGGTCGAGCCAGGTCCCGACCCAGCTTCATGGTTCCGGTCAGGCTGCCCCGCTTCCGGTACCGGTCACAGATTTTGGCAAGAAAGCCGCGTAGCTCGGGATGGTCTGCCAGCAGGTCGGCGAAGACACGAAAAAAAGAAGAAGATTGAAGGGACATGGCTTGCAACGCCTGCGGCAATCATGAGGCCGACAGACTACATCTCCTCGCCGAAAGCTATAGGTTGCGGCTCGGCCGGCACATCGAAGAGACCGATCTGCCTGACGTTGTCGGGATTCTGCCAATGATAGGGATAGAGATGCACATCGTTGTTCACGTCCTTTTTCACCAGTAGGGTGGTGGAATGGCCGACTTCCCGCCGCACCCCATCCTGATCGGGCGAGGCCACCATCAGCTGCAGGTTGAGGTCGGTGGCGAACCCCAGGAGCTGATCGCGCCGACCGGCATCGATGCCGTAGAAGGCCTCGTCGAAGAGCAGGGTATGGAGGCGGATCTTCTTACCCTGATAGACGAAATGGGCGATGGTCAGAACCAGCAGATAGTTGGGGACCGCCTGTTCGCCGCCGGAGCCCATGGACTTGGTGCGGCGATCGATGACCACCCCCTCCTCCCCTTGGGTGGTTACCTCCATCTCATAGCGATACCAGTTCCGGTAATCCAGCTCCTCGGGGATGGCACCCACCTCGGTGTTGACGATCGCCTCCTTGCGGTCTTCGAAGAAATGGCGCAGCGCCTCCTCGGCCGCTGGGTCAAAGGGGCTGAATTTCTTGATCACCGCCACCAGCCGTTGAAAATTCTCCCGAGGGGTGATGCGGAAACGATACTGCTGGCCGCCGAAGACTCGCCGGTTGAGAAGTTTAGCGATATTTCGCATCATCCGTTCGAGGTCGTCCACGTGGGTCCGCAGGTAGCTGACCAGCTCGGTCATGATGATTTTGCGGAACAGCTCCTTGGTCCGCTCGTTGATGATCTCTCTCTGCTCGGCAATCTCCTCTCCCTGCCGGCGGAGAATCTCGGCAAGTCGCCGGGACCGGTAATCGACCAGCAGGTTGTCCTGCTCTTCATAGGTGAAACGAAAGGAACCGCTGAATTCCGGGTTGTTCAACCGTTCTTTCAATATCGACCGATTCTCGGTGATGGTCTTGTCGGCCTGTTCCCGTTCCTTCTGCACCGACTCGATGGTCTTGAACTGGAAGCCTTTTTTTGTGCGCAGGATGTAATGGGCCAGGTCTTCGATTTCCGGCAGCAATTCGGTGAGGCGCCGTTCGCTTTCCTGCCGGGCGGCCAGGGTTCTCTCCTGCCGGGCGGTCAGATCGGCGATGTCCTTTTCGCACCTTTGCCGGCCGGCCTTTTCCTCCCCCACGGTGATATTGAGTTGTTTGATCTCGTCTTTTTTCTTGGCCAGCCTGGTAGCTATCCGCTCAATCCGCCGCTCGAGATCGGTGAGCCCCTCCTGATTGATCAACGAGACAAGCTGGCGCAGCCGCTCGGCCAGAAACCGCGTTTCCCGCTGCAGATCCTCCAATTGCTGCTCCCGGAAAGCCCTGATATCGGCCAGATGCCGGACATCCTGACGGGCCTCCAGAACCTCCGCCGCTGACTGGCGGATCGAGCCCACCCCCGCTTCCAGGGTGGCGGTAAATTTTTTCAGCAGATCGATCTGCTGCCGAGCATCCTTTTCCTGCCGCTCCAGCAGTTTTTGTTCTTTAATCAGTTCCTGCAGACGTTTTTCAGTTTCTCGAATCTCGGCCTGCAAGGCCTCACGGCGGCTGCTCTCGCCGATCCAGCGGGAGGGGACGCCTGCCAGACAGCGGTCATGACTTCTGAAAGAGAGGATGTCCGCGCCTGCGATCCTAGCGACCATCGGCCCGAGATCGCTGACCATTTCCGCCGCCAGGCAGCGCAGGGCAAAGGGGTCGGAACGCTGCAGGTCGAAAGCCATATGGAACCACTCGGGCAGCTCGTCCATGCCGCGACGGTCGCTGGTCACCCGGAGGCCGGGATAGGCCGCGGCAACCTTTCGGCCGGCCTCGAATTCATGGTCGGCCAACCGCAGCGTGGCGAGCACCTCCTCGCCGATGAACTCCTCGATGCGCGACATCTCCCGCCGCTCAAGACCGGGCCGCCATTCCAGGTCGAGATAGAGCGGCTTGGGGATGAGTAAGTTATCGCGCATGGCGCGGAGGCATGGGGAAAACCCTGCCACCTGCGGTGCCGCCTCGCCGGCCTTTTGCAGGCGCTCCAGCTCTTGCCCTCCTGCCTCTATTTCGGCGGCCAGCTGCTGTTGCCGTTGTTCCAATAACGCCGTAGTGCGCACCGCCTCGTCGCGGTGACCGGACGCCATCGAGAAGACCTCGGAAGAATTAAGCCGATGGGCCTCCTCGGCGCCATTTTCGGACCGGTGCAGCCCATCCAGCTCGCTGAGTAGGTCGGATATGGAAAACGGCAGGTTCGGGGAGATCCTTGCCAACTCGCGATGGAGGTTGACCAAGTTGCGCCGCAACTCGCCCTCCAGGGTTAAGAGAGCTTTGCCGGCCGCCTTTTCTTCCTTGTCTGCCTGCTCGTACTCTTTTTTTCGCCCGGCCTGGTCGGTTTCTTTCGCCGACAGCTGCTCGCGACTCTCCTTTTCCTGGCGCACCAGCCCCTTGCCGTCCTTGGCCTTCAGGTCGTCCAGCTGAATAGCAAGGGCTGTCTCTTCTTCCGTCTCCCGGCGGATCCGTCCCTCCAGCGCTGCCATCCGCTCCCGGGATTCGGCCACCTGCCGGCGGAAGGCGTCTATCCTATCTTTCGTATCCAGGGCCTGCTGATAGTGCTCCAGCCATTCATAGCGGATCACCGCCTCCCGGCTATCGCCGATGGTATCGACGAACCGCTGCAGCATGTGCAGGTAGTCGAGCTTGCGTTCCAGATCGTCGAGCACCGTCTTTGATTCGTCCAGCCCGCGCAACGCCTCGATGATCCGCTCGAAGATCTCGGTTTTCGGCTCCGGCAAAAGACTCTTGAACAGCTCGTGGTAATCGCTCGCCTGGGAGGCGAGTTCTCGGTAGGCCTTGCCCATGGCGAGAAAACGGCAGATCTCTCGATAACTCTCCTGATCGGCGAAGAGCCGTACAGCCAGTTCCCGCCGATAGGCGGCGGCATCCTTGTAGAAGCCGCGGGCAGCTCCCATCGCCTCCTTCAACTCCAGCCTGCCGGCTGGCCGGATACCGCCTTCCTCCTTGACCAGCAGGGGGATCTCGGCAAGGAGACACTCGCGGATAATCCCCCACTGTCGGACTTTTTCGTCCATAGCGGAGACGGAGAGGCCGATGCCCACCGTCAGGGGATTGCCGTTTCTGCCCCGGATCTCGAGCAGTGCGTAGGACACCCCGCCCTCGGGATTCATGATCCCGCGGTCGATATTGAAGCGCATGACAATGCCCTGAACCCGCCGTCCCTCACGCCGGGAGCCGGCGACCCTGGCCGCGGCGTTCCACTCCATCTCCTGGCCGGCAGTCAGCACATAATGGATGGCGTCGAGGATGGTGGTCTTGCCGCAGCCGTTGTCCCCCAGGAGAAAGAGGTGGCCGCCGTCGGGCAGGTCGATGGTCTCGTCGATGAAATTATGGAAATTTACCAGACGGATCCGGGTGATGAGAAAGGTGGACGGCTGCACGGTCTGCATGTTATTGAACCTCCCCACCGGCAATCGGTGCCGCCGCCAGGTCGCCTACCACTCGGCCCAGGGCGCTGCCGTTGTAATGATAGAGCGCCGGTAGCGCCTCGTAGATCAGATCGTCCTCCCGGGCATCTAGGTCGTCCGGCGGCTTGATTTTCTTGACGAAACGATATTTCTCCAGCTCCGGCATGATCGGTTTGAGGATTTTGGACCGGACGACATCCCCGGAATAGCTCTCTTGCTTATCTGGAAAACACTCGCCGAAGCGGCGGCAGGCATGGGCCAGCAGGTCGCCGAACCGGAACCGCAGGTTTTCCTTGTCGTCGGCGGTCATGCCGTTTTCTTCGAGCTGATGCTCGTAGAATTCCAGAAGCATCATAAAGGCCAAGCACTCGTCCCGTCTGGTGAAATTGAACATGGTCCGGGAGGCGGGGTTGACGGCCTTGTTGTACCACTCGGACTTATAGACTCTCGCGCACTTGCCGTCCATCAAGAGAGTCCAACCGTAATAGGCGGTGAAGAACTCGGTGAACTCCCGCCGGTGGCGGCGCAGGAAGAAGAACAGGTCTTGATCGTCTGAGGCGTAGAAGTAGGGGCTCTCCACCAGGATGTTCAACACCGCCCGGACGCGGTCGCCGCTCCGGTCGAGCAGCCTGGCCAGTTCGAATTTTTGTTGTTCGCGCTCGCTCATGACTTTTTCCTTTCAGCCTTTTCAACCAGTATATTCCTGAGGGTCAGGCGCTGCTCGCAGGCTTCAAGAGCAACTTCTCCGGCCAGATCGGCCAGCCGGTAATCTATTCGTGCCAGCCGGTTACCCGAGTTCAAAAAACCCGCCCGGGCAAGCTCCATGATCTTGGCGAAATCGCCGAACGCCTCAACCGTCACCTCGGAAATCCTCGTATCATGCGCTTCGTTTCCCATCCTTGCCGTCAGCCACTGGCGCAGCTCCTCCAGCCTGGCCTCGTCCATGGTCTGTACCGGCTTGGCCGACGGTTTTTTCCGGCGCAGGTAATTCCGGGCGGGCGCCTCGTTTTGCGGCAGAATCTTACGGGGCTCCGGGGGATCGGCTTTCTGCAGCAAATCCCAAAAGTGCATATCGCCGTACATCGCGGCAGGCGCCAACAACTCGGTGAAAAAGACCGACGGGACGGTCTCTTCCGGCAGTCCGGCCAGATCCTTGATCCTCTCGTCAATGTCCACCAGCCGGTTGTTCTTTCTCTCCATCTCCCGCAGATGGCTGTGCAGTTTCTGCCAGACCTTGATGACCGAGGCACCGATGCGCTGGTGCAACCGGTCCAGCTTGCCGTCCTCGATATAGAAATCATGCAGACGATCGCCGATGGCGCGGCGGGAAGGTCCCAGGGATACCTGGAAAAGATGGGGCGTCTGCAGCCGCTCCCGTTCCATGACGGTAAAACAGAGTTCGATCTTCTGCCGGTTGTAGTCCTGCAGCAATCGATCGATCAGCGGCACGATCTCCCGGCGTAGCGAGTAGAGCTGCTGCAGGAAGGAATGGACGTAGGAGTCCAGTTCGGAGATGACCTGCCGGGTCTCTTCCATATCGTAACGAGAGTTAAGAAAATGGAGGAGCCGGCCGTTGAATTCGATGAGATTGAGCGTAATGGCACGGGTGAGTTCGTCGGTCTTCACCAGTTGGAAGACGATGCGCCGGGCCTCCTCCGCCTGATCCTGGTCGTCCTTTCGCAGATGATGGAGCAGACGCAGTAACTCATTTAGGGCACCGCAGACATCCTGCAGCAGGTCGCGGGTATCGTGGCCCCGGTCCTCCAGGTCGGAGAGCAGCCTGGACTCCAGCCACTGGATGAACTGATCGCACTCTTCGCTCAGCGCATAGCGGAATTTCTTCTTCCGGTTGTCCCGATAGCCGCGCAGCCTCTCTTTTTCGATCCTGAAGGTGACCAGTCCCCAGGCCCGGAGCTGGTCCATATCCTGCCTGAACTGCTGGAGAACATATTCACAGCCGTCGAGGGTTTCCTGGGCCGGGCGGACCGCATGATAGATATCCTCATACAGGGGCTCCAGTTCATGCTCCCGTTTAAAAAGAAGCATGCGGTAGAGAATCTGGACGTAGTAGACACTTCTTTCGGCAACAAGCAGAGCACCCAGATGACGGTTTCGGTTCAGCAGAAGCCTTGCCGCCGCACCTCGGTTGAAGGCGTTAATAGGAGCAGAACCAAATAGGTCGGAGTTGTCTTCTTTGGAAAAAGCGTCAATCTGCATGACGACCATACATGGAGGTATTTGTTTTTTTTAAAAAAGATTAGCACAACCCGCCAGATAGGTCAACCAGTCATCCTCCTAGAGAATTCCATACACTTTATCCCTACAACGCAACATGTCAATATAGACCACAATATGCAGTATTCGTACTCCGAAGCGACCTACAGCATGTGGAACACATGTTCATAAGTGCCGTTGTAGGGTTAAGACCCAATGCACTTCCACCAAACTTCTGACTCGTTATATACCAAATCGCCTGAAACCAAAGCCTCAGTGGTTTCCTGGTATCTTGAAATATTGTTCCAGCAACAACAGAAGCTTTATGTTTACAGATAGAACATCGGTAAAGTCCAGTTTTCATAGGCCAGGCCTTGCATCCATTACATACTGGGCAAACAAATCCATGAGGCCAACGAAGCTTTTTCAAATAATCAAGACAAGCCTGTTCTGTTGTGAACCACTCGTCGAATTCCTGCAAGGTCTTCGGATAGTCAACCCCGGCAATTGGATGGGAACCAAAATTATTCATACCTCATCATAGCACTAGGCCAGTGAAGTGGATACCCCCTTTGCCGAATTCAAAGTTTCCCCCGAGAAGCAGCGACTGGACTCGATGCATATCACCTCCAACATGCGCCATCTCGGACGGATCGGCATCTTCGTCCAATGCATCAGGAAGTTTCTGGTCAACCTCAAGCGTCACCACCAGGAACTCCTCGAGACGCTGGACCCGGAGCTGATCGGCAAATATCTCGACCGTAAGCAGGGAAATGCTTTTTCCATGGTCAAGCCCTCGGAGTCATCCCGCACCCTGGAACAGCTGGCCGAAGATCTCTTTCATCTCGTTGAGCGTTTCCGGGGCGACCCCGGCGTCAACGCGATGACCAGCTATCACCTGCTGGTTCGGGTACTCGAGGAGCAGTGCCTTGTGGCCGCCGCCGGGAGCGGTCAGTTACGGGTGACGGTCAGGAAAAACAAGGAAATCGCCTCCTCGTCGCTGCAGAACCCGTCCGATCCTGATGCCGGGTATGATGCCCACAAGGGCAAGGGCTATCAGGTGCAGTTAGCCGAGACCTATACCACCGCGGCAGAAGAGGACGGCCGGCGCCCCCTGGCTCTTCTCACCTACGCCGAAGCCGAACCGGCCCATCACAGTGATGCCAAGGCCCTCAAGCCGATGCTTGACCGGGTAGAGGGACAAGGGCAGAAGCCGGAACGGTTACTGGCCGATACCATCTACGGCTCTGACGACAACTGCGACTATGCCGGCAAGAAAAACACCGAATTGGTCGCTCCGGCCAGGGCGCCCTCAAGGGCGACAAGAAGATCGGTCTCGATATGTTCTCTTTTGCGGACAATGGTGAGGTGATCTCCTGCCCGGCGGGGCACCTTCCTTTTCAAATTCACAACAACGCCAAGAAAGGGAGGATCAGCGCCTGTTTCCGGCAGGATTTCTGCCGCGATTGCGACAAGAGCAACGATTGCCCGACCCTTCCCGCCAAGAAGGGCAGTTACCTCCGCTACCGCCACAAGGACATCCGGCTTCTGCGCCGCCGGGCCTTTGAGCAGACCGCCGAATTTCATGAGAAATACCGTTACCGATCCGGCATCGAGGCGACCAACTCCGAGATAGCTCGACGAACCGGGATCAAAAAACTTCGGATCCGTGGCATGGCCAAGGTGGGGTACTGCGTCAAACTCAAGGCCAGCGGGTTGAATATTCTGAGGGCCGCCGCCTACAGACGCAGAAAAGGGGGCCGAAACCTCGGGTTCCTGCCGCCACTTGCCTTGGTGCAAATCTTTGTGGTTGTCAAAGAACAAATTTCCAGCTGGATCAGGCAATTTTCGCAAAAATCGATATTCCATCCGGCCAATTTAATCTCACACCCCGCTTGCTCGGGTTGAATTGCTACAAGGTCATCAAGTTTAGGTTAGCACAACCATTTGAGTTCCTGAAGATACTTCGGATGATAAAAATCGGCATCGAATCTCAGATATTCAACTTGGGATATCGAAACTGAAGAACAAACCGCCATCACTCAGCCCTCCAGAAATCAAATCCCTGCTGCTGGGCAAAGCGCACAAATGCCTCAGCCACGCAGAGCTGGTCGTCGGTAATGGCGGCGGCATCGGCCAGATCGTCGGCGGTCAGGTCGTAGTTGACCAGATCCTGATCGGTTTTGGGTTGGCCGCTGGCGTCTTCCATCAGATGGCCGTCCGCATCGAGCACATATTCGTAATCACCGGAGTTATTCTTGCCGCCCCGAGGATGTGCGGGCCATCGAAAACAGCGAATTCCGCTTCATACCCCAGGAGCGCAAAGGGACATTGCCCGAAGGAGTGAATGCATGAACATTGGAGACACCGCAAAGCTGAACACAAACCAGGAAGACAGTCCCGAGACCATCCTCCGGCTCTTCGTCCACGGTACCCTGAAACGGGGCTACTGGAACCATCAACGCTTCTGCGCCCAGGCTTGCAGCATCGAACCGGCCGTGGTCTGGGGCAGGCTCTACCATCTCCACGCCGGGTTCCCGGCCCTCGAGGTGCCGGAAGGGCTGATCCTGGCCCGGGGCACCGCCGACCCGATGGCCGACGCCCGCAGGCAGCAAGAGATCGACATGCCACGCTTCGGCCGCCCGACCGGCGACCGGGATCTGATCCATGGAGAGCTGGTGACCTTCACCGATCCGCAGCGCGATCTGCCGCCCATCGACCGGCTGGAAGGATTTCGGCCCGGCGGGCACAGCATGTACCAGCGGGTGATGGTGGCTGCAGCCAGGGGCTCAATCGCCTGTGCTGTATGGACTTACACCATGCATGCGCCTCAGAACGGCGAACGTATCACCAACGACAATCAGGCCGTTTTTTGGAAAAGTCGTCTCTATTCGGCACAAAACGCTTGATTTTGGCAATCCATCAATGTAGTTTATGGAGGTTAATTTGCGGCACTGTGTCCGGATTTCGGGTTTCCCGGAGACCTTCGGGCTTTTACCGAAAACATGATGAACGAAGGACGAAGGCTATGGATGAGAGATGGCTGACGGTCGATGACATTTGCAAATATCTGAATGTAAGCAACGAGACGGTCTACAAGTGGATCGAACAACGGGCAATGCCCGGTCATCGCGTCGGCCGTCGCTGGATGTTCAAACAAGACGAAGTGGACGAATGGGTCCGCTCCGGCGGTGCGGCTGACAAATCCGATAAGCCGGACACCGAGCAATAAGGAGCGATCATGGCCGAGCCGATTCACGACAAGATAAAACGATCCCTCCAGGCAGCCGAAGGCTTGTATCACCGTCTGGTGTTGCTGGTGGGTGAGACCGGTTCCGGCAAGACCGGCGTTCTTCGGGATATTGCCGAAGAGGTCGGCTCATCCGTCGTCAACGTCAATCTGGCGCTTTCAGGCGAACTCCTGGAGCTGACGGCAAAGCAGCGGTCGCTTCGGTTGCCGGGCATCCTCGATCAGATCGCGGACCAGGCCCAATCACCGGTGGTGCTGGATAATCTCGAGATCCTCTTCGACAAGGATCTCCAGCAGGACCCCTTGCGCCTGCTGCAGGCCATTTCAAGAAACCGGGCCGTGGTAACTTCGTGGAACGGAATCATGAATTCCGGGAGGCTTTTGTACGCCGAAACCGGCCATCCCGAGTACCGCAGCTATGACTCGGTCGATGCGCTGATTGTTGAGATGAGGGGTGAGGGTTTAGGAGCGAGGGGCGAGAAATGAGCGTGCAGAGTTACAAAGATTTGATTGTTTGGCAGAAAGCATTGGACCTGGTGGAGATTATTTATCAGGTGACCAAGACCTTTCCGAAGGAAGAACTGTATGGTTTGACTAATCAATTACGACGAGCTGGTGTTTCTATTCCCTCTAACATCGCTGAAGGTCATGCAAGAAGTTCAACGCAAGAGTTCCATCGCTTCCTGTCAATCGCAAGAGGCTCTTTGGGCGAAGTTGAAACTCAACTCATCATCGCCCAACGACTCGGTTATCTCTCAAAAAGCCAGCTTGACCCAATTCTTGCCCTGCAAACAGAAATCAACAAAATGACCAACGGGCTGATGACCAAACTCGTCCCTAGCCCCTCGTCCCTAGCCCCTGCAACGACGAAGGAGTTGCGATGAAATACGGGGACCTTATCCAATTCGACCCGATTGAGTCGGTTGTTCAGTTGCGTGATGCGGACAAATCGAGCGCCGCGCACACCCTCGTGAACACCTATGTCATTTCCGATGAAATGGCCGAACGGCTCACCCAGCTTGTCATCCCTCAGATGCAGTTCGATCAGCCGGTCGATAACAAGGGTTTGATGGTGGTCGGTAACTACGGCACCGGTAAATCGCACTTGATGTCGGTGGTCTCCAGCCTTGCCGCAGACGCCTCCCTGCTGGAAGGGCTGAAGAACGATGCGGTCCGCGACGCAGCCGCTCAGATCGCCGGGCGTTTCAAGGTCATCCGTACCGAGATCGGAGCCACCACCATGTCCCTGCGCGACATCCTGGTGGCCGAACTGGAAGAGCATCTCGAAAAACTCGGCGTGGAGTATGTGTTCCCCGAAGCTGGCGCCATCACCAGCCATAAACGGGCCTTCGAAGACATGATGGCCAGGTTCGGCGAGGTCTTCCCCGAACACGGCCTGCTGCTTGTGGTCGACGAGCTGCTCGACTTCCTGCGCACCCGCAAGGACCAGGAACTGATCCTCGACCTCAACTTTCTGCGCGAGGTTGGCGAGGTATGCAAGGACCTGCGCTTCCGCTTCATGGCCGGTGTCCAGGAAGCCATTTTCGACAGCCCGCGCTTCGCCTTTGTTGCCGACAGCATCCGCCGGGTGAAGGACCGCTTCGAACAGGTCCTTATTGCCCGCAGCGACGTGAAATTCGTCGTGGCCGAGCGCCTGCTCAAGAAGACCGCCGAGCAACAGGCCAAGATCCGCGACTACCTGATGCCCTTTGCCAAATACTACGGCGGGCTCAACGAGCGCATGGACGAGTTTGTCCGGCTCTTCCCGGTGCATCCCGATTACATCGACACCTTCGAGCGGGTCACCGTGGTGGAAAAACGCGAAGTGCTCAAGACCTTGTCCATGGGCATGAAAAGCATTTTGGGCAAGGACGTGCCGCAGGACGAACCAGGTCTGATCGCCTTCGACAGCTATTGGGGTACCCTCAAGCAGAACGCTTCGTTCCGCGCCATTCCCGAGATCCGGGCGGTCATCGATTGCAGCCAGGTGCTGGAATCCCGTATCGAAAACGCCATCACCCGCAAGCAATACAAGCCGATGGCGCTGCGCCTGATCCATGCGCTGTCCGTCCACCGTCTCACCACTGGCGATATTTACGCCCCCATGGGCGCCTCCGCCGAAGAGCTGCGCGACCGCCTCTGTCTCTTCGATCCGCTGATCGCCGAACTCGGGGGTGACGAGCCCGACAAGGATCTCCAGACCCATGTCGAAACCGTCCTGCGCGAGATCCATAAAACGGTCAGCGGCCAGTTCATCTCGTTCAACACCGACAACCGCCAGTTCTACCTCGACCTGAAGAAGACCGACGATTTCGACGCCCTGATCGACAAGCGGGCCGAAAGCCTGGGCCAGGCTCAACTCGACCGCTTCTATTACGAGGCTCTAAAGCGAGTCATGGAGTGTCAGGACGCCACCTATGTGACCGGCTACAAGATCTGGCAGCACGAGCTGGTGTGGCAGGAGCACAAGGCCGCCCGCTCCGGCTATCTCTTTTTCGGGGCACCCAACGAGCGCTCCACCGCCGTGCCGCCGCGGGACTTTTACCTCTACTTCATCCAGCCCAACGACCCGCCCCGGTTCAAGGACGACAAGGCGAGCGACGAGGTCTTCTTCCGCCTGAAAGGCACCGACAAGGAATTCCAGACCGCACTGAAGAGCTATGCCGCGGCGCTGGATCTTGCGGCCACCTCATCGGGTCATGCCAAGGCCACCTATGAATCGAAAGCCAACGGCTTCCTGAAGAAGCTGGTCCAGTGGCTGCAGAAGCACATGAGCGATGCCTTCGAGGTCACCTATCAGGGCCGCGCCAAGTCCATGACCGAATGGGCCAAGGGCAAATCCATCCGCGACCTGTCCGGTCTGTCGCCCCACGAGACCATCAACTTCCGCGATCTGGTCAACACCATTGCCGGTGTCTGCCTGGCTCCGAACTTCGAGAACCAGGCCCCGGACTACCCGTTCTTCTCGGTCCTGATCACCGGCAACAACCGCGCCCAGGCCGCGCAGGACGCCCTGCGGGCCATCGCCGGGCAGAACCGCACCAAGCAGGCCACCGCCGTGCTGGACGCCCTGGAGTTGCTCGACGGCGAGAAGATCGACCCCTACAAGTCGAAGTACACCAAGTTCATCCTCGATGCCGTCAAGGCCAAGGGGCACGGCCAGGTAGTCAACCGCAGCGAGATCATCCAGGACGACCACGGGCTGGAATACATGAACCCGGGCGGTTCGCGTCTGGAACCCGAATGGGTGAGCGTGCTGGTGGCGGCGCTGGTCTATTCCGGCGACATCGTGCTCGCCATCCCGGGCAAGAAATTCGACGCCACCGGCTTGCAGCAACTGGCCGCGACCGGCATGGACGAGCTGGTCCGCTTCAAGCACCTGGAGCAGCCCAAGGAATGGAACCTGCCCGCGCTCAAGGCGCTGTTCGAACTCCTCGGCCTACCATCCGGATACCCACAACTCATCACAAAAGGGGACGACACCCCTGTTATTCAGATGCTTGATCGCGTGAGCAAGATCGTCAAGCGCATCGTCATGACCCAGCAGACCCTGCGCGAAGGGCTTTCCTTCTGGGGATTAAATCTGGTTACTGGTTCACAGTTGCTGGTTACTAGTTCTGACAACCAGAAACCAGTAACCAGTAACCAGCAACTGGAGGACGCGAAGGCTTTCTTTGAAAGCCTGCAAGCGTACTCCTCGCCGGGCAAGCTGAAAAACTTCCGCTACAGCGCTCCCGAAGTACTGGCCTTTGAGAAGGCCGTGAAGGCCCTGGATGAGCTGGACGCCCTGCGCGAGTTCATCATGGACCACAGCCCGACGGCGTCCTGGCTCTCCACCGCCGAGGCGGTGCTGCCCGCCGAGCATGACTGGGTGGATCGCATGAAGACCACCCGGCAGGACGTGCTGGATGCCCTCAAGCAGGCCGACCTGACCGAGCTGGCCAGCCAGTCCCAGTCCATCGGGGCCAAGCTGCAAAAGCTGAAGAAGGATTACACCGTCGCCTATATCGGCCTGCACACCAAGGCCAGGCTGGGCGTGAACGACGACAAGCGCAAGGCCGGACTGCTCAACGACCAGCGGCTGCAAACCCTGCTCAAACTGGCCGGTATCGATCTGATGCCCCGACAGCAGCTCACCGATTACCAGAACCGCCTGGCTGGACTGAAGAGCTGCTTCGCCCTGACCGAGCAAAATCTCGACGCCTCGCCGATCTGCCCGCATTGCCAATTTCGGCCTGCGACCGAAATCAGGACTGAGGTAAAAGGACTGAGCGATGAGAATAACTCAGTCCTCAGTCCTCAGTCCTCAGCACTGAACAACGCCTCCGCCATCCTCAACGCACTGGACGAAGAACTCGACCGGATGCTCGACAGCTGGACCAAGACGTTGCTCGCCAACCTGGAGGACCCGATCACCCAGGCCAACATGGACCTGCTGAAGATCGACGACCGCGAACCGCTGGAAGCCTTCATCAAGTCGAAGGAACTGCCGGTGCCGCTGGACAGCAACTTCGTTCACGCCCTGAAGGAAGTGCTCTCGGGTCTGGTCAAGGTCACCGTCAAGGCGCAGGAGATGCAACAGGCTCTGCAGGTCACCGACGGCCCGGCCACCCCGGCGGAGATAAAAAAACGCTTTGATGAGTATATTGACCAGCTCATCAGGGGGAAAGATCCACAAAAAGTGCGCATAGTGCTCGAATAAAGGTGATGCGATGAAAAGGTATTCAGATCAAGAGCTTTTGGCGTTATTGGATTCCCTGGAATCTGATCGGGTCGAACATAAAGAATCGTTCAAAGGCGATGTACCTAAAAAAGCACGGCAAGCCGTCTGTGCGTTTGCCAATGATTTGCCAAACTACAATGAGCCAGGCGTTCTGTTTATTGGCGCGAAAGACAATGGAGAGCCATCAGGATTGCAGGTGACAGATCAGCTTTTGCTTTCACTTGCGGACATGAAAACGGACGGCAATATCCTACCACTGCCCGTGTTTTCAGTTGAAAAACGGATGTTGAAAGGGGCGGAAATGGCGATCGTTACCGTCATGCCTTCCGATATGCCGCCGGTAAAATATGATGGCAGAATTTGGATTCGCACTGGACCTCGCCGCTCTATTGCAAACGAGCAGGAAGAGCGAGTCCTTAATGAGAAAAGAAGATATAAAAATCTGCCCTTTGATATTTATCCCGTACCGTCTGCAAAAATTACTGATCTATCGAAATCGGTTTTTGAAAACGAATTTCTCCCCGCAGCATTTGCCGCCGATGTGCTGGAATTCAACGGCCGCACCTATGAGGAGCGATTGGCGACCTGCAAAATGATCGTCTCTCCAGAAAACACCACGCCGACAATGCTGGGTCTGCTGGCAATCGGGAAGACCCCGCAGGATTTTTTACCTGGAGCGAATATTCAGTTTTTGCGAATTGACGGGACTGACTTAGCCGATCCCGTGATTGACGAGGAAAACATCAGCGGAGCGATTGTAGAAATGCTTCGTCGTACCGAGGAAAAACTCAAGGCACACAACCGCGTAGCCGTCGATATCACTTCAACCCCAACGCACCAAATCGAAATGCCCTATCCACCTGCGGCGATCCAGCAGATTCTATATAACGCCGTACTTCATCGAACCTATGAAAGCACCAATGCGCCTGTCCGGGTGTACTGGTTTAATGACAGGATCGAAATCAACAGCCCGGGTGGTCCTTATGGCAACGTGACCTCTGAAAATTTTGGCAAACCCGGAATCACCGACTATCGCAATCCGAATATCGGAGATGTGTTGAAAACCTTCGGTTTCATACAAGCCTTCGGAAGAGGTATCGCCACTGCGCGAAGAGAGATGGAAAAAAATGGGAATCCTCCTCCGGAATTCGAGACCAATCAGAGCGCTGTCGTATGCACTTTAAGGGGGAAACCATGACTTCACCTGTGCTGACCTTTTTTAACAACAAGGGGGGAGTCGGCAAAACCTCCCTCATTTACCATCTGGCTTGGATGTTTGCCAGCCTGCGCAAACGTGTCGTGATCATCGATCTGGATCCGCAGGCTAACCTGACCGCCGCCTTTCTTGATGAAGACAAAATAGAAGCAATTTGGAATCAGCAGGACCTGGGATCGACCATCTACCAGTGCGTGAAACCGCTGACAGGTGTGGGCGATATTGCAGAACCGGTTCTTCAGAATATTGCTACCGACTTGTTTCTACTGCCCGGTGACGTAAACCTCTCCGGCTACGAAGACGCATTGTCTGCAGAATGGCCCAACAGCATGGGGGACAATAATCTTTATCGCCCAATGCGTATTCTCAGCTCCTTCTGGCAGGTAATGCAGATGGCTGCCCAAAAGGTCCAAGCAGACATCATTCTGGTAGATATAGGCCCGAATCTGGGCGCAATCAATCGGTCGGTGTTGGTGGCGACGGATTATGTAACAATCCCACTAGGCGCTGACCTTTTCTCTTTGCAGGGTTTGAAAAACTTAGGTCCAACCCTGAGGGGCTGGAAAAACCTCTGGCAAAAAAGGTTGGACAACTGGAATACAAGTACCGAGAAAAGCAGTTTCCCGGATTTTAGGCTCCCACAGGGGAAGATGTTGACCATTGGTTACCTGTGCCAGCAGCATGGCGTGCGCCTGGATCGTCCGGTCAAAGCTTACGATAAATGGGTGCAACGTATTCCTGACGTGTATCGGGAATATGTTTTGAACGAAACGCCCCAAAAAAAGCTCCGTCAGGAGGATGACCCCTATTGTTTGGCAACCATAAAGCACTACCGCAGTCTGATCCCGATGGCGCAGGAGTATCGCAAACCGATTTTCAACCTCACTTCCGCCGATGGCGCAATTGGTAGCCATGCGAATGCCGTACAAGATGCAAAAAAGGATTTTAGGCTGCTGGCAGGGAAAATAGCCGAGAAGATAGGAGTTCAACTCTGAAGACCTGGATTTTTGATTGGTCTTTTAGGGTGATTTCCTGGAGAAAACAAGTGACTAAGCGAGTGACCAACTTCGCCGAACTTGGTCACCCGCAAAGTGACCAAGCTGAGAGACAAGATTACAGGACCTGGTTATTTCAGCCTACAAGCCAACCGCCGGACTGGAAAAGAAATTTGAAATTGGGGCTGGCACAGAAGATATCGTCTGGGACTTTATTAGAACCCACCTCAATCAACTTCCTGTTTTCGTTTCTAAAGAAGGGAAGATGGAGATAATTGCAGAGCGACAGAACTTCCTTTTGTTCGACCGAATGGTAGCGTTTCACGTTCAAAGGGGCGTTGCTGTTCCTTTATCTGCAGCCGAATTCTATCAAGGCCTTAGTCAGCGGTTTTCCGAACGAGATGGCATGTATTTTCTTCCGGATCAAATTGCTGAATATGACAGGAAGAGAATGACCGTTCGAGAGGTATTGCAGTTACAATTGTTCATTACTGACGAGAACACTGCTATCCAATGGTTGCGACAGCAGCTTCTTAAGAAAACGCAGACATCAGGGGAGCTCAAGCCCCAGTTTATGCAAGAAATTGGAGGGTGGCTGAAAACAGAAACGCTTCTCGAATTGGATGAGTTGCTTGAGCAAAACTTTATCAAATACGACGGCAAAAGCCCGGTGCCAGAACAGATCCACGCCTACCTTTCCACCAACTGGAAGGAACTGCGCAACCTGCCCAAGGATGACCCAACCCTAGTCGCCAAGGCCCGCGACCGCTGGTACGTGCCCGACCCCAACAAGGCTGGCGACCTCGAGAAGCTGCGCGAGAAGGCGCTACTCAGGGAGTTCGAGGAATACAAAGATGTCAAGAAGAAGCTCAAGGTCTTCCGCCTGGAAGCTGTCCGCGCCGGATTCAAGAAAGCCTGGCAGGAACGTGACTACGCCGTCATCGTCGCCATGGCCGACAAGATCCCCAACAACGTCCTGGAAGAAGATCCCAAGCTACTCATGTGGTACGACCAGGCGGTCACAAGAATGGGAGGAGAATAATGACAGTATGCAATGAAAAATTTCCTCAGGGCAGCCGTTGGCTGCGCGCAGATTTTCATCTTCACACAAAGGCGGATAAGGAATTCTCCTTTACTGGTGATGCTGACTATTATTTATCTCATTACGTCCAGGCATTAAAAGAAACTGATCTCCAGGTCGGAGTGATAACAAATCACAACAAATTCGATGCCGTGGAATTCAGGGCATTGCAGAAAACCGCCAAGAAGCAAGGTATCTTTGTATTGCCCGGTGTCGAGCTCTCTGTCAATGATGGCAGTAATGGTATCCATACGCTGATTGTGTTCAGTGGTGCATGGCTGGAGAATGGGAATGATTACATCAATCAGTTTCTCAACGTTGCCTTTGAAGGCAAAACTCCGGATCAATACGAGAATGAAAATGGCCGGAGTTCATTGGGGATGTTGGAAACAATCAAGAGACTTGAAGGTTATCACAGAGATTTTTTTCTGGTGTTTGCTCACGTCGAGGATAGAAGCGGTTTATGGAATGAATTGGATGGAGGACGACTTCAAGAATTAGGAAAATCAGAAAATTTTTGCAGGCGCGCATTGGCATTTCAAAAGGTACGCACCCACGATGTGGCCGATCGAAAATGCCGTGTAAAAGTCCAGAGCTGGCTATGCGATGCCTACCCTGCTGAAGTTGAAGGTTCCGATCCCAAGTCAATCGATCAGATTGGGAAGGGGGGAAAATGTTACCTGAAAATAGGGGATTTTACCTTCGAGGCGATAAAGTACGCTTTGCTGGATCATGAACACCGAATGGCTCCCAAACCTCAAAAATTTGGGCATTCGCATATTCGTAGCGTGTCTTTCGATGGAGGTGTATTGGATGGAAAGACGCTTAACTTTTCTCCGGAGCTAAACACGTTGATCGGCATTCGCGGCAGTGGGAAATCCTCTGTCCTTGAAGTGATTCGTTACGCCTTAGAGATACCATTTGGCGAAAAGGCGCTTGATACTGACTACAAAAAGGATCTCGTCGATCATGTTTTGGGGAGTGGGGGTAAGATAACTCTCCAGGCTGTTGATCAGCGAGGCCAAGAGTACGAAATACATCGTATCAGCAGGGAAAGACCGGATGTGTATGTTAATGGCATACTTAAGCCAGGCATATCTATAAGAGAAACCGTGTTGCATAAGCCAATTTACTTTGGGCAAAAAGATCTTTCCTCGACCGGAGATGGATTTGAAAAAGATTTAGTAGAAAAACTCGTGGGTGGCAAATTGGCAGGAATTCGGCGTAGAATCTCCGACCAAGGTCCAAAGGTAGTCGAACTTGTTAGCCGTTTGAAGAAACTCTCCAGCACGGGGGAGCGAAAAAAGGAATTTGAAGCAAAAAAGCAAGATGCGGAATTTAGGCTGCAGTTCTACAAAGATCACGGAGTGGAGGAAAGGCTGCAAAAGCAAGTGGATTTTGACGCTGACTCCAGAAAATGTGCACAGGTTGTCGCTTTCGTTCAAACCTACCTCAGTGAATTGGAATCGTTCATAAATCAACATGAAGACGATTTGCGAAACCAAAGAATATATACTTCAAAACAGAACGAAACGTTCTTTGTCGACTTTTTCGCCTGTTATGAAAAGCTGGTTGCCTCTTTTGAACGTGTCAAGGAAGCCTTCGCCCTGGGGCGTCAGATTTCGGTGGAACTTCAGCAGAAAGCCCACGAATTTTCCAAGATTAAGGATGGGTTGAAGGAGGAGTTCGCTGAAATTGAAAGAAAGCTTGCCGAGCAACTGAAAGAGTCGGGAGCCCAGGCAATTCGCCCGGAGGAATTTCGTAAACTCAGAACAACAGTGGATCAGACCACTCAAATGCTTCAGGCACTGGAAAAAGAAGAGTCAAGCCGCTCCACCCTGAATACCGAATTGTTAAAAGAGCTCGCTCTGTTGAATGACCTTTGGCACGAGGAGTTCAAGGCGGTAAAGAGTGAGCTGGATAAAGTGAACCAGAGCAATTCATCTCTCATGATCGAAGCTGAGTTTAAAGGAGACAAAGTTGCCTTTATTACGTTCATGAAAGATATCTTCCGGGGGAGCCGTCTCCGGGATGCTACCTTTCAAAATCTTATCGGCCGGTTTGTTGATTTCGGGGCAATGTTCAAGGAATGGGAGGAAGTTCTTCGTGAGGTTGGCAACTCCTCGCAGATATTTACTCAATACTACAACGATAACCTCGAAGCTTTATTGACATGGCAGGTTCCCACTCGCTTTATCATCAAATACCGCGGTAAAGAACTCAAACACCACTCTTTGGGGCAAAGAGCTTCAGCTCTGATTTTGTTCGTCTTAAGTCAGCAAGAAAATGACGTCTATCTTATCGATCAACCTGAGGATGATCTGGACAACCAGACAATATACGAAGATGTTATCAAACTCATTCGACGTTTGAAGCCGAAAACGCAGTTTATATTTGCTACCCATAATGCCAATTTTCCAGTTCTTGGGGACGCAGAGCAGATTATTTCGTGCGCCTTCTCTGATGACAAAGTCCAAACGGTAAGTGGCAGTATCGACTGTCCGAAGCTACAGCAGGAAATCGTCGATATCATGGAAGGTGGGGAAGAAGCTTTTATGCAGCGTAAAAGGAGATACGAGATATGGAAACCGCAGAACTCCTAGAGATAATCAGCAGGGACGAAGACAGCAGGCATCAGTTTAAAGCCGATGTAACCAATGAAATTTCATTGGGTCAGGAGATGGTTGCGTTCAGTAATTCCGGAGGTGGCGCAATTTTTATTGGTGTGAGCAATGATGGGACGTTTGCTGGTCTAAAAAGGGGAGACATGGGCCGGCTGAATCAGTTGGTTTCAAACGCAGCATCCCAGCAAGTCAGACCACCCATAAATCCACAGACGGAAAACATCGCGGCTCCAAATGGGCTTGTAATGCGGATCGTTGTGCCTGATGGGATGAGCAAGCCGTACATGGACAAAAACGGTGTGATCTGGATCAAGAGTGGTTCTGATAAGCGTAAAGCCACATCCCGAGAGGAAGTTCAGCGGCTGTATCAAAGCGCCGGTTTGATACACGGCGATGAGATACCTGTTTCAGGGATGACGGTGTCAGATCTTGATCTGGACTATTTCAGGGGTTTCTTTGAGAAGAATTTTGGAGAGCCACTGGAACAGCAAGAAGCGGCGCTTCCTCAGATTTTGCACAATATGAATCTGATGAAGGATGGTCTTCTTAATATCAGCGGAGCCCTGCTTTTTGCAAAAAATCCAAGTTACAGGCTGCCTGTTTTCATTGTCAAAGCAATTGCTTTCCCGGGGAATGAGATTCATGAAACCAACTATCTTGATAGCCGCGATATTTCAGGGAAATTGGTGGATGTGTTCCATCAGAGTATGAGTTTTGTACTTGGAAACATTCATCATGTACAGGGCGATCAAGACGTTAATGCTCCAGGCCAACCGGAGATACCGCCCATCGCTTTGGAAGAACTCCTGGCTAATGCTCTGATTCACCGTGATTACTTCGTTTCGGCACCAGTAAGGATTTTCGTGTTCGATAATCGGGTTGAAATTATTAGCCCAGGACATTTGCCCAATAACTTGACGGTAGAAAACATAAAAAGTGGCAATTCGAATATCCGCAACCCGATTTTGGCGTCTTTCGCTACCAAAATACTTCCATATCGAGGATTAGGCAGCGGTATTACTCGTGCATTAAAAGCTTATCCGAACATCCAGTTTGAAGATGACCGAGATGGGAATTTTTTTAGAGTTACCATTGGACGTTCGGTAGATGAATGATTTTTGGCAATACAGCACCGTTCATAACAACGCCTGCAAGGTCATCGAGGAACAGACCTTGTGGGGGCAGACGGTGTGCCGTGTCTGGCTGCCGAACCAGGACGCGGTGGTGCGCGTGCCCCGCTCCACCTTGCGACCGCTGAATGCCGACCTGCAGCCTGAGTTCGAGGAATATAAAGAGGTCAAAAAGAAACTCAAGGTCTTCCGCCTGGAGGCTGTCCGCGCCGGATTCAAGAAAGCCTGGCAGGAGCGCGACTACGCCGTCATCGTCGCCGTGGCCGACAAGATCCCCAACAACGTCCTGGAAGAAGACCCCAAGCTGCTCATGTGGTACGACCAGGCTGTCACAAGAATGGGAGGGGAATAATGTTTCTCAGGGAAGTCATTCTAAAAAATTTTCGAGGATACAAAAACGAACACCGAATCCCCATCGACCAGCTAACAGCGTTTATCGGGAAAAATGATGCTGGGAAGTCTTCCATCTTTGATGCTTTGGCCGTCTTTTTTGACCATTCATTGGGAAAAATCGACGCTTCAGATATCTGTGTTCACGCCGGGGCCAACGGCGAATTAAGAATCGGCTGCGTTTTTTCGGATTTCCCTGATTCGATCACCATTGACGCGTCTTCTGTCACAACGCTTGCAGAAGAGCATCTCCTGAATGTCGATGGTTTGCTTGAAATCCATAAGGTTTACGAATTTTCCGACGGAGCGCTAAAGAGGCCAAAAGTATTTGCGATTGCCAACCATCCAACGGCAAATGGCTTCGATGGCCTGTTATCAAGAAAGAACGTTGAATTGAAAAAAGCGGGTGAGGCCGCGAATATCGATGCCGGAGTCGATAAACGATCTAATGCAGCCCTTAGAAAGGCCATTTGGGGAAGTGCAGACGATTTGAAATTGGGCCATTCCGAAATCCAACTGGATAAGGAAGATGCCAAAGCCATCTGGGAGCAGCTCTCCAAATACCTGCCCGAATACGCCCTTTTCCGAGCAGACCGCCCGTCAACAGACGAAGACTCAGAAGTCCAGGACCCTCTCAAGGTCGCCATAAAACAGGCAATCGAAGAAGTGCAAGCTGAACTGGACGCAGTGAAGGAAAAGGTCAAAGCACGCACGCTTGATGTAGCCAATCGTACCATTACGAAGCTTGCTGATTTCGATAGTGCGCTTTCATCGCAACTCAACCCGAATTTCAAATCAGACCCAAAATGGGACGGCCTTTTCAAACTCTCTCTAACTGGAGACGATGAAATCCCCATCAACAAGAGGGGCAGCGGTGTTCGGAGATTGGTTCTATTCAGCTTCTTCCGCGCCGAAGCTGAACGGCTTCGGGAAGAGCATAAGAAAGGGAATATTATTTACGCAGTGGAAGAGCCGGAGACTGCACAGCATCCAGACAACCAGCGAAAGGTCATTGAAGCATTGCAGGCTATCGCCGAAGCCGATGGCTGCCAAGTTATGCTTACCACGCACGTCCCTGCATTGGCGTCACTACTACCAATCAATTCAATTCGATATGTCTGTTCTCACGACCTAAATGGCAGAGATGTCTGTATCGCAGATGATGATGTAATCAAGACGGTTGTCGCTGATCTGGGAATCATCCCCGACAAACGGGCAAAGGTTTTGGTGTGTGTAGAAGGTCCGCATGACCTTCAATTTTTAAGACGGATCAGTAGCTTGCTCCGGGCGGAGGACGACTCCGTCATTGATATGTTTGCAGATCCAAGAGTCGCGTTGGCCGTCTTGGGTGGAAGCACTTTGAAGGAATGGGTGAATCAGCATTACCTGAAAAATGTAGGTCTTCCAGAAGTCCATATTTACGACCGTGACGAACTGAAGAACGGAAAATACAAATACCAGGACGATAGAGATGCTGTAAACGCAAGAGGAGACGGTTCCATTGGATTCCTGACTGCAAAGCGGGAAATGGAGAATTACCTTCATATCGATGCAATAAGTGAAGCATTGCAGCCTGTCGTTGGTTTCAACTTCACCTTTGCGCTTTCAGACGACTGTGATGTCGAAACCGAAATAAAAACACTGTTAAACGGTCAAGGAAAAATCCAGAGGCGTTCGATTAAGCATTGGCTAAACGAAGACGCCGCAAGTCGTATGACATTGGATCGCCTAAAACAGCGAAACGGCTACGACGAGATCAAGGGCTGGTTTACTGAGATCGAAAACAGGGCTAACGGAGGTCAATGATGTACGAAAACATTTCCGATCTGCTCAAACAAATCGCCTTGGGCGAAGACTCAGTTCTTGAGCTCAAGGCGGTGGAATTCAGCGGTAACAAAGTTATCGGCCCGCACAAGGATGGCATGGCGGACGAACTGGCGGCCATGGCGAATACGGCCTCCGGCATCATTGTTCTGGGGGTTGATGACAAGACCAAAGAGATTCGAGGGATACCGCCTGCGAAACTTGACATAGTTGAGGGTTGGCTTCGTTCCATTTGCAACGACTCGATTGATCCTCCCTTGGATTGCGTCATACGCAAACTCATTGTGCCCGATCAACAGGGTGGTGAGAAAACTATCCTACGAATCGATGTGCCCCGCAGTCTCTTTGTTCATAAAAGCCCCAATGGCTATTTCCGCCGCCTCGGTAGTTCCAAGCGCGAGATGAAACCGGATGTTTTAGCGCGGTTATTCCAGCAACGCAGTCAGGCGCGACTCATTCGCTTCGATGAACAGACTGTTCCGGGCACATCTGTCAATGATCTGAATCCCAAGTTATGGAACCAATTCCGGACCGTTATCTCCTCCAAGGCCGATCAGGAATTTCTCGAAAAGATGAAGCTGATTGCCAAAGACGAAGACGGCGCCATGCGGGCGACAGTCAGCGGTATTCTGATGGCCTCGGACGCACCAGAGGCTTTTATGTCCAGCGCTTTTATTCAGGCCGTTTGTTACCGAGGCACTGAGCGCAACGCTGCCTATCAACTGGACGCTAAGGACATCACCGGCCCGCTTGATGTTCAGGTTCGGGACGCCTGCAAGTTTGTGGAGAGAAACATGCGGGTCTTTGCCATCAAAGCACCCAATCGGATCGAAACGCCCCAGTTTTCCATGAATGCGGTGTTCGAGGCGGTGGTCAACGCTGTCGCCCATCGGGATTACTCCATTTACGGTTCCAAGATTCGCCTGCACCTGTTTTCTGATCGGCTGGAAATCTTCTCACCCGGCGCGATTCCCAACACCATGACCATTGAGAGTATTTCGGAACGACAATCGGCACGGAACGAATTAATCAGCTCCTTGCTGGCTCGTTGCCCTATGAATGTAGACGCCATCGGCAGTCAGCGGAACTTCATCATGGATAAGCGCGGTGAGGGGGTACCGATCATCATCACCGAAAGCGAGAAGCTGTCTGGCAGGAAGCCGGTGTACAGGCTTCTTGACGATTCTGAGCTGATGCTGACGATTTTTGCCGCGCAACCACCCCATGGCGAGGATTGATTTTACGAATGAACTCACCATGGCAATACAGCACCATTCACAACAGCGCTTGCAAGGTCATCGAAGAACAGACTTTGTGGGGGCAGACGGTTTGCCGTGTCTGGTTGCCGAATTCTGATTCTGTTGTCCGAATCCCGGCTTCCGGTCTGATTCCACTCGCCTCTCGCCCCTCGTCACTAACCACTGATCATATTGCCTATGTGGCCGCCGCAGCCAAGGTGGCCGAGGTGCTCGAAGGCTCCACCAGCGCCACCGAGGGCCATGTGCTGCTGGCTCCCATGGAGTCCAACGTCATTCCGCTGCCGCACCAGATCCACGCCTTGTCCCGGGCCATCTCCGGCGACCGCGTGCGCTACCTGCTGGCCGACGAAGTGGGTCTCGGCAAGACCATCGAGGCCGGGCTGGTCATGCGCGAACTCAAGCTGCGCGGACTGGTGCGCCGAACCCTGGTTGTCTCTCCCAAAGGTATTGCCACTCAGTGGGTGGCGGAAATGCAGACCCACTTCAACGAGCAGTTCCAGCTCGTGCTGGGCGACGACATCGGCACACTGCAACGCCTGGCTCCAGGGGCGGACCAGCGGAGCTCAGCCTGGTCGATGTTCGATCAGGTCATCGTCTCCCTGGATTCGGTCAAACCCATGGACAAGCGGCGCGGCTGGACGGCGGAAAGAGTCGCCGAATACAACCGCAGCCGGTTCGAGGATGTGTTCGCCTCGGCCATCCTTAATCCTGACGGCATCGAAACATCCGTCGATCACACGGTGGCCAGGATTCGCGATGAGATTCAGCAGGCGCGCGAGTCCTCCGCCATCTACGGCATCTCCGAAGAGCCGGATGTGCAAACCGCTGAGCGTCTGCGCTCGCATCCGCTGCCCCACTGGGTGGAACGGATGACGGTGGGCTACCTCAATTCCCATGGCGGTATGGCCAGTCGCAAGCGCTCCTGGTGGGATCTGAATTGGCCGGATGGCCAGGAACACCGCAAAGCCGTATTCAACGCCCGGGAAGCGGATCGTCTAACCGACGCAACCCTGCTCAATCTCGAAAACAGCCGTGTCCGTGGTCTTGCCCTGAACCTGCCCCAGGTCGCGGCAGGTCAGCCATTGCCGTGCGTAACCGTAAGCGGGCTGCCGGCCAGCATCTCCGGACTCTGGGGGCTCTTTGAGATCCGCCTTCAGGCCGGAATGCACCAGAAGACACAACTCCTGCGCATCCCCATGGTGCGGCGTGGCTATGTCAGCGTGTTTTTGAGCGAGGAAGGCAAACTGTTTCTGCCCACGGCCCGGCATATCTGGGATGCGCTGCAGACAGCGGAAGCCGAGGTGCAAGCCACCCTCGGGCAGGATGACTCCATCACCGCCCATGAGCGTTTGCAGATTGCTGCCGAACAGGCCGGACAGGAGCTGTTCGACGCCCTGCAGCAGGCGCACCTCGCCTCGGTGAACAGGGAAGAGGAACGCGGCATGGTCGCCTTCACCTCTCGGCGCAAGGCCATCGAACGGGTTGGGCTGCCCGAAGTGCGCCAGTACCGACTGGCCCGCTGCGCGGCAGAGGAAAATGAGTGGCGGCATGAACTGCAATCAGCGCGGCAGATCGTACCGGAAATCCGGTCGCTGCTGATGCTGCGGATCATCAAGGGAGGCGCTCAATGAGTAGTTGGAGAGACGCTATCCTGAACGACTTCGTTCCCAATGTCAGCAAACTGACCCTGGTCGCCGATCCGGACTGCTTGTTGACCGAGGAGAAACTGGCGCTTGAATTACGTGGGCGCGGGTTCGACCTGATCGAGTTCAGTGATCCGGTCGAATTCAGATACGCCTATGAGTCCAAATACCGCTCGATCTGGGACCGGGGTGAGCACACCGATCTGGTGGTAGTCCTCCGCTTGCAGGATGCGGAGCTGGAATCCCTGCCATACGACCTGCTCCAGGCGGGCCGCAAGCTCTCATTCAACCTGGGGGATCTCTTCCCCAACCTGAGCTATCCGGTCATCGAGAAGCTCGACAGGAGCTTGCTGGATTCGCTTTTTGAGGCCCAGCGCAAGTCGCCGCCGGATCGCATGGGCGACAACGCCACCAAGGATTTCATTCTCCGTCATGTGTTCGGCATCGCCGCTGAGCTGATTGCCAGCGAGGTGGAGCTGCTACGCGCATTGCTGCGCCTGCACTACGGAAAGCTCCAGATACCACTGATGCTGGCCGAGCGGCTTATCCAGGTTCTCAAAGGGCATGATGGATTCAAGGCTTGGCCGCTCTCCGAGATCGTTCCGGACGATGAGGCCTTTTTCGCCTTTTTGCAGGAACGCTGGCCGCTATTTCTTTCCAGGCTCGGCAGCGCCAATCAGGTACGGGAAGATTCGCCGGACCAATGGGCAGGACAGCCCATTGGGACATCGCGCAGCGATGCCCATGCGGTGCGAACCATGGAGGGTGAGCATCAATACGGCCTCAAGTATCCCGGCCCCCACCGCCTGCCGTTCGACCATCAGGACATCAAGGTCTACATCGACAACCTGTTCCTGGAGGGGAAACTCACCCCTGTCGAGGCCAAAGGCATTGAAGTGGATGCCGGGTCCTGGGTCCGAAGCGGTATCGCCACGTCCGGCGTGGACGATGACGAGCTGCGGATCTCTCGCTTGTTTGGCCTTGTCGAGAAGGAGATGCCCACTGCGGAAGCGCGTTACTCGGACTGGACCGCCTTTGCATTGAAATGGGCCGAACCGTCTGCGCTGGTCCATTGCGGCAACAGCGCCGAGCAGCAGAACCGGCTCAGGGAAATCGGCGATGCACTGAACACGACCTTTGCCGCTTGGCTGGCCGACCACTACTCCAGCCTGATCAACTTGCCGCCGACCAATCCGGCCATGCTCCACCATGTGCCGCGCCGCCTGGCTCGGGATATCGAGGACTCCGGTAGCAGCCGTGCCGCGTTGATCGTGGTTGACGGCCTGGCCCTGGATCAGTGGGTGACCATCCGCCAGCTTCTGCAAAAGCAGGATGCCAATCTGGTCATGCGCGAATCCGCGACCTTCGCCTGGATTCCGACGCTGACCTCGGTATCGCGGCAATCGATCTTTTCGGGCAAGCCGCCGCTCTATTTTCCGTCATCCATCAACTCGACCAACAGCGAAGAGAAACTCTGGAAGCAGTTCTGGGAAGGCCATGGCCTGTCCCGGTTGGATGTCGTTTACCAGCGTGGCCTCGGCGACGGCGATGCTGCGGGCGTCCTCGACTCCGCAATCCATCCCGGCAAGACCAGGGTGGTGGGGCTGGTCGTGGACAAGGTCGACAAGATCATGCACGGCATGCAACTCGGATCAAGAGGGATGCACAACCAGATCAAGCAGTGGTGCCGGGGTGGATTCCTGGCTGCCCTGGTCGGCCAACTGCTGGATTACGGCTATGAGGTCTGGCTGACGGCCGATCACGGCAACATCCAATGCGACGGCAAAGGCCGCCCGTCTGAAGGTGTGATTGCCGAAACTCGCGGCGAGCGTGTTCGTGTCTATCCCACGCCGGAACTCCGCGCTCAGGTGGCTGGGGCCTTCCCGTTTGCCCACGAGTGGCAGCCGGTCGGATTGCCAGCAGATTATTTTCCCCTGGTGGCCGGTGGCCGCGACGCATTCGTGAACCCGGGAGATGCCATCGTAGGTCACGGCGGTGTAGCCATCGAAGAAGTCATCGTGCCCCTTGTGAAGTTTGAAAGGAGGACACGGTGATGGGCAAAAGACACGAAGCCATTGGCATCAAGCAGGCGATTCGTTTCGAGTGGATGCAAAAAGCAGCCAATCTGCTGCTGGCGGGGCTCGACGCCAAAACCATCCGCCAGGAGCTGCATGAGTTCCTTAGCGAAAGAAAAGGCAACGGCTCCGAAGGCGAACGAAGCGATCAGACCCGGACCTTCGTCGTCAACAATCTGATGAAGATCTGGGTCTCTCCTGACCCCGAGTTGATTCCATTCCGGGATGCCCAGCTTTCGTTTCTGCGGGAAAACCCGTCCATGGCCCTGGCGGTCCACTGGGGGATGATCTCGGCGGTCTATCCCTTCTGGTTCAATGTGGCCCGGCAGACCGGCCGTCTGCTGGCCTTGCAGGACCAGGTGACCCAGACGCAGATCATCAATCGCCTGAAGGAACAGTATGGCGACCGGCAGACCGTGAGCCGCTATGCCCGGTTCGTCATCCGCTCCTTTGTCGCCTGGGGAGCCCTGAAGGATTCCGAGGCCAAAGGCTGCTATGAGAAAGCCGCTCCGGTGAGCATTGCCGAGCCAAACCTGGCCATCCTGATGTTCGAATCCGCACTCCTGGCCACCCCGGAGGCCAAGGGCGCATTGGGGCTGCTCCTGAACAACCCGGCATTCTTCCCATTCCATCTCCCCGTGATGACAGGAGATTTTGTATCCCAGCGCAGCGACCGGATCGACGTGGTTCGCTATGGACTGGACGATGAGCTGTTGAAATTGAAGGTTTGATGAGAGCGCAGGACAGAAGAACGAAATAATATGCGAACGGTATGTGAGGAATAGATGGCTGGCGAGTACGAGAAACCGATAACAATTGAGAAGGCGATCCATCAAATCGTCAACCGGAGCTACTTGCTGCCTACCATTCAGAGAAAATTCACCTGGAGCAGTTTGCAGATATGCGTCCTGTTCGACTCGATCATGCGCGACTATCCGATCAATACATTCATGTTCTGGGAAGTTCGGGAGCAGGGTGTCAATTTGATTGTCAGCTCCCTCATCCTTGTCTGGGGCGCGGTGGAGATCGCTCATGGGTTCGGGGTCAGCGACCCGATTATCGGCCAGACCATCATCGCCGTGGGCACTTCGCTGCCGGAACTGGCTTCGTCAATCATTGCAGCCAGGAACGGCGAACACGATATCGCACTCGACAATATCTTGGGCTTCAACCTGTTCAGCACCCGGGCCGCGGTGGGGATCGCCGGTACGATTCACCCGCTGGCCGTTGGGCCGAAAGTCTTAACTGCTAAAGATCAGTCAAAGCTTTTTCGGAGCCCTAGATCATCCCTCCCGGGTCTGCGAAAACGGAATCCTTTAAGGCCAGGTTTTCTATCATTTACATGCGCTTAGGCAATTTACAACAAGAAAGGGAGGCAAATCTATGAATTCCAAAACGGAACATTACCACATTGTCGTAACTTTTAATATTGACGAAAAAGAAAAAGAGTTGTTGGTCAAAACAATTCCGGAAGGAACATTCTTTTCTTTCCTGAGTGATCTGAGCGAAGAAGACAGAAAGAAAGCGCTGCAAGCGGCAGATGTGCTTTTTTCCTGGAACCCTCCAAAAGAACTATCCAAGGATGAATACCCGCTGCTTACGCGGTTGCGCTTCATGCAGCTTCTCTCGGCCGGTGCCGATCACGTTCCCTTCGACGATATCCCCGAAGGAGTGAAGATCGCAAGCAACGTCGGCGCCTACGCCGAACCGATGGCGGAGCACGTACTGGCTATGGTGCTTGCCCTGGCAAAGCAGCTGCTGAAAAATCACGACAAGCTGGCACGCGGTGAATTCAACCAGTTTGAAATCAATAAGATGGTGTCCGGTTCAACGGTCGGCATTATTGGTTTCGGTGGCATAGGAAAGGCGGCGGCGAAACTTTTGCGATGTCCGGGATGTAGAATATATGCTATAAACTCAAGCGGCAGGACGCAGGAAGCGGTGGACTTCATCGGGACGTTGAAGGATCTTGACTACGTTTTGAAGGAATCCGACATTGTCGTCCTTTCCATTGCACTAAACAATCGAACGCAAAACCTCATAGGTCGTCACGAGCTTGAGTTGATGAAACAGGACGCCATCTTAGTAAACGTAGCGCGAGCAGCACTTATAGACGAAACCGCTCTTTTCGAACACCTTGTGAATAACCCTCATTTCAAGGCAGGCATCGACGCCTGGTGGGTCGAACCTTTCAGCGCCGGCACATTTAAGATGGATCATCCTTTCTGCGAACTTTCTAATTTCATTGGCTCGCCGCACAATTCGGCGATGGTTCCGGGCGTAATTAGAAGAGCTGTCGAATTGGCGGCTTTGAATGTTCGTAATTTCATCCAAGATAAGCCGATTCGCGGGATAGTATCTCGCAAGCAATATAGATAACGTTTAATAAAGAAGAAGCTGTAGCAACCCTGTCTGTTTTCCCCTTCCGAAAGAGAATCCTTACAGTGTATGGTTGCCGTCGAATGTCGACGAGCGGCACGATGCTCGGTTTTTTTCTTCTGGCCGGCTGACCCAGCATGCGCTGCATTTTTTGCCAGGATGGCGTCCACTATCTCTCGAGTGCCACATTGCAAGATGCCGTAATACTGCCAAAAAAGGCGATCGCTGCAGGACCGATCCCTTCCATGTTTCAGTAAGCCAAGACGGTGCCGGTTCTCTCCATTCCCCGATCCGGTCGAGGATAGCAACGTACCGTTCAATCCTTTTCAGATCTGGCGGGCCGTATACATCGCCACCATCCGTTCGATGGCGGCCGGGCCTGTCTAGGTCCATCACTTCATAAATCGAGTAGTCGCCATTGAGAACAAAGGCGGTATCGATCAACTCCTCAAACTCGTCCTTCATATTCTTCCCCCCTGGATGGAAAATCGAGAAGAATACTCGGGGCGATGCTGACAGATCGATCACAGCAGCAGACGACCACCATCTTACAGCGATAGAGTAGCCCCTTTTTTTTCTGTGAACCATAGATTACAGTTGTGATATGGAGATCATCCAGAGCGAAACCTTCAAAGAGTGGTTTGCCCGGTTGCGCGACCGGCAGGCTCAAGCTCGAATTGCCGCACGAATCCGCCGGGCGTCGCTGGGAAATCTCGGGGATATGAAACCGCTGAGGGAAGGACTCCTTGAGTTACGGATCGACTACGACCCCGGCTATCGGCTGTACTGCATCAGGAAGGGACAGATACTTATCGTGCTCTTGTCCGGTGGCGACAAAAAGCAGCCAGAGCGCCGACATTGACAAGGCTCTTGCCCTGGCGAAAGAATGGAGGGACTGAACATGGCAGAGAAATTCACCCGATGGGACGCCTCGGACCATCTTAAAACGGAAGAGGACATCATGGCCTACTTCGAAGCATGCCTTGACGACGATCCGGGAGACGGCAGCCTTGTGCGTGCGGCTCTGGGGGATATCGCCAAAGCCCGTAATATGTCGAAGCTGGCCAGAGAGATCGGGTTTTCTCGGGAGGGATTGTATAGGGCGTTGAGCACTGACGGCAACCCGGAATTTGCCACGATAATGAAGGTGATCAAGGGCCTCGGATTACGTCTGCATGCCGGAATGATACGCCACTCCAAACATGGAGTTGAAGCATGATGGAAATGACATTGAGCAGACCTTCTTCATCGATCAAAACCAAGATCATGCCCCCACCTGCTTCATGGCCAGACGGCACTTTTGTAAGTCATCGCAGCGCTTGGCTGCAAGATCCGCGATTTGATGCTCACCCGTGAGGTACCGGCGGCACAGTTGCCGTAGGAACCGAAGAGGAGGCGATGCCACGAGCATGCCATATCTCGCAGAAATTCAACGCTGGGGGAGGAGATGTTAAGGATCGGAGATTTTGATGTAATAACAAAAATGATCGCCGGACTCGCCTCGGGCAGCACCTTTCCATTCAGAAATTTCCATCGGTATCCCGGTGCCTATTTGGAAAGAAAGAGCAGCAGGCGGTCGGCGATGTTTTCCGCTTGATCGGAGATGCTGCCGAGGCGATCGATGAGCTTGTACCAGAACATCACCGATATCGGGTCGAGCTCCTTCTCCTGCGTGAACATGGTCCGGCGCAGCCGGTGCAGGATCGCGTCGATATTGTGCTCGTCGCGACGCAGGCCGGAGATCATCGCCGAGACCTTATCCACCTCGAGGCCGTTGAAGCCCACCTCCAGCAGTTCATCGAGCTGTTCGATGATCGCCTTGGCCTCGGAACTGATCTCCATCGTCCCTTCGAGCAGCTCGTCGAGCACCTCCTTGAGCGCCTCCGGCACCTCCATGTCGCGGTAACAGAGGATCTGGCCGATCTCCTCGACGGTGTCGGCGAGGTGATCCTGGACGGCGATCAGGTCAAGCAGGTCTTCCCGGTCCACCGGCAGAAACAGCGATTTGGGCGTATTCAGCCGGAAGTTGGTCTTGATCCGGTCGGCCTCGGTCTCGAGCTGGTCGATCTGGGCGGCAAAATCATGGACCTGGGCCAAATCCTTGCGGTACAGGGCGTCGAAGAGCGGGGGGATGAGGCAGATGCAGGAAAAAACCGTCCGCATATGCTCCTGGATGGAAACGAAAGGGGATTCCCGAACCAGCCCGGATAGTGAGGGTTTCTTGAAGAGTGACATGCGCAGATCCCCCGCTGAAAAAGGTTCACGTGCAGTAAACATCAGACCTATCGCCCGGCACGGTGCACATGGCAACGATCAGTTCCAGGAGCACGTGCCGTCCGTCGCCGTCGGGCGATCGTGGAAACGGTTCAGCGATGAAGGGCGGGCGGTGGTGATGGCGTTTCCTGCCCGCCCTTCTCTCTACAGAATATTACATGGTCTTGAGATTGGCGACGTCGTCGGCGTATTTTTTCCGTTCTTCGGCCGGCATCGGGATCATCCCCTTGTCGGCGAGGTAGCCGTCGTCACCCCAGGCCTTCTCGCTCGAAAACTCGGTGATGTACTCCTTGATGCCGGGGATCACCCCGACATGGGCCTTCTTGACGTAGATGAAGAGCGGACGGGAAACGGCGTACTTGCCGGCCGAGATGTTCTCGAAGGTCGGGGCCTCGCCCTCGATCAGCGAACCCTGGATGGCATCGGCGTTCTGGTCGAGGAAGGAGAAGCCGAAGATGCCGAGAGACTTGGGGTTGGCCTGCAGCTTCTGGACGATCAGGTTGTCGTTCTCGCCGGCCTCGACATAGGCGCCGTCCTCGCGCACGGTTTCGCTCACCCGCTTGAAGGCGTCCTTGTCGCTTTTGCTCATCGCCTTGATGAAGTCGAACTCCTCGGCGCCGGCGACCATCACCATCTCGGTGAAGGCGTCACGGGTGCCGGAGGTCGGCGGTGGGCCGAGGACCTCGATGGCGATGTCGGGCAATGCCGGGTTGATTTCCTTCCAGGTCTTGTAAGGGTTGGCGATCAACTTGCCGTCATTGTTCGGGTCCGGCACTTCCTTGGCCAGGGCGAGGAAAATCTCCTTGCGGGTCAGTTGCATCGGTTCGGCGGTCTTGGCGTTGGCCAGGACAATCCCATCATAACCGATCTTCACTTCGACGATTTCATTGACTCCGTTTTTGGCACAGGTCTCCTTCTCGGAATCCTTGATCGCCCTGGAGGCGTTGGAGATGTCCGGGAAGCTGACGCCAACGCCGCCGCAGAACAGCTTGAAGCCGCCGCCGGTACCGGTCGACTCGATCGTCGGGGTCTTGAAGGCGGAGCCCTTGCCGAACTGCTCGGCGACGACGGTGGCGAAGGGGTAGACGGTGGACGAGCCGACGATGGCGATCGAGTCGCGGGCCGCCATGGCGGTACCGGTACTGATCAGGGTCATGGTCAGGGCGCTGGCCAGAAAGATGCTGCGTGTGTTCATTGTGTTCTCCTCTCAGGTTGTTGACTGCATCGATTGTCAGGTGGTATCTCTTTGCATCGGGCGGCACAGTGGTGAAGGCCGTCCCGCGGCAGGGCGCTGCCTTTGCTGTTGTCGATAGAGTAAAGGTTGCGTGTTTGCCTGGAGTTAATACTTGATGAGGATTGGGTTAGAGGAGGGCGTTTTGGTCTCTTTGATGCAGCGTGGTACCACGCCTGCAGGAATGCATCATGAACCGGGCTGAACGCCGACGGATCACTGTTGTTCGGTCAAGGTATGGGCCAGATGCAGGGCCCGCAGCATGGAGCGCTTCTTGTCCTGATGCGCCTGCATCCGCCGCAGGATGTCGTCCAGCAGCTGCAGGGCGGTGACCACATTGGGCCCCTTGTTGAGCATGACACATTCCGCTCGATGACTCATCGCCGCGTCGGTGATCTCGGCCCGGGAGGGGATGCCTTTGCGGGCCAGGGTCTCCAGGACCTGGGTCGCCCAGATCACCGGCACATGGGCGGCCTCGCAGATCCAGAGAATTTCCTCCTGGACCTCGGCGAGGCGATCGAAGCCGCATTCCACCGCCAGATCGCCCCTGGCGATCATCACCCCGCAGCACGAAAACTGCATTGCCGTCAACAGCATGTCGGGCAGGTTTTCAAAGCCGCGCCTGGTCTCGATCTTGAGGACCACTGCCGGCTGCCGCCCGCCGATCGTTTCCAGGTGCCGCTGCAACTCCTCGACATCCCTGGCGCTATTGGCAAAGGACAGTTCGACGACATCGGCATGACGGGAGACGAAGCGGAGATCGTCGATGTCCCTGGCGGTAAGGGACGAGAGGGCAAGCCGGCTCTCGGGGAGATTGATCCCCTTGTCGGGCCGCAGTGTGTCGCCGCCTGGACGGGCATGGGTGATGCGGACATCGACATGATCCTGGTCGATCCGTTCGATGATGCCGCCGAGTTTACCGTCATCGAACCAGACGGGTTCTCCTTCCCGGACGTCGTTGAACACCTCCGGGATGGTGCTGCCGATGGTGGCCGGGGTCAGGACGTTGCCGACCGAGTCGTGGACGGTCGGATGGCCCTCGTCGGTTGTGCGGGTGACAATGAGCAGGTCGCCTTTCTGCAGAATGATCGCCCTCTCGCCCGGGGGCAGATCGCCGATCGAGGCCTCATGCCAGGTGTCATCGTCCTGCCCCGTCTTGTAGCGGAGGATCGTCGCGGCGACGATATGGGCCGTTTTGTGGAGCTCGGCCAGGCATCCATGGTCGGTGGTTTCGCTGACCGTCATGACCCGCCGCGACTCGCTGGCATCGATGAAGTGGACGTGATGCCCCAGGCGCAATCGGGCGAGCCAGGCATCGGGCACCGCCAGGCAGGCGGCGGCGGGAACCGGCGGCGGACACGGCGCGGACCTGGCGTCGAGCCACACCCGCGCCGGTTCGACCACGCGGCCATACCGGTCGCGCCGCGGTCGGATCCGGAGGACCGCCTGTCCTGCCCTTATCCCCCCGGTCCGCAACTTGGGCCCGCCCAGATCCATCACCACCCGGCAGGACCGCCCCAGGGCCTGCTCGGCCCGGCGCAGGTGTTCTATCATCTTCAGCCAGGCCGCCTCGTCGTCGTGGGCGCAGTTGATCCGCATGCAGTCCATGCCGTGCTGGAGCAGAGCGTGGATGAGGCCGTAATCTTCCGCCGCGACACTGGGCATGGTGACCATGATCCGCACCCAGCGGTCGGGTGGCGGCGGGCCGAATTGGCAATTGGTATGGTCGACCAGCAATTCCGTGCCCTGCGAAAACCCGACCGACTCCGGCTCCCCGGCCGTCGTGGGCGGGATCGCCCCCGTCAGCCGGTGCAGCGTGTCGAGCACGGCGTCGATCGCCGCCAGAACATGCGATTCGGCGCGTCCCAGCGAGGACAGGCCCAACTCGGCCAGACGCGTCTGCAATGGGCGGAGATCGCGGCGGCGCAGGACAAGGTAATGGAGGAGATTGCGGGCGCTGGCGCGAAAGCGCGGGTCGATGTTGTCCAGGAGGGCCTGGGCTTTGACCGCCTCCTGAACCATCTCCGTCCGGATGGCGGTCAATTCGGCTAACAGCCGTTCGAGCTCGGCCTGACGGGGATGTCCGGTTTTCGCTCCGCGTCTTCCGCTCATGGACGATGCTGCCGGTTGAAGTTTGTGTGATGTATCCGTTCGACAGGTGAAGACAATTTTTGCCGATCAGGGAGTGAGGCCATCATACACTGAAGGTGGCACCGGTAGAAATTTGTTCAACTCTTCCAGCGCGTCCTCGTCATTGGCGGCCATGAACTCGATACTGAAACCATTGTGCTGCTTCAGCTCATATTCCGTCCCATCAAGGCAGATCAGTTTCCATTCCGACGATTGCCGTACAATTCGCATTATCCCTCCGAAGTCGGTGCGATCTCTCTCCGCTTGAAAGCCCGGCGCGTCCCGATCACAAATCCTTGGCCCATCCCGGGTCGTCTCCCCGGTATTACGGGCGAACAGTAGAAAGAACTGCTGCTGCGCCAAGCGGAACCACAATCGGATAATTTTAAGAAGAGAATGTGAGAAACGGGTCAGGATTTGATGAGCTTTATATGAAGAATCGATCAGGACCGGTCGGAATCCTCCCGCAATCCCCACGGTTGCGCCGGGCCCCGCAGCTCGTTGACAACCCTCATTGAAAATTTGACCATAGTCTATCGAGAGAATAACCCGATCCTCACATCTACCTCCCTACAATAGCAATGTCGGGGCGAGGTTCAGCCGCCGGCAACTACGGATGCGAACAGGATCGACCGGGTCGCGGGACACCGCAATCTTCATCATGCGCAACTCCGCCGAGCGGTCGATACTGTTCGTCACAACGAAAAGAACGACTATCTGGAGGGGAAAATGAAAGGATCAACGAAGAAATTGTGCGCCATCGCCGCCTTGGGCACCCTGGTTACATCGTCGCTGTGCCTGGCGACGGCCGGCGCCGCCACGAATGGCCAACAGGATGGCAAATGGCTGTCGGGCGATTTTCACCAGCACACCCTGTACACCGACGGCAGCACCACCTTCGACTTCGTCATGGAGAAGAGCAACGAGTATGGCCTGAACTGGTGGGCCAACTCCGAGCATGGCGGCGGTCGCAACCGGGATGGGAACGGAGTCTTTTGGGATGAAAGAAATGATGTCACTATCCTGGGGGATATAGCTTACAGCGGTGATCCGAAGCACCGGATCATGTGGCGGTGGCAGAGCCTGCGCGATTTCGTGTTCCCGCAGATTCTCGACACCCGCGAATCCTATCAGGAGAAAAAGGTGTTTTCAGGTTTCGAGTGGAATGTCCCGGGCCATGAGCACTGCAGCACCGCCATCGTGGCCAAGGACATGGCCGAGGACGCGAGCGCCATCAGCGCCTTCGAATACCAGTTCGACAAATCGGACAAAGATACAAGTGGCGATATTATTGATGACAGTATGGATCCGTACCTCCCACTGACCAAGACCAACGTCACCCACGCCGATGCCGTCGCCGCCTGTCAATGGATGCAGGGTCAGTACGAGAAGGGAGGCATCGACAACGCCTGGATCATCTTCGCCCATATCGAGCGCAATGGCATAGCGGCGACCGGCGGCTACGATGTCAACGATTTCCGTGACTTCAATACCGCCGGGCCGGACGTAGCCTTCGGTTTCGAAGGCGCCCCCGGTCACCAGGTCAACTCTGACCGCGGCTTCGGCAACGCCGTCACCTGCAATGGAGGTGGCGTGTGCGAATCGGAAGAAGGAGATTTCGGCGGAACCTACGGCGGGGTCGGCTACTACACCGCCCGGGTGGGCGGACTGTGGGACGCGATGCTGGGCGAAGGGCGACGCTGGTTCAACTTCGCCAACTCCGATTACCACAAACACTATACCGCCGGCGGCGATGACTTCTATCCCGGCGAATACCAGAAGACCTGGGTCTATGCCGTGGATCAGGACGGTGACGGCGCCTACTCCTACAACGAGATCGCGAACGGCATGCGGTCCGGTAACAGCTATTTCGCCCATGGCGACCTGATCACCCAGCTTGAGTTCGAGGCCCGGGACAACAGCCGCAAGGTCAGCATGGGCGGCGAGCTGGAGGCGAAAGGCAAAATCGAGGACCTCGAGATCAAGATCACCTTCAAGAGCCCGGCAACCAACAATTGCGAGCGTAACAACTACATCACCGCTTGCGCTGATCCGATAGTCGACCACATCGACCTGATCGCCGGCGATATCAAGGGGATGATAGATCCGAGTTCCGGTCAGTATGACAAACCCACCAATCCGACCACCAGGGTTATCGCCACCTTCGCTGCCAACGACTGGACAACGGACGGGGATGGCAATAACGTCATCGTCTATCACCTCAAAAATGTAAATAAGAGCGTGTACTTCCGTCTGCGCGGCACGAACCTGGCGCCGGACACCCAGTACGAGACCGATAACGCCGGCAATCCGCTGCCGGACGCTCTGGTAACGCAGAACCTGGGCATCGACGGCGCCCAGGAGGCCTGGAACGATCTGTGGTTCTACAGCAACCCGATCTTCGTCTCCATCAAATAAGCCCTCCCCGACCGCCGTCCCCGGCGCGTCGGATCTCCCGACCGGAGGGGGCCTCGGCCCCCTTCCCCCGCCCGGTGGAGCCCCTCGTTACAGGATGTTGCTCGCCAGTTCCGCCAGTTCCGACCGTTCGCCCTTGCGCAGATCGATGTGGGCATAGAGCCGTTGTCCGGCCATCTTGTCGATCAGCGTGGAAAGGCCGTTGGAGTGGATGCCGAGGTAGGGGTGGTCGATCTGGTTGATATCCCCGGTGAAGACGATCTTGGTCCCTTCTCCCGCCCGGGTGATGATGGTCTTGACCTCGTGCGGGGTGAGATTCTGGGCCTCGTCGACGATCATGAACATCTTCACCAGGCTGCGGCCGCGGATGTAGGCGAGGGGCTCGATGGCCAGTTTGTTCTCTTCGAGCATGTCCTGGAGGCGCCGGAACATCTCGTGTTTTTCCGAGAACTGGCCGCGGATCACGCCCAGATTGTCATACAGGGGCTGCATGAACGGTTTGATCTTGCTGGCGATGTCGCCGGGCAGAAAGCCGATATCCCGGTTCGACAGGGGAATGAGCGGCCGGGTCAGCAGGATCTGATGGTATGCCGATCGGCTCTCCAGGGCAGCGGCGAGCGCCAGCAGCGTCTTGCCGGTGCCGGCCTTGCCGGAAATCGTCACCAGCTTCACCTCCGGGTTCAGCAGGGCGTGGATGGCAAAGGTCTGTTCGACATTGCGCGGGGTGATGCCATAGACGCTTTCCTTGGTCACCCGCCTGATGACATAGCCGTTCGTTCCGTCGGGGCCCGGTCCATAGGTGGCGAGGGCCGATTTTTTGCCGTTGCGCAGGACCAGATACTGGTTGGGCAGAAGGGCGGGTGTCGGGCTATACTCCTGCTCGGTCAGTTGCCCCTCGTGTCCATAGAGTTTGGCGATGATTTCAGAGGGCAGGTTTTCCTCGTAATGGCATCCGGAATAAGGATGAGCTGGATCGCGGACATAGTCGGTGGTGTAATCCTCTGCCATCAGCCGGATCGAGCGTGCCTTCATCCGCAGGTTGACATCCTTGCTGACGATGACCACCGGATGACTCCTGCTTTTCTGCATGATGTGGTAGGCGATGTTGATGATCCGATGGTCTTTCTTTTCCGGATTCGAAAAGATGAACTTCAGGTCGGGATGCATCTCCTTGTCGAGACGGATGGCGAGCACCCCCTTGCCTTCGCCGAGGGCCATACTGCCGTTGAACAATCTGCTGCCGCCACCGCTCAGTCTGTCCAGTTCGCGGACGAATTCGCGGGCATGATAATTGATGATCTGGGTGCCTTTCTTGAACTGATCCAGCTCTTCCAGCACAGGAATCGGAATGATGATGTCGTGTTCCTCAAAATTATAGATGCAGGTGCTGTCGTGGAGGATGACGTTGGTATCGAGGATGAAAATCTTTTTCTTTTTCGGCATGGCATTCCTCATGAGGGAGAGAGGTGGTTGTTCTTCGGTTTTCAGGCTGTGGCAAGAAGTCGGCGAAGGTGGGTTGAAGTCGAAGGCATGCGGCAATCACCCTACACAAGGAGTTTGCCCTATAGAGGTTAGAAAATGGATAAGATCAGGTAACGGCACGGTTAGGCCCGGCGGCGACTGCACCGTACCCTGTCCAGTCCTGACATTTCCCTGGCAGAATTTTGAACAGAATCTGATCGTAAACAAACATTGAGTCTCCATGATGTAGCTTATCGATGTGTCCGGAGAACGGACGGGTCAAGCCGAAACCAGGGCGTTCGCAGGTTTTCCTCTCGAATCGCTACGACAATGGAGATCAATATGGGCAATTACGATTCCCGCAAGGTTTTGATCGAACCTCCCTCCGCCTGTTGGTTGCTGCCCTTGGTCCTGACTCTTGCCATGGCAACACTTGCGGTCGGCCAGGTCCGGGCGGAACCACAGGCCCCCGGCAACCGCTGGCCGACCTGCAGCGCAAACGCGGCGATGCAGCGGCTGTCCTTTGTCCATGTCTCCGACATCCATGCCAGGTACAACCCGGAGCCCAACAGTGAAACCCCTGTCGGGCGGATCCGCGGCTACTATGAAGCGGTGAAAAGGGAAAATACCTACACCGTGTTCACCAACGGCGGCGACGATTACGAGAAAGGTTCGGTGGCCGAGGAGCTCAGCGGCGGCCAGTCGACCCGGGAGATCGTCAAGGCCCTCGGTTTCGACGTCCGGACCCTCGGCAATCACGATTTTGCCTGGGGCCTGGAGGAGGTGCTGCAGTACGGCGATGACCCCCGGGCGGTGGTGCTGTCGGCCAACTCCCGACTGGCCGACCGCAGCGGCGACAAAGCGAAAAGCGATCAGCAGCCCTGGACCGATTACGCCGAGCTGCAGGTGGGCTGTGTGAAAATAGGATTCTTCGGCCTGACCGCCCGCCCCTACGATGGTACCGGTCGCCAGCACGACGGCCCCATCTATTCCGAAGTTCCGGCCCTTGTCTCGGATTACGATCACATCGGCATCGCCAGGCGGATCATCGCCGAGCACCGCGCCGCGGTCGACCTGCTCGTCCTGGTGAGTCACCTGGGCATCACCGACGACATTTTGATGGCGATGGCCACGGACGGCATCGACTTGATTCTCGGCGGCCACAGCCACACCGTCCTCGACAAGGCCATCCGGGTCAAGGGGACCCGGATTGTCCATGCAGGTGCCAACGCCGACCACATCGGCAGGATCGATCTGGATTACGACCTCGGCACCAGGCGCATCGCCGCAAGCGACTATCGCCTCGTCCGCAACCGAACCGGCCTCATCCCTGCCGACGCCGGGGTTGATCGGGCGGTGGCCGGTTTCCTGCACCGCTACGGGGCTGAGATGGACGAGATCGTCGCGACCGTGACGAAGGACCGGAGCCGGCTGGAGATTGCCGGTCTCGCCGCCCTCGCCGCCGCCAGCCTTCCGGGCGTCGATGCGGCGTTCGTCAATCCTGCCAGTGTCTGGCGGGACCAGTGGCGGGGGCCCCTCACCCGGCAAAACCTGTTCGACACCTTCAAGGTCGAACGTGAACCGGCAGGAACCAACGGCACCAGCAGTCTCTACCTGATGCGGGTAAAAGGCGGGGATCTGATCCGGGCAAGACGGGCACTGCGGGACTTCTTATATTATGGTCCGCAGGAGTCGATTGCGGCCGATGCCTCCTACACCATCGCCGTGCACAAGGCGCAGGCGACCAGGCAGGATTATTTCTTCGGCCGAACGATCTCCCTTGTGCCGCCTCAGCCGGCCGCCGAGCTCTGGCAAACGGTGGCCGCCTTCGCCCGTGAGCGTGGCCGACTGGGGCTGACGCTTGACGGTGAAGTCAAGCCCCGGTTGATCGGCGACACTCAACGCCTCTTTGCCGGTGCGGGGCTGCAGCGGGTGCCGGTCGAGGCGCTGCAACCGCCACTGTAAGACCGGCAACCCGACGGGCGTTGCCCGATACCGGCGGTCAGGCCCGGTCCCGATGGCCTTGTTCTCGGCCTGGCCGTCCATCTTTTTCATAACCGGATTTTAACACGGTCCCAATATTTTCCAGGTAGTGTCTTCAGACAAAGAGATGCATTGCGGCGGCGGTGACGGGAATCGACTCCGCCCCGCCATACTTCGAGGAAATACATGGACACTGCAAATATGGATAACGCAAAGAAGCTCGGCAATAGGCAGCAAACCTCGGTGGGCGCCAGGATCCTGGTCGGGGTGGCCCTCGCCTCCAATATCGTCATCGGCTCGCTGCTCTACATCAACCTGCAGGCCAATGCCACGGTGGAACGGACGGTCAACGAGGTCCTGGTGATCCGGGAGGAACTGAGCGATCATCTCCGCCGGACCATCGTCGACCTGCAGAACGAATTCCTGTCCCTGCCGGCACTGTTCAGAAGCAATGATCGCCAAGCCGTCCTCGAGTCGATCGAGCGCGATTTCCGGGTCGTCGACAACGAGGTCTTGACCGGGAGAGACAACTATCAGCGCCACTATTCGCGGCAGGAGCGACGCGATCTCGCCAACGGGGAATTTGTCATCCAGCCGACCGCGGACGGGGTGTTGCTGTCCTACGGCGTCATCGATGCCGCCGGGGCATTTACCGAGTCCGTCGAGCGAAAACACCTGGCTGCCGCCGACCCGACCGGGGATGCCACCCGGGTTGCGGCGACGATCGCCGCATTGTCGGAGCAGGCCCTGTCTCCCGAACAACTCCGGACCCGGATCCGGGAACTGTCCCGCAGATCCGCCGACATCGGCCTGAAGGCCGAACTGTCGAGGAACGAGATTCTCTATACCGTCGATGAAATCAGGGCCAAGGAGCGGCAACTGGCCGAAACCCGGACGAAGGTGCGTCAGTTCACCCTCGGCATGGGAGTGGTGGCGATCATCGCCAATATGGCGATCATCTTTTTCCTCGTCCGGCTCATCGTCGACCGTCCTCTGCATCGACTGGCCCAATCGCTCGAGGAACTCAACCCCGGCAGTTTCGCAGCGGTTCCCGGCCGCAACCACCGCGACCAGATCGGCGTGCTCTCCGAGGCCATCGGTCATTTCCGCGAGGTGCTGATCAAACTGCAGAACGAAAACCTTCGCCGGACCAGGGACAAGTCGATTGTCGATGAATCGATCGACATGGTCGCCGGCGTGATCCACACCCTCGAAGGCCGGGCCCGGGAACTGGTGGAGATGTCGGCGCGGCTGTCGGAACAGGCCGCCGCGGTCGAAATCCAGTCCGGCGCCATCCCCGTGCATGCCGGTCAGCCGGCCGATCAGTCGCAACCACCTCACCGTCAGGCGATGGCGGGGGACGATGGCGGACAGATCGAGACCCGGGAAACGGCGGTTCAGGACATTCTTGACCGCAGCAGGGATTCCCGCATCATCCTGGAGCGAATGACCGCCCCGATCGGGGAGATCGGCGATACCATCACCGCGGTGCGGGAAATCGCCGGGCAGACCAAATTCCTGGCCATGAACGCGACGATCCAGGCGGAGCGGGGTGGGGATGCAACGCAGAAATTGGGGATATTCGCCAATGACATCTGGGAGCTGTCGTTCAATACCGGTAACGCCGCCAAGGTGGCGATGGCCCGGGTGGAACAGATCGAAAGGGAGAATTCGACCCTCACCAGTACCCTGCAGGAAATCGACAGCCGGATTGTCGCCATCGGAAACATCATCATCGACAGCCCTCCTGTCGTTGCCGGCCGGCAGGCGGAGACCGCCGGCAGCGCCGTCCCGGCCAATATCGATGCTGTCCATAGCGCCGCGGCCAGGTCCCGGGAGCTCTCCCGTCAGGTCTGCCGCCATGCCAACGAGATCGCCACCCAGCTCGCCACCCTGCTGCACGAGACAACGACCAGGCTGCACCAGCTGGGAAGGAAGGAGGACATGCCGCAACTCTCGACCTTCACCCTCGCCCTCGACCGGGCCGGCGGCAAGGCCTGAAGGCCCCAACCCGAGCGATACCGCAACCGTACCAGGCAATCGTACCTCATACTATGAACAATCCGTCTTTCAAGCCGCGCCGGCAAGGGGCTGTGGTCATCCCGGGCCTCCTGCTGTGGCTGGTGGTCCTGGCGACGCCCGTACCGGTGTCGGCCTTCGACCTGCAAACCGTGGTCGACAAGGCCAGGGCCCTGGCCGCCGAGTCCTACGAGGCGCCCGAGGTCATCCCCAAATTCATGCGGGAGTTGAGTTACGACCAGTACCAGGATATCCGCTTCGATCCCGAACGGAGCCTGTGGCGGGAATCCACCTCCAGATTCGAAGTCATGCCGATACCGGCCGGCCTCTTTTACACCCACCCCGTGACGATCAACATCGTCGACGCCCAGGGAATCCATGCCCTGCCCTTCCGGCGTGAGCTGTTCACCTGCGACGACCCCGATCTCGCGAAACGGATCCCGCCGGACCTCGGCTATGCCGGGTTCAAACTCACCTATCCGCTGCAGACCGCCGAGGAGCACAACCAGTTCCTGGTATTCGCCGGGGCCAGTTATTTCCGTGCCGTCGGCAGGGACAACGCCTTCGGCCTCTCGGCCCGCGGCCTCGCCCTCGATACCGGCCTGCCATCCGGGGAGGACTTTCCCGCGTTCGTTGAATACTGGCTGGTACGGCCTTCCCCGGCGGCGAAGGAGATCATGGTCTACGCCCTCCTCGACGGCCGGAGCGTGACCGGGGCCTATGCCTTCACGATCACTCCCGGGCCGGCCACGAGTGTGGCGATCAAGGCGACGATCTTTCCCCGCACCGCTTTGAACCTGCCCGGTATCGCCCCGCTGACCAGCATGTTCTACTATGGCGACAATACCGCCCGACCGCCCGGGGAATGGCGACGCCAGGTCCACGATTCCGACGGACTGCTGATCCACGACGGGATGAGCGGAGAATGGCTGTGGCGGCCGCTGCTCAACCCCAGGACCTTGCAGATGGACGCCTTTGCCGTCACCAACATGCGCGGATTCGGTCTCCTCCAGCGGGACCTTGATTTCCGCGACTATCTAGACACGGAAGCCCAGTACCATCTTCGCCCCAGCGCCTGGGTCAAGCCGCAGGGCGACTGGGGCAAGGGGCAGGTGGTGCTGGTCCAGCTGCCTTCACCGAACGAGACCAATGACAACATCGTCGCCTTCTGGACCCCGGCGGAACAGGTAGCCGCCGGGGAACCGTTCACGCTCGAATACACGCTGCAGTTCGGCAATTCCGCGATTGTCGGGGAACCGATGGGGCAGGCGATCAAGACCCTGGTCGGCGATGGCAACCGCACCGGCGGGGGCGCAAGCGCCGGCGCCTACCGCTTTATCGTCGATTTTGCCGGCGGCCCCCTCGACAAGCTTTCTCCCCGGGCAAAAATAGTCGGCGCGGTGACCGCCCTGGAGAACGGCGAGGTGCTCGATCACTACGTTGAATATGTCCCGACGCAACGCTGCTGGCGGCTGTCGATGCTGGCAAAACCGGCCGCTGACGGTCCATTGGACCTTCGCGCCTATTTGAAGCAGGATCAGGAAACGCTGACCGAAACCTGGACCTACAGGCTGGCGGCGGACAACGATATGCGCAGGCAAGGAGATTGACATGCAGGAATGCGTCTATGAAGACCTTTTTACCAGAACGTTCGGCTACCTCAGACAGAGCGGCATCGTGCTGACCCGCGATACGGCGCTCACCACCTTGAAGATGATCGAGGAAATACTCGTCAGCGATTCCCGTGATGCCCTCGACCGGGTGGTCGTCGAACTGCCGCAACGCCTCGAGGCGCCCGACAGCCCGTTGCCCGTCCCCTGTCCTCCCGTCAATCGGGGGAGCATTGGCTATTGGTAGGAAGAATGCGTAAAGAAAGTGCCGGCATCCTCACCGCAGATCCACCCATGCACGCCGCTCACCCCACGCCCTGGCGCAAACGCGCGCGACTGCGCCGGACTATTCTGACGCTGGTGGTAACAAGCCAGTGCGGCATCGCCACCTATGCGATGATCAGGGTTCTCCCCTACCACGGCGGAGATCTCCTGGAAATCTGTCTGGCCCTCGTCTTCTCCCTGCTTTTTTTCGGGATTTCGGTCGGTTCCTGGTTCGGCATCTACGGTTTTTTCGTCCGTCTGGGCGGCGGCGACCGGATGTCGCTGCTGCAGCGACACCCGCCCCACAGCCTCGGCGATATCCCCCTTGCCCGCACCGCCGTCATCATGCCGATATACCACGAACCGATCGAGCGGACCTTCGGCGGTCTGCGGGCCGTCTATCGTTCCCTGGAGGCCACCGGACACCTGGAATATTTTGATTTTTTCATCCTGTCGGACAGTCGCGATCCCGAGGTCTGGCTGGCCGAACAACGCGCCTGGTATCGCCTGTGCCGGGAATTGGGCGCGGATGGGCGCCTGTTCTACCGCCGGCGCCAGCTCAACCTGAAGTACAAGAGCGGCAATATCGCCGATTTTTTTCGCCGTTGGGGGCGTAATTACCGCTACACCCTGGTGCTGGATGCCGACAGCCTGATGGGCGGAGAGACCATCGTCCGGATGGTGCGCCTGATGGAGGTCGAACCGGCGGTCGGCATCCTCCAGAGCGGCCCGACCCTGATCAACGCCAGGTCGCTGTTCGCCAGGGCCCACCAGTTTGCCAGTCATCTCTACGGCCCTGTGTTCACCGCCGGCCTTGCCGCCCTCCAGCTCGGTGAGGCCGCCTACTGGGGACACAACGCCATCCTGCGCAACGAACCCTTCATGCGCCATTGCGGCCTGGAACGGCTGTCCGGCAAGGGGCTGTTCGGCGGGGCGATCATGAGCCACGACTTTGTCGAGGCGGCCTACATGGTCCGCGGCGGCTACGAGGTCTGGCTCGAGCCGGAACTGGGCCAGTCCCATGAGGAGTCCCCGCCCACCCTGGTGGAGGATCTCACCCGCGACAAACGCTGGGCCAAGGGCAATCTCCAGCATCTCTGGCTGATCTTCTTCGCCAGCCGGATCAGGATGGCCCACCGCATGGCCTTCCTCAACGGCATCATGTCCTATCTGGCCTCTCCCCTGTGGCTGGCCTTTCTCCTCCTCTCCACCCTGGAGGCCAGCCGCCTCGCCCTCAGCCCGATCAACTACTTTCCCGCCCGCCACAGTCCCTTCCCGGCCTGGCCGGAATGGCATCCCGAACTCGCCCTCACCCTCGCCTCCAACACCTTTGTCCTCCTCTTCCTGCCGAAACTGCTGGCCGTACTCGATGTGCTGCGCACCCGGCGGACCGCCGATTTCGGGGGGATCGTGCGGCTGCCCGTCAGCCTGGCACTGGAGACCTTGATTTCCGCCATCCTCGCCCCGATCCGCATGGTGGCCCATTGCCGCTTTGTGGTGGAGGCCCTTTGCAACCTGAATCTGTCCTGGGCCGGCCAGAACCGCACCGGTGAAACCGGCTGGCGCCCGACCCTGACGAGTCAGCTGCCGGGGTCGATCATCGCCTGCGCCTGGGCCGGCTTCGCCTATCGCCTGGATATGATGTTCTTTCTCTGGTCACTGCCGGTGGTCATCCCGCTGATCCTGGCGGTCCCTCTCTCCCTGCTGCTCGGCCGGGTATCGCTGGGCCAATCGCTGCGGAAACTTAAGCTGCTCAGCGTTCCAGCAGAAATGCAAGGGTGTGCCCTGCTCGCCGACCTGCATCCCCTTGCCGTGACCGGGGGCGGATGGCAGGGTTTGACGGCGTTTGAGGAGGCCGTCATCGACCCGGCGCTGAACAAGCTCCATCAATTTCTGGGACGGCGGCATCGAGGCGGGGCCGGATATGATTTTCTGCTGCAACTTCGGGATGTCTGCCTCAAGGAAGGACCCGCGGCCCTGTCCCCTCGGGAAATCGCCATGCTTGCCCGTGACCGGGAGTCTCTCGACTGGCTGCATCAGGCCGTATGGCAGGCGGATCAGGGCAGCTATTGGTCGGCATTTCATGAAAGGGGGAGGAAATGACGAGAGGCCCAGAGGCATTGTGCCTTCTTTTCTGCGTCGCTGCCTCTCTGATCTCATCCCGCCTCCCTTTCGGACCGCTGGTTGCCCACGCCGGAGACAACAGCGATGTACTGCATGAAATCCGTGTCGGTATCCTCGACCACGATACCGATAACCTGTGGAGCGGTTCGTCGTATGAAACCGGCACGGATGTGAACGCCGAGATCGTCCTGACCCCGGCCTACCCCCTGTGGGGCGGGCAGATTCGGCCGAATATCGGTGTTTCGATTAATGACACGGGGGCGACCAGCAAAATCTATACCGGCGGCGTCTGGCAGTTCCTCTGGCGAAATGGGTGCATGCTCGATCTCGGCGCCGGGATGGCCATCCATGACGGCGAAATCGACAATCCGCAGGCTGTGGACAGGAAGGAACTCGGCAGCAGGGTCCTGCTCCACTTCTCCCTCGAGTTCGGTTACGCACTGTCGGCGCACAACAGGATTTTCCTGATGTTCGACCACGTCTCCAACGGCTATACCGTCGACCCCAATGAAGGGCTGGATACACTCGGCATCCGTTACGGATACCTGTTCTGATACTTCCTTCCTAAACCAGACCAGGCAGGCATGGGCGCTTCCTGTTCGGACAGATTACAGGCGGTCCCTGACCAGGTCGAGGGACAATCTGGCGGTGGTGACGGTGCTGCGGCCGAAGACGACGAAGAAGATCAGCCACAGGGCCTGCAGGGAGATGATGATGCCGGGATGCCACAGTTGCCGGAGGCCGTGGCCGATATTCGGATCACCGAGTGGCGGCGCCCTGAACAGCAGCGTAATGACCAGCACGTAGGCGACGGCCAGCCCGCCCATTTTCTGGTAGGCCGATATCCTGGAAAAGCCCCGGAAATCGGCCCGCAAGGTCTCCGACAGGATCCGCCACAGCTGACTGACCCCGATGCTGACCACGAGGGCGGCAGTGAAGTGGCTGCGGAGGAAGAGCAGGCTGGCGACCATCGCCGTCAGGCAGGAGATGATGCTGGTCACGGCCTGGATCGGCACCAGCGGCTCGCCCGCGAGAGAGCTTTCATACACCGCCTTCTTGGTCTGGCCGCTGAACACGAGGGGATACCGGGAAAAGACCTTCCGAACCAGGGGGCTGCAGTCCTCGAGCCTTTTGCCGTAGCAGCAGCCGAAACTGATGCAGCCGAGACGGCCCAGCCCCTCTCCCAGGGTATAGGCAGTGGCCATGGCGGCCAGCACCGGCAGCACGGGAAGATTGCAGGGAAACTGGGTTTGCAGAATCCGCTCCACGGCGAGGATCAGCCAGGGGGCGAGCACGATGCCGACAAAGGCGGCGCCGCCGACCGTGAAGGTGTGCCGTTTTTTCTCGACGGCGATCGCCACGATCCGGGCGGCCGGGATGCAGACCAGCAGCAGCATGACCGTGGCCGTGACCGCGCCGGCCAGCGAGATGCGGGCGGAACCGAGCAACACCAGGAGCAGGCAGACCGCGAAGAGCTGGCCGGTGGCGATGAACAGGCCGTAATAGGTGAGGTTGATCCCCAGCCAGCGCCCCTCGTCGTCTTTGGCAACAGGGAGCACCGCCAGTATCTGCCAGCGCTCCCCCGGCAGATGGGCAAAGCCCCAGGCCAGCAGGAACGTGAGGAGGGAGCCGAGGGCGAGGAGAAAGATCAGATTGGTCATGGCAGTGCCGCCGTCAAGGGGGGCCTGCGTCGTCGGGCCAGCGGCGAGCGCACCCGGATGTCGGTTTCCACCAGCGGTCGGCCGGAGGCATCGGTGAAGCGGCTCTGCACCCCGGTGCGGCGCGAGTTTGCGACCAGATCGGGCAGGAAGTCGATCCTGCCCGGGGTGAACAGCAGGACGTCGGTCGAACTGCCGGGACGGTAGAGGCTTTTGGGGCAGCCCTTGTCCACGAAGAGGCTGGGATAGACCGCTATCGGGTCGTCGTATCGTCTTCGGCTGTAGGCCTGGACAATATCGCCGATCATCAGGGCGACGATCTCCACCATGACGACCAGGCCGACCTGTGAACCACCCCGGACATCGGTATCGATGACGGTGACCACCCGCCGGTTCTTGGAATAGATGGAGGCGACGGCCACCGAGGCCAGGGGATTGCAGGAATGATGACAGCCGTCGACCTCGTAGATATCGACGATCCGGCCCGACACCGGCAGGTGATTGTAGTGGTATTTGTCCGGGGTAAGACGGCAGACGGCGAAGTCGCCGCCGGCGAAAAAGCAAGGCCAGCGGCTGTCGCGACCGAGCAGCTCCTCGAGATCGAAAAACTTTTCCTTGATGAACAGTGACGATTTCCCGGCCAGCGAGCCGATCAGCAGCCGGGCGTCGGCCGGCGCGGCAACCACCGCCGGATCGTCGTCCATCGGCCGGCACTGCCAGTAGCGGATCTGCCGTTCGAAGATCCGGCGCATGCTGCGATAGAAGGACAGCGGCTCGAGGCACTCCTGCGGATCAATGTTGAGGCGCTGGAAGGCCAGGGCCCCCTGATGACGGCTCGGGCCGGGAAGATCGTAGCGGCAGAAAGCGAGCAGGTTCGACAACCAGGCCGAGGTCAGGGCCCGGAACATGACCGGGGCGCTTTCCCGCAGGGTGGTGTAGAGAAAGGACACTGTCCGGTCGGCGATCAGCTGTTCATCGACAATCCGGCCGCTGATGCGATCGATATACTGGTGCGGGAAGGCTGGGGAGGGCATGGCAATCATTTCGTGGCCTGCCGCTCGCAGTGGACGACGGCAAGCGTCATCTGCAGCAGCATCTGGAGGACGGCCGGCGAGGCGGTCTCATCGAGCAGCGCCGCCGTATTGTCCCCGATGAATGCGGCGCCGGAGCAGTCCTGGCCGCTGCCGGTCAGCACCTGGCGGAGATGCGGATCGCCGAGTTTTTCCAGGCGTTCGCAGTCTTCGGCCAGGACCGTCAGCCCCTCGGCGGTCTGCAGCTGCTTCAGGGTGGTGCGGTAGTAGAGCTCGCTGGCGCCGTTGAAGCTGTCGGCTGAGAGGCGCAGCGGTCTCCTGCTGCTGCCGCTGTCCTGCATGATGCCCTTGATCAGACCGGCCAGGGCCGTGCCTCCGGCATCGGTGAGTCGGCGGCTGAGATCGTCGATGGCCCCCGCCAGCCCCATCTCGGCGATCAGTTTTCCCCCATCCTGCCTGATCATCTCCAGCAGGGCCAGCCGGTATTCGTCGATCCTGATCCGGATATAGCCGTTGTAGCGCCGGCTGTTGCGCTGATTGCGGACGTGGCCGAGGATGCGGCGGAGAAAACGGTTCGGGGTGTCGGCCCGGACAAAACAGGTCGGGATGCCGATGGCCGCGGCAAAAAAAATCTGCCGGCGTTCACTCTCGATCGAAGGTTGATCGGGGATGTCCCGGTGCACCACCCGTTCTTCGATGACATACTGATAGGCGAGAGCGGTGACCAGGTTTTGCAGGTCGACCGCCCCGGCCATATCGTCCAGAAAACTGGGAAACAGTGAATAACTGCGGCCCTCGAATCCCGAATAGCCGATCGCGCTGAACTCGCGCTGCCGATACGGCAGATACATGGCCATGCGCTGATCGAAAATCCCCAGGTCGGCCAGTTCCTGTTTCAGGCGGGAGTGGTTGCCCGGCCGGCCGTCGAGTCCGGGGCAGGTCTCGGTGGACAGCAGGGTGACCAGATAGTCGATCAGGCGGAAATCGGGGACCAGATCGCCGTGCAGGCCAAGGACCGTGGCCAGCAGGTGGTCGATCGAGCGGGGGCCGAAGGGGGTGAGGGAGTGGCCGAGAAAACCGAGTTCGGCCTTTTTCCGCCACCGTCGCCAGAGCATGCGGAGATGGGTGTAATCGAGTTCATGGGGCAGGAATCCCAGGACCTTCTCCGGATGAAAATCGGCAAAATCGATGCGGTACGGGGCGGCGGTGTAGGTGGTGACGAACAGCGGCAGGAAGTGTTCGACAATCTTGACCACCAGATCGCCGAGGTATTTTTCCACCGCCGGGGTGAAGCCCGAACCGCCGTCGGCGGCCAGGGCCGACAGCATCCTGCTGCCCAGGGAGACGTGGGTGCCGTTGTTGGCCAGGCAGGTATTGGAGGTATTGGGCAGGATCACCAGGTTGCTGGTGATGATGCCCGCGTCCTTGAGCTTGCCGATGGTGTTGAGCTGGCTGCGCGACAGGGTCCGATGGCAGAGGGCCATGTACCGGTGCTTCTCTTCGCCGCGGTCCCAGCCGGCCAGGCAGGGACTCATGAAGAGATGGCGATAGTAGCCGTCGGGCACGATTTCGTTGAGTTTCTTCTGGCGGTGCGGGGCAAGGGGGGCATTGTAGAGCAGGCACTGCTGCCCGGATTCGCGCAATCCCAGGCTGGTATTGGCATACTGCACCAGGATCTGGGCGAGGAGAAAGCTCCTGGCCGTCTCCCGGGCCGCCATCCTGCCGACCTGGCCGTCTGCCGCCACCGGAATGGTGCAGGAGAGGATCTCCGGTGAGGTGTTGTCGCTCAAGAAATGGGCCAGGAGATCCCGGCCGGTCCTGAAAATAGCCGGGAAAGTCACCGCCGCGGAGCCGATGGCATCGGCCAGGGCCAGCTTGAGCAGGTAACTGACCGGCAGCCGCAGCCAGGTCTCGTCCCTGTATTCCACAAAGAAGCGATGGAGGTCGCTGCGCTTCGGACTCGCCGCATCACTTTTGTCGGCGAGGAGATCATGATCGAGCTGTCTCCTGGCATAGTCGCACAGGCGGTCCGGCCGCAGCCTGACCCAGCTGTTCTCCCAGACTTTGGTCTCGTTATGGTAGAGGAAGTCGCGGAGGGCATCGATACTCCGCTGACGGAGATCCCCCCGGGCCGCCCGTTTGACCGTGTTGCGGAAAAAGGTCGACTGCCGGATCGACAATGGCAGGTCGACGGTGTTGTGATCGCCGGCCACCGCCACCTGCAGTTCGTACTCCATGCCCGTGCTGGTATCGCCGATGGCGAAGGGGCGCGGGTGATGGTGGTGGATGTGACGGAGAAAGAGCGCCGCCTCGTCCTCGATGTCGTGATACCGATCGTTGCACTGCTGCTGGAGAAGTTTCATGATGCCCGCGAAGATACCCGGATCGGATCAGGAATCTGTTCGTTTTGGGTGAGAAATGGATGAAATCTCCGCCCTCCCCTTGCCAATCTCGACACCGAGGTCATGGAGGATCGCCGCCAGATTGGCCGCGGCCTCGCCGGTCTGCTCAAAATAGCGACTGCGCAGCTCGCAGATCAGCAGGCCCTGAAAATCATGGATGAACAGGGCGAAGAGGTTGTGGAACGGCACGGATCCCCAGCCGACCGGCATGTGGGAGTCACCACGGCCGAAGGGGATCTGCTGGGTCTGGATCTTTTCGTTGTAATAGACCGGATGGCCGAAGTTGTCATGGACATGGCAGTGGGCGATGAACGGGTCGGCGGCGCTGACCGCGGCAACCGGATCGAATCCGTAGTAGCGTTCCGCAAGCTGGAGGTGGCCGAAATCAAGGGTCATCCGGACATTGGGCCGGTTGATTCTGCGGATCTGGGCCAGTAGTTCAAAGGGAAGCTCGGCGTAGCAGTACGGCGAATGGTGCAGGTAGGGCCGGGCATTTTCCATCGCGATGATGACCTCGGGAAAGCGGTCGGCTGCCTCCTGCAGGACCTTTGCCTCGTGGTCGAGCAGCTCACGCGTCTCGTCAGGGGGAAGGGTCTTCGGTCCGCTGATGCCGAATTCCTCTTCGGCCAGGTAGCGGCCGGGATGATAGACCATGCACCCGGCCCCGATGATCGCCGAAAATTCCAGCGAGGCGTACAGCACATCCCGATGCAGTTCGGGGATATGCCGATTCATCAGGTTCAGGGGATTGGGGGCATGGGTGCTGCAGCGGAAGCCGAAATCGGCGAGAACCGTCCTGACCTCGGCGGTGCGACGGCGATCGAGCCTGCCATTCCTGACAAGGTCGAGACCGTGGATCGAGATCTCGGCGGCGCCCAGGCCGAATTCCTGGAAGGCCTCCAGGTCACGGCGCAGCGCCCTGAGGCTGCCGTCGACCCGCACCTCGTTGATGTTGCTGCCGATGCTCAACATGTGGCAAAGACCTCCCGGCCGGCGACAAAGGTTTTGAGGACCCGGGGAAAGTCGTCGGAATAATCGACCAGGACCATGTCCGCCTCCTTGCCCACTTCCAGCGAACCGGTGTGATCGGCAATGCCGACGGCCCGGGCCGGGGTCAGGCTGACCATCTTCATCGCCTCGTGCAGGGGCAGGATGCCGAGTCGCTCGAGGGTCAGCACAGCATGGAGCATGGTCATCGGCGAGTAATCGGAACAGAGGATATCGCCGTACCCCCGGCTGATCGCCTCCCTGGCGCTGAGATTGCGGGCCTGCGACAGACCGCGGACGACATTGGGCGAACCCAGGCAGACATCGATACCCAGTTCCCGGGCGGCTCGAACGGCCTCGATATTGACCGGAAACTCGGTCACCCCGATGTTCATCTCCTTGAGCCAGGTGATCTTCTCCCGGCTGTCGTCGTCATGGGAGGCGATGGCGATGCCGTGTTGCCGGCAGAGATCGATCAGCAGGGCGATGGAACGGGGGGAATTGTCGTTTTTCGCCTGCAGCTTGCGTTCGATGATCTCGTCCATCTCGGCATCGGTCTTGGCATACACCGGCCCATAGTAGTTTTTGAAGGCGATGATGTCCCCGAACTGGCCCTGGCCCGGGGAGTGGTCCATGAACGAGAAGAGATCGATCTGCCCGTCGCGGATCAGTCCTTCGAGAAAGGGCACGGCCCCGAGGTCGGTGATCTCGAAACGGGCGTGGATTTTGGTGTTCACCTTCAGTTTGCCGGCCAGACCGTTGATCTGGCGGATGATCCCCGCCGCCGTGTTGTTGTTGCGCAGGCCCACCTCCAGTTCGGCAAAGGAGAGGGAGTGGTACATGGTGGTGATGCCGCAGGAGGCGATCTTCTTGTCCAGCTCGTACACCGCGATGTCGACCGGGAAGAAGGTGTTCGGGCGGGGCTCGATGCCCTTCTCGATGGCATCGGAGTGCAGGTCGACAAAGCCCGGGAACAGGTAGTTGCCGCTGGCGTCGATGACCCTGATGCCCGGGATGGTTCCCTCGCGGATCTCGGCGATCCTGCCGTCTTCCACCTGGAGAGAGGCATTTTCTCTGACCCCTTCCGGGGTGACCACCTGGGCGTTTCTGATCACGAATCCGTGCGGCAGCCCCTTTCTCTTCGGAGAGCCTGCCGCACAAGGTCGCTGCATCCGGTCCGGCGGGATAGTGACCGGCCCGGGATAGGTGTCGAAATTTTCTGTCAGCATATGGAGTACACCGAGTCTGTGACCGACTCCAGCAGAGCCGTGTCGTGAAAGATGCCGATCATGGTCGTGCCTTCCCCGCGCATTTCCTTGAGAATATCCAGCACGATCTCGACCGAGCCCCGGTCGAGCGAGGCGGTCGGTTCATCGAGGAGCAGCAGGCGGGGTTTCCAGCTCACCGCCCGGGCGATGTTGACCCGCTGCTGCTCGCCGCCGCTGAAGGTCGCCGGGTAGGCGTCGAAGAGGTGGCGGGGGATGCGCAGCTGCTCGAGCAGCCGGGTGGCCCGCTGCCGCGCCGCTTCCCGACTTACCCCGTTGCGGGTGAGGATCGGTTCCATGACCACATCGAGGGCGGAGACCCGGGGGATGACCTTCAGAAACTGGGAGACATAGCCCATCTCCCGATGGCGGAGGTCGATCACCGCCCGGTCGGGCAGGGTGGCCAGGTCGACCGGCCCCCAGGCGGCCGAGTCGTAGCGGATCGCCCCGCCGGTGGGGAGATAGGTGCGGTAGAGGCATTTCAGCACGGTGCTCTTGCCGGTGCCGCTTGGCCCGGAAAGACCGAGAAAACCTCCCGGCGGCACCCGGAAGGAAACCGCCCGGCAGGCCTCGATCCTTTTTTCACCGAGGATGTGGAGGAGGAAGTTTTTTGACAGGTTGTCGACGGTAATCACTGGCGCTCCTTCGCTAGAGTTGTGATGCCACGAGCAGCTGGGTATAGCGGTGCTGCGGGTCCTGCAGGATCTGGTCGGTCAGCCCTTCCTCCACCACCCGACCCGATTTCAACACCATGGTCCGCTGGCAGAGCAGGTTGACGACCCCGAGGTCATGGGAAACCACCAGCATCGACAGCTTGAACTCGCGGCGCAGATTCCTGATCAGATCGAGCACCCGGGCCTGGACCGAAAGGTCGAGGCCGGTCGTCACCTCATCGAGGAGGAGGATCAGCGGCTTGTTCGACAGGGCCTTGGCGATCTGCACCCGCTGCTGCATGCCGCCGCTGAAGTTGCAGGGCGGCTCGTCCATCCGCCGTACCGGGATCTCCGTTCTCTCGAGCAGTTCCGCCGCCCGCTCGCGCATCCCGGCGATATTGCGCCACCCCGCCCCGAGCAGCCGCTCGGCGATATTGCCGCCCGAGCTGACCTGCATCCGCAGGCCCAGATGCGGGTTCTGGTAGACGATGCCCATCAGGGCATTCCGGATCTGCCGTTTCTGGAACTGGCTCATGGTCAGGAGGTTGGCGCTGAATTGGTCCTGATCGGCAAAGATCTCCGGCCACAGGGCGGCCGCCCCGCCGCGGTGCAGCTCCATGCTGCCGCCGCTGGCCTCCCATTCGAAGTGGAGCAGGCGCACCAGGGTGCTCTTGCCGGAGCCGCTCTCGCCGACGATGCCGAGGGCCTCGTCCGGGAACAGATCAAACGACAGATCGCTGCAGGCGGTGACCGAGTCGCAGTGCGGGCAGACATTGGTGTCATGCTCCGGCCCGGTGGAGTCAAGACAGCGATCGCAGCCAGGCCCGAACCGTTTCGACAGGCCGCGCACCCGAATCAACGGTTCCATGTCACGCTCCTCTTGTCGCAGTAGCCGGTATCGGAACAGAAATAGCTTCTTCCGCCGCCGATATTGTCGATCACCTCATCGAGGAAGGTGTCGGCCGCACCGCAACGGGCGCAGGTCTTGCCGGCAAAATTCTCGGTCCTGAAGGTGTGGTCCTCGAACTCCAGCGGCTCGACGGCGGTATGCGGCGGGATGGCATAGATCCGTTTTTCCCGGCCGGCCCCGAACAGGAACAGGGTGTCGGCCATGTGCAGTTTGGGCACGTCCCAGCGGGGAATCGGGCTGGGATCGGTGATATAGCGGCCGTTGACGGTCACCGGGTAGCGGTAGCTGATGGTGATCTCGCCGAAATTGACGATATCTTCATAGAGATGCAGCCACATCCGGCTGTAGTCGGCCTCGGCATGCATCCGCCGGGTTTCCATCTCAGACGGTTCCACTTCCCGCAGCGCCTCCGGATAGGGAACCTGCAGGACCAGGATCTGGCGGTCGGTCATCCTTTCCTCCGGGATGCGGTGGCGGGTCTGGATGATGGTCGCCTCACCGGTGTCGGTGGTCACCGCCACCCCCGCCACCTTGGCCACGAATTTTTTGATATTGACGGCGTTGACGCTGCCGTCGCAGCCCTGGTCGATGACCTTGAGGATATCATCGGGCACGACGAGGGCGAGGGTGATCTGCAGGCCGCCGGTGCCCCAGCCGCGGGCAATCGGCATCTCCCGCGAGCCGTAGGGCACCTGGTAGCCGGGGATGGCCACCGCTTTCAGGATGCTGCGGCGGATCTCCTTTTTCGCCCCGTCGTCCATGAAGCCGAAGGGGTAGCCGGACGAACGGGCGGTGTCGTCCTGCCGCCGGTCATCCGCCAGCCATTCATGCAGTTGCATCGTTATCCTCCCTGTCTTGTCCAACGCCGGCCAGTTCCCGGGATTTCCGCAGGCGGTCGAGGTCGGAGAGAAAATCGACATAGTGCGGCAATTTCCAGTGATTGCAGAAACCCATGGCCTCGATGCCGTCGGTGTGATAGAGGACGAACTCCTGGTCTTCGGCCGGGCAGCTCGGGTGGGTGGTGCGGGTGCAGCGTTCGAGGACCGCCATCGAGATCGCCTTGATCTCGTTCTGGCCGAAACACAGACCGTAGCCCAGGCTGAACTTCGGCGGACCGTCACCGGCCTGCATCCGGGCCAGCACCTCCGCCTCGGTGATCTTCACTTCTCCGATGACATAGGGCTCGCCGCTGACCGGGTGGCGGACCGTCAGCGGCAGGTAGCCGACTCGCAACTCGCCGAGCGTCGGGTGGATATTGCCGTAGCCGCGCATGCTGGAATAGGCCAGAGCGAGCATGCCGCCGGTCTCCCCCCGGGCCAGGGCCTGCAGGGTGGCGCTGCGCCCGGTCGGGAAAGTCAGGGGTTGGCGGGTGATATCGAAGACCGGTCCTTCCTGGCGGGCGGCATCCGGGGCCTCTTCCAGCAGACCTTCCCGGCGCAGGATGTCGATCACCTTGGGGAAGGTAGCGGGGATCTCGGCCTCGGCCGGGAGATGGCTGAACAGCCGTTCGCGAAACGCCCTCCGTCGGCTCTCGTCGTCTTCGAGCAGGTCGAAATCCAGCAGCCGCAGGGTGTAGTCGCTGGTGGCCCCAAGGATCTGGCCCCCGGGAATATCCTTGAAGGCGGAAGAGATCCGTCGGACGATGCGCATCTTCTCCGTTCCGAGCGCCAGGGAATAGCCCAGCCGCTGCTGGGTGGCGCGGAAGGCGCGGAGCATGAACGCCGCCTCGAAGGTATCGCCGGCCGCCTGCTTGAGGGCCAGGGCCGCCAGGGTCGGGGCATACAGCGAGCCCTCGCCCATCACCCGGTCGACGGCGAGAGGGAGCTGCTCCCTGATCTGCTCGACCCCCAGCGGCGGCGACGAGCCCTTGCTCCGTTCATGGGCAAAGAGCTGGCATGCCCGCTCTATCGCCTCATTCCCGCCTTTGACTGCGACATAACTCATATCAGGCCACCTTTATCCGGGACGAACGGGGAATGCAGGCCACGCAGCCGTTGTCGTCCACAAAGACGGCGTCGACGCCGAGGGGAAATTCGCTGTTGGCCGCCATCAAACGGTGTACCGCATCGATCGGCAGGCCTTGAATCCGCAGCCGGGCCGTACCGTCAACCCCGGGACCGGAGAGCATGATCTCGCCCCTTCCTTCCTCGAGTTCGTTCACCAGATAGACCACGGTGGCCCCGCGATCGGGGCATTCGAGGCTGCCCCGGCGGCAGCCGGCCAGATGGTCGCCGCCGGCGGAAGGACCGATGACCAGATAATCGGCATCCGCCGGGGCCGCCGGCCGGCAGCCGGTCCGGCCGCCGACGAGCCCTGCCAGCTCCGGGTCACCGATGACGGCGACACCCACCTCATGGTCGACCAGGGAGCCGAGCACCTCGACGGCGGACTGCCTGGTTCCAACAACGTCCGGCAGACGGTAGACCCTGCCGGGATGGCTCATCGCCTGCAGCAGCACCCGGAAGGTCGAATGGTGACGAATGACTGTCGTTGGATCCATGGCTATGCCCCCGGCATCAGATCGAAATTGACTTTGGTGGCGGCGACCAGGGCCGCCTGGTCCGCCTGCCGCTTATTCTGCCGCAGTTCTTCCTCGTGCAGCAGGGATTGCAGTGCCTGCCGGATGCCAGGGGCTTCGGGGCAGCGGAGCACGGCATCCGCCGCGGCCCGGGCCAGCGCCCGGCGCGGGGCATCACCGGCCACCAGGCCGTATCCCTCGCTGCCGTGGCAGAGGACCCGGGCCTCGGTCACCAGGACCTCTCCCACATGGAAAGCGGTGGCCAGACTGTCCTGCACCGTCAGCATCACCAGTCCCGTCCGAGGCGGCAGGCTGACCGTCAGCTCGACATCGGTGAACAGCTGCAGCAACTCATCGATCTTCTGGTCATCCATGGAATGAAGCACAATAGTCAAATCGGAGGATATCATGTGGTCTGTCCCTGTATTGGAAAGAGCGGGCCGTGCCCGGGGAGAATGCCGGCGTCAGTGCCGCAGCCCGGGTGTGCAGGGCGATGCAGCGGGAGGACGAAACTGTAGCCATGCCGTGCAAAGCCCAGCGACTCGTAGAAGCGGTGGGCCGCCTCCCGGTGACGGTTGCTTGACAATGCCAGCTTGTAGCAACCCTTGGTCTGGCAGAGGGCGCCGACCTGGGCTACTATCCGACGGCCGATTCCCTGGCCGCGCAGCGCCGCCGCCACCACGACATCCTCGAGGATGGCCGAACGGGCGCCGCAGTGACCGAGGTTGTCCATGATCAGCAGGGCGAAGGTGGCCGCCACCCTGTCGCCATGGCGCACCACGTAGAGCCGGTAATCGGGGTAGGTCTGGATGCGGGCGAAAATCCGGCCGGCCGCCGCCAGATCGAGGACCTGACCGTCGTCCTGGCCGAGCTGGGCATAGAGTGAGAGGATGGCGGGCAGGTCGGCTTCGCCTGCCTCGCGGATGTCGATATCCATAATTGTACCTTGAGTGGCTGAAGTCCTTGTATCAGGTATAACGGGCCCTGATGGCGGCACTGATCCGGTCGATGATCGCCACCGTGATCACGATGATGATGAGGATGGTGGTGACGTCGTGGTTTTCGTAACTCCGCAGTTTGTCGAACAGGTAGATGCCGATGCCGCCGGCCCCGGTAAAGCCGAGGATGGTGGCCGAACGGACATCGGATTCGAGACGGTAGAGGCTCATCGACACGAAAAACGGGGTGATCTGGGGAATGACCGCATAACCGATCACCTTGACAAAGCCGGCGCCGGTGGCGGTCAGGGCATCGATAGGTTCCTGCTGGACCGTCTCGATCCCCTCGGAAAAGAGCTTGATCAATACCCCGGAGGTGTGGATGCCAAGGGCGAGAATACCGGGCATGGGGCCGAGGCCGACCGCCGAGACGAACAGCAGGGCCCAGATCACCTCGTTGATCGAGCGGCTGAGATTGGCCAGAAACCGCACCGTCATGTAGATGCCGTGCTTCAGCAGCAGGGCGGAGCGGCGGTGACCGGGAATGATGATGTCGAGGGTGTTTCTCGAGGCCAGAAACGACAGCGGGAAGGCGATCAGGATCGACAGGATCAGGGCGAGCACGGCCATCTGCACCGTCTCCAGCATGGAGAGAAGGTATTTCTGCAGATGGCGGCCGCCGAGGTCGGGCGGGAAAAACCCGCTGTCCTCGAGATCGGGATTGCCGGCGATATAGGTCACCATATTGCCCCAGCCGTCCAACAGGCCGCCCAGGCTCATCTCCGTCGACCGCCAGCACCAGGCCAGGACCATCAGGCCGAGGCCGATGACCATGATATTGTAAGGGTGGAAGGGGTTGGTCCGGCGCTTTATCTCGTCAATGTGCATGCACTTCCTCGGACACTCTCATACCGGGAAAAGGGGTGCGGCCGGGACGAGGCAGACCCCGGCCGCTGGAAAAAAGGCAGTTGGGGCTATTTGGCGGCCATCTGTTTTTTCACCTCGATCTGCTCGCGGATCGGGTTGTAGGTCGCATCGTCGGTGGCGGCGTAGCCCTGCAGTTTGAGCATCTTCAGACCTTCCTTGTCGTCATAGGAGAGAAAGGCCTCCTTCAGGGCCGATTTGAGGGAATCCGGCAGGTCCTTGCGGCAGGCCATCGGTGAACCGGGGATCAACTCCGAGGTCCACAGGATCTGAAAATCCTTGTCGGTCTGCCAGGCTTTGCCGTTGCCTCGAGCGAGATCGAGGTCGTTGGTCGAGGCGATATCGACCTTGCCGCCCTTGACCGCCAGGATCGACGCCTCGTGGCTGCCGGAATAGATGACCTTGGAGAAATACTGTTCGGGGTCGATCTTCATGGTCTTGACAAAGAAGACGGTCGGGACGAGGGTGCCGCTGGTCGAGTTGGGGTCGGTGAAGGCCCAGACTTTGCCCTTGGCATCGTCCATTGACATGATATCGGACCCCTTGCTGGTGATGATCACCCCCTTGTAGCCCTTGGAACCATCCTCCGCGACCTCCATGACCATGGCCTCGGCGTTGGCCCGATCGGCCGCCTCGACATAGGATTTCGGTCCGAAATAGGCCAGATCGATATGTTTGAACTGCATGGCGGTGATGACCCCGGCATAATCGCTTGCAACCTGCAGCTTCACCGGGATTTCCAGCTTTTTTTCCAGGTATTGGGCGAGGTTGCCGAAGCGTTCGGTGATATTGTCCGAGGACTCGGTGGGGATCAGGCCGAACTTCAGTTCCTTCGGCCAGTCGGCCGGTGCGGCATGAGACGCCGCCGGAATACAGAGGGACAGGGCCAGGGTGATGAGTGCGCGGTGAAGCCTTTTCATGGTTTTTTCTCCTTGTGGTTGATGATCGAGATGCTATCGAAGCCGGATCAAGCCTGACAGACTGCCGGTTGGAACGAACCCGAGGTGATCGGGTCGCAGAGAGGGTCAGCACCGACCTGGTCGGTCTGATCCTGGTTATAGATCTGCGCGACGGCGGCGGCACCGAGCCGCTCCGGTGGTCCGTCATAGACTATCCGGCCGTGGTTGAGGCCGATCACCCGGTGGCAGAATTCCCGGGCATAATCGAGTTGATGGAGATTGGAAACCACCGTGATGCCGTATTTTTCGTTGGCCTCCCGCAGGGTCTCCATGACATTGCGGGCACTGACCGGATCGAGCGAGGAGATCGGTTCATCGGCGAGGATGATCTCGGGCCGCTGGGCGATGGCCCGGGCGATCGCCACCCGCTGCTTCTGTCCTCCCGACAGCCGGTCGCAGCGGCTGAGCGCTTCCTGTTCAATCCCGACCACCTTCATGTACTCGTAGATCTCGTCGTACTGCTCCGGGCTGTAATGTTTCACCAGGGCCGACAGCAGCGGCTTGCGGTGCAACATGCCGCTGGCGATGTTGTCGAAGACGCTGAGTCTCGAGACCAGGTTGAACCCTTGAAAGATCACGCCGATCCTGGCGCGCAGGGCCTTCAACTGATGATGGCCGATTGTCCCCAGGTCGCAGCCGAGGACCTTGAGGCGGCCCTCGATGATTGAGGTGGTGGCATTCAGCCCCATCAGCAGCGTTGATTTGCCAACGCCGGACGGCCCGATAATGCTCAGGAATTCCCCCTTGCCGACATGCAGGTCGATGCCGCGGATGACTTTCTTGCGGCTGTAGCCCAAAGACAGATTTTCTGCTGTGATATGGCCCATCGGTTTTTGCCTCCGCTCTCGTTCGGATTTCTTCTTGTCTGCCGTAAATCGTGGTGTGCTGCAGTTGCTTGCGATGCTGTTCCCATCAGGATTGCAATTGTCTGTGATGATATCGGGGCCAGATGAAGATGCTGTTCATTCTCTATGAGAAAATCGTTTGTTCTAAGTGAGAGACGGGAATCTTTTGAAAGGTGGGGTTGTGCCGGGTAACTGCCAACTGCGGGTTTTCAAAGGACAGAGGGGAAAGACCGCGATGCAATTCTCCGCCCTTCCATTTCGTTTTTTTTCTCTCTGTCATTTCGAGCGTCGGCGAGAAATCTCGTTGTTCCTGCATGGCGACAGGAGATCTCTCCCTTTGGTCGAGATGACAGAGGGGGGTAGGTCACGATGACTGACAGGAAAGGGCGAAAAGCGGGTGAATGGTCGCGATTGGAGAAAGAAAGGGTGACAGGGCGGGGGAAAGATCGTGATGACCAGAAGGAAGGGGGCGCAATGACAGGGGAGAATGTCGCGATCACCGGTGGGACCGAGCCTTCAATCTACAGATGATCCGTCTACATTCAATCTGTAGAAGATCCGCCTATGACGCCGATGTCATATAGTCGCCGCCGTGTTCAATCTCCTGCCGGAACTTTCGGTATTTCTTAAAACACCTGCCTTTTGCCACTTCCGAACCATATCCTGATCATTTTCTAACCTGTTCTCAATAACCATTTTGTAATTACTCCTCCGATCAAAAACTGTTGGATAATCGGCGATGCTCATATCTGAAGCTCTTTCATTTATGACAAAATCCGAGGTCGATGCATCCAGGCAGGGGCGTTGACAACAGTGTCTCCCTGCCACTCCGGAAAATCCGGACTGATTGCTCTTGTCCCCGGACCCTGCGGAAACCGAAGAAAAACGTATTTATACCGGAAAAGGTCATCCCTGGGCATCGGTTATAGATTGCCGGCGGCTTACGGGAAAACCGCTGTTGAGACAGCCAAGTGTGGCGTCATTGTTGCGCTGGTGCTTCAGCGCGAAGGAGAAAGTCATGAAAAATCCATTTTCGAGTACCATAAAGGGTAGCAAAGGTTCGATGCGAGCCTTCGGTGGAATATTCCGGTCCAAATACATCGAACTGATTCTGGCCGTTGGCTTGTTTATTCTTCTCGATTCCGGTGTATTGATCCTCAACTTTTACACTTCCTACCAGATTGCCAACGATGCCCATGCGATCCAGCTTGCCAGTCGTATGGGAACGCTCAGTCAAGGCCTTTTGCATGAACTCTACCAGGTTCAGGATGATGCCGACAACCCGAGTGGCAGCTACTCGGAATCGATCGATATATTTGCCAAATCCTACAAGCTCTTTGATGAAACACTCGATGCATTCAAAGTCCAGGGTGAGATTCCAGGCCGGCCGGTATACTGAGTTTCTGTTTACGTTCGAGGGGGAAAGAGTAGCCGTTCAATCGTAACGACAAGGAACTCAAGGTGTTCCGTTGTAAGGTGCATTAACGAATCGGCGCAGCGAATGGGAACTCCTGTGCTGATTATCACGAGACAATTGAGGAGAGGGTAATGAAAATGCTCATAGTTGATGACTCGCTGATTATTCGCAGGAAAATAGAGCGAGAGATCAACCTTCCGGAATTGAAAGAGATTTACACGGCAAGTAATGGGCAGGAGGCCGTGGAGGTTTTTACGGCCCATGAGCCTGAACTGGTCACCATGGACCTGACCATGCCGAGGATGGACGGCACGGAATGTGTCAAGCAACTGGTAGCCATCAATCCCGACACGGTTATTCTGGTGATATCGGCGCTCGCTGATAGAGCCACCGCCATCAAGGCCGTTAAATACGGAGCCTATGGTTTCTTATGTAAGCCCTTCACTGAAAGTGAAATTAACGAGGCGCTTACCAAATGTATTGCTTTCAGCAAAGAACTGAGGGGCTGATATGATAACGGAAAGGGATATCGAAGTGTTTATCGACGGAATAAAGCATTATTTCCGGACCAGTACAGAAATAGATATCGTCGTGGAAACCCCGTATCTCATCTCTGCCGATGAAATATCTGTCAACGATTACACCGGAATCATAGGAATCTCCGGAGAACGCAAAGGTTTCGTCCTGGTGACGGCCCCGACAGTCATGCTCCGTTATCTTGTGTTGAGCCTGGGTGAGAAAGCCGTCACCCCTGACCTTGTCCACGATGTGATCGGTGAAGTGGCGAACACGATTTCCGGTAATGCCCGTCGATCTTTCGGGCCGGGATTCATGATTTCGGTTCCTCTGATAGTGCAGGGGCAGCCGGAACGGATTGGGGCTGCCAAAGATACCAATGGTTATGTCATTCCGTCTCGTTGGAATACCTTCCCATTTCAACTGGTGGTGTCACTGCAGTAACAGTCCATCATCTCTTCGTCATCCTCGCCGTCACTCACCCATCCCCCGCGGGGGATGGGTGGCCTCAATCAGCTCGCTCCATCAATTGGTTGAAAATCTCGTCTGGCGTGGCTCCAGACAATGCTTGATGGGGTCTAACCATATTGTATCGCACGACAAACTTCTGAATTCCCTTCTCCAGTTCAATTGGCATCGCTAGGATTTCAAATAGATGTCCTCGTATTTGATCGTTCTCCAGAAGCGCTCAATAACAACATTATCTAGCCACCGGCCTCGTCCGTCCATACTCATTCGAATTCCTGATCCTTGTACACAATCTTGCCATTGCTCGGAGGTGAAATGACACCCCTGGTCAGTATTGATATCGGCCGCTTTTATTGTTGCCCTTGCTTTCCAACCGACAATTACCCTACATTGATAATGGGAAGACTCTTTGCAATGTCGTCGGACAAACCATTTTCCGGGGGTGGTATGGAGCGGCAGATCTATCTCGCCTACGACGGTTCAATCAATGCCGATTGGGTCTCCCGCTACGCCATTCGGATAGCCGCAACCTTTCACAACCGCAGGATCATCCTGATCCATATCCTCGATCATTCCGCCTCCAGACGCAGGATAGACGAGAAGATTGCCGCCATCGCCCGCGAATGCGAGGTGCACGGCATCGAGTGCCGGAGTGTGATCCATGATCTCGACCGGGATGTTTTTTCCAGCCTGCTCCGGCTTATCCCTGCCGGCGACAACAGTTACTGCCTGTGCGGGGCGCGGATCGCCTCCCGGGGCAGAGGTTTTCTCGCCGGCACGGTCTCGGAGCGACTGCTCCGCTCGCGGCTGTTCAATGTCATGGCCATCCGGGTGGTCAACCCCGGCCTGATGGGCTGTCCGAGAACGCTGCTGTTCCCGCTGGCCGGCCATCCCCGCAGATTCGAGGCCGCCATGCCGTTTCTGCGGCTGTTCACCTCCACCCCGATCACCCTGCATCTGCTTCGGGTGATAGTGGTCAACCCCATCCAACTCCGCTACATTTCAGCTGAAATTGCACGAAAAAAGCTCGCCGCAGGCCGGGAGTACCTGCATCGGGTAATGAGAGAAATCGAGGAAGAGATCGCCGACGCCCCCTGGCATCTAGATCCCCATGTGGTGCTCTCCGACAACTGGGCCGAAGAAATTCTCGTCCAGGCCGGCAAGGTACGGGCATCGATGATCCTGCTCGGGGCTACCGAACGAAGCCAGCCATCACGGTTTTTCTCCAGCAACCGGCTCGAACAGATCCTCCGCAACACCCCGTGCGATGTCGGGATTTACCGCAAGCGATGACACGATTGCCTCAGCATATCGGCACCATTGGGCCGGATCGGGTGTATGCCTCTCTCCACACCCGTCCTGAAGGCTTGACACCGGCCGAGGTGGCGGAACGGCAGGCCCACATCGGCCAGAACAGCTTCGAGGTGATCGATCGCTGGAAACTGCTGCGGCTCCTGGGCCGGCAGTTCACCAATTTTTTCGCCATCCTGCTGGTCATCTCGGCGCTCATCTGCTTTATCGCCCAGCGGATCAATCCCGGGGAAGGCATGGGAGTCCTCGGCTGGGCCCTGACCGGTGTGGCGCTGCTCAACGCCGTGTTCAGTTTTTTCCAGGAATACCGGGCCGAAAAGGCTATGGAGGCGCTGAAGAAATTTCTGCCCCACCTGGTCGAGATTTGCCGCCAGGGCCTGATCTCCAAGGTCCCTGCGGCAGAGCTCGTCCCCGGCGATGTGGTCATTCTGGCGGAGGGGGACAAGATTGCGGCGGATATGCGGATTGTTGCCGCGGAAGGACTGATGATCGACAATGCCCCACTGACCGGGGAATCGATTGCCGTCCGGCTGTCGCCCCTGGCCCGGGAAAAAATACTCGAGGAATGCGACAATATCGCCTTTGCCGGCTGCACCGTGGTCAAAGGCGGCGGGCGCGGGGTGGTGTTTGCCACCGGTCTCCGCACCCGGTTCGGCCGTATCGCCAACCTATCCCAGACCATCCGCCGTAGCGACTCCCCCCTGGAACGCGAGATTTCACGGATGATCCGGGTGCTGACGATCATCGCCTGCAGCATGGGGGTCAGTTTTTTCCTGTACGGTGTCGCCAGCGGCAGATCGCTGTGGATCAATCTGGTGTTCATGATGGGCATCATCGTCGCCAATGTCCCGGAAGGGCTGCTGCCGACGCTGACCGTGGCGCTGGTCATGGGCAGCCTGCGGATGGCGCGAAAAAATGTCCTGGTCACCAGCCTCAATGCGGTGGAGGCGCTCGGGGCCGTACATGTCGTCTGTACCGATAAGACCGGCACCCTGACCTTGAACAGTCTGACCATCACCACCATGATCGACCCGGTATCGGGGGAGGCGATGACGGGGGAGCAGGAACGGACGCTGACGGCGCTTGCCCTCAGCGCCTCCGACGTCCGGGCAGCGGCCGAACAGGTGCTCGGCGATCCGCTGGATGTGGCGGTTGCCCGGCACTGGCTCGGTCTTGCGCCCGACGGATTGGCCGAGGTGCAGCGGCAGGTCCGCCGCTATTTCGCCTTCGATGTCGACAAACGACGAGCGGCCGGGGTCTTCGCCGACCAGGGCAAGGCGCTCTTTGTGGTCAAAGGCGCCTTTGAGGCCATCCGGCCGATGGTGACGGCGATCGCTGCCGCCGGGGCAGGTGCGACACTGATCAACGCGGCGCCGCTGGCGCAGCGGTTGGCCGCCAGCGAAGCGATCATGCAGCGGATGGCGGCCCAGGGCCTGAGGGTCCTCGCCGTTGCCTGTCGCGATCTTTCGGTGGCGGAGGCGGAGGCCTGCAGCGCCCCGGAGGCGACAGCCGACTTCCTGGAGCATGATCTGGTCCTGGCCGGGTTCATCGGGGTGGAAGATCCGCTCAGGCCGGAGGTGCCGCAGGCAGTGGCCAAATGCCATGCCGCCGGCATCGCGGTGATGATGATCACTGGCGATCACCCCGCGACGGCGCTGGCCATAGCGGCCAAGGCGGGGATTGTCCAGCCCGGCTGCAGCGATCATCTCACCGGCGACCAACTCCGGCAGCTGACGGTGCCCGGCCTGGTCGAACGCCTGGAGCATGGTGTCCGGGTCTTTGCCCGGACCACGCCGGAGCAGAAAATGAAGATCGTCACCGCCCTCAAACACATGGACAAGGTGGTGGCCATGACCGGCGACGGGGTCAATGACGCGCCGGCCCTAAAAGCGGCCGACATCGGTATCGCCATGGGAAAAATGGGAACCGACGTTGCCAGGGAGTCGGCCCAGGTGATCCTGCTCGACGACAACTTCGCCCATATCGTCGACGGCATCGAAGAAGGCCGGACCGTCTTCCAGAACATGAAAAAGTTCACCAACTATGTCCTTGTCAGCAACGGGCCCGAAATACTGCCCTACCTGCTCTATATCGTCCTGCCGGTTCCGCTTGCCCTCAACATCATCCACATCCTCTCCATCGATCTGGGCACCGACATCATTCCCTCCATGGGTCTGGGCCAGGAACCGCCGGATCCGGAGATCATGAGCAGCCCTCCTCGGAACCGTACCGAGGGATTGCTGACACGGCGACTCATTCTCCACAGTTACGGCTTTCTCGGCCTGCTCGAGGGGCTGTGGTCCCTCTTTCTCTTTTTCTTTGTCCTGGTTGACGGCGGCTGGCGCTACGGCATGGATCTGCCGACCACCTCGCCGCTGTACCGTTCCGCCACCGGCATCACCCTGGCCTCGATCTTCCTGATGCAGATCGGCAACCTGATCGGCCGCCGCTCGCGCCGGGGGTCCGGCCTCGACAGGGGGATTTTCCGCAACCGATTGCTCCTCGCCGGTATAGCCATCCAGATTGTCTTCGCCTGGGCGACCCTGTATTATCCACCGCTGCAGAAGGTGCTGAATACCGGGCCGGTGGCGCCGGTGTTCTTTGGGCTGGCCTGGCTGGGGATCGTCTGGATCTTCGGGCTGGATTATCTCTCTAAGTATCTGGGCACGCGGCGATCGCCGGCGGCAGCCGGTATCCACCGACCAGGGCATTCTGATCGCCGTTGAACCGGCAGCGTTGGATCGGAGAGACAATCCACGGGAAAAGTCCAGGGTGGTGTTCTCACAACACGAGCAGCCGCAATCGCCGCCATTCAGCCCCGTTGCCACAGGATGTGAGCGATCTCCAGCGGAACCGCAACGCCATCGAAGTGCGGGATCGCCCGCGGTGTATAATCGGATTGCGGGCGCGCGGCAGATACGGCCGAGCGGTAAACGTACCCTCCCGACGCCCCCGCCAGTTGGCGGTCTCGCCGCATCTCCTGCCGGATCGGGCCGTTTTCACCTATCCCCTCGGCATAGACCTCGACTCGCACCGCATTCGGGTCGAGTTCATTGAGATAGACCTGAACCTCGTAGAGGTACTGGTCGCCGGTGGTCTCCACCTTGACATCGCCGAAGCGCAGCTTCTCCCATTTCTGTTCCAGCTCGTGCTGCCAATCGACCGAATGCCGGCCGATCGCGCCGTTATCGGCAAGACGCAACCGGTAGGCTATGGCCGCCGGAATGTAGTATTGCTCGGTATAATCACGGACTGCGCGGCTGGCGGAGAAGCGGGGAGTCAACCGCGCCATGCTTTCCCGCATCCTCGCCACCCAGGCCGTGGGGATGCCGCGCTCATCGCGGCTATAAAACTCCGGGATCACCTCCCGCTCGAGCAGATCGTAGAGCGCCTCGGCCTCGCTGGCATCCCACGCAGGATCATCGCCATGCTCCCGGCCATCCCCCAGCGCCCACCCCAGATCCGGTTCGAAGTCTTCGGCCCACCAACCGTCCAGTTCCGAAAGATTAACCCTACAACGGCACTTATGAACATGTGTGCCACATGCTGTAGGTCGCTTCGGAGTACGAATACTGCATATTGTATCTATATTGACATGTTGCGTTGTAGGGTTAATCCCGTCATTGACCAGCACCTTCATGCCGCTCCCTGAAATTGACACCCTCTCGGCAACATCCCCATCGTGTCGATGTTGCCGCCCCACTGGCGCCGATCATTGGCGCGCTCCGGAAAATTCGCCACTCAATCTATCGGCATGAAACCATACCAGTCATGCCGGCGGTCGGATCGCACGATGTCTTCCGCGCTCAGGCCCATAAATTCTCCGTCAGAGGGAGTCTCAGCCAATGCCATCTCATGCAGCTGGATGTAATCCGATCGGCAGCGGTCATTGATTGCGATCACGATTGTGATTACTCTCGACGGGGGCTATACCACCAAGGCTAACGAAGTTGCACTACTCCATGCCAATACGATTATCGAAGCATTGCTTGCCGAGCAGAAGGGAGGCGGGAGATGAGTGGTTTTTACTGCAGCATTTCGGACATAAGGTTGAACTGGCGGGGGGTACTTCAAGGACATGGCTTGTTCGCCCACAGGGGTATCTCGCTGGATAATTCCTCTCCTCCACGCCTCTTCAACTCCCCCTGAAAGGAAAAAAGCCCGGCGGTATGTGTCCGCCGGGCTTTCATTGTGCCTGCTGCAGCCGCTTCGGGCGATATCAGCCGAACCGGCCGGTGATATAGTCCTCGGTCAGCCGGTGCCTGGGGTTGGTGAAGATCCGCTCGGTCGGGCCGACCTCGATCAGGTCGCCGAGGTGGAAGTAGGCGGTGCGCTGCGATACCCGCGAGGCCTGCTGCATGGCATGGGTGACGATGACGATCGAGTACTGCAGCCGCAGTTCATCGATCAGGTCCTCGATCCGGGCGGTGGCGATCGGGTCGAGGGCCGAGCAGGGCTCGTCCATCAGGATGACTTCGGGGCTGACGGCGATGGCCCGGGCGATGCACAGCCGCTGCTGCTGTCCGCCCGACAGTCCGGTCCCAGGTTCATGCAGGCGGTCCTTCACTTCTTCCCACAGCCCCGCCTTGTTGAGCGAGATCTCGACGATCTCCTCGAGCTCGGTCTTGTTGCGGGTGAGGCCATGGATCTTCGGCCCGTAGGCGACGTTGTCGAAGATTGATTTGGGAAAGGGGTTCGGTTTCTGGAAGACCATGCCGACCCGGGCCCGCAGCGGCACGACATCCACCGACGGAGCATAGATGTCCTCGCCGTCGAGCCGGATCTCGCCGGTCACCCGGCAGCCGGGGACGGTGTCGTTCATCCGGTTGAGGCAACGGAGAAAGGTCGATTTGCCGCACCCCGACGGCCCGATCATCGCCAGCACCTCGTTGCAGCCGACATCGATGCTGATCGAGCGGATGGCGCATTTGTCGCCGTAATAGACGGCGACATCCCTGGCGGTCATGCGGGGATTGGCGACAAAGGGCTCGCCGACGGTCTGCCGCTGCGCCTCCTGTCCGGCGGTCTGCAGCTGGGATGCGGCAAAACCGGTTCCTTCCATCGTCGATTGATTGGTGTTCCCTGCCTGTCCGGATGTCAGTTTCATAAACATGCTTCGTCTGCCGCGATTGGCTGCCTGTCAATGGATTGCAACGGAATGGGGCCGGCCGGGGCGATGATCGCCCCGGCCGGCCGGTTGATTGCAGTGTATTACATGGTCTTCAGATTGGCGACGTCATCGGCGTATTTTTTCCGCTCCGCGACCGGCATCGGGATCATCCCCTTGTCGGCGAGGTAGCCGTCGTCACCCCAGGCCTTCTCGCTCGAAAACTCGGTGATGTACTCCTTGATGCCGGGGATCACCCCGACATGGGCCTTCTTGACGTAGATGAAGAGCGGGCGGGAGACGGCGTACTTGCCGGCCGAGATGTTGTCGAAGGTCGGGGCCTCGCCCTCGATCAGCGAACCCTGGATGGCATCGGCGTTCTGGTCGAGGAAGGAGAAGCCGAAGATGCCGAGAGACTTGGGGTTGGCCTGCAGCTTCTGGACGATGAGGTTGTCGTTCTCGCCGGCCTCGACATAGGCGCCGTCCTCGCGCACGGTTTCGCTCACCCGCTTGAAGGCGTCCTTGTCGCTCTTGGCCATCGCCTTGATGAAGTCGAACTCCTCGGCGCCCTCGACCATCACCATCTCGGTGAAGGCGTCACGGGTGCCGGAGGTCGGCGGCGGGCCGAGGACCTCGATGGCGGTATCGGGCAGTGCCGGGTTGATTTCCTTCCAGGTCTTGTACGGGTTGGCGATCAACTTGCCGTCGTTCTGCGGGTCCGGCACTTCCTTGGCCAGGGCGAGGAAGATCTCCTTGCGGGTCAGTTGCATCGGTTCGGCGGTCTTGGCGTTGGCCAGGACAATCCCATCATAACCGATCTTCATCTCGATGATGTCCTTGACCCCGTTTTTGGCGCAGTGCTCTTTCTCGGAATCCTTGATCGCCCGGGACGCATTGGTGATATCCGGGTAGCTGACGCCGACGCCGCCGCAGAACAGCTTGAAGCCGCCGCCGGTGCCGGTCGACTCGATCTTGGGGGTCTTGAAGTTGGAGCCCTTGCCGAACTGCTCGGCGACGACGGTGGCGAAGGGGTAGACGGTGGACGAACCGACGATGGCGATCGAGTCGCGGGCCGCCATGGCGGTGCCGGTGCTGATCAGGGTCATGGTCAGGGCGCTGGCCAGAAAGATGCTCCGTGCTTTCATTGCGTTCTCCTTGTGTTGTGGATGAATACTGCTGGTATTGGTGTAATAGCGGGCATTGGATTGAAGTGGGGTGATGTGTTACCACTTGATCTCGAATTTTTTCCTCAGGATTACCGCTGCGGCGTTCATGATGATCAGAAAGGCGAGCAGGACCATGATCGCCGCCGAGGTCTTCTCGGTGAAGGCCCGCTCCGGACTATCGGCCCAGAGGAAGATCTGCACCGGCAGGGCGGTGGCCGGATCGGTGACGCCGCCTGGGATGTCGACGATGAAGGCGATCATGCCGATCATCAACAGCGGCGCGGTGTCGCCCAGCGCTCGCGCCATGCCGATGATGGTCCCGGTCAGCATGCCGGGCAGGGCCAGCGGCAGGACGTGATGGATGACCGTCTGCATCTTCGAGGAGCCGATGCCCAGCGCTGCCTCGCGAATCGACGGCGGCACCGACTTCAGCGAGGCGCGGCTGGCGATGATGATCACCGGCAGGGTCATCAGGGTCAGCACCAGGCCGCCGACGATCGGGGTCGAGCGGGGCATGCCGAAAAAGTTGATGAAGATGGCCAGGCCGAGCAGGCCGAAGATGATCGACGGCACCGCGGCGAGGTTGTTGATATTGACCTCGATGATATTGGTCCAGAGATTATCCGGGGCGAACTCCTCGAGGTAAATGGCCGCCATGACGCCGATCGGAAAGGAGAGGAGCAGGGTGATGAGCAACGAGAAGAACGACCCCATGACCGCCCCCCGGATACCGGCCTGTTCGGGCTCGCGGGAATCGCCGGCGGTGAAGAAGGTGGTGTTGAAACGGGTCTCGATCCGGCCCTGTTCCCGGAGGGACGTGATCCAGGCGAGCTGGTTGTCCTTCAGACGGCGGTTGGCCTCTTCCCCTTCACTGCTGATCTGGCCCTTGAGCAGCATGTCGACGTCGTCGTCGGCCAGGACCCAGATCTTCTGAGTGCTGCCGATCAGGTTGGGATTCCGGGCGACCATGTCCTGCAGGGTGTAGGCGGCCGAGGGACTGACGATCCTGTAGAGCTGCTTCAGCGCCGAGCGCTCCCTGACCTCCGGGAACATCGAGCGCAGCGACTGCTTGACGAGGCCGGGAAAATCGGCGGCGGCGAGGTTCTCGCTGGCGAAGGCCGCCTCGTCGAAGGTCACCGACAACTCGATGTACGTCTGCCTGAAGGCGGTGTAGCCGCTGCCGATGATTGAACCGAAGAGGAAGACCAGGAACGACAGGGCCACGATGACCGCCGCCAGTCCGAGGCGCCGGAATCGTTTTTCGGCCCGATAACGGCGCGGCAGATCCTTGCCGATCTTTTCGGTGAGCGATCGTTGGGGTGTTTCGCCGATGGGTGGACGCTCGCTTCTACTCATACTGTTCACGGTATTTCTGCACCACCCGCAGGGCGATGAAGTTGAGGAAGAGGGTGAAGAAGAACAGCACCAGACCCAGGGCAAAGGCCGCCAGCGTCTTCGGGCTGTCGAATTCCTGGTCGCCGACCAGCAGGGTGACGATCTGCACCGTGACCGTGGTCACCGCCTTGAACGGATTGGCGGTCAGGTTGGCCGACAGTCCGGCGGCCATGACGACGATCATCGTCTCGCCGATAGCTCGGGACACGGCCAGCAGGACGCCGCCGACGATGCCGGGCAGGGCGGCCGGGACGATGACGTTTTTCACCGTCTCGAACCGGGTCGCCCCCAGGGCCAGCGAGCCGTCGCGCAGCGATTGCGGCACGGCGTGAAGCACATCCTCGGACAGCGACGAGACGAAGGGGATGATCATGATGCCCATGACCAGCCCGGCCGCCAGGGCGCTCTCGGAGGAAACCGGGAGATTGAAGTGGAGGCCGAGGTCACGGATCAACGGGGCGACGGTCAGGGCGGCGAAAAAACCGTAGACCACCGTCGGGATGCCGGCGAGGATCTCCAGCAGCGGTTTGGCGATGGTGCGCAGGCGTTCGCTGGCGTATTCCGAGAGAAAGATGGCGGACAGCAGGCCGATCGGGATCGCGACGATCATCGCGATCAGGGCGATGAGCATGGTCCCGGCGAAGACCGGGACGGCGCCGAAGGCCCCGGAGGAACCGGTCTGGTCGGCGCGGATCGCCATCTGCGGGCTCCAGTCGAGACCGAAGAGGAAATGGTGGGCCGGCACGATCTTGAAGAAGCGGATGGCCTCGAACAGCACCGACAGGACGATGCCGATGGTGGTGAAGATGGCGAAGGCCGAACAGAGGATCAGCAGCGCCTTCAGCACCCCTTCGACGATATTCCTGGCCCTGAGGCGGACGGTGATGCGGCGATAGACGAGCGCCGTCGAGACCGCTGCCAGCAGCAGGACGATCCCGGTGAGCAACTGGTCGGATATGTCCTGCAGCTCGATATACCGCTCCGCCGCCTCGAGGATCGCCGTCTGATCGGCGCCGGGGGTAAAGTTGCCGGCGACGACGTTTTTGATGTCGTTGATGATGAGGCTGAACTCGCTGGCGGAGAGCCCCTGAGTCTCCGGCGGCAGGCCGGCCCTGAGCAGGCCGGTGAGCACCGAAGGCTCGACTGCCTGCCACAGGATGGCGATGCAGAATGCCGGCAGGACGGCGGCGACAACCGTCAGCGCCCCATAGTGACTGGGCAGCGAATGAAGACTGCGGATCCCGCCCCCGGCGTTTGCCACTGCCATGGCTTTCCTGGTGCCGAAAACGTAGGCACCGATGGCGAGGAGCAGGAGTAGGAGGAGCAGATAAGGAAAATCCATGGTTGTCTCAGCAGTCGGTTACGGTAATGTCGATGCGGTTGTATGGTTACCCTTTCTTCGGCGGCCTCACTGGCAGCGGACGATCTCGCCTTCGACCAGGTAGATGACCTCCTCGGCGATATTGGTGGCCCGGTCGCCGATCCGTTCGAGGTGGCGGGCGATCAGGTAGCTGTTGATCAGCTGGCCGGGGTGTTCCGGGTGTTTGCGGATCATGTCCTTGACCTTGAGGTAGGCGTCGAGGCGCATGGCGTCGACCTCGTCATCGAGCATGAAGACAGTGCGGGCCAGTCTGACGTCGCGAGTGGTCATCGCGTCGATGCTCATCTTCAGCATGGTGATGACCTTTTCCGCCATCTCGGTATAATCATAGGGGGTGGGGACGCGGTGCGGGCTCTTGAGGATTCCCTGCATGCGCATCGCCACGTTGACGGCAAGATCGGCAATGCGCTCGATCTCGCTGTTGATCTTGATCACCATGATGATGAAACGGAGGTCGCTGGCCACCGGCTGGTGCAGGGCCAGGATCTTGAGGCATTCCTCTTCCACCTCCATTTCCATCTCGTCGACTTCATAATCGGAGAGGACCAGCGATTGGATGAGGTCGAGATCGCGGGTCTTGATGATCGTGGCCGCCTTGCGGACCCGGTCCTCGGCCATGGCGCTCATCTTGAGGACCATCTTGTTGAGCTTGATCAGCGCGTGATGAAAGGTGTAATGGGTGGTCATCGATCGTCATTCCTGAGTGAGGTCGAGGTGGTGTCCGCCATGGGAGCCGTCCTTGATGTTGGAGATAACGTAAAGACTTTATGTTTCGTTGCGATCAGGACTTCGTTAGATTTTGGTTAAGGGGGCGATTGAGCTTGCGGGCAGGGGGGAAAATGCAGCACATTTGGAGACGCAAGGGCAAGAGACCGCTACGGGGATGTCCCGCTGGCGGCCATATCGGTGGTGGTCCCCGACGGGTGACGCACTCCTCGGGGAGGTCGGAGCACGCAGAAGCAAGAGAGGAACATTCAGGAACATGGCAAAACCGTATATTCTCGTTGTTGAAGACGATGCCGATATCCAGCAGTTGGTGAGTTACAATCTGATCAAGGCCGGTTTCCACGTCGGCTGTGCTGATTCCGGCGAGGAGGCGCTGGCCAGCCTGGAGCGTGATGAGGTCGACTGCATCCTGCTCGACCTGATGCTGCCGGGGATGAGCGGAATCGAGGTCTGCGCCGCCGTCAGGAAAAGCGGGTTGCCGCACCGGGCGGCGGTGCCGATTCTGATGCTGACCGCCAAGGGCGAGGAAGAGGATGTGGTCGCCGGTCTCGAGGCCGGTGCCGATGACTATATCACCAAGCCCTTCAGCCCCAAGGTCCTCATCGCCCGGGTCAAGGCGGTTCTCAGACGCGGCCAGGCAAAGGAAGGGGAGAACGAACGGCACACCATAATCACCGGGGCCGGCATCGAGATCGACCAGGGCCGGCATGAAGTCCGCCTGGATGGAGAATTATTGAGCCTGACGATGACTGAGTTCGGCATCCTCTCGCTCCTGGCGGCGAAACCGGGTTGGGTCTTCAGCCGGCAGCAGATCATCGATACTGTCCGCGGCTATGATTTTTTGATCACTCCGAGGGCCATCGACGTGCAGATTTACGGCCTGCGCAAAAAGCTCGGCGAGGCCGGTGAGAGCATCGAGACCGTCCGCGGTATCGGCTATCGTTTCAAGTCAACGCGGAGTGGGGACAGATGAGATGAGACAGAAAAAACTCGTATGGCATATATTTCCGTCCTTCCTGGCAGCCATCCTGCTGTGCATCGTTGCCGTCACCTGGTATGCATCCGCCAGCATCCAGGATTTTTTTCTCGCTCATGTCGAGGCCGACCTGATGGCCCGGGCCGGCTTGGTAAGGGCCAGGGTCGAAAGACTGCTCGCCGACCCGTCGGAGCTCCGTTCATTCTGCGTCCAGGTCGGGCGGGAATCGGTGACCAGGATTACCGTCATCTCCCCCGACGGCAGAATCCTTGCCGATTCCAACGAGAGGCCGGAGTCGATGGAGAATCATCTGAAGCGGCCGGAAATCGTCACGGCGTTGGCCGGCGGCACAGGGCAATCGCTGCGCTTCAGCCGGACCCTCAACGAGTCGATGCTCTATGTCGCCATTCCCATACGCCATGCAACCACGGGAGCAGCCACGGTCGATGCCGTGCTGCGCCTGGCGGTGCCGGTGACCTCCATCGATCGCGCCCTGGCGGCAATCCAGATGCGGATCGGCCTCGGTTCGATCGTCGTCATCGTCGTCGCCGGATTGATTGTTCTCCTCATTTCGCGCCGGATCAGTCGTCCCTTCGAGGGAATGAAACAAAATGCCGAGGACTTCGCCCGGGGAGATTTCAGCCGTAAGATGCAGATGTCCCTTCCCGACTCGGCCTCGCTCGAGGTGGTCTCCTTCGCCGCGTCGATGGATCGGATGGCGGAGATGCTCGATGACAAGATCACGACCATCGAAACCCACAGGAAACAGCTCGATGCCGTTTTTTCGAGCATGATCGAAGCGGTTGTCGCGATCGACAAGGACGAACGGGTGATCGGCATCAATGCCGCCGCCGCCCGCCTGCTCGGGGTCGATGCCGGGGAGGCACCCGGAAAGTTTCTGCAGGCCGTGGTCCGCAACATCGAGCTGCAGGACCAGATCGGCGGGGTATTGTCCTCCGGCGAACCGGTGGAGAACGAGATCGTCTTTCGTGACCGGGAAGGGGAAAAGCTGCTGCAGGTCCGCATCGTCAGCCTTCATGCCGGCAGGGCGAAGGAAGTCGGGGCGTTGGCGGTGATCAACGACGTCACCAAGTTGCGGCGGCTGGAGACTATCCGCCGGGACTTCGTCGCCAACGTCTCGCACGAGCTGCGGACGCCGATCACCTCGATCCGCGGCTATGTCGAGACCTTGCTCGACGGGGCCATCGATAACCGGGACGTCGCGGTCTCGTTCCTGCAGACGGTGTTGCGCCAGTCCGAGAGGTTGAACGCGATTATCGACGACCTGCTGGCCCTGTCGAGGATCGAGCAGGAGTCGAGAGCCGGCGGGATAGATCTCCGCGAGGGACCGCTCGGCAAGGTTCTCGAGGCCGCGGTCCAGACCTGCCGGATCGAGGCGGAAAAGGCCGGAGTCGGCCTCGTCGTCGACTGTCCGGAGGGGATCCTGGCGACGATGAACGACACCCTGCTCGAACAGGCGATCGTCAACCTGGTGGTCAACGCCATCCGGTACAGCCGGAGCGGTGAGGTGGTTTCGGTTGCAGCCGCCTCGAGTGCAGGTGAAGGCGGGATTCCGCAGGTGGCGATTGCGGTCAGGGATACCGGCTGCGGCATTGCCCCGAAGCACCTGCCGCGGCTCTTTGAGCGCTTCTATCGCAGCGACCAGGCAAGGAGCAGGGCGGAGGGCGGGACCGGACTCGGTCTGGCCATCGTCAAACACATTGTCCAGGCCCATGGCGGCACCATCGATGTCCGCAGTCAGGAGGGGATCGGCTCCGAGTTCATCATCACCCTGGAGGGCAGAACGGCCTGAAGCCCGGTGTCGATATCACCGGTTTCCATGCGTCGCCGGTGATGCTGGAAGCCCCAAAACCACATCATGCCGCTGCGGTCCGGTTGTCAGCCACTTTTCTGGACAGCAGGCGGGGCCGGCGGCCTCCGATCCTGCGGCATTTTCAGGATTCCGTGCCAGGAGGGGTGAAAATCTCTCCGACTCAAATTTATCTTTATTTTTCCCGTAATATCTGGACAATTGTTGTATGGAACTGTCGCCGAATTCCCAACACAAGGCCACGGCTCGCTATACTGCCGAACGACCGAAGATTGTGACAGTACTGACTCGAGATCGAATGACGTTGGCAGCAACACGGGCTTCGACGTATCCCTGGTCGGGAGGATGAGAGATGAGAGGGTCGGCATGAGCGGAGTGGAAAGGCTGCTGGTGTTCGCACTGGCCGGTTTGCATTGTGCGCTGGAGATATCGAAAATTGACCGGATTGTGCCTGCCGTGGAAATCAGTCCCGTGCCGCAGGCCCCGGAGATCGTCCTGGGCCTGGTAAACGTGCAGGGGCGGATTCTGCCGGTGTTGAATATCCGCCGGTTGTTCCGTTTGCCTGCGATCGAGACGGCGCCTGCCGATCGGATGGTCATCGCCCGCACGGCGAACCGCCCGGTCGTCATGGTCGTTGATGATGTCCTCGGGGTGAAGGAATTCAGCAGGGAGGACATTGTCCCGCCGGATCAGGTCTATCCCGGCATTGAATATCTCGATGGAATAACCGGGATAGGGGAAGGGATTATCTATATTTACGATCTCGATAGTTTCCTCTCATCGGAGGAGGATGCCGAGATAGAGCAACTGCTGGCAGCAGGGATGCCGATGCCGGACGCCCGGGAAGCATAAGCGTGTGCGCGGCCTGAGCTCTCACACAACCGGTGCGGCAGGATCGCGGTCCGCTCTGCTGGCTCAACTCAGCGGCTTTGTTGAAACCTGCCTGGGACTGCATTTCCCCCCCGAGCGCCTGGGTGATCTGGAAAGGGGGGTCGGCTCCGCCGCCGGAGAATTCGGCTTCAGTACGATCGATTCATGTATCGAGTGGCTGCTTGCCACGGCCCTGTCGCGTCGCCAGATCGAAACCCTGGCCAGCCACCTCACCGTCGGCGAGACCTATTTTTTCCGCGATCGCCGGGTCTTCGACATCCTCGAAACCCAGGTGCTGCCCGCCATCATCGAGTCCCGCCGGGGCCGGGACCAGCATCTCCGGATCTGGAGCGCCGCCTGCTCCTCCGGTGAAGAGCCGTATTCGCTGGCAATCCTCCTGACCAGGATGATTCCCGACCTGAAGGACTGGAAAATTTCCATCCTGGCCACGGATATCTCCCCTTTATCCCTGAAAAAGGCGGACGAAGGGATATATGGCGAGTGGTCCTTCCGCGATACGCCGCGGTGGGTCAAGGAGGGCTGTTTCAAACAACGGGCAGACAAATTTGAGATCAACCCTCGCATCAAGCGGATGGTCACTTTTTCCTGCCTCAATCTCGCCGAAGATCCCTATCCGGCGATCATCAACGCCACCAATGCGATGGATATCATCTTCTGTCGCAACGTCTTGATCTATTTCTCGCGCGACCGAGCCGATGCGGTGATCCGCAACCTCTCCCGCTGCCTGGTCGACGGCGGCTGGCTGGTGGTCAGCCCGGTCGAGGTCCCCGGCACCGTCGCGCCGCCTCTCCTCCATCCGGTCCGTTTTCCGGGGGCCGTGCTCTACCGCAAAGGAGCGATGACGGAAGACGTCATCCCGCGACCGGCGACCCTGCCGGCGATGGCCGTGGCGAGACCGAAACCGGCGGCCCTGGGCGGCAGCGGGAAGGCTCCCGGAACTGCCCGACCGGTCCGGCCGAAAAAGAAGCCGCAGGTCCCGGTCACGGCCGCCGGCGATGGCGGCCCATCGCCGCAGCAGGCGAGACGGTTGGCCGACCAGGGCAGGCTGGCGGAGGCGCTGGCGGTATGCGAGGCGGTAATACCGGCCGACAAACTCAATCCGGCGTTGTACTATCTCCAGGCGACCATTCTGCAGGAGATGGGGAGGACGGGCGAGGCCGTGGTGGTGCTGCAGCGGGCGCTGTATATCGATCAGGAGTTTGCGATCGCCCATTTCGCCCTGGGCCATCTGCTGCAGGGCCAGGGCCGGCACCGGGAAGCGGGCAAGCACCTGGCCAAGGCATGTTCGCTGCTGCAGGGGTTGGGCCACGACGAGGTGCCGCCGGAGGCCGAAGGTATGAGTGCCGGCAGATTGATCGAACTGATCCAGGCGATGCAGGGTCTTGAAGGTCGGGGGTGAATGAATGGGTACGGGGAGGTTTGACTGGGACGAGATCCATCGCAAGATCGATGCGGTGGGGGTGGCGATCGATAGCGGGTATGCGCCGTCTCCGGAGGAGAGGCGGCGGATCCTGCAGCGAAGGGCCGCGCAGTTGGCGCACGAGGAGGAAAAGGAGGCGGTGGCCGACACCCTCGAGGTCGTCGAATTCCTGCTGGCGCACGAGCATTACGGCATCGAATCGCACCACATCCGCGAGGTTTATCCGCTCCACGACTACACCCCTCTGCCCGGGGTTCCGGCCTTTGTCCTCGGCCTGATCAATGTGCGGGGGCGGATCCTTTCGGTCGTCGACCTCAAGAAGTTCTTTGATTTGCCCGAGAAGGGGGTTAGTGATCTCAACAAGGTCATCATCATCGGCAACGAGACGATGGAGTTCGGCATCCTGGCCGATGCGATCCTCGGGGTGCGGGCCATCGCGGTCAGCGCCATCGGCCCTCCCCTGCCCACGCTCACCGGCATCCAAGAGGAATTCCTGCACGGAGTGACCGTGGAGCGGCTGGTAATCCTTGATGCGGCCCGGATACTGGCCGACGGAAAAATTATGGTCCACCAGGATATATGAGTACAGGGAGAAGATATGAAATGGTTTGTTGATCTGGCGACGCGCACAAAACTTTTTCTCAGTTTCGGCCTGATGATCGTGTTCATGCTGGTGGTGATCACCGCGGCCTACCTCGGCTTGACCGCGGTCCATCGGTCGCAGGAGAGCCTGTTTCATGACGATTTTCTGCCCTCGATCGAATTGCTCAAGTTGCGGTCGTCGCAGAATCGGGCCCATGCCCAGCTCCTCGAGATGATGATGACCCGGGACAAGGCCCGGCAGCAGGAACTCGAACGGGATATCGTCACCAGGACCAGGGAGGTGGAGGAGGGGCTCAAGCTGGTCGCGACATCGTTGCAGGGCCGCCCTCGGGAATCGCAGCAATTTGATGAGCTGGTCACCGCCCTGGCGGAGTACCGGAGGGTGAGGGACCAGCAGATCGCCCTGATCTATGAAGAAAAGTCGATCGAAGCGCAAAATCTCGACACCACGGTGCAGGACAAAATGTACAACCTGGTGCGGACGATCGCCGTCGAACTGGGAAACAGCGCCATCGTCAAGGCCAAGGAGCGTGTCGCCGCGGAGAACGCCCGGGCGAAGCGGTTGTCACGGACCTTTATCGGCATCAGCATCCTCGTCTTCGTCCTCAGTTTGGTTATCGCCCTCTATCTGAGCCGAATCATCGCCAACCCGCTGCGGGAGATCACGACTGCGGCCCAACGGATCGCCTCGGGGGATCTCGAGGTGGCGATCCGGGGCAACGACCGGCAGGACGAGGTGGGGAGCCTGACCCAGGCGTTCGCGACGATGGTCCGGTATCTGCAGGAGATGGCCGCCATATCCCGTCAGATCGCCGGAGGTGACCTGACGGTGGCGGTCAGGCCCGTTTCGGACCGGGATGTGCTGGGAAACGCCTTCGCCGATATGACCGGGTATCTCCAGGAGATGGCGGCCGTGTCCAAACAGGTCTCGGAAGGCGATCTGACCGTGGTCGTTACCCCCGTTTCGGACAAGGACATCCTGAGGAACGCCTTTGCCAGCATGTTGGACAATTTCCGGCGGATCAATGAGGATGTCTGCGACGGTGTCAACGTCCTGGCATCGTCGGCGAGCGAGATCCTGACATCGACGACCCAGATCGCAGCGGGGATGTCCGAGACGGCGGCATCGGTAACCGAAACGACGGCGACGGTGGAACAAATCAAGCAGACGGCGCTGTTGTCCTCGAAGAAATCGCGGGGGGTTTCGGAAAACGCGCAGAAATCGGTGCATGTTGCCGAACAGGGGTACTCGACGGTATCGGAGACGATGGACGGCATCAACCATATCAAGGAGTTGATGGAGACCGTTGCCGAGAGCGTCGTCATGCTGAGCGAGCAGATCCAGGCCATCGGCGAGATCATCACCGTCGTCACCGACCTGGCGCAGCAGTCCAATCTCCTGGCGGTGAACGCGGCGATCGAGGCCTCGAAGGCCGGCGAACACGGCAAGGGTTTCGCGGTGGTGGCCCAGGAGATCAAGAGCCTGGCGGATCAATCGAAACAGGCGACGGAACAGGTGCGGAAAATTCTCGGGGATATCCAGAAGGCGACCGGGAAATCGGTGCTGGCCGCGGAGCAGGTAAGCAAGGCGGTGGAAGGAGGGGTGAAGCAGACGGCCGAGTCCGGGGAATCGATCCGGAAGCTGGCGGAGAGCATCAGCGAGGCCGCCCAGGCGGCGGAGCAGATTGCCGTATCCAGTCAGCAGCAGTTGGCCGGCATGGAACAGGTGGCAATAGCGATGGAGAATATCAAACAGGCAACCCAGCAGAATGTGCTGGGGACCAAACAGGCCGAACAGGCCGCGCATTCCTTGAACGAAATCGGACAGAAACTCAAGGAGATGGTGTCGCGCTTCAAGATATGAGCGATACTGGGCGGGGAATGCGGAGGGAGTGAGGTCTGCCATGGTCACCAGGGATGCTGAATTTTTAGAAAGATTGCTCGCCATGTTCAAGGTGGAGGCCCGGGAGCATCTCGGTGTGATTTCAGCCGAACTCACAAAGATGGAGAAAGGCGTTGCGGATAATCCGCCCGAATCCATCGAGATCATGTACCGGGAGGTTCATAGCCTCAAGGGCGCCGCCCGATCGGTGAACCTGGCTGATATCGTTTCTCTCTGCCAGGCCGTGGAAAGTGTTTTTTCGGCGCTGAAAAACGGCCGCATGTCGCTGTCGCCGCAGGCCAGCGACCTGCTCCTTCAAACGGTCGATTTCTGTTTCCGGCTGGTCGATGGCGGAAAGTCGCCGGCGACCGAGAGAACGGTTATCAACGACCTCATCCATCGGCTAGACGGCCTGATACCCGGGCAGGAACCTGCAGCATCCGCGGTAGCGGATAAGCGCGTAGCGGTCGATTCGGCAGACCCGCCAATTGCGGAGACGGAGAGGGTGGATCCCCGCAACCAGACGATCGCTCCGGATGTCGCCGAACCGCCGGATCAGGGGGCCGTCAGCGGGCCGGCGGCATCTGTGACGGAGACGGTCAGGATCTCCACCGCCGCGCTCGACGCCCTCCTGCTCCAGGCGGAAGAGATGATCGCGGTCAAGATCGCCACCACGCAGCGTATGGGGGAATTGCGGGATCTGAAACATCGGTTCGACTCATGGAAAAAAGAGCGGCAACGGGACCTTTCCTTCGCGACTCCCCGGACCCGCGCCGGTTCCGGCCAGATATCGACGGAATATTTCATTCCCTCGTTCGGCGCCAGGCTGACGGCGTTGGTCAGGGCTGCTGAAGACGATCATCGGGCCTCCGCCTCCCTGATCGACACGCTGCTGGACGATATGAAAAAGACATTGATGTTGCCGTTTTCGTCAATGTTCGAGATGTTCCCCCGATTGGTGCGCGACCTCGTCCGCACGGCAGGGAAAAAGGCGGAAGTGACGACCGATGGCGGCGATATCGAGGTGGACAGGCGGATTCTGCAGGAGCTCAAGGATCCGCTCGTCCATCTGGTGCGGAACTGTCTGGACCATGGCATTGAATCCCCCGCGGAGCGGGAGAAAAAGAACAAACCGGCCCATGGCACCATCAGGATCGAGGTCGCGTCTCACGATGGCAAGATCGAGATCACGGTGGCCGACGATGGGAGAGGGATTGATATTGCACAAATTGTCTCCGCCGCCGTCAAACAGGCGAAGATCTCGCCGGAAGCGGTAGCTGCCCTCGACGATCGGGAGGCGCTGCAGCTGATGTTCCAGTCGGGTGTGACGACCAGCCCCCTCATCACCGATCTGTCCGGCAGGGGACTTGGGCTGGCCATCGTCGGGGAGAAGGTGGAGAAGCTCAACGGCACGGTATCTGTTCATACCAGGAGGGATGAGGGGACGACCTTTCGCCTGGTCGTGCCGCTCACTCTGGCGACGTTTCGAGGCGTCCTCGTCAGGGTGGCGGAACAGCTGTTTGTCCTGCCGGCCACCAATGTCGAGCGGGTGGCGAGATCCAGGTGGGAGGAGGTGCAGACGGTTGAGAACCGCGAAACGCTGGTGGTCGATGGACGGCCGATCGCCATGGTCAGGCTTGGGGATGTGCTCGAACTGAAGGTGGCTGCCGCACGGCAGCCGGTTGACGGCCCGTTCGTGCAGGTAGCGGTGGTCGGTGCGGCCGAGAAGCGCATGGCGTTCATGGTCGACGAGATCCTGGGCGAACAGGAGGTGCTGGTGAAACCGCTCGGCCGGCAGCTCCCCCGGGTCCGTAATATCATGGGGGCGACCGTCATCGGCAACGGCAGGGTGGTACCGCTCCTCAATGTCCCGGACCTGCTGAAGACCGCGGTGAAAAAGGTGCCGTCGATTATTGCGGGGTCTGCGGAAGCACCGGTGCAAAGCAGCTCCGTCCTGGTGGTGGAGGATTCGATCACGGCTAGAATGTTGATGAAAAACATCATTGAATCAGCCGGATATGAGGTACAGGCGGTGGTCGACGGGGTCGAGGCGATCGCCGCCTTGAGAAGCCGGGAGTTCGATATCGTGGTGTCCGATGTCGAAATGCCGAGGATGGACGGGTTCGACCTGACCGCCAGGATCCGTTCGGATAAGAAACTCGCCGATCTGCCGGTGGTGCTGGTGACGGCGCTTGAGTCCCGCGAGGACCGGGAGCGGGGGATAGATGTCGGGGCCAGCGCCTACATCGTCAAGAGCAGTTTTGATCAGAGCAACCTGCTGGAAGTCATCGGGAGACTGGTATGATCAGGGTCCTTGTTGTCGACGATTCCCCCGTTGCCCGGGAACTGTTGATGCACATCCTGAATGCCGATCCCGGCATCGAGGTCATCGGCTCGGCCGTCAACGGCGGGGAGGCGGTGGAGTTCGTGGCCCGTGACAGGCCGGATCTCATCACCATGGATATCCATATGCCGGTGATGGATGGGTTCGAGGCGTCGCGGATCATCATGGAAACCCAACCCGTTCCCATCGTCATCGTCACCGCCAGCTACGATATGCGGGAGTTGGAAACCTCGTTCCGGGCAATCGAGACCGGGGCCCTCACCGTTCTGCAGAAGCCGCAGGGCATCGGCCACCCCGACCACGAGCGGAATGCCAGAAGTCTGATCGCGACCGTCAAACTGATGTCGGAGATCAAGGTGGTCCGGCGTTGGGTCCGAACCGCCGAACGGCGGCGGCCACAGCCGGCGCCCGAGGTGGACCCCATCTGCCGCCCTTTCGCGGTGAAGGTCGTGGCGATCGGGGCGTCGACCGGTGGCCCTCCGGTGATCGAAAAGTTGCTGGCGTCCCTGCCGAAGGATTTTCCCTCTCCCATCGTGATCGTCCAGCACATGGCCGAGGGGTTTATCCGCGGCTTTGTCGAGTGGTTGGGCCAGACATCTTCCCTGCCGGTGCATGTGCCGTTCCATGGCAGCATGACCCGTCCCGGCCATGTCTATGTCGCCCCGGACGGTGCCCAGATGAAAATGGATGCGGGCGGCAGGATCTGCTGCACGCACGACGCCCCGGAAAACGGCCTCCGTCCCTCCGTCTCCTATCTTTTCCGGTCGGTGGCGGAGACTTTCGGCAGGAATGGGGTCGGGGTGCTGCTGACCGGGATGGGGAGGGATGGCTCGGCGGAACTGAGGCTGATGAAGGACCGAGGGGCCGTCACCATCGCCCAGGACGAGCAGAGTTCGGCAGTGTACGGCATGCCGGGGGAAGCGGTTAAGCTCGAAGCGGCGCGCTATGTATTGCCCGCGGACCGGATAGCCGGGGTACTGACGAATATTGTCATGCCCGGGATCAATAATGAAAACAGGGGCGGCGATAGTGTATGAATACGACGGCGGCAGGAAATCATCTGGACATTCTGATTGTCGAGGACAGCCGGACGCAGGCCGAACATCTGCGCTATATCCTGGAAAAAAAGGACTTTCAGGTCTCGCTGGCGGCTAATGGCGAAGAGGCCCTGCACTTTCTGGAGAACCGCCTGCCGGATATTGTCGTCACCGATATCGTGATGCCCGAGATGGACGGCTATGAACTCTGCCGCCGGATCAGGGCCGACCAGCGGTTGAAGGATCTGCCGGTCATCCTGGTCACCGCGTTGTCGGAACCGACCGACGTCATCAATGGTCTCGAGGCCGGAGCCAACAACTTCATCACCAAGCCCTACGACGAGAAGTTTATCATTTCCCGGATCGAATACCTCATCGCCAACCGGCAACTGCGCGAGACCGCGAAAACGGCAACGGGATCGGAGGAGGTCTTCTTCTCCGGCCATACCTATCGGATCAGCGCCGAACGTCTGCAGATCCTCGATCTCCTGCTCTCGACCTATGAAAATGCCTATCATCAGAACCAGGAACTGCTCGTCACCCAGACAAAACTGCGGGAGTCGAATGAGCGGCTGGAAGAAGAAAAGGCGAAGACCGAGTCGATCATCGCCGCAATCGGCGACGGCATCGGCATTCATGGTCGAGACCTGACGATCCTCTATCAGAACCAGATACATATTTCGTATTTCGGTGACCACCGGGGAGAGAAATGCTACCAGGCGTATGGGGACACCGCCGCCCCCTGTATTCACTGCCCGGTCTTGACCTCCTTCAACGATGGCCGGATTCACAGCCATGAAATGGTCAAACCCGCCGCCGGCGGCAGCTCCTGTTTCGAGATCACCGCATCGCCATTGCGGGATGCGACGGGGGGCATCATCGCCGGCATCACGGTGGCCCGCAATATCGATCGCCGGAAAAGGCTGGAACGGGAGCGGGAGAAGCTTATCGAGGAACTCCAGGAAGCGTTGGCCAACATCAAGACGCTGAGTGGGCTGTTGCCGATCTGCGCCTCGTGCAAGAAGATCCGGGACGACAAGGGCTACTGGAACCAGATCGAAACGTATATCAAGAACCACTCCGATGCGACCTTTACGCATGGAATATGTCCTGATTGTATGGAAAAACTGTACCCTGATGTGTATGAAATAATGCAGGCGAAAAATAAAGACTGACGTTTCCGGTACCATCCCGTCCCCAGGCCATGATGAAAACGCATCCTCTCTGGTGAACCGATCCCAATTACCGGTCACGGCCTGCTCCCTGTCTTCCTGCCGGAACGATATCTGCCGGAATGTTGCTCAGGCGCCCTGGCATCGCATGATTATCAGGATGATGTCGTCCGCCTGCGGCGCAATATCCGGTGATATCCTCAATTCATCGGCTGGTGGCCGGGAATTCTCCTGATACTGACAATGGGCGTTTGACAGTCAGGCGATACGTACGTTAGTAGCCGATTGGCTGGAAATATTTAATGTATTCAAGTTTTCCGATGCCATTTTGGGTTTCCTGCAATGAATCGCACCTTCGCGTTTTCCGGTAATTCAATCCGGAACCATATACTCATACTTTCCGCCCAGGCCGTGCTGGCGCTGCAGGTTATCAACCCCGCGCCGTCGACCGCTGCCGACGGGGACAACAGGTATCTGGACATGGGTCTGGCCCAGCTGATGCAGATTACCGTGACCTCGGTAGCGAAAAAACCGCAGACCCTCGCCGATACCGCGGCGGCGGTATTCGTGATCAGCCAGGAGGATATCCGCCGCTCCGGGGTTACTTCGATTCCCGAGGCCCTGGCCATGGCCCCGGGGCTCCAGGTGGCAAGGATCAGCGCCAGCAAGTGGTCGATCGCCGCCCGTGGCTTTGGCGGCTACACCTCCAATAAGCTGCTGGTGCTGATCGACGGCCGCTCGGTTTACATCCCGGCCTACAGCGGCACGTTCTGGGATATGCAGAACACCATGCTCGAGGATATCGACCGGATCGAGGTGATCCGGGGACCAGGCGGCACCCTGTGGGGGGCCAATGCGGTGAACGGCGTTATCAACATCATCACCAGAAAAAGTCAGGAGACCCTGGGGTCCTTGGTCCGGACCGGTTTCGGCAATGAAGAGAAGGTGACGGCCGGAGCCCGCTACGGCGGCACCATCGGTGAATCCGCCTTCGGCCGGCTCTATGTCACCGGCAATGACCGGGGAAGCAACGTCCTGGCCGGCAGCGGCGAGGACGCCTATGACAGCTGGGACACCCTCCAGGCCGGGTTCCGGACCGACGGTATCGTCGGCTCGCAGAACGAGTGGACTTTTCAGGGAGACGTGTTCGATAACGACGGCGACCAGATCGTATCCCCCTTCTGGCTTGACGGCCCACCCTACCTCACCATCGATCACGGCGATTATACCGCCAGCGGCGGCAATCTCACCGGCAGTTGGCGGCACCGGTTCGATGGCGGCGATGTGCCGACCTTCAAGTCCTATTTCGATGAGAACAACCGGACCGAGTCCTATTATGCACAGGATTTCACTACCCTCGATTTTGATCTGCAGTTCGAGACCGCGGTCGGCGACAGGAACAACCTGACCCTGGGCACTGGATTCCGCCATGTCGACGGCGAATTCGAACGAACCTTTCAGGTGTGGATACCGGACCAGAGCAGCGAACTGTACAGTGCCTTCCTGCAGGACGAAATCAATCTCCTTCGCGACCGTCTGTGGCTGACCGTCGGCAGCAAGTTCGAGCATAACGACTTCACCGGCGATGAATGGCAGCCCAGCGCCCGGATGCTGTGGAAACCCGGGGTGGATCATTCAGTGTGGGCCGCCTCGGCCGCGCCGTCCGCACGCCGACGATGATCGAAAGGACCGGTTCCGTCCTGGTCGCCGCCTTCCCGACGTCATCCGGCACGGGAACGGCATCGCTGGTGAGCAACCCCGAATTTGACTCGGAAGTCCTCATTGCCTATGAAACGGGGTATCGCTGGTAGGTCGACAGCAATTTCTCCGTCGATGCGGCGATCTACTATAATGACTACGATGAAATATACACCACCGTGCCGACCGGCAATCCTTACAGCTATGATCAAATGTTCGATAACGTTGTCGAGGGCACGGGGAAGGGCGTCGAGCTTTCGGTCAACTGGCAAGTCAATTCGTGGCTGTCGCTGATCGGCACCTACACCTGGCAGGAACTCGACTTGTCGGAAACCCCGGATTACCAGGGGCAGCAGTCCACTCCGAATATATCCTCGATCAATCATCCCAGCCATCAGGCCTCGCTCCGTTCGGCGATCGACCTTGCCGAGGATTGGCAGCTGAACGGCTGGCTGCGGTATGTGGATGAGGTACTCGCCCGCAGCAGCGAAGATTTTTATGCCAGGAGAATGATCCCGGTGCCGTCCTATTTCCTCTTCGATGCCAATCTGGTGTGGAAACCGCGTAAAAATCTGGAGATCATGCCGGACGGCCGGAATCTATTGAACAGCAGCCAGCTGGAATACATCGCCGAACTGATCACCCCGGCCACCGAAATTGAGCGAAGTGTCTATTGCAAGGTGACGTGGAACCTTTAACCGGACAGAATAACGGTGCTCCTCAACAAGAGACGAAATCTTCTGCTCTTTCTGCTGATTCTGGCCGGCAGCGCCGGACTCCTTCGGGCTGAACCTCCAAACCAGGAATATCAGCTCAAGGCGGCCTTTCTGGTGAACTTCGCCCGATTCATCATCTGGCCCGACCGGTCTTTTCCGCCGGAAAGGCCGGAGTTCACCTTCCGTGTCTTTGGAGACAACCCTTTCGGCATGGCCCTGGATGGAGTAGAAACGAAAAAGATCGGCGGACGCGATAGCCGGGTGGTGTTCATAGATTCCATCGATCACATCGAGCAATGTCATCTTCTTTATGTCAGCAGGTCCGAAACACCGAATCTTCGCCGTCTGATGCCGGCCTTCAGCCGGGGAGCGGTGGTCACAGTCAGCGACATCCCCGGCTTTGCCGACATGAAAGGGGCGATAGAGTTTGTCCAGAAGCAGGAGCGTCTCACCTTCATCATCAATAATACCATCCTGAAGCAGCAGGGGATACGGGCCAATTCATCTCTGCTCGACCTGGCCGCATCCATCCGATGAGGCGAATGGCATGAACCACCGGTTTTCCTCGCTTCCCATCCGCTTCAAGCTGTACTTCATCGTCCTGCTGGCATCCGCCCTTGCAGTGACCCTGGCGACTTCTGCCTCGTGTGTCATCCAGCGGCATTTTATCCACAAGCAGCTTCGTGATGAACTCCAGACCTTGGCCGACGTCATCACCGAAAACAGCCGAGCCGGAGTGGTATTTGAGGACACAAACGCGCTGCAGACCATCCTGCATTCACTGGTTGCCAAGGAGGCGGTTACCGTAGGGCGCATATACGGCAGAAACGACATGCTGTATGCGGAATACCGACGGGCGGGAATAACCGATACCTTCGGTAAACACAAAATAGCCGATCTCCCCTTCTCAGGGCTGCAATTTCATTCGGATCACGCCGAACTCAGTCAACCCATAATCCTCGATAATGAACGGATCGGGCGGTTGTCGATCGAGATCGATCTGATGGAAATGAACAATAAAATCATAACGATAGCGCTAATAATGGGTGGCGTTCTGCTGTTTGGCCTGCTTCTGGCGATGGCCCTGTCCTCCCGTTTGCTGCCGATCATCGTTGAGCCGATCAGGATTCTCTCCGAAGTAACGCAGAAGATATCTCTGGAGCGCAATTATCACGTCCGAGCCCGGGTGGAAGGCGATGACGAATTGGCGATGCTCGCCTCCGGATTCAACGTCATGATCGATCAGATCGAGAAGCGCGATGCCTATCTCGAGGAGCAGGTCGAGAACCGCACCAGGGAACTCGAGGCGCGGACCATCGATCTGCAGGATGCCAAGGAGAAGGCTGAAGCGGCCAACCGGGCGAAGAGTCAATTCCTCGCCAACATGAGCCATGAGATCCGCACCCCGATGAATGCGATTATCGGCATGACCCATCTCGTCTGGCCATGGAATCCCGGGATCAGGAACAGGTGCATCGTTTCCTTGGGACAGTAAAGATCTCGGCTGAAAGCCTGCTCGGTATTCTCAATGATATTCTCGATTTCTCCAAGATCGAGGCCAGTCAGCTGCAGATCGACAACCGACATTTCAATCTCCCCGAACTCCTTCAGAAAATCGTCTCCATTATGAGCGTGCCGGCGGCGGAAAAGGGGCTCGACCTTCAGGTGGTCATAGATCCGGATCTGCCGGTTGAATTCAGCGGCGACGACCTCCGTATCTACCAGATCCTCCTCAATCTGGTCGGCAATGCAATCAAGTTCACTTTCCGGGGGACGGTGATCATCGATGTCAGGCCGGTGAGTGAGCAGAGAGAGGACGACATGCTCGCCCTGCATTTCAGCGTCGCCGATACCGGTATCGGCATCGTTGCTGAGAAACTGCGGCAGATATTCAACAGTTTTGAACAGGTGGACAGCTCCTATACGAGACAGTACGGCGGAACCGGTCTGGGACTGTCGATCTGCCGGCAACTGACTCATCTGATGGGGGGCGGCATGTGGGTGGACAGCGTCCCCGATTCCGGCAGCACCTTTCACTTTATCCTCCACCTTCAGCCCTGTTCCACCGCCCCGTCCCAATCCTGTGCCGCCGCCGGCGGCACTTCCGGTATCGAGGTGCGAAACCTCCGCATTCTGGTTGTCGACGACAATGAGGTGAATCGTGATCTGGCCCGGATGCTGCTGGCCGGGGACCATCATGTCGACACCGCCGGCAACGGGATCGAAGCGCTGCAGACCCTGTGCCGGGCCGAATTTGATGTCATCATGATGGACGTGCAGATGCCGTTGATGGATGGTCTGACCACAACGGCAATAATCCGTGATCTGGAGGAGGGCCGACCGGCGAGCGAGGATCTGCCCGAGGAACTTGTCGCGGAACTCGGCGCGAAGCTGGCCTCAGGGCATATTCCGATTGTCGCGATGACCGCCCATGCCATGGCAGGGGACCGGGAGATGCGCCTTGACGCCGGCATGGACGGCTATATGACCAAGCCGTTTCAACTTGCGCAACTCAACCAGGTGTTCGCAGCGCTGGCGGCCAAGGACCCTGCCTTCGGCGATGGCATGAGCGATGGGCGGACGGAGGGGCTGGCTCCCTGCCCGGTATCTGAGGTCGATCAGGAAATTTCGCCGGAACAGGTGGCGGCCTTTTTTCGGGCCGGTACCAATCTGACGATGGAGCAGAGTCAGCGCCTGCTCGCCACCGTCCGCATGAGTATCACCGGTAATCTGGCAAAGGCGGAAGAGGCGTTGCGGGACAGGGACTATCCGGCCCTCGGCGTTGCGGCGCATACCCTCAAGGGCACATTGCTGCAGTGCGGCATCAACAGCCTGGCGAATCTGGCCGATGATATGTATTGCGGTATCAGGGCAGGCGAACAGGCCGACTGCGGGAGGCTGCTGGCAGCCTTGCGGAACAGGCTGGGCGGATTGCTTGACGAGGGCGGAGATGGTATACAGACGAGGTAGCCTGGTTGTCGGGACTCATGAGCCCGACTCCCGGAATTGTCTCCGCTGGTCGGGAGTTATTTTTTGAATCAATCACATGTGAACGACGATATGGCGATTCCCGAGAGCATCGAAATCCAGCCGTCAGTCAGGAAGCCAGTCATCATGGTGATCGACGATGATTATGCCTTCCGTCTGCAGGTGAGGTTTACCCTTGAAAATAGTGGCTTTATGGTTGTTGATGTCGCCAATGGCGAGGAGGCGATTGCATGTTTTTCAGCAAACCGACCGGATCTGGTCCTGCTCGATGTCATCATGCCGGAGATGGACGGGTTCATGACCTGCCCGGCGATCCGCGGTCTGGCGGGAGGCGCGCACACGCCGGTGGTGATGATCACGGCTCTGGAAGATGCCGAAACCATTACCCGGGCCTTCGATGCCGGAGCCACCGATTTCATCTGCAAACCGATCGATATGCTGATTCTCGGGTACCGGATCCGTTACTGGCTGCGGTCCGGGGCTATCCTCAATGAATTGAAGATCAGCCAGGATCGTCTGTTCAAGGCCCGGGAAGTTGCCCGTCTCGGGCACTGGCAGAGACATCTGGACAACGACGATTTCCAGCTGACCTGCCATACGCCGGAGATGCTCGGTCTGAATCAACCCTGTGAGTATGAATCCTTTTTTGCCAATATCGTCAAGGACGACAGGATGCTGGCAAGAAAAACGATCGACGATGCCTGCCAGGCGGGACTGCCGTTCAGGGTTGAATATCGTGTTATCCTGGGGAATGGCTGCGAACGGGTGATTCTCAACCAGGGAGAGGTCGTCGGCGGCGGTCAGCAGCGGCTGGCCGTTGGTACGGTGCAGGATATCACCGAGATGAAACAGGCGGAGGAGAGGATCCATTACCTGGCCTTCTACGATCATCTCACCGGTCTCGCCAACCGTTCGCTGCTGCGGGAGTACTGGCTGAAAAGGCTGCCGCATGCGCAGCGGAGCGGAAAGATGATCGCGGTCCTGTTCATCGATCTCGATCATTTCAAACGGATCAACGACACCCTCGGTCATCCCAGCGGCGACAAGGCGCTGATCACGGTTGCCGAGCGGCTGCAGGGTATCCTGCGGCACTCCGACATTGTCGCCCGCACCGCCAGAGATGAAGCGACCTCGCTCATCTCCCGCGTCGGCGGGGATGAATTCACCATCATCGCAACGGAAATCACGTCCCCGGGACAAACTTGAAGAGCTGCTGCTGTCGCTGCGGCGGCCCGTGTGTTGAACCGTAACCCCTGCCGAATTCTATGTTGCGTCCTTCTCTCCGACCAGGGGGGAGGCATCGATGCCCGCCGAGCTCTTGCAGCTCGGCCGAATACGGCTTCAGGGTGAATTTCGGGGGAAAAAACACGGTGAAGCCGATCGAGGCCGCACTGCCATCATCGGGTTTTCCGTTCGTTGTGAGCCGTTCGGCTCCGATCTTATGGGCTTCGATCATCCGGGTACTCTGCATAGCTCTCCTGACGCGGGGAGGATGATCCGGCATTGGTTCGAGCAAACGTGAATATTGAATTTTTATCTTGCATAAATAAATGAACTGTGCTAATGAACCGATCCTGGCGCCTCGCGGCGTCGCCTGCCGGCAGTTTTTGCCGGTTGTCGCGTTCCGTTCAGGTGAGGTTACCTTTCTGGCCCACTGCGGCTTTTTCATATATTGACCTGCTACAGACAATCGTAGCAGGTCTTTTTTTTTGGGCGGCTGGTTTGCGATCACCGGGGGCATGAGGACTTCGCAGCAATCAGACTGACGTGGCAATCCGTCATGAATTCCGCTCCATGGCGGCTTCGCTGGTGCCGTCGGACACCGACTCAAGCCTTTCAGCTGCTCTTTCTGCTTTGCAATGCCGGTATATTGTTGTATCTTTATTAAGAAAACCACCTTGTTAACCTCTTTGCTCCCGTCAATTCCGTTTCGGAAGCCATCAATGCATTCAATGAGACATTCGAATTTTATCATCCTCATCAGCCTGTTGGTGGGTCTGTGGATATGCCCGGTGATGGCCGTGGCGGAACCGGTTCAGACCGACAGCACCGATTACGATCCAGTCAAAGGGAACCAGCAGGTCAAGAAACTCATCGGGAATATCGAGAAAAAGCCCGTGGACCCGGGGCAGTACGAATCGTTGCGCAACGAGATCGCCGGGCATCTTCGTCAGGGAGAAAAGCAGCAGGAGGTCTTGCAGAAAGAAGTTGAAGGGATTGATGCAGCCCTGAAGGCCCTTGGGGATAAGGTCGAGGGTGAATCGGCCCGATTGGCCAAGGAACGTGCCGGGCTTGGCAGCATGCGCAAGTTGAAGGAGGCGCAACTGGCGGAATACCGGTTGCTGGCCATCAACGGCAAGGAGGCATTAAAGAGGCTGGAGGTGAAACGGCAGGAAGGCCAGCGCAGCCGGGTCCTTGGCAAGGAGGCGCCGCTCTGGAGCCTGGTGACGGAACTTCGCCGTTCCGCCGGCGAGCGGCTCCTGCCTGATTGGGCGAAAATCCGACAGGGAATCCAGGCGGTGACCGAACACCAGGTGGTGGCCCTTGTCCTGTCCGCCTTCCTGGCGCTGTGGCTGTTCGCCATGCTGGCGGTGAAGGTTGAGCGTTACCTTGACAGCGACAGAGGCGGCAGTCTCGTCCTGCTCGTGGCCCTGATCAACCGGCATTCGCTGTTGTACCGTCTCGGGCTTGCGATCGTGGTCGGAGTCACCAGTGCTTCGTGGCTGCTGCTGCCGCGGGACGAAGCGGCCTCATTTCTGCCGTGGCTCTCTCTTTCTCTGCTGATTGCCTTGCTGCTGCCAGCCCTGGCGGAATCGCTCTGCCGATCCACAGGACAGTCGACCCTTGGCGGCATCTTGAGCGTCCCACAGCGATGGCTGGTGAGATTGGCCGCCGTCGGTGCGGCTCTGCTCGTTTTCACGCTCGGTGCGCCCGACCTCGACCTGGTGTCGGAGCCTGTATCACTTCTTTTGCGATTTGTTGTTGTCTGCTGCACCACCTTCCTGATGGCCTTGACGATCATCTCCCTTTCCTGCTTTATTCCGGTCTTGCGGGCGAGAGGGCGGATGCTCCGGTTTCTTCTTTTCGTTGCGGCGGCGGTGGTGCTGTATCTCGAGGTTTTTGGCTTTCGTGCGTTTTCTTCCCATCTGCTGTCCGGATTTGCCTGGTCGTTTGTGCTTTTCGCCGCCGCAGTAATGGTGCTGGATCTCGCCCGGGCGTTTTTCGCGATCGTGTTCGACAACCGGCACCGGATGTTCGAGCGGCTCGGCATACGCCTCGATGAAGGAGATGAAGATGAACTGCTGCGAGGTATCGGATGGTTGCGGGCGATTCTCAAGTTCATCCTCGCGGTATCGATCCTCCTGGTGCTGGTGGAGATCTGGGACTTTGCGGGGGTGTATGCCCAGGCAATCGTGGCGTTTCTGGTCAATGGCTTCGAAATCGGTAAGTTGCTCATCGTCCCGGCCCGTATCGTACTCGGTATCTTCATCTTCATTGTCGGCTGGTCGCTGACCCTGTGGGTCAAGAAAATCCTCGACCAGAAATGGGAGCAGGAGGCCGCCCTTGCGGAAAGCACCCGTGAAGCCCTCCTCACCGTGACCGGGTATGTGTGCTATGTTGTTGCCGCCATCGTCGGTCTGTCGGTGGCCGGCGTCAATTTCTCGGGACTCGCGGTGATCGCCGGGGCCTTGTCGGTTGGCATCGGTTTTGGGCTGCAGAATATCGTCAATAATTTCGTGTCCGGATTGATTCTGCTGTTCGAACGGCCGATCAAGCGCGGCGATTGGATCGTCGCTGGTTCCACTGAAGGATACGTCAAGAAGATCAGCGTCCGGTCGACCATCATCCAGACCTTCGATCGTGCCGATGTCATCGTCCCGAACTCGGAACTGATCTCCTCGCCGGTCACCAATATGATGTTCAACGATCCGCGCGGACGGCTGAAGGTGTCGGTGGGTGTGGCCTACGGCTCGGATACCGCGCTGGTGCGGCGTCTGTTGCTCGAGATCGCAGGCGGCCATGGGGAGGTGATCGTTGATGGCAGTTCGCCCCGGCCGGATGTCTTCTTCCAGGAATTTGGCGAGAGTTCGCTCAATTTCGATCTGCTCTGTCACCTCAAGAATATCGATAGCCGGGTTCGCGTGCGCAGCGAGATGAATTACCTGATCGATGCGGCTTTTCGCCGGCATGGCATTGAAATTCCTTTTCCCCAGCGTGATATCCACATCAGGACAACTGCATGAACGGACGGAAATATGGAACAGGGCGGACTGGTTAAGGCGTTCATCCTCGACGGCGAAGGCGGGGGAACTGCCATCGGCTGGCCGGATATTGAACGTTGGCAGGCAGATGAAGGGACATTTCTGTGGCTTCATCTCGATTACAGTCATCCGTATGTTCAGCGATGGCTCAAAAACCGCAGGGGGCTCGATTATCTGGTCGTCGAGAACCTGCTTGCAGAAGACTCCAGACCGCGCAGTACACCATTTCATGACGGACTGTTGATGGGGCTGCGTGGTGTCAACCTCAATCCCGGTGCCGATCCCGAAGACATGGTCGCCATCCGCCTGTGGATTGACGGACACGCCATCATCAGCACGGGACAACGGTTCCTTCCCTCGATCGACGATATGCAGAAGGCGATCGAGTCGGGAGACGGGCCGGCCACCCCCGGTGAATTTCTGGCGCGGATGTGTGAATTCGTGATGAACAGGGTCGGTGACGTGGTCGAGGATTTCGAGGAGATCTTCGATGAGCTCGAGGAGGAAATGATGACGGATCATGGCCGCGGGCAGCGGCAGCTCCTGTCCAATCTCCGACGTCAGATCATCGAATTGCGTAAGTATCTCGCCCCGCAACGGGATGCCCTCGGGTACATTCAGGGCTTGAAAATAAGCTGGCTGCAGGATGCGGATCGGTTGCGACTGCGCGAGGTCGCCGATCGTCTGTTCCGCTATGTCGAGGAACTCGATTCGATCCGCGATCGGTCGGTAGTCCTGCATGAGGAGTTGGTCAGTCAGTTGTCGGAGGAGATGAACAAGCGGATGTACATGTTGTCCCTGGTGGCGACGATTTTCATGCCTCTTGGTTTTCTGGCCGGGTTGCTGGGTGTCAACCTCGGGGGGATCCCCGGGGCCTCGGGCAGATGGGGGTTTTCCCTGTTCTGTCTGCTCATTCTGATGGTGTTTGCAATCCAATTGATATATCTGAAGAACAAGAAATGGATATAAGATCGGGGAATGCTGCCGAGCAGGTTTTCGGGGGGAAAAGAAAATGAACGAGGTGTTGAGGGTCGATTCATCGTATTCAACGGCAATGACGAAGAGGAATCCGCCAGGAATCGCGAAAATTTGGCCGTCAGTCTACTTTTACAGCCGTCTTCTTCGTATTATCTACAAGGCAAGCAGGTTGGCCAAAGCAGGCAGGTATGACGGCAAAGAGTGGGCGAAAAGCAGTCTGGATGTCCTGGAACTGCTGGAACGGATTGGGGTGCAGATAGAGATCAGCGGCCTGGCCGAATTCGGCGCCTTCGATGGCCCTTGTGTAATAATCGGTAATCATATGAGCATGATGGAGACGCTGGTCATGCCGGTGATGATCCAGCCGATGAAGCCGGTTACCTACGTCATCAAAGAAAGCCTGCTGACCTATCCGGTCTTTCGGCATGTCATGCGATCCCGGAATCCGGTCGCCGTCACCCGCACCAATCCGCGCCAGGATTTAAAGACTGTCCTGGAGGAGGGCGCCAAACGGCTCGAAGAGGGGACTTCGATCATTGTCTTCCCTCAGACGACCAGGACCACCGCCTTTGATCCGGCGGAAATGACCTCGATAGGCGTCAAACTGGCTAAAAAGGCTGGCGTGCCGATCGTCCCGCTGGCCCTGAGGACGGATGCGTGGATGAATGGAAGATATCTAAAAGATTTAGGCAGGATAAATGTTCTGCGGAAGGTGCACTTTGCCTTTGGTCCAGCGCTTCGGGTCGAAGGCAAAGGAAATGAGGCACAGCATCGGATAACGGAATTCATCACGGCTAAGCTGACCGGATGGAATAAGGGCGACCAATGTGCATCCGGGCATGTGGTGAACCAGGGATAGTTGCGTCTTCAGAGAGATTCAGATCTCATCTTCATCGTCGTCGAGCAGTGGTTCCTCATCGAGTTCATCGATATCTTCTATATCCTCGAGATCCTCGTCCTCTTCTTCGGTATCTTCGCGAAGATCATTTTCTTCGATGTCTAACTCCTCATCCTCCTCTTCAGCGTCGCTGCTCAGGCGCATTGCCTTGGGGATTTTCGACTCGGGGAGAATTATTTCGGTAATCTTCACAATCTCATCGTGGATTAACGGATCGGCCTGGCAGACCTCGCAGTGAGATACGTGCTGCTCGATAAAGGAAATCATGCGGGCTGGGGCCATGGTTTCATCCCTGACATTGAGATACCATGACTTCGCCAGTTTTATAAGTCGTTCGCACTGCATATTGGATATTGTCGAAATTGAAAATAAGGGTGGAGAAAAGGATTCGGGTTTCAGGAATTCAGTACGGCGATAGAGTTCCGTGCTTGTGGTCTGCGACCATCAAAACAGGACAGTATAATAAAAAGTTGTTTTCAAGGTCAACTCTAATTAGTATAGTAAGCCTCCTCTTTTGAACGGCACATGCGGAAGTGGACAGGGCACTGGTGGCTCTCCCGGACTTCAAATCCGGTGTGTGGGGTTAATAGCCTCTCAGGTGGGTTCGATTCCCATGCACTTCCGCCACATTTACGCCTGCTTCAAAAGTGGATGCCCCATCTCCTGCCGCTGAATGACATAACTCTCGGCGACCCGCCTGGCAATATTCCTGATTCGGCCGATATATCTGGTCCTCTCCGATACGCTGATCGCGTTGCGGGCATCAAGCAGATTGAAGGTGTGCGAGCATTTGAGGCAGTAATCGTAGGCTGGCAGGATGAGTTTCTTGTCCACCAGCTTTTTGGCCTCTTCTTCGTATATGTCGAAAAAGGCAGTCAATCGTTCGACATTGGCCTCTTCGAAATTGAAGGTGGAAAATTCAATTTCCGCCTGATGGAAGATTTCACCATAGGTCACCGAATCGTTCCAGGCGATATCGTATACGCTTTCCACCCCCTGCAGATACATGGCGATGCGTTCCAGTCCATAGGTGATCTCGACGGTGGTCGGGTGCAGGTCAATCGAACCGGCCTGCTGGAAGTAGGTGAACTGGGTAATTTCCATGCCGTCGAGCCAGACCTCCCAGCCAAGTCCGGAGGCGCCAAGGGTCGGTGACTCCCAGTCATCCTCGACAAAGCGGATGTCATGCTCCTTCAGGCTCAGGCCGAAGCGTTCCAGGCTGCCGAGATACAGGTCCTGGACCTCGAGCGGTGACGGTTTGAGAACGACCTGGTATTGATAATAATGCTGCAGGCGGTTGGGGTTGTCGCCATACCGTCCGTCGGTCGGCCGCCGGGATGGCTGGGGGTAGGCGGCCCGCCAAGGTTCGGGCCCGAGGGAGCGGAGCAGGGTCGCCGGATGGAAAGTGCCGGCACCGACCTCCATGTCATATGGCTGCTGGATCAGGCAGCCCTGATCGGCCCAGTAGGTGCCGAGATTGAAGATAATCTCCTGGAAATTCATTGAGTTTCCCCGTTGATTCTGTGCCGCTGAAAAAATCGGATTCCGGTCGGCGGCCAAGCCGATGATAAACGATCAATAGTGGCAATGTATATAATTGCTCTCTTGACTTTTGTCCATGGCCTCACCATTATAATTCAACAGGCTACCATAGCCCATTTCACTGGTAAATCATTTTCCTCCTTTCATATCCGGTTGTTTCCCAAATTCTCGAACAGGATCCGCCATGATTCAGCTCAACCCCCATATGGAGATCGGCAACCTTCTGCGTCAGGCCCGGACGATCGCCATCGTCGGTCTGTCGCCCAAGGAAAACCGGCCCAGCAACATGGTGGGCAGGTATCTTCTCGGCGCCGGATACTCCCTTTTTCCAGTGAACCCTGGACACACCGAGATCCTGGGGCTGAAATGCTATCCAGATCTCGTATCTATCCCGGAGCATATCGATATTGTCGATATCTTCAGACGATCTGAAGATGTGTACCCGATTGTCGAAGAGGCCATCAAGATCGGGGCCGGAGCGATATGGATGCAACTCGGCATCGTCAACCGGGAAGCCGCCGCATATGCCCGTCAACACGGTCTTCTCACTGTCATGGATCGATGTATAAAGGTCGATCACAGTACACTCCTCTGAACTGGTCCCCCCTCAGGCAGTTCTTCATCTTTCCCGACGATCCTTGATGGAACCGAAGCTACTGAGCATCCGCGGCGCGCGGATGCATAATCTGAAGAATATCAGCGTTGATTTGCCTCGAAACCAACTCGTTGTATTTACTGGATTATCTGGATCAGGTAAATCGACCCTGGCCTTTGATACCCTCTATGCCGAAGGACAGAGAAGGTATGTGGAGTCACTATCGACCTATGCCCGCCAATTTCTGGGGCAGATGGACAAACCTGATGTCGACGCCCTCGAGGGTTTGTCCCCTGCGGTCTCGATCGAACAGAAAACGACGAGCAAAAACCCGCGCTCAACCGTCGGCACGGTAACCGAGATCTACGACTATCTGCGGCTGCTCTTCGCCCGTTGCAGTCGTCCTCACTGTCCGCATTGCGGCAATGAGATCGTGGCCCAGTCGGTGGAGGATATGGTCGACATCCTCCTCGATCTCGAAGAAGGCACCAAGATTCTGTTGCTCGCTCCGCTTGTTGTGGACAAGAAAGGCCGTCACGATCAGGTACTGGAGCGGGTTCGCAAGGAGGGCTTTGTCAGGGTACGCATCGACGGCACGATCGCTGAGGTGGCTGAATCTCCTGAACTGGAGAAGAATCGCCGACATACGATCGAAGTCGTTATCGATCGGATAGTCATCAGGAAATCCATTCGCCGGCGCCTGTCGGATTCGGTGGAAACGGCGGTCAAACTGGCGGGCGGATATCTGCTGGTGCACTTTGTCGATCAGGGACGGGACCAACTGTTCAGCGAACATGCGGCATGTCACACCTGTTCGATTTCCCTGCCGCCTCCTTCGACGCAGCTCTTTTCGTTCAACAACCCCCAGGGGGCATGCCCGGAGTGCGGCGGTCTGGGGGTGAAACAGTTTTTCGACGCAGCGCTGGTGGTACCCGACGAGAGCAAGAGTATCGTCGAAGGGGCGATCGCTCCATGGGGATGGAGAAAGGACACGTCCTATACCGGGCAGATCCTGGCTGCAGTCGCCGATCATTATGGCTTTTCCCTTGAGATCCCTTTCGGCAAGCTGCCAGCCAAAGTTCAAAAAATCATCCTGTATGGTTCGGGCAGGGAAGATATCCGCTTCCAATACCGCAACGAACGACGAACAACGACGGATGAGCGCCGTTTCGAGGGGGTCATTCCCCAGTTGGACAGAAGGTTTCTCGAAACCCAGTCGAACATGATCAGGGAAGAACTGGGGAAGTATATGAATGAGCAGCTCTGCCCGTCCTGTCGGGGGACACGACTGAGGGCCGAAGCGCTGGCGTATCGAATCGGGAACTGGTCGATCCATGGCCTCGTTTGTCAGTCGATTGCCCAGCTTCTTGTAGAGTTGCCGATGCTGCCTTTCGCGAGCCGGGAATGGAAGATCGGTGAGCCGATTCTCAAGGAGATCGTCGACCGGCTCGCCTTTCTCGGCAACGTCGGTCTCGGGTATCTCTCATTGGAGCGACGGGCAGGGACATTATCGGGGGGAGAGGCCCAGCGCATACGGCTGGCATCCCAGATCGGCTCGCGACTGGCCGGTGTCCTGTACATACTCGATGAGCCGAGTATCGGTCTCCACCAGCGCGATAACCGGAAATTGATCGATACCCTGCAGGAACTGCGGGACCTCGGCAATACCGTCATCGTCGTTGAACATGATACGGACACGATTCTCGCCGCCGATCATGTCCTTGATATGGGGCCAGGGGCAGGAGTGCACGGAGGCGAGGTCGTCTACAATGGATCGGTCTCCGGTCTCCTCCAGGAGGAGCGGTCAGTAACTGGTGCCTATCTCTCCGGGAGGAGGAGGATCGTCGTTCCACCCCAGCGTCGCCCTGTACGGATTGACAAAAATACCGGGTTGAAGGTTAAAAATGCCTCGGTGAACAATCTCCAGTCGATCGATGCCGTCTTCCCTATAGGTGTGCTGACATGTGTGACCGGTGTTTCCGGGTCCGGAAAAAGTTCCCTGGTTATCGAGACGTTGTACAGGCTGACCAAAAAGGGGCTCGAGCGAAGGAAGGACACGGTCGAACTCGATGGAGCGACCCTCTCCGGGCTGAACTCTATCGATAAGATTGTCGATATCGACCAGAGCCCCATTGGCCGGACACCCCGCTCCAATCCGGCAACCTATACCGGGGTTTTTACCCCGATCCGTGAACTGTTCAGCCGCCTGCCGGAGTCCCGGGCAAGGGGCTACACCGCGAGTCGTTTCAGCTTCAATGTCAAGGGCGGAAGATGTGAGACCTGCGAAGGAGATGGCGAGATCAGGATAGCCATGCACTTTCTCCCGGACGTCTATGTATTATGTGAGAAATGCATGGGGAAGCGATATAATTTTGAAACCCTCGACATCGCGTACCGTGGCAGAAACATCCACCAGATACTGGCGATGACGGTGGAAGAGGCATTGGAATTTTTCAAAAATATTCCGGCCATCAAGAATCGCCTGCAGACCCTCCATGATGTCGGGCTCTCCTATATCACTCTCGGTCAGTCATCGGTGACCCTTTCCGGAGGTGAGGCCCAGCGGGTGAAACTGGCGAAGGAATTGTCCAGTCGCGGCACCGGAAGGACGCTCTATATCCTCGACGAACCGACGACCGGCCTGCATCCCGCCGATATTCAGCATCTCCTGAACGTGTTGAACCGACTGGTGGACCAGGGAAATACCGTTATTGTTATCGAGCACAATCTCGATGTCATCAAAACGGCCGACTGGATCATCGATGTCGGGCCGGAAGGAGGGGCCGGCGGTGGCAGGATTGTCACCTGCGGCAGACCGGAGTCTGTCGCCGATACCCCGGTGTCACATACCGGGAGATTTTTGAAACAGATACTGTGACGATGTCCGCCATGTTGAAAAACTTGCCTGATCGACGGAATTACAGTTTAATGCCGCGGCAGGCAGGAAAAATCGAACATGTGAAGGCGTTCCGACAACCAACAACCGACGAGGTACACAATGGCTGAAAACAATGGAAGCCCTGATGCCAGGCCGCGACCAGAGTTCCGTATGCAGAAGATGTATATCAAGGATCTTTCTTTTGAAAACCCTTTTGCTCCGCAGGTCTTCATCACTCCACAGAAGGCCGAACCGAAGGTGGAACTCAATCTCAATATGAATAGCAGGAAGATCGATGAAGATCATTGGGAGGTATCGCTGCAAATCACCGCCAAGGTGATTTCTCGGGACGATGAAAAGGCGATGTTTGTTCTGGAAATCGAACATGCCGCCGTATTTCTTCTCAAAAATATACCGGAAGAGCACTTGGAGATGGTTCTCAAGGTCGATTGTCCGACGTTGCTGTTTCCGTTTACCAGGCAGATTGTCAGCCAGGTATCGATCGATGGCGGCTTCACCCCGTTCCTCATGGAGCCGATCAATTTCATGGGTCTCTTTCAGAGTGCGAAGAAAAAAAGAGAGAGTGAAATGTAAAAAAAAGAGCCGCAGTCTTCAATGACTGCGGCTCTTTTGATGCGGAAATAAAGGCTGTTTTACAAGCCGGTGGTGACGAAATTATCGACCAAGGTCGTCACCCCTTTTTCAATGGCCTTGTTGAACAGCGAATCGTACTGGTTGTCGGCAAAGATAGATTCAGGTGTGACCTTCACATCGACCCTGTTTGTCCACACGACATTTCCAGTGGTAGCTTCCTGTATCCACATACGCAACTGCACCACCGCCTGCTGAACATCTCCGCTCCGATAGGCCTGTTTCCCGATTTCAGAACCGATGGAACCCCAGAGGATGGCATTGGCGTTTTCCCCGTCACTCATGCCAAATATCGTGTCGCTGTCATCGTCATTCCAAGGCCAGTCGCTTTCATGCCCAATGCTGGCGCCATATACCGCGCCGGTAATCTGCTGATTCCACTGGTCGTAAAGATCGGAACTGGCAAAACCGAACATGATCCTGCTTGTGCCGCCATTGATGAACGGCAGGATACCTTTTTTCCATGGTTCCCACGTCGGATCCTGCCGGGATTTGTATTCCAGAATTCTGCCACGGACAATATAGTCGGCCTTGAATGATCTGCCTATCTTGGCAACAGTATTGGTTGTCAACGCATGGGTTCCGGGGCTGTTGGAGGCGTTGACGCCATTAGTCGTGTTCTGTCCGGATATATAGCGAGAGATCTCGGCCTTCATGGTGTCGGACCACTCGTTGGATAATTCGTTGACCAGGGAGACTGACTGAGTCTCTTCATAAGGAACGATGTTGATCACGCCTTCATCAACGAGATACTGGAAGACATCCTCTTGGACAGGCATGGAAAAACCGTTGGCAGAGAACCTGTCGGTCAGTGCCTCCGCCACCGCCATGTTCCTCCTGTAGGCGGAGTCGAAGTTGCCGGCATTCGAGTAGTCAGCGAAGGGGAGAATGACAACCGTTCTTCCTTTGCCAGGTGCATCGAAACCAGGAGCCTGCGGCACATTGAGCGTTTCAACGATCGTTTGACCGCAACCAGCCAAGGTCAGCGCGAGGATTCCAACGACCAGATATTTCAGCCTCTCCATGATTGTCTCCCTACCTTGATAATGGACGTTATCTGTTACGAAATATGTTGTATTCATTAGATGATGTTGGGCTTGAGCAGAATGATCAATTCGCGTTTCTGGTTTATCTTCTCTTCATACCCAAAGAGATACTTGATCAGCGGGATCTTGCCGACCACCGGGGCGAATTCGCCGTTGGAATCCTTGATTTCATCGATCAGTCCGCCGATCACCAGCATTTCACCGTTCTTGACCCGTACCGTCGTGCTCATTTCCCTGACGTTGACGATCGGCAGGCCGACGGTCTGGCCATCGGTGGTGCCGAAATCTCTGTACTCGATCGGTTCGACGAGTTCGGAGGTAACCGGAACGAGGTTGAGGATGATTTCCCTGTCATCGAGGATGGTCGCCGTCAGCGCCATGCCGATACCGGACAGGATGCGTTCGGTGTTGACCGTGTAGGTGGTGGTGTTGTCGTCGGTGTCCTTCTCTGCCTCGACACTTTCGATATAGGTGACGTTGCGGCCGACCGTGATGAGGGCGGGCTGGCCGTTCATCACGCTGAGCTTCGGATTGGAAAGGACCTTGGTGTCGCCCTGTTCCTGGAGGGCATTGAGGAAGACCGTGAAATTCGCGGGATTGATCATTACCTTGGAAACGAATCTGGTCGGGTCCTGGATTTTCCCATGATTATTGCCGTCGTCCCAATTGCCGTTGGTCCCGTCCTCGTTGGCAAAGACGTAGGGATAGACTTGGCCGTCTTCTTTAGAACCAAACTGCACCGCACCGGTGACGGAGAAGTTCTTCAGTACTTGGCTCCAATTGATTCCTATGCTGGAATTCTCGGAAAGTCGTACTTCAATAATCTTGGCTTCAATTGAAATCTGGCGGTACAGTTCTTTCTTCAGGCTTTTGAAATAGGTGTCGACGCGCACCAGCAGGGGACGCGGGGCGGTCACGGTGACCATGCCCACCGGTTTGTCGATAAAGTAGACATTCTTATTGCTCGATCGGACCCGGGTGGCCTCACTGACCACTGTATCGGCCTTCTCGGTTTTATTGGCGTTGGCGGTCTCGGTGGCATTGCCCTGCTTGTTCTGGGTTTCCGCCGTTGTCGTGATCGCCTCGGTCGTCCAGACATCGAGGATGGAGTTGAGATTGGCCTCGATGTTTTTCCAGACGTCGAAATCATTCTCATCCGATTTCAGCTCGATCGTGCCGTCGATGTTGTTTGACTCGTCGTCGTTGCCGAGCAGATTGCCGCCTGAACCCGTTTTATACTTCGATTTGACGAAGGGCATGGCGATATGGAACTGTCGCGTTTCCTTATACTTGATGACAATCGTGTTGCCCTGGATCTCATGGAAGTAGTCGACCTGGCGCAGGAGATTGGCGATCGCCTCGTTGTAATCGTCGTCGGCATTGATATCGACATCGACCAGCACGGTCTGATCGACATCGCTGGCCCAGGAGATGTTCATCGCCTTGATCGTCGCCAGCCGTTTCATGATGTCCCAGAGCGGTTGGGGACCTCGGGTCGATTTGATCGTTGCCCCCACTTTCATCCCCACATCTTCGGATTTGGCCAGATCTTCCCTGCTTTCCTCTCCGACCTGATACGAAGGGGTTTGATACTGCACAGGGAGCGTGTTGGGGGCGGCAGGTTTGGCCGCGACATTCTGCCCGACCGGAGAGGCGGGCGTTGCCGCCGATTTCTCCGTTTCCTTGTTCGGTGCGCTGCATGAGGTGAGCATCATGAACAGCAAGAGGCTCGCGACAAATAAAATGTTCTTGTGAGACTTCATAAAAAACCTCTTGGGATTAAAAAATTGCCGAATTGGATTCATGCGTTATGAGAATGTGCGAGTACTACGCCTCTAAAAGCTGCTTGCGGCCATTCTGCCATGAATATATTTTTTCAAATCCGGTGGCAGTGGGAAACCGGATGCGAGCAATGATTTATACTGGTTGACCGCCTTTTTTGAATCTCCGAGTTTGTCATAGATTCGGGCCTTGGCGATCATCGTATCCATCGTCTCACCATAAGATGCACTATATTTGTCCAAGAGTTTGATTGCCTGATCGTTCTGGCCGTTGTTTTCACAGAAGGTGGAGAAACTGATAAGGGCCTCCTTCATTGGTGGATTCCCGCTGATGCTCTGGGTGAAGTATTCCAGCGCTTCAGAGTTTCTCTGCATATTGGCTGACCCTATCGCAGCGTATAATGCAGCTCGATTATTGCCCGGTTCCTGTTTGAGGCTCTCTTTGGCGTAATGAACAGCCTTGGCGTTCACCCCGAGATTGACGAGGTAGATCGTCGCCAATCTGTTGGATATCTTTGCATTGGCTGGCCAGAGCTTGTAGGCCTGCTCGTACAATTCCGCAGCCTCCTCAAAGTTCTCATTTTCGTCAGCTGTTTGAGCATTACGCAGGATTTCCTGGGCTTGTAGCACTTCTTTTGGAAGATTTGCGGATTGTTCGATGATCAGGGCATCCTGTTCGACAATCCCCGGATCTGCCTGGACTGCGAGATTGTCCTCGAGTCGATCTGGCCAGATGAATTCTTTTTTGTTCGGATAGATGACAATGGTGTTGAACCGCTCTTCCCTCTTCAAATCCTTGAGGTTACAGATGATATCCAGAGCAAAATCCCACGGCACATCGGTCAGCGCCAGGGTTAAAGAGCCGGTCACGGCCTCATCGACGATGATATTGATATCGGTGAACTGGCGGAACAAGCGGAAGACATTGTGGAGATCGATTTTATAAAAATCGACACTGATGCGCTGCTTGTCATATCCGGCAAATGAAAATGTATCCTCAATTGCAACCTTGGGGTCTGTTGCTTCAGCATTTTTATCCGATTTTTTCCCCTCTTTGGCGAGGATGCTTTCTGTTTCCCCAATAAGAGAATCAAGAGTCTTGTCGGTTGATCGGGAAGTTTTCTGATCTTTGTCGGCAGATGCGGTTTGGCCGGGCAGTGCCGAGTCTTCCTTGATGCTCACCACAATCTGGCCGGATTTATCAGTCACGCTATAATCGAAAAGCGACGAAGAAGCCGAATCAAAAATGAAACGAGCACCATTGCCTTGCTGTACTACACGAATTTTATCGACGGCTGTGCCGACCTTCTTTTCACGGATAAGCTCTGAAATATTTACATTTTCTATATCAATGTACATCTTCGGTTTTTCGTTTTTGCTCCCGGTAATGGTATCCGATGTATAGTTCGTTACAGGGGACGAAGCGACAAGCGTAACGAGCGTTTCAGCCGGGCTTGTCTTGACGGAGATATCAGTTATTGCCGTTGAAGCAGACGAACTTGAAGGTGGGGCAGTTTTTTCACCAGCGGGTCCACCGGCAGTAGGTACAACCTGCACCTTAATAAGATAACCGTCTCGGGTGATCTTATAATTATGGGAATCTGCAATGGTGAACTCGAAACGGGTGACCGCGGGGTCCTGATCGGAGTGAACGGAGGTCTTGAGCGAGACGAATTTATTATCAGAAATAATCTTTGATTGAAGATTTACGGATTTGTCGAATGCGGCATTGGCAATGTCGAGAACGACCCGGAACGGTGAGAAACGCTCCGACACTGTATAGACCGGTTCCGAATTACCGACGATCGACAGGTTGAGAACGTCACCCTGGAGATCTGACTGGATCTTTGATATTTGGTACAGGGAGGTTTTGTCTTTTCCGGGGATAGCTTCTGCTGCCATTACTGCTGATGTCGAAAAAAACAAGAGCAGACTGAGCACAGAGAAAATGGCCGATTGGGGTATAATGAACCTTTTGTACATTTTCTATTCTTCTCCCTCTTTTTTTAAAACCATATCAATATATGAAAGAATCTTTTTCCCTCCACGAGTCTCGGCCATCTCTTCAACTAGGACCTTGTTTGGCGAAATGGCCTTCACTATACCTCGCCTGCCGATTTTCGTTCCTTCGGTCAAGACATACCCTTTGCCAGTCGAATCCTGGACCATGGCGAATTTGTCTTTGCCTGTTTCCATGAGTGCAACAAGACTCAATTGAGCCGGTTCAAACAACTGCATCCCGGTTAATGGCTCCTTTTTGTCGATGATCTCATTCGGATCACCCGTTTCCTGATCGGTGGTTTTATCCGTTATAAAGGGCAGGAAAGGGTCAGGCCTGTTTTCCATAATATAGTTGAATGGCTTGGTCTGAGATGGCTTCGTTGCTACAGATTGATTTGCAGCAACTGCTGATTGCGCTGCATCCTCAGCCCTGGATTCAACTGTTGTGCAGAGAAATACTGAAAAAAACAACATAGACCCATAATAGAATATAAAGCTTGACGTAGTCAGGCTCAGAGATGGCAATCGCGTTTTTTTCATACAAAATCCCTTGAGCTTTATTTCTTTTTCCCGTCCGGTTTGGGGAGTTCAACATTGGTAAAGCGGTAGGTTACCAATGTACAGTCTGAATTGAGCAGCATTTCCTCTTTGTCTCTTGTAGGGGCTGTCATATTTATATTTGATACGGTTACAATTCGACCGAGTTTGCTGACTTTGTCAAGAAAGGAGCCCATGTTATGATAGGGACCACGAACATTGATGGAGATTGGAATTTCAGCGTAAAAATCCTTGGGTACATCAGGAAGGGGTTTAAATGTGATAAATTCGAGATCCGCCTCTTGCCCGAGGGCTGAAATATCCTTGAGAAGCTGAGGAATCTCCTTCTCTTTAGGAAGGAGGACCGCCGCTTCATTAAAAATCTTTTCCGTTTCTGCCAGTTCTCTCTGCAATTTGGGTAAATTGTTTTGTTGGGCACGCAACGAGACAATTTCTTTTTCCAGGCCGTCCTTTTGCTTTTTAAGGGATGAAATTTTGGTCGCGTTTGGCTGAAAGAATAGAAAATAAAAGAGCAGGATTGGGATGAGCAGGAGGAGGATCGCAATGGCAACCTTGTACTTCGGCTCGAGCGGTATATATTTCTTGTCTATGAACTGTTCAAATGCTGCGTTGCTTTTTTTCATGCTGGCAATTGGTCCGTTGTTCGAGGAGTGTCTATTTTTTTGGTGCCGCTGCAACTTCAACCGGGGGCTGCGCCGTAGTAGTGCAAGTCATGACAAAACTTTTGAGGTTTCTTCCTGCAATAACTTTGAGGGATGAATTTGCAAGATTGACATCGATGATGAATTCAGATGATTTCAATTTATCCATGAATTGAGCCACCGTTTCATTATCCAGCGCAACTCCGGTCAAGCTGAGATTTGGCCCCTGCTGACTGAGAGAATCAAGCCATAATCTTTTATTGTCAACATATTTCGCTACATCGTCCAAGACTCTCACGGTGAGGGAGGACTCAGCGCGTAATGTCTTGATTATAGCTGTTTTTCGCTCAAGCTCCTGTTTTTGCTTTTTCATCGTTTCGATTTGAGCGAGAATAGGCTTGAATGCGTCTTTCTGTTTGTTCAGTTGTGCAATTTGATTGTTGAGTGAATGGAGCATTCCGTTCTGCAGGACACCGACAAAGCCCAAAAAAACGAGAAGGCAACAGAAGGCTAAGATCATAGTAAAGATCTGGTTGCGCGCTTTCGCTCTTTTTTTAAGCTGTCTGACCGGTAGCAGGTTTATTCTGAGCATATCTTTTCCAGTGACAGAAGAATGGACTAAACTATTGATGGTCTGATTGCTATTCCTGTAGCGATCGCCATTTCAGGGCCGATATTTTTCAGATAATCCGGGTCTATCTTTTTGTCGCTCGACCGCATTTTCATGAAAGGGTTGAAAATCTCAACATGCAGTGCTGTCTCCTTAGCCAGGAAATCAGCAAACCCGGCAACCTTTGCACCCCCACCGCTCAATACCAACTTATTCAAGGGCGCATCAGGGTTGTTGGAATGGTAGAGATCGATAGCCTTTTTAATCTCAAGGACCCACTGTGTGCAGGTTGTTGAGAATATTTTTTCGATCTGCGGCTGTTTATCACCGGCCGGGGAGAGACCAAGTTTCAAGGCTTCCGCTTCTTCGTAATCGAGATCAAAGGCCCCCTGAAGTTGCTCCGTCAATTGACGACTGCCGACAACAATATCCCGCGCAACAACAGATATGCCACCGGACAGAATGTTGATATTCATCTTGGAGGCACCGATATCAACCAGGGCGACATTGTCAATATCGGGATAGCTGTATTCATATGTATTTTCAAGTGCGAACCCATCAACATCGACGATCACCGGCGTAAGATTAATGCTTTTCAGCATCTCCAGGTATTCGTCGACTATCTCTTTTTTTGCGGCGACGAGCATGACATCAGTGCGTTCAATTTTGTCTGTGCTGGTCTTGAGATCCTGATAATCGAGGTACACATCTTCAATATCAAAAGGTATATACTGCTCAGCCTCGGACATGATGTGTTCTTCCAGCCTTTTTTCCTCCATCACCGCCAGATTGACCTTTTTGACGATGACAGAATAACCTGAGATAGAAAAACCAACCTTTTTGTTTTTGATCTTGAGGTTATTGAAAAGACCGGTAATGGCTTTGGCTATCGCATCAGAATCGTTGAGTGTTCCATCGTCAACCGCCCCCTCGGGAAGTGTGGCGCTGCCGAGAGCCACGACCGAATAGCCATTGTCAGTCCGTTTCAACTGGCAGACCTTCACGGCGTGAGATCCTATATCGACTCCTACGACCAAGTTATCTTGTGACAGGAAGGGAAGCTTCATATTGACCGACGGAATGGGAAATTGTTCAATAAACATAAGATGGGGTATGTTAGGGTAATATACCTAACATGCAGACTTTGCATAACAATTACCATATAGGACATATATGTAATTCTTTGTCAAGAAAAACAATTGAAGTGTAATAAAAAAATATTCTTTTTAAACGGGCTGTTAATTGGGGAGGGGATAGCCTGGGTTGGCAAAAAAATACAATATGTAGTTGAAACTTAAGAATCTTTCTCTCTATATGGTATGGAGTGTCTGTTTTTTATTGATATTAAAAGGAAAAGCGGTTTCTCATGATCACAGGTTCAGCCAGGTAAAGTGTCTTGTATTTAAGTGCTGATTCAAGTATTTTTCGGCCATTATGTCCATTGGATGATGAATAACCCTACTTTCTCAGATAAGAGGCGGAAATTGAGCGGGGAGATACGAAGCAAATCGGTAATCAGGGAGTATGTTGAGGCAATTGTTGTCGCTGTACTGCTCGCTCTCTTTATCCGTACATTTATAATACAGGCCTTTAAAATTCCATCCGGGTCGATGCTGCCGACCCTGCAGATTGGTGACCACCTCCTGGTAAACAAGTTCATCTATGGCCTGAGGATGCCGTTGACCGGCAAACTCCTTATTCCATGGAAATCCCCGGTACGGGGAGATGTTGTTGTCTTTAGATTTCCAAAGGACCGGAACATCGATTATATCAAACGAGTGGTCGCCGTCGCCGGCGACAAGATCGAAATCGTCAACAAGCATCTCATGATAAATGATGCTGAAGTCGTCGATCTGCATGCGCATTTCACTTCCGAGACGGAGCTCAGCGCCACTGTTAGTCCACGCGATAATTATGGCCCGGTCACCGTTCCGTCCGGTAATATATTCGTCATGGGAGATAACCGGGATAACAGCTATGACAGCCGCTTCTGGGGGTTTGTCGAACATTCCGACATCCTCGGCAAGGCTTTCATCCTCTATTGGTCCTGGGATATTGAGACCCCGCTTCTCTCGCTGACGAGGCTGATGTCGATCCGCTGGAGCAGGATCGGGGATGTCATTCAATGATTCATTTTTCATAGAGTGAGAGACAGATAAAGACGTGAGAGCTGAATACAGTTTCAGGCACAGGCACATATTCGGCATGGAGCAGCTGTCCGTCCAGGATATCCAGCATGTCATCGCCGCCGCCCGTTCTTTCAGAGAGATATCGGCTCGATCGATCAAAAAAGTGCCTACACTGAGGGGAAAGACGATCGTCAATCTGTTTTTCGAGCCGTCGACCAGGACGCGCACTTCCTTTGAAATCGCAGCCAAACGGATGAGTGCCGATACCTTCAATATCGCCGCCTCGACAAGTTCTGCCACGAAGGGGGAGACCCTGATCGACACCGCCCGGAACATAGAGGCGATGAATCCCGATATCATCATCATCAGGCATTCCTGTTCGGGCGCGCCGCAGCTTCTTGCCCGCCATATCGGCTCCTCCATCATCAATGCCGGTGATGGAGCCCATGAACACCCCAGCCAGGGGCTTCTTGATATCATGACAATTCTCGATCACAAGAAAGATCTGGCAGGGTTGAAAATCGCGATCATTGGAGATATCGCCCACAGCCGGGTCGCGGTATCGGATATACTCGGCTTCACCAAACTCGGGGCGACAGTCTGTGTGGCAGGACCAGCCACCTTCATCCCCGCAGCTGTCGAGAACTTGGGGGCGCGGGTTTGTCGAACCGTGGACGAGGCGATTGACGATGCGGATGTGGTAATGGCGCTGCGGATACAGAAGGAACGTCAGAACGACCCATTGATTCCGAGTCTGAGGGAATATTCCATCCATTACGGCATCAATCGCCGGCGGTTGACGCATGCCAAGCCGGATGTGCTGGTGATGCACCCCGGGCCGATCAACAGAGGGGTCGAACTGAGCCCGGATGTCGCCGACGGCCCCTCGTCGGTGATCCTCGAACAGGTCAAAAACGGGGTGGCGGTACGCATGGCCCTGCTCTATCTGGTCATGGGCGGGGAGAAGGGCGGCGAAGCACAGGGAGATATATGATATCCGAAGTGATCATCCTGCAGAACGGCCGTGTAATCGATCCAATGAACCAGACCGACGGGATCGTCGATATCTGGTTAGAGGATGGGAGGATCGTCGCTCCCCGGGCAGTCGCGCCCGCGGGCACATGTCGATACGACCTCACCGGCAAGTGGGTGATGCCCGGCCTGATCGATATCCATGTCCATCTGCGCGAACCCGGACAGGAGTATAAGGAAACGATTGCAACCGGGACGATGGCGGCAGCGGCAGGCGGCTTCACCGCCGTTGCCTGCATGCCCAACACCAGGCCGGTAAACGACAGTGCGGCAGTGACCCGTTTGATTCTCGACATGGCCGCCAACTGTACGGCACGGGTCTACCCCGTCGGCGCCCTCAGTCGGGACAGCAGGGGTGAACAGCTGGCTGAATACGGGGAGATGAAGGCTGCGGGGGCGGTCGCCCTGACGGATGACGGGATGCCGGTCACCGACAGCCAGCTCATGCGCCGGGCAATGGAATATGCCACCAGTCACTGGTTGCCGGTCATCTCGCATGCCGAGGAATTGTCCCTGAGCCGCAACGGCTGCATGAACGAGGGACCGGTTTCCACCCGGCTCGGCCTGCGGGGGATTCCGACGGCAGCCGAAAGCATCATGGTGTATAGGGAGATTGCCCTTGCCGAATTGACCGGGGCCAGGGTCCATATTGCCCACGTCAGCTGCGAAGCCTCGCTCGCCCTGATCCGCCTGGCCAAAAAAAGGGGCGTCAAGGTGACGGCCGAGACGGCGCCCCACTATTTCGCCCTGACCGATGAGGCGGTGGACGGGTACAACACCCATGCCAAAATGAACCCACCTCTCCGTTCCGAAGTCGATAGAATGGCGATCCGCGAGGCATTGGCGGATGGGACGCTGGATGCGATAGCGACGGACCACGCGCCGCATTCGGTCCTGGAAAAGGAAGTCGAATTCAATTATGCCGCCAATGGCATTGTCGGCCTGGAAACCTCCCTGCCGCTGGGCTTGTCCCTGGTCCATGACGGGTTGATCACTGCCGGCAGGATGGTCGAGCTGATGTCCTGCGCCCCGGCCCGGATCCTCGGAGTCCCCGGAGGCAGGCTGGCGGCCGGCGATCCTGCCGATATCACCGTGGTCGATCCCGACCGGCGCTTCGTTTTTTCAGCAGCTGAATGCCGGTCGAAAGGAAGAAACACCCCGTTCGACGGCCGGCAATTCCGCGGCAAGGCGGTGCTGACGATCATGAACGGGCGTGTCACCTTCACCGATCTGTAATCACAGATAGTCCGTTGGATCGGGGACCCCGGCCGCCGCGAAGCCGTTGCGGCGCAGGATGCAGGCGTCGCAACGGCCGCAGGCCTTCGTCCCCCGGGGATCGTAACAGCTGTGGGTCAGGCTGTAATCGACTCCCAATGACAGCCCCCTCTTGATGATCTCCGCCTTGCTCAGATACATCAGCGGCGCCTTGATGGTAAATTGCGCTGCGCCGCTGATTCCCGCCTTGGTCCCGAGATTGGCCATATGGGCGAAGGCCGCGAGGAATTCCGGGCGACAGTCCGGATAGCCTGAATAATCCACCGCATTGACACCGATGAAGATGTCCCAGGCGCCGAGTACCTCGGCCCAGGCTACGGCGTGGGCGAGGAGTATGGTGTTGCGCGCCGGCACGTAGGTGACCGGAATCGTTCCCTGCTGTTCCGGATTTCCGTCCTTGGGCACTGCGATATTGTCGGTCAGGGCCGAGCCGCCGATCCTGTCGAGATCGAGTCGCAGGATCAGATGACGTTTGGCCCCGTAGCGGGCGGCGATCTTTTCGGCCTTGGCCAATTCGACCGTCTGCTTCTGGCCATAATCGAAACTGAGACAATGGCAGGCATAACCTTCGGCATCGGCAATCGCCAGGACGGTGGTCGAATCGAGCCCTCCGCTGAGGAGGATGACGGCTGGTGGCTGTTCGGGCATGGCTTTTGCTTGTATTCAGGTGAAGGAGAACGGGAGCGAGTGCGTGACGGCAATCTCTTCCGGAGTGATCAGGGCCTGGTACACGAGGATGGCGACGCCTTCAGCGTGCACCGCCTCGAGGGTCCGGGCGTAGAGCGGGTCGATGGCGGCGGCTGGCCGGAACCTGACGGCATCGGTGCGCTGCACCAGGAACAGGACCGCTCCGTTGTCGCCCCGCCGGACCAGGTCCCGCAGTTCGAGCAGGTGCTTGGTGCCGCGGGTCGTCACCGCGTCCGGGAACATCGCCCACCCCTGGTCGACATAGGTGCAGCACTTGATCTCGACAAAGGTGGTCGACGATCCGTGGATGACGGCGAGATCAAGGCGACAGCCGGCGGAAGTCCCGACCTCTTTTTTCATATGCTCGGGATCGGCCATTTCCCGCACGATCCCGCGTTCAATGGCCTCGACGACGATGCTGTTGGTCCGCGCGGTGTTGACGCCGACCCAGGTGCCGTTGGCCTGCACCATCTCGAGGGAAAATCGATGTTTTCGCCGTGGATTGGCGGATTGTGAGAGGCGCACCGGGCTGCCGGGGGTCGAGCAGGACCGCATCGCGCCGGTATTCGGGCAATGGGCCGTGATCGTCCGGCCGTCGGGCAATTGCACATCGACCAGAAAACGCTGGTACCGCTTCAGCAGAACGGCGGGGATCAGTGGGTCTGAAAAGCGCATGAGGACCAGGGGAAAGGCTAAGGCAACGGGGTGGAAGTAAAAAATATTTGCATTGCATATCAGCCGTGTAAATGCTAAAATCCCTGCATAATCCACGGTTTTGCTGGCCTGTGAGGGGAGTCTGCGCTCACAGGAGAGGGGAACTCACGTCATTGACGCATGTCACTCTACTCATAAAGGAGATGCATTGCCATGAAATTAGGTATCAATGGACTTGGCCGGATTGGGAAGCTCACCGTGTGGCACCATGTTTCGAAGCGATACTTTTCGGAAGTGATTGTCAATATCGGCAGGGAAGTGGGCACACGTCTCGAGGATCTGGCGGCGGCGATCGAGCGCGATTCAACGTACGGTCGGCTGGGTACCTACCTTCATGGACACAAGGCTGGTCGCATCATCGAGGAGCTTGACAACGATAAAGGGACGATGCGGATCGACGGCGTCCCGGTCAAGATCCTCCGCAGCACCCGCAACCCGAGGGAGATCGCCTGGCGCGACAATGATGTCAAGCTGGTTGTCGACACCACCGGGGTCTTCAGTGATCCGACCACCGATGCCAATGCCGACAAGGGGGCGCTGCGCGGCCATATCGTCGCCGGGGCCGAGAAGGTGATTCTTTCCGCCCCGTTCAAGATCAAGTCGAAAGGGCTGCAGATGCCGGAAGATGCGGTGACGACGGTGATGGGCATCAATGACGACACCTATGATCCGGCCCGGCATTCGGTGATCTCCGCCGCCTCCTGCACGACGACCTGCCTGTCCTACATGATCAAACCGTTGATGGAGACAATCGGGGCCGAGAATTTCCTCAGCGCCTCGATGGTCACCGTCCATGCGGCGACCGGCAGCCAGCAGGTGCTCGACCGGCTGCCCAAGACCGGCGCGACCGATCTGCGCAAGAACCGCTCGATCATGAACAATATCATCCTGACTACCACCGGGGCGGCGAAGGCGCTGGCCCTGGTCATCCCGGAAATGGAGCGGATAGGTTTCATTGCCGAGTCGGTGCGTATTCCGACTTCGACCGGATCGCTGATCGTGCTGGTCCTCAATTTCCAGGACGACAGCGACAATCCGATCAAGCGCAGCTACATCAACTCGATCTACCGGGAGTATGGTCAGAACAGCCGGTATCTGATGTTCAGCGAAGAGCAGAACGTTTCCTCCGACATCGTCGGACTGCCGGCCGCCGCTGTGGTCATCGAGGGTTCCGAGACCCATACCCGCACCGCCTCGATCCAGGTCAACCTGCAGAAGGTGAAAAAGGACTGCCTGGCCCCGGGGGCGGATGCCCTGCTCACCGTGCCGGTGACCCAGGCGGTCGTCTATGGCTGGTACGACAACGAGCTCGGCAGCTACACCAACATGCTCGGTGATCTGACGGTGCAGGTGGCTGAAAAGATGATCTGAGGGCCGTTGCGCATCCGGAATCTGACGGCGGCCGATCTCGACCGCGTTGTACCGCTTGAAGCGGGTGAGCCGTCGGCGTGGAACAACGTCGATATCCGGCGTGAGATCGAGCAGCGCCATGGTATCCAGCTGGTCGCGGTCGACGAGGCCGATGGCGAGATTGTCGGGTGGTGCGGCAGCCGCTCTTTCGAGGCGGAGGCCGAGCTGCTGAAAATAGTAGTGCTCGGTCGCCGCAGAAGGGTCGGCATCGCCTCGGCGCTCATGGCCTGCCTCGAAAGCCGGCTGAGCGGCGCGGGGGTGCGGACTCTCTTTCTCGAGGTCCGATCGCACAACTATCCCGCCCTCACCCTGTATCGAAAACGCGGGTTTTGCGAAGTCGGCCGGCGCCGAAAATACTATTCCTCACCGGAGGATGATGCCTTGATCCTGGCGAAGACGCTTGTCGGTGAGTGAATCATCTCTATTCTGAAAAGGAGAATTCGATGAAATCGATCCATGATCTCCAGCTCGACGGCCGGAGGGTGCTGCTCCGCGCCGATTTTAACGTGCCGATGAATGAGCGGGGGGAGATAACCGACGATATCCGTATCCGTACCGTGCTGCCCACCATAGAATATATCATCGGCCACCAGGGCAAGCTGATTATCGGCTCGCATATGGGCCGGCCGAAGGGCAAGCCGGCGGCTGAGTTCAGCCTCACTCCGGTCGCCGCCCATCTCCAGTCCCTGATCGGCCGCCCGGTGCGTCTTGCTCCCGATTGCATCGGCGATGCCGTGAACGAAATGGTGGCGGCGATGGCGCCGGGCGATGTCGTGATGCTCGAGAATCTGCGGTTCCACAAGGAGGAGACGGCCAACGACCCCGATTTTTCGGCCCAGTTGGCCGCTCTGGCCGATGTCTATATCAACGATGCGTTCGCCGTTTCGCACCGGGCCCATGCCTCGGTCGTCGGGGTTGCCGAACGGGTGGCGGACAAGGCGGCCGGCCTGCTGCTGCAGGCCGAAATCGATTACTACCACAAGGCCATGGATACCCCCATCCGCCCGCTGGTCGCCCTGGTGGGCGGGGCCAAGGTCTCGTCGAAACTGGCAGCGCTGGAAAACATGCTGACAAAGGTCGACCGGATGATCATCGGCGGGGCCATGGCCAACACCTTCCTCAAGAGCCAGGGGATCGACGTCGGGGCCTCGAAGGTCGAGGCGGACCTGCTGGAATCCGCCGCACGTTTTGTTGACAAGGCGCGGGAGAAGGGGGTGAAGATCTTCCTCCCGGTCGACTTCGTGGTTGCCGATGCCTTCTCCGCCGAGGCGACGGTGAAGAACGTCACCATCCAGGACGTCCCGCCGACCTGGATGGCCCTCGATATCGGCCCGGCATCGACCATCCTGTTCAAGGAAGCGCTGCAGGACGCGAAGACGATCGTCTGGAACGGACCGATGGGGGCGTTCGAGATCGATGCCTTCGCCCGTGGCACGATGGCCCTCTGTCAGGCCGTGGCCTCGTCGCATGCCCTGTCGATCACCGGCGGCGGCGACTCCAATGCCGCGGTGAAGAAGGCCGGCGAAGAGCGCAATATCACCTATATGTCGACGGGCGGAGGGGCCTTCCTCGAATTGATGGAAGGAAAATCCCTGCCGGGAATCGATGCCCTTTCCTGAAACCCGGACCTTGCATTCAAGAGGGAGGAAAGTATGAAACGGAGACCGTTGATTGCCGGCAACTGGAAAATGCATACGACCACAGTTGAAGCCCGGGAACTGGCCACGGCCATCGCCGTGATCTGTGCCGGCCTCGATGACCGCGATGTACTGCTGTCACCGCCATACACGGTTTTGCGCGATGTCGCCGAATGCGTGAGTCGAACCGGGATTATCGTTGCCGCCCAGAATGTCTGTTGGGAGGAAAAAGGAGCGTATACAGGGGAAATTTCGCCGATCATGGTCAGGGCGGCCGGGGGATCGGCGGCGATTGTCGGCCACTCGGAACGACGGCAGATCTTTTTGGAGACCGATGAACTGGTCAACAGGAGGTTGACCGGGGCTTTGGCCTCCGGCCTGATGGTGATCCTGTGCATCGGCGAGACCCTGGCGGAACGGGAAGGCGGCGACACCTTCGCCGTCCTCGAACGCCAGGTTCGCAAGGGACTGGCCGGAATCGGCGGCGAGGCGATGGTCGGGGTAGTGATCGCCTATGAGCCGGTATGGGCGATCGGCACCGGCAAGACCGCCAGCAAGGAGCAGGCTCAGGAGGTGCATGCCTTTATCCGCAGTCTGCTGGCAGCCATCTACGGAAAAAATATTGCCGATCAGACGAGAATACTGTATGGTGGCTCGGTTAAACCTGCCAATATTGACGAACTTATGGCCCAGCCCGATATCGATGGGGCCCTTGTCGGTGGAGCCGCCCTTGATGCACAGTCCTTTGGGCGGATTATCACCTTCAGATAATATTTCACGAAGCGATTGAATGGAAACTCTGCTGATAGTCCTGCATGTGGTTGTCTGTCTGTTTCTGGTGGCTATCGTGCTGCTGCAGCACGGCAAAGGAGCGGATATAGGTGCGACATTCGGGGGATCCAGCCAGTCTCTGTTCGGTTCCGAAGGGCCGTTGCCGCTGTTGAACAAGATCACGACAGCCGCGGCTGTCATTTTTATGTTGACTTCCGTCGCCCTTGCGTATATTTCATCGCACACTGGAACCGGCTCGGTCATGAGTGACCTGGCGAAGCCGGAACCGGTTCAGCAGACGACACAACCGCCGGCCCAAACGACGACGCCGCCGGTCCGGGTCGAACCGGTCAAGCCGGAGCCGGCTGGCGATACGATGCCGAAAGAGCAGGCCAAGGCGCCGGATACCAAGGAACCGGAAGTCAAGACGCCGGAGGCCAAGCCTGCAATCCCGCCTGCAGCAGCACCGGCGGCAGCGGAGAAAAAGTAGTTGTACTGAATGCCGAAGTGGTGGAATTGGTAGACACGCTATCTTGAGGGGGTAGTGACCCACGGTCGTGCGAGTTCGAGTCTCGCCTTCGGCACCAGGTTTTAGCATAAAAACAAGCTTAACAGTTTGAAATAATTAAAAAAGGGCTCCTGAGAAATCAGTGAGCCCTTTTTTTATGTGCACTCTCTTTGCACTGCTCTTGACACTGACGTGCCACCACCGCGGAGGTATGGCATGAAAAAGGCAGATGAAAAATATGTAACGCTTGGTTATGGTAAACAATATTACATCAGGAGGGTGATAGCTATTGACATCCGTCGAGTGCTGAACATCTCGACGAGGACAGTTACGCGATGTCTACGTACAACAGAGCTTGATGTTGCCTTGAAGCGAGCAGAGCCAATCAACCGATATATTGATAACCTGATCAATAAATTCAAAGAGGCTCAGCTCTTGACCGAGATTAAACAGATCTTCAATCCGAGGGCTATCTCCGTGGACGTTCTGAAAAATATTAAGCATGAACTCAAGATAGACAAAATTGAGGTAGGTCCCGACGGACATTTTTTAATTGAGGGTCTTGAACTTGATCCGAATAAACTTGAAGAAGAGAATGCAGCCTTTCAGCAGATTGTTGCAACCGTTCGGAAAGAGACACCTCGCACCGATGGCAAAATTACACTGAAGCGATTGATCGAACTTTACCTGAAAGAGAAGCATTTCAGTGGTGCATGGGATATTCATAGCGTCGAAGGTAATGAGCGGAATCTCCTTCGTTTTGCGGAAATAGTCGGTGATAAAGCTATCACCAGCTACACTATAGAGGATGCTCAGCGATACCGAGAGGTTTTGCAGGAATTGCCGATGAGAATCAATATGCAACCGCTCCGTGACATGCCTATTGAAGAGATATTGAAAAAAGGAATCAAGACTCGGCTGTCAGTAAAAACTGTCAATATGCGGCTTATTGATGCCGCTACTTTATTCAATTGGGCCGTAGCGAAAAACATTGATGGCATCATGGTGAATGTTTTCAAAAATATTGACCGTTTCAACTCAGAAGAACACAAGAAGCGACCTTGAGCGGAGAGAGGTTACAGACAAAGAAACTCAGGTCATTTTCGAATCGCTCCGATTCGCGAAGGCAACACCTGCACAATACTGGGTTCCTTTGATCGGTGCCTATAGCGGTATGCGGCAAAGTGAAATATGTCAGCTGTATCGGTCTGATGTGCAAGACATTGATGGTGTGTGGTGTTTCAATGTCAACAGAGATGGAGAAAAGCGGTTGAAAACTGCGAACTCAGCCAGGATTATTCCTATTCACAGGGAAATACTCAGGTTGGGATTTTTGAAATTTGTAAATAGTGGCAAATCTCAACGGCTGTTTCAAGAACTCCCTTTTGTAAACGGTAAAGCCGGACATGCTTTCAGTAAGTGGTTTGGTAAATTGAAGTTACAGCTCATCAAAGAAGGGAAACTATCAGCTGCAAGTCAAAATATGACATTCCACGGGTTCCGCCATACTGTGGCCACAAAAATGCGGAATGCAGAGATAGCAGAGTCAATGGCTGCAGAGGTCTTGGGCCATGAAACTGGGGCTGCGATGACCTATACAAGATACGCCAAACGGTCACAGATCGAGCCTTTGGTCAAGGCTGTTGAAAGCATCCGCTATGGAACAGAAGAATCGCCGATCCGTAAATAATCCCGGCTATCCTGTTCGCAATGATTACATAACGTTATCCTGTACATCCTGGTTGGGGCATTTAAGGTAAGATTCAGAAACAATCTGCCACGTTACTTGCCCCTCCAGGAGATACAGATCATGCTCAACACGCCGACCGCTACCCGTTTAGCCAGACTCCCCCGCCTCTACCAGACCGAGAACACTCCCATTAGCGATAAGCTCATCCATCTCCATTTTTTCATCGGCAGCTGCGACTGGTTCATTGCTGAGTACGATGGTGACGATCTCTTCTTTGGCTTTGCCGTCCTCGGCGGTGATTGGCAGAACGCCGAATGGGGATACATTTCTTTTAATGAACTGAAGGATGTCCGAGCCCACGGGGTTCTCCATGTGGATTGTGAGCTGGAGCATTATTGGAAGGTGAGGAAATCCTCGGAGGTGCTGGAAGACTATGCGCCACCAGAGTACCAATCGGGAAGGTAGACGACAGGTATCATCTCAACCCTTGATTTTTGGCGCTTCTCTGTCCAGGGCAGACTCTGAGCCACCCTCGTAGCATGAATAAAAATAACCCTGAAAATGGCCAGTTTGTTCGCCCGCCTCATTAAAATTTTCGTCAGAGCTCGCTATCGTGAGAAAAATATGAAAAAGCAAATAATTCTCCGTTTCAGCGTTGTTTTGGTGTTTTCTTCGGCTGACAGGGTGACTCTCGCAATGCCAAGTAAATAAAGGCTTTGCGGTCCACGGAAACCAAAGTTACCATTCTTTTCAGAACCCAGCCACGCTGCCAGATCGGTCGACGGTAAGCCGTCGTCAAACAATAACCGTTACACAGAAATACCTTTCCGGCATAAGGGGCCGTAACGAAATGGTGAAAAATGTAACGGTTATTTCGTAACGGCCCCTAAGTATTTTAATGCCGAATTTCCTAATGAGCGTCGCTTCTCGCCACCGGGTTGCCAGCTCGTCAAATTTCGGGCTGAATGGAACTGCAACGGCCAGGATATCATTGTCGCCGATTTCCTGGACGGTCAAAAGTTGTCCCAGTGCTTCACGGATCAACGGGTATTCGGCAGAACTCTTGCTGCGGGTTGTCGGTCCTTTCTTGCACTCGACTCGCAAGGTATGACCGGTTCGTAATGGGACAACCACGTCGCCTTTACCGGGACTGGAATGGATACGGATTTTACTTGAGTAGTCGGCATGCTGGTAGATATCTTGCCATTTACTGTTGTCTGTACCGCGCTTCCGCCAGCCTGCACTTTGAAGGAAACCGGAAAGATCGAAGTGGACGGTATCGCCGACCTTCACTTGAGCTCCGTCTATGGCTACATCTACATCGCCAGCGGCCATCTGATTCTGGATCAACCAGAAAGCAAGCCTGACACTCACTTCAGCTTCGGGCATTCTATTCAACATTCTGAGACCATGGCCTGTATCTGTCGATACTGCCTCCGGTATATGGAGAGCACTGTGCGGCAGAATTAAATGTGATTACAAAACGTTATAGTTTACAATGATTGGCGATTATCTTGAATTCCTTGTAACAGCTTTTCCAGAAGTTGCAGCGCTGTGTTGAATCTTATCCCTTGGCGCGTAGCCCCATTGACCATATCTGACAACATCCGATAGCTGTTCTCCTCGTCTATTTCACGAGTCAGGATTTCTATAACTTTCTGGATCGCCTCTGAGCCACTCAACAGAGCCATATCCCTGCCGAGGAGTCGAACTGCAGCAAGCCGAGAATCGAATTCTTCCTCTGTGAGCAGAGCTACATGAGAATCATACAGTGCCGCTTCTATCCCAGTCTCTTCGTAGTTTTCTAAAATGAAAAGAAGATCGTGGGCGTCTCGTTGACGTCTCGGGTATGCGACATCCCAGGAGATGATCTTTAGGAGAGCTAGAGCCGGTATGGAAGGAACAAGAATCTCCAAGGAAGGTTCGCTGTCAATTAGTACCTGCAGTGCTGATCGATATGCTTCTTCAAATCCGACCATGCTCATGATTGTGCCATGGTCTGGCGGCCAGCTGATTTGGTTTGCCTCGCCGCTTATTTCTCCAAAAGGCACGATATCGACAATGATACCCATCGTTTCATTTACAAAGCGATGCGGTAGTGGTCTTGCCGTGAAATGTCGGCGATTGAGCAGTTCACTGGTCAATTTCTCAAATTCTTCCCAACTTGCCACTTCGACACCGATATCGATGTCCAAAGTCGTTCGAGGAGCTGGAATCCGGTGAATATGTTCGAAGATCAAGTCGCGAGCAAATGCTCCGACAACGAAGAAAGGGATGTTGAGCTCTTCAGCCACTTCCTTGATGTTCCTGAGGATCGATATCCTTCCATGGTCAATCCTGTTCGAAATATCGATTGAGAAACTTGTCATAGATTATTCTTGCGGTTTCCATGGTTCGTTGTTCACCGACCGCGACCAAGTCAGCGTAGATCAAGATTGGATGAACGGCGTCGCCTTCTCCGAAGTCATGCTCTGGAGACCAGAACCGCTCGAGTATTTCCACGTTTCCTTGTGGATCTTTCTTCAACCTGTTCGCGATCACCAGATCGGCTAAATGCTTTTTGTCGGTGTAGAGCGTGACTGTGCCTGGTTTCAGGTATCCGGTCAGCTTTGCGGCGGCAACTTCACCTCCCCATTGAGCGAGAGTGGGATCTAGCTGAGCGTTCTTCCACCATTCGCCGTTTCCTTGGAACCGGCCCAGCAGAAGTTTTGGCTTGAGAAAATCAGGATAAGCGGTGATCCATCGCTCGAAAAGCGCCTTTCTATCGCGAAGTTTCTTTCCCTTTCTGCCCATGTCGAGGATGAAACCTTTCTCGATCATTTCAGCCATCGCACCGTTGACCGTTCCTAATGCAACATGCGTCATCTCGACAAGATCTCGATACGGCCTGTCGGCAAGTTCAGGTCTGCATAGCAGGAGGTACGCGATTTTCAGCCCAACTCCTTTGAAAAGACGAGCCGCCGGGACGGTTGGAATCGTAGGCTCTTCCGCTATTTGCCTGTTGCCTTTTACGAAGATGAGAAGCGGAGGCTGATTGACGAAGGCGTTTCCAGCTGTGTCGATAAACTGGATGCCAGCATCACGCAGCCGTATTGCAGCCTCAGGAGGGATATATCGCGTCACTAGCAGAAAAGGATGTGGCGCTTTGTCTTTTTTGATCCTGGCCAGGACTTCCTCTGTTTTGGTGAACCGATTCTTGACCTCGACGCACCAGATAATTTCTGCACCAAAAATCTGTGCTCGGACGATGTAATCATATTCGTGACCGCGAACGTCGTGAAACGGTTCGATCTCGTATTCAAAGGGAACGAGTGCCTGCAGCGTTTCCAGTGCCCGCCGGAGGATAGCGGCTGCATCTCTTGTTGCTGCGATATGTTCAATATTTTCTCTGTTCATTTGTAGTGAACATACATCAATAATGAACAGAAATCAATATCACCATGTAATATCATTGAAATTATGGTGAAGAGATCTTGTGCATTTACTCATCTTGCACCTGTTTATGAGAGATAGACGCATCGAGTAGATTCTGGTCCATCGCCGAGGCATATAGCATCATCAGTGATTTCGGATGCACTGCCTCCGGCAGATGTGCCGATATTAGTCAATGATTACAATACTAACCCATCTTATCCATTCCGCTATATTTAAAGGAGAGTACCGGAAAGCACCATTTTGTCCATCCCAGCAATAATAGGAAAATTATCAAAGATTCACCCTGTCGTACTCGTCGATCTCATCCTGAGCAGAGATGCAAAGGTAATCCAGCGTCTGCCGTTGCGACCTGTGGTTCATCATCGCCATCAGGGTCGGGATCGAGGCACCATTTTTGTGGTGGTGGTAGGCCCATGTTTTCCGCATGGTGTGGCTGGCGAAATTACCGACAAGATCCGCCTGCTTGCACCAATGCTTGAAACCGCTCGAAAGCGCAGCCGTTGATATAGGCAAACCGTCAGCCCTGGTGAAAATCAATTCATCGGCATTCTGAAACCGGCGGCTGGCAAAATATGCCTGCAATGCGGTTTTTGCGGCACGATTCAATCGTAGATTCCTCCGTTTGCCGGTTTTCCTCTCAGTGATCGGGATAGCGATATCCTCTTCGATAGCCCTACAAACAGGCCCATATCGGAGATTCAGCAAGTCCGATGCCCGCAGGTTCGTATTGATCCCAATAATCAAAATTGTGAAATTGCGCAGATTCGTCTTGTACAAATAGTCCTTCAACCGGTTAATTTCCTGCTGTGTCCGTAGTGGCTCAATGATGAATCACCGTTTTGGAACGTACTTAACTTCCTGCCGGGTGACTGGTCGCCCTCGTCTTTTCATCTGTGGTTTCATTGGATTTCTCCTTGGAATGATAAACTCCAGCTGGTGTCTGTCCATAAATCGTGAATTTCGAGTAAGCGTCGCCACACCCCGACTTACTATATGCGCATCAATTCACCATCGACTATGGCGATAGTTTTTCCTTGTTGTCGGGCGCATATTTGTCGGCCCCAATGGCCTGCTCAAGACGCACTTCTCCCAAACAAGTCGAGATCGGACAGTGCGCCTGCGTCTTCAGGCCAATTGTTTGCGGGCCAATGTCAATAAATTTGCCGAAACGATCGAGGCCCGGACATAGCTCTTGAAAGACCTGAAACCTTTCCAGGTGCATCCGTCCAAGCCGAGGCTGCGCTTCAACCAGGATATTCCCGACTCAATCCCCGCTCGAAATTTCCGCAAACCTTTATACACTTGCCTGCTGCGACACATATCCTCTTCTTCAAGACCACGCCCTTTGGAGAAACAAACATCCTTAACACCGTTGGATTTTGCTTTTTCCAGGTTTGTATGAGAGGCGAACCCACCATCAAACGCCGCCTTCAAGGGGTAGCGACCATAAATGGCCTCTTGCCTGTCCAGCATCATCTCTGTTAATTCCGAATCGGCCGGGTTGCCTTCAAGAACCACACAATCAAGAATCAGATTCGAAGAGCCGCCCGTAACACAGATCTTGTGACCATAATAGGTGTCACGGCGGTCTTTTCGTATAATATCGGTATGTTCTTCGAATATCGAGACAATCTTTTCCTGGGCGGGGACCGACTCGCCCGCAAGTACCCTACGCCGGGTTTGACACACAACCTGGCGAACAAGGGGCATATGATGTTGCAGTTGTTGCGTAATATCTGATATCAACGCCTGTTCTTTCAAGCTTGCGGCGACATAACAATTCAATGCCCTCAATCCCTTCTCGCCATAACCAATTGTCTTTTCGGTGACTTCGATGAGATCCTTGTATGGCTTTTCCCTATCCTCAGCCTTTTTGGCATTCATAATTTCGAGGTTTCTGTGTTTGGCCCGGCGCAGACGGTCGGTAAATTGCATTTTCACGCCGCCGGTAACAGGCAAAGCCCCGGTCGTCGGCTCTATCAACCACAAACCATCAACGTGCCGAAAAAAATGCCCATCATTTTGCGTGATCGGGCTCAAAGAGAACCCAGGGGGTGAAATTTCACTCCGCGCCAATGAATTCGAGGTAATTCTCCTGGTTGACGAGGGTAAAGGCGGCTTCCGGGTAGGCGGCCTGCCATTCGGTGGGTGGCTTGGCCCTGGTTTTGCCCCATTTCATCTCGTAACCGAACAGGCGCCCCTCCCGCTCCTCGACCAGATCCAGTTCCTGCTGGCGGTAGGTGCGCCAGAAATAGCTGTTGGCGCTCTCCCCGATGTACTCCTGTCGCTTGAGCCGTTCCAGCACCAGATAATTCTCCCACAACTCGCCGACATCGTTGCGCAACTGGAGCGGATTGAAATTGTTGATGAGGGCGTTGCGGATGCCGGTATCGAGAAAATAGTAGCGGCAGTTCTTGGTGATTTCGCTGCGCAGGTTGCGGCTGAAGCCGCTGAGTTTGTGCAGCACAAAGGCCTTTTCCAGCAGATCCAGATAGCGGTCAACCGTGTTCTTGCTCATGCCCAGAGCCGTGGCCAGTTCGGTGTAGGAGACCTCCTTGCCGATCTGAAAGGCAAGGAGCTGCAGCAGTCGGCTGATCTTGGCGGAATGGCGGATGCCATCCAGTTCGAGAATATCCTTGTACAGGTAGGAGGCGACAATCTCCTTCAGATATCGCTCCCTGGCCCGGTTGTCCGGGGTCAGCACCACCTCGGGATAGGACCCATAGATGAGCCGACTTTCCAGGTGGGCATCGGTCTGGTGCCGCTGTTCGCTCCGGCCGATCTCCATCTGGGCCAGAGGGAACAGTTTCAGGGTGATTTTCCGGCCGGTCAGGGGTTCGCCGACGCTGCGGGCCAGGTCAAACGACGAGGAACCGGTGGCAATGACCCTTATTTCCGGGATATGATCAACGATCAGTTTGAGGTTCAGCCCGATCTGAGCCACCTTCTGCGCCTCATCCACCACCAGCAGCCGGTTGCGGCCGACAAAGGCGGTGAGCTTCTCCACCGATTGGCTGGCCAGATACCCCTGCACGGCGATGTCTTCGCCGCTGACCAGCAGAAAGGGTTCAGTCTCGGTTTTGAGAAACTCGCGCAGCAGGGTCGTCTTGCCGGTCCGTCGAGCACCGTAGAGGACCACGACCTTGCCGGGCTGGACAAGAGCACGCAGATTGTCGAGTTGTTTTTGAACGATATACATGGGGATCTCCGTCATTGAATTGACGGTATTTTACATAAAACAGTCAAAAAAACAAGCGGCAGGTGTCACGGCACGTCGTTCGGTTTGTGCAACCGCCTGACAAAACCGTCGGTAAGAATGTCGGGATGGTTGCGGCCGAAGGCCCGCCTCTCGGCCTCGGCGATATTGTCCTGTTCCCAGCGGTCCAGTTCAGCCCGTGTCGTGATATGGGAGAGTAGCAGGCCATCGGTTTCGTCGGGGTCGAGCGGCGTAGCTCCCTCCGGAGAGTCGAATATCAAGGTTGCATATCCCACAGATCCCGGGGAGTCTCTCGCACCAACTCCTCGATGGCTGTATCCAGGGAGGCCTGTTGTTCTTCGGAGGTCAGTCCCTGCGCCTCAAGCAGCATGGTATGAGATACCCGTTGCAACCGCCCGGCAGCTACGACTCTGGCCTGCGTCTTTACGGTCTCCTCCAGTGATGAACGGGGAACAAGGGCGTAAACAAAGACGCAGTCCAGAGATTCGGCCACCTGCCGCATGGTTTTCAGCGTCAAGGCCCCGGCAGGTTCGTCCTGCTCCAGCTTAAAGACGCGGGGTTGGGAAACCTGGAGACGCCCGGCCAACTGCTTGCCGGACATACCCAAGGCCTCGCGCACCGCCCGTATCCATCCCTTTGCGGGAGGCTGCATCCTCTTCATTTCGCTGAATTTGGCCAGGGTGGTGTCGAGCTGCCTTCGGGCAATCTGCTTGTGTTTAGATTTCATAAAATAACCTTTGTGTTATTCAAAATAGATTCATAAGAACATATATATTATATAATTATGAATAATAAATAACACAAAAGTTATTTTCCGCGCTGAGCCTCATCGAGATTAACCTGGTCATCTTCCAGAGGGTAGTCCGGCCCCCAATCATCCTTTGTGGTATGTACAAAAGCATTGGCCATGAGGTCGATCAACCGGCGATCGGGCCGGAGTGTTTTCCTGGCTTTTTTTATCGCTCTCCTGGTGTTGCGGTTGAATTCTGTTCCAGCCGGCGACTGGAGCAGGGCAACGAGAAAGGCCAGAAAATACCGGTGTCGTCAGCTGGAGCTGGCGGTGTTCATCTTCAGGGCTTGGTGCAATGCTGTATAAGACTTGAGGAATGTGCCTCTTCCTCATGAAAAACACGTCATCGCATTGCAGTGAACTCTCCTGAACCAGCGAACCTGTCCCGCCCCAACCGGCCGCCAACATCTGCGGCACTTTGCGAAGGCCCGGCAGATCCTCTCCTTTTTTGTCATCGGCTCGTGCATCGACGACAAGGTAATTGGTGTGGCGGCTGATAAGCTGGTAGCGCACGGCCGTTGCCGTTGCTTGCGGTCCGTCTATGCTTTCCAGGGAGTGACATCGTGCCATCCGGGTCAATGGTCCGGCGGAATCATCGCCCGGCATGGGTTGGCTATTCCTTTCCAGATTGACCGTCTGGCAGATGCGCTGTCCGTCCGCCAGTGTCATGGCAAGAGAGATTGGTCCAGCGGGTTTTTCGCTGAAAAAGGCGAAAGCATGCACGGTGTCGCCGTCATACACCGGCCCGATCTTGTGCGGAATCTGGTGGGGCTGCAACCCGGCCTTTTCAGGATGGCCGTAACGCGGGGCAATGGTGGTTGGCAGATGAAAGCGTAAGCTGTTGCCTTGCCAGGCATACAATTCGGCGTAGCGGATTTGTACCCGCACCTCCTCGCCGCCCCAATATTTCCGACATTCATGGTGTACAGACCTGGCTGGATCTGTTCCAGCATGATGGCGGCATCGCCGTTGATGATCGCCTCTTCATACTGTTCTTCCGCCGACGATCTTTCAACGACCACACCCTGCAGTTTCCGACCGCCGATCATGACATCCATCCCCAGCAGGACAGCTCTGCTGGTGAGCGGGAAGGTGTAGACCGCTTCAATCGGTGTATTCTCCAGGTTCCTGTACGCCTGGGTCATGATGGTGTCGCAGAACAGGTTGCTGAACGCCACCTCGACATTGACTGACTGTAAGGCGATATTTTGACCATCGATGGTATGAAGGCCTGTTCTTGACTGGTCCTCCGGCATGTACATCGTCATGTGTCTCCTGCCTGAATGTTTCGAAATTCCATCAAGATCGCCCGGCACAAAGCGCGCACCTGTTCCGGGGAGAGACCGGAACGTTGCGGTTCGATATGCAGTTCGACCCCGTCAGCAATATGAAGATGGCTCCAGACCTCGATTGTCCCAGTTTTTTTTGTCCTGGGCGGCGGCACGGGTTTGTCGCCTGCTGCAGTGTGTTGTTCGTCGTCAAGCAGTTCCTGGATCCGCTCCAGGGTCAGGCCGGCGTCCTTCCACTTGCGGATGGCGAGGAGCTGTTCAAGGTGGCGATGGGTGTAGAATGCCCCCTTGCCGGTTCCTTCCGGCCGGTCGATGAGCCCTTTCTGGATGTAGAAGCGAATTTTCCGCTTGTTCATCTCGACCAGGGCACACAACTCATCGATGGGAAAAATGCGATTTTTCATGACACCATTGAATAACACCTACGGTGTCACTGTCAATATGAAATCGGACAGCATTGCATGGTGCTGGACACAATCAGTCTGTGGGCACCGTCGTCAGAAAGGAGCAGGAAAAGAAGCGAATCGAAAACCAGCCGGCAGTCGGCCCGTCTATCGTTGAAGACTGGCCAAACCGTTTGCACAAAATTGCGACAGATGATTTACTGGCGTCAGTTGGCCGAGCGAGAAAGCTACGGATATCTTATATCAGGATGAATATGATCCTAGTCTCAGCAGAAACCGGGTACAAAACCGGGTATTTCTAGAAGACACAAAAAAATATGATTAGATAAGATTTTGAATATATATGAAATAGTTGATATTATTCGGCTCCCGCCTTCGCACCAGAGTATAATTCATAGAAGTCCAAAGAAGTACAGAAACCCGCGGCCTGAAAAGGTTTGCGGGTTTTTTATTCCAGCGTCGATCTCGATGCCGGTCCAGTTTCACTTTGGAGCCAGATGGTGGTGAATCGCCGCTTCGAGTGCCTCCTCGCTGATCGGTCCTCCCTGGATGACGAGTTCATCGTCCAGCATGATGGCCGGAGCGGCGGGCAGGCCGGTGGCCTGGTAATCGGCTGTCCGGTAGGCATCTCGCGTTTTTGAGATCATTTCAATTTCCAGATTATATTTCTCTCCCATCCTGGGGAGCATATCGGTGTAACTCTCTCACGTCTTTCCTTTCGGGTCGTTGAGGAAAATGCGGATTTTCGGCATAGGTACCTCCGGTGCGATCAGGATTTGGTGAAGAGGCGGTCGATCAGCCCCTTCTTCTGCGGTTCCGGCAGACCGAGCCGGCGACAGATGCAGACCTCCAGATCATGATCGGATATGTCGGAACCTTCGACGACGATATCGTCGCCGACCATGATCGCCGGGGCTACGGGGAGATCGAGGGCGAAGTAGTCGTCGGTCTCGTACTCGGCCTTGGGCCTCGAGGTGACATCGATTTCAACCGGATATTTTTCGCCCAACCTGGGCATAATCTGTTTGAAATGTTTTCACGGTTTACCATTTGGTTCGTTGAGAAAAAACCGGATCTTGAGCATGCTCTACTCCTTTGAGAATTTGATGAACGTTTCCGAAGCTCGTCGATGAGCTCTCGTTCCCGGCTGCCGGGACCTGACGTCGAGATGGTTTCATTTCTTCGCCGTCTCGATTTCCCGCATACGGATGAGAAACTTGTCCGCCGGCAGATAGTCGACGAGCCGCAGATCGGCGCGCTCCTTACCGGAGGCGTCGACAAAGACAATGGTCGGCACCCCCTTGATGTCGTATTTTTTGAGCAATTCCTCGTGATAGGGATTGCCGCCCCTGGTCACATCGACTTTGACCATCGTGAAGCTGCTTTTGGCCAACCGGACCACGTCGGGGTGATGGAAGGTGACTTCTTCGAGTTCGCGGCACGGCGTACACCAGGTGGCGTAAAAATCGATGATCACCGGTTGGTCGAGTTGCTGCGCTTCAGCCAAGGTTTGCTCGGTATACGGTTGCCAGGTAACCCCGGGGCCCCGCATCGCCAGGGTGGCGACCAGAAAGGTGGCGATCACCATCCCGGCGATCCCGACTCCGCCCTTCAGCACGGGAAACGCCCGGAAGTTGGCCTGACTGTCATCGATCCAGCCGAGATGGAGGCCGGCGGCCAGAGCGACTACAGCCAGCAGGATGGTGCCCCCGTCGCCCGGCAGGACCGGGCGGATGAAATGGGCCGCCATCCCGACCAGGACCCAGCCCATCAACTTTCGCACCCAGATCATCCACCCCCCCGAGCGGGGGAGCTTTTCCAATTGGCCGGAAAACATCGCCAGGAAAAACAGCGGCAGGCCGAGCCCCAGACTCAGGGTGAAAAAGACCACGAAGCCGAGCCACGGGCTCCCCATGCCGGCGACCCAGGTCAGCAGCCCGAGAACGAACGGACCGATGCAGGGGGCGGCGACCACCCCCAGGGTCATCCCCATGAACAGGCTGCCGAAATACCCGGTATACGACTTCGCCGCCGCCTGCGTCAGACCGCTGGGCAGGCGCATCTCCCACAGGCCGAAGAGGCTCGTGGCAAAAAAGACCAGCACGCCGGCCACGGCGATGAGCACGAATGGATTCTGGAGCATCGCTCCCATCAGGCCGCCGGTGAGCGAGGCGATGACGCCGAGCAATGAGTTGGTGAGGGCCAGGCCGAGCAGGTAACAGAGGCCGTGGGTCACCAGTCGTCCCCGGCCTGCACCGCCTCTCGTGGCCTGACCACCGAAGTAGGAAACGGTGATGGGGATCATCGGATAGACGCAGGGGGTCAGGTTCAGCGCCATGCCTCCGGCAAAAATTCCCAACAGCGTCCAGAGCATCGCCCAGCCGTAGAGGGGCCCCGGAGCCTTGGAATCCTCCGCCGGCGCCGCCAGACCCGCCGGAGCACTGGCAACCGGCAAGCCCCGCGCCTGCCATTCCGGATACCCGTAGGGGTCGCGATACACGTTTCTGTAACCGAGTTGTACGGCCACCCGGGCCGCCGAGTCACTGCGGACTCATGTGAGGCCAGCTCAGTAGAAGACGACGGTCCGGTCCTTGTCCGGTCCCAGGAATGTTTCCAGTTCCGCGGCCTTGCGCCACCTGGCCCAGGCGGTCGGTTCCATCGGGAAATTGACCGCGCCCTGGAGATGGCCCGTCCTGAATTCCCATTCCTGGCGGGTATCGACCAGCAACAGGCTGCCGGGATCCTGCTGGTAGAGCCTGGCCAACTTATCGGTGGTGATGATCCGGTAGTCGCCGTTTTTTCCCTCGGCAAGAACATCGTCCCAGGTAGCTTGTTTAGGCGTAACCGCACGATTGGTCAGCCACAGGGCGCCAATGGTCAGCAGTACCGCCACGAAGGTGATCAGGGTCGTTCTGGTGTTGTGCATGACAGGACTCTGGTGTTGTGCATGACAGGACCTTTGCCAATGGTTGAATGCCCCTCGACAGCTACAGCTTGTTCTCGCGTTGCAGCTTTGACAGAAGGAAGGTCGCACCCCTCAATGAGAGTCCAATTCTCTTCGCCAATGCTTCTGCACCGAGGGGACCATATTGCCCGTTCAAGGCAATGATTTCGTTTTCGAGTTCCTCGAACCAATCTTCAAACAGTACCAGCAGGTCGGGATCGGTTATGGCCATCAGTTGTTTCGATTGCGCAACCTTGTCCACCAGGGTCTGGCACATCCGGGTCGGGTCGACACCTTCGCCCATGCACTCGGCCAGTCAGAGATGAACCATGCTGGAAATCTTGTCCTGCCCGGTTTCACCAAGGAGATCCATGATAAACCGGGCTCGACCTTCCTCGTCGAGCAACGGCAGCAGCTGTTTGAGCGCGATCGCGGTCTGTCTGGCCGCATCTTTCGGCGCCAGGCTGCTGATTACCTTTTCGATTTCGTTCATGACAAGCCGATCACCTCCTGCGCAATCTGTTAAAATGATTTCCGGGTGGCCAACAGGTTGTTCGCTACCGAGTTCAGACCCCGTATCGCCCCGAGAATGGCTGGATCGGAGAGCTCGTAATAAATGAACGGGCCGCTGCGTTCGATCTTCACCAACAGGGACCGCTTCAATTCCTTGAGATGATGGGATACGAGAGGCTGTGAGAGTCCAAGCTCGTCGACAATGCTGCCCACCGCCTTTTTCCCCTGGCTGATCGACAGGAGGATCCGGAGCCGGTTTTCGTCGGAGAGACTCTTGGCTAAAAATGCAACTGATCGGAATTCTCCGTCAAACAGCCTGCACCCGTCACCGGCGGTATTTGAAACCGGGATCCGGCCATCGCTCATTGGATGTTCTCCTGCCATGATAAATCTGCACCTGCGGGGGCGATGACTAAAAATAAACATATCAATTATAATTTATATGTAAATGCCGCACCGCCCATCTGTCAAGCCTGATGTCCACGAACATACCGCCGGAGTGTATGATCCGGAACTGGCGCAGCACTGCCATCATTCCGCCGCCTGAAAAGGGGTGCGGAAAATTATTGCCCGGCGTGGTACGATGGATTGGCGTTGCCATCCAGCAGGATGGCAGCACGGCACAATCATGTTGCCCGGAGATGAAATCGGCCTCGACTCCGACCGGCCGTTTGGCGCTCGCCTGCGCATGAAAAACTTGTTGATGTGATGATCGCCCGTGAACGATCCCCTGAAAAAAATTCTCAGTCCGATCAAAGAACTCCAGAATATCCGAGGCATTGCCCTGCCGATCGGGCTGGAGTTCCGGCAGTTGGTCATCACCGGCCCGCCCGGTGCTGGTAAATCATATTATATCAATCAGATACGAGGGTGGCCCAACGAGGGCTACATCGATCTCACCCAGAACCACTGGTGGAAGAACCAGTCGCTGGTCTACCGTCCCAGAGAGATCCATCTCGGCCTCCCGTTTGCCGGGATCGCCGAGGCGCTGACGGTGTTCGACAAGGAGTATCTCGACTGCCAGCCCCGGCCGGTGCTCGAGCTATCCCGCCTCCGGATCCCGCCCGCCGGCAACGGCCCGTTCGCGACCAACTGGCGGGATCGCTATATCTTCGAATTCCTGATCCCCGAACCCGAGGTGGTCTTCAACCAGCGGCAGGCCCGGCAGAGCCAGGGCTATTTCCCCGTCGACGACAACCTGTCCCTGGAGATGGTGGAGCAGCAGATCGCCATCTATCGCGAGGTCGCCCTCTACATGCACCGGGCCGGGATCCATGTCTATATCCGCAAGGGACTCAGCAATCCCCCGATGCGGATCAACGAGCACAACGCCACCAACGTCCCCCCCTGGGCGGTGATCGCCCGCCCGACCCGGCCCAGCCTCAAGACCGTGGCGGGCTGGAAATGGTTGGTCGGGATGCGGACACCGGCCGCATGGCTGACCCTGACCAACGAGATCCAGCGGCTCAAGGGGAGCGGCCGGATCGCCCACGACGGCAAGGCCTTCGATATGCTGCTCGGTGAATTCCGCCTGCGATTTTCCCCGGAGATCACCCTCGGGGTCAGCAAGAAGGCGGTCAAGAAAAACTGGCTGATCCACCTGCCGGAGGGCTGCCACGCCACGGCGATGAACGGGTTCGCCCGCATCCGGGTCGGCGAAACCTTGGACATCGGCCGATCGAACAAGGAACTCGACGAAATCTTCAACTTTCCCAAAGAAGTTGCCAAAAGGCATCTGACGGTGACCAATCAGCGGGGCGACCTGCTGATCACCCCGCTCGATGAGATTCATGGGGTTCGGCTGGTGCGGCGGGAGCACTCCGACCTGCGGGAGCGCATGCCGACCATCCGCTACAACACCCTGGTCAAGCTGAAAAAGCTGTTCGGCGGCACCATCTCCCTCCTGCCGGCGCCAAAGGCCCTTGAGCTCCTGCGGTCGGTCAACGCCCTGCTGGAGAATGAACCGTACCGGATCCGGGACCAGGATGGCCGACCGGGCGGACTGATCGAGTTGCCGGCCTCGACCCCGCCGGTCATTGTCGGCGACATGCACGCCCAGGTCGACAATCTTCTCAAGATCCTCAGCGAGAACTGCCTGCTCGATTGCCTCGACACCAATGCCGTCAAGCTGCTCATCCTCGGCGATGCCGTCCATTCGGAGATGGCCGACGAGATGGAGGACATGGACAGCTCGATCCTGATGATGGACCTGATTCTCCGCCTCAAACTGCAGTTTCCGGCCAATGTCTTCTACCTGCGCGGCAATCATGACAGCTTCGACCCCCAGCTCAGCAAGGGGGGGATCTCCCAGGGCCTGCTGCTGCGCAACCGGCTGCTGGAACTGCGCGGCAGCGACTATGTCGCCGAAATGGAGCGGTTCTACGATCTCCTGCCCCATGTCGCCCTGTCGGCCTCCTATATCGCCTGTCATGCCGGACCACCCCGCACCGCCGTCGGCCGCGACGACATCGTCAATATCCGCCGCAACCCCGAGCTGGCCCACGACCTCACGACCAGCCGCCTTCAGCTGGCCAACACCCTGACCTCGGGCTATACCAAGGGCGATATCAAGCGCTTCCGGGCCGGCCTCGGTCTGCCCAAGGGGGCCCGTCTCATCGTCGGCCACACCCCCCTCGATCCCTTCGGCAGCTTCTGGAAAAAGGCCGGGGCGATCAAGGGCCATCACATTCTCTACAGCGCCCACAAGGAAGGCCCCGGGATCTTCATCGTCATCAACAACAAATTCGTGCCGCTCAGCTACCCGTCCGAACCTCTGATCAAGATCATCAACCGGCTGCGGCTGCCGCTCACCAAGTGATCGCCTGCCGGGAAAGGCGAGATTTCTCGCTTCGCTTCGAAATGACAGAGGGGTGGGATCATGGTCTTCACCCTGCCGGGAACGACGAGATTTCTTGCTTCGCTTGAAACGACTGCGCTCGAAAGCAACATTTCCTCACACAATTCGCATCGAATCCTCAAAGTTTGGCGGAAGTCCCACAGAGACTCTGGTATAGTGACCGCACGCGCTCCCCCGGTCCGACTGCCCGTCACTCTTCTCCTGAGAGGAACCCGTTTATGTCATTTTTGAAGAAGCCCTCCCTTGCCGGTCTCATGCGGCGATCCCCGTTCAAGCTCGTTCAGGAGCATATGCGGACGGTCTTCTCCTGCATCTGTCTCATCCCCCCGCTGTTTGACGCCCTGTACCGCAAGGATCAGGCCCAGGTCCGCGACTTCGCCGCCCAGATCGACCAGCTCGAGACGGAGGCCGACAAGCTCAAGACCACCTTCAGGCTGAATATGCCGAAATCACTGTTTCTGCCGGTCGACCGCGACGACCTCCTCGACCTGATCGCCGTCCAGGACGGCATCGCCGACACCGCCGAGGAGATCGGCCAGATCCTCTGTTACCGCGACATGGAGGTGCCGGAGGCGCTCAAGGAGGTCCTCGACGAACTGCTCGAGGGGACGATGGAGATCAGCTCCGAGGCCAAGGCGATCATCGAACAGCTCGACGAACTGCTGGAGGTGGGTTTCAACGGCCTCGAGGTCGACAGGGTCTCGGCGATGATCACCGGCCTCAGGCGCAACGAGCACAATATCGACGCGATCATGCACCGGGCCTGCCGGACGCTGTTCGCCCGGGAGCAGGAGCTCGATCCGGTATCCGTCATGTTCTGGTACAAACTCATCGATCGGCTCGGCAACATCTCCGATCAGGCCGAGAACATCGCCGATCGCCTGCTTCTCTTTCTTTCCAAATAGGCACGGGGACGAACAATGGAGATTCTTGCAGCGCACGGCACGGTCCTGGTGGTCCTGGCGATCATTTTCGGTCTCTACATGACCTGGGGCGTCGGGGCGAACGATCTCGCCAACGCCATGGGGACCTCGGTCGGGGCCGGGGCCATCACCATGAAACAGGCGATCGGCATCGCCATCGTCTTCGAGTTTCTCGGGGCGGTGCTGGCCGGCGGCCATGTCACCACGACGATCCGCAAGGAGATCATCGACCCGACCAGTATCGTCGGCAGTCCAGAGATCCTCGTCTACGGCATGCTGGCGGCGCTGCTGGCCTCGGCGGTGTGGCTGATGATCGCCTCCACCAAGGGCTGGCCGGTGTCGACCACCCACTCCATCGTCGGCGCCCTGGTCGGCTTCGCCGTCGTCGGCATCGGCCCCGAGGCGGTGTACTGGGACAAGATCACCAGCGTCGTCCTCAGCTGGATCGTCTCGCCCTTGGTCGGCGGCACGATCTCCTTCCTGCTGGTCATGAGCACCCGGATCCTGATCTTCAATACCGACAACCCGCTGCAGAACGCCAAGCGCTATGCCCCCGGCTATATCTTCCTGGTCGGCTTCATCATCTCCCTGGTGACGATATTCAAGGGCCTCGAGCATCTCCATATCAACCTGACGACCGTGCAGAGCTTTCTCCTCGCCTGCGCCTTCGGCCTCTGCACCGCCACGATCGGCTGGCTGTTCATCCGCAATATCAAGGAGGACAAGCAGGCCAACCGCGATTTCAATTTCGCCAGTGTCGAGAAGGTCTTCACCCCGATGATGCTCTTCACCGCCTGCTCCATGGCCTTCGCCCACGGTTCCAACGATGTCGCCAACGGCATCGGCCCGGTGGCCGCGGTCGTCAGCATCGTCGGCTCCGGTGGCGAGGTCATGCAGAAATCGGCCCTGCCCCTGTGGATCCTGCTGATGGGCGGCGGCGGTATCGTCCTCGGATTGATCACCCTCGGCTACAAGGTCATGCAGACGATCGGCAAAAAGATCACCGAACTCACCCCCTCGCGTGGCTTCTGTGCCGAACTGGCGGCGGCGATCACCGTCGTCATCGCCTCGCGGACCGGGATGCCGGTCTCCACCACCCACGTCCTGGTCGGGGCGGTGCTCGGGGTCGGCCTGGCGCGGGGGGTCGGCGCCCTCGACCTGCGGGTCGTGTTCAATATCGTCATCTCCTGGCTCATCACCCTGCCGGTCGGGGCGGGCCTGGCGATGCTGTTCTTCTTTACCTTGAAGGGGATTTTCAGTTGAAACGGGGCGGGTCCTCTCCACGGCCGGTTTAAGATCTCTCCCTGACGGTCGAGATGACAGCGGGGGCAGGGCGAGATGCTTCCCCCGCTGTCATTTCGAAGCGAAGCGAGAAATCTCATCGTTCCCGGTAGGGTGAAGGGCGCGCTGCCGCCCCCGCTGTCATTTCGAAGCGCATGCGAGAAATCTCGCTTTTCCTTTGCGGGGGTTCTCTCCACGGCCGGTTTGAGAGCTCTCCCTGACGGTCGAGATGACAGCGGGGGGAGGTCGAGGCGACAGGGCATGAAAGGGCGAAAAGGCAGGGGGAGGGGCGAGATGACGAGGCGGGACGGCGGTGGCGCGACGGGAGAACGGTAAAAACAACAACACCCGACGGCCGCATGGCGTCGGGTGTTGTTGTTTCAAAGGATAGGGCGAAGGACTTATTTTTTCCGGCGCCGCGCCACCCCGGCCAGACCGGCGAGGCCGGTGCCGAACAGCAGCATTGTGGCGGGTTCGGGGACGGGATTGACGGATTCGACCATTATGACCATGTCGTTAAAGTCCTTATCTGTACCCGAAAGACCGTATCCCAAATCTTCCCATGCAAGGATATAATGTCCTGCTGATAAACCATTCGTACCTGTTCCCATGTACGAAACCATTTGATCCCATCCACTGATTTATGTTTGGATCTGAATAGAAATACCCTCCAGGTGTTCCAAGGTAATAACCAAATACTTGATCCAGTTGTTCGTCAGTCCATAATGTAACAGGTGATCCAGTATCAGGATCAAAGGTAGCTGAAAATAACCCTTGGCTATTCCATGTCATAGAGATTTTATCTAATGTTCCAGCTGATCCATCAAATAGTTTATACATATTACCGGATTGGTCAAATACTCCGAATGTATTTGCTCCGGCATTTCCTGCTACTTCTATAAGAAGTGTGGTCCAACTTCCTGATAATACACCCTCTGAAACCTCCCAATATGAGTCATAAGGAGCTTGATCATCATCTACATCTATAGCTCCCCATCCTTTAGTGTTGAAAAATAGTTTGTAAATCGGGTGTTTCGCCTCCTGGATACTATAGCTCAGTCGCCGACGCACTCCCCGACCATCAACCCAATCCCTGCCAACGCCATCAACGCACTTTTCAACAATGTCTTCTTCATAGTATGTTCCCTCCTGTTTGTTTTAAAGGAATGACCCCTCTTTGCATACAGTCATGCCTGCCATAGTCGATCTGGCGTTCGTACCATGATGTATTGTTTGCAAAATACATGCCGTAAGTTGAGATAAGCATAAGAGTATTTGGGAAAAACCGCGGGATGTCTGACAATCAGCAGCAATAACAGGTGGCTGGGCAACAAAACAACAATAACGGATTATCTCACGGCCATCTTCCTGGTCGAGCCAAAAACCGGAGGGCAGCGGGCGGATTTTGAATATCCCTGTCAGGTCATCTCTGCAATATCAGTAAATCAGGCAATTATTTCATTCCCTAACCTGAAAACCGAAGGGGTTCCTTGGCCTGGCCCGCTTTCCCGGTCGAGAAAGCTGTTTTTCCGGTGTTTTGTTCGGAAAAGAGGAAAAACGGAACATCTACAGGGTGCGGAGGGTCAGTGCGGCGGCGGATTTGCCCCGGTCTGCGAAGGCTGAGCAACGGAAGCCGAAAAAAATCGGGGAAAAGTTCAATAACTCCTGGTAGAGTTGGCTGCAGGGCCTCCTTCTTGGCCGGCGAGTCACCGTTCCGGCCCTGCAACCTGTGGCGCTGCGCGTCGTTGTCGGGGAGAAAGCGGTCGCCGTCGCCCGGCACTTTGAATACCACACCACCCCGGGATCACGCCCATGTCGAAACAGAATCCACCTGCCCCACCTACCATCAGCCCCTACCTCTTTCCCGTCGTCCTGGCCGGCATGGGCCTGTGGTGCCTGTATGACGGCTGGCTCTCCGCCGATCCGAAGATGCAGGAATATCTCCTCTTCAACCGCATCGGCAGTGTTGTCCTGCTGCTGTGGGCGGCCCTCGATGTCGTCCGCACCCGTCGGCTGGAGCGGCAGGAGGCGGCCGCGGCGCCACCCGACCAGCCTGGCGCCTGACGGCCCGCCGTCGCTCCGATGCTCGTCAACCGCCAGCTCCTTCTCCCCTACGCCGCTCCCTATCTGGCCTACGTGGCGATCGCCTCGCTGCTGGGCGATCTGCTGGCGCCCGAGGTCAATTACGCGTTGCGCATCGTCGTCGTGGTGCTGCTGCTGGCCTGGGCGCGGCGCTGGTACTGTGCGCTGGGCGGGCCCGGGGCGCCCGCGATCTCGATTGCCGTCGGTCTGGCCGCCGGGCTGGTGGGGGCGGTGCTGTGGATCGGTCTGCTCACGCCCTTCGTTGATCAGCGGCCGACAGCGCCGTGGTCGACCGGCTCCTTTGTCCTGCGGCTGGCTGCGGCCGGGTTGCTGGTGCCGGTGTTCGAGGAACTGCTGATGCGGGGCTTCATCTTCCGCCTCGCCCTGCAGTGGGACCAGGCGCGCCGGCAAGGCGACCGGCAGGCGCTGCAGACCGCGCTCGACGAGCGATCGGTCAACGAGGTCCGACCCGGCGAGTGGTCATGGCCGGCGATCGCGATATCGACGGCCGTTTTCACTGGAGGCCATAATCTGCAGGAATGGCCGGCGGCGATCGCCTTCGGCCTGCTGATGTCCTTTCTCTGGATCTGCCGCAAAGACCTCCTCTCCTGCATCGTCGCCCATGCGGTGACCAATGTCAGCCTGGCCGGCTATGTGGTACTGACCGGCAGCTGGCACCTGTGGTAACAGCACAGCTCCTTCCGGTCGTCAGGCGGCTGCCGTCGTCCGGTTTGTTCACTCATTCGAACCTGCTGCCAAAAGACCAGTTGCAGATCCTGTCATCGCGCCCTTGGCCCACTGTCGCCTCGACCTACCCCCGCTGTCATCTCGACCGCCAGGGAGAGATCTCAAACAGGCCTGGGAGCATGCCCCGCGGGGAAAACCAAGATTTCTCGCTTCGCTTCGAAATGACGGCGGGGGCGGCATCATGTCCTTCGCCCTACCGGGAATGACGAGATTTCTCGCTTCGCTTCGAAATGACGGCGGGGGCGGCATCATGTCCTTTGCCCTACCGGGAATGACGAGATTTCTCGCTTCGCTTCGAAATGGCGGCGGGGGCGGCATCGCGTCCTTCGCCCTGCCGGGAACAACGAGATTTCTCGCTTCGCTTCGAAATGACAGCGGGGGTGGCATCGCGTCCTTCGCCCTACCGGGAATGACGAGATTTCGGCCTTCCCCCACTGTCGCCTCGACCTACCCCCACTGTCATCTCGACCTACCCCCGCTGTCATCTTGACCGTCAGGGAGAGATCTCCGGATCTCAGTAGTAGCTGCTCCCGTCCCAGCAGTGGGTGCACAGCCGTTCCTTGGGCAGGCCGATGGCGGCCACCAGATCGTCGAGGGTCTGGTAGCGGAGCGAGCTCAGGTGCAGCTGGTCGCGGATCCGGTCGACCATCGCCAGATTTTTGGCCGAACCGGCCCGGGCGTACTGGTCCAGGTCGCGGTCCTCGACCCCCTCGAGCGCCTTGATCGTTTTCCGCCCCGCCAGATCCAGGGTCGAGCGCGAGGACGAGAAGTTGATGAAGGGACAGGGGTGGATCAGGGTGGGGCAGGCGATCCGCATATGGACCTGGCAGGCGCCGCAGTCGAAGAGGATCTGGACGTTGTCCTTGAGCTGGGTGCCGCGGACGATCGAGTCGTCGCAGAACAGCAGGCGGCGGCCGTCGATCAGCCGCCGTACCGGAATCAGCTTCATCTTCGCCACCAGGTCGCGCATCGCCTGGTTCTGGGGCATGAAGCTGCGCGGCCAGGTCGGGGTGTACTTGACGAACGGCCGGCTGTAGGGCAGTTGCCTCTCGCCGGCGTAACCGATGGCGTGGCCGATGCCGGAATCGGGAATGCCGGCGACCAGATCCACCTCGACGTCGTCATGGCGGGCCAGGGCGGCGCCGCAGCGGTAGCGCACGTCCTCGACGTTGATGCCCTCGTATTCCGAGGCCGGGTAGCCGTAGTAGACCCAGAGGAAGGAGCAGATCTGCAGCCGCTCGCCCGGGGCCTGGCGCTGTTCCCAGCCGTCGGCGGTCATGAAGAGGATCTCGCCGGGGCCGAGAAAATAGGCCGTGTCAAACCCCAGGTTGGGAAAGGCGCAGGTCTCGGAGCTGATCGCCGTCGCCCCCGGCCGCCGTCCGGCCACCAGCGGGGTCCGTCCCAGGCGGTCGCGGGCGGCGTAGATGCCCCCCTCGGTCAGCAGCAGCAGCGAGCACGACCCCTGGATCGCCTCCTGGGCGGCGCGGATCCCGGCCTCGAAGCTGTCCTCCCGGCAGATCAGCATCGCCACCACCTCGGTCGGGTTGGTGATGCCGTCGCTGGTACCGGAGAAATAGCTCCTGCCGGCAAAGGCCTTGGCGACCAGCTCGGCCATGTTGTTGATCCGGCCGACGGTGACGATGCCGAAGGTCCCGAGGTGCGAGCCGATGATCAGCGGCTGGGGATCGGTGTCGCTGATAACGCCGATCCCCTGGCGGCCATGAAAGCGGCCCAGCTCCGCCTCGAATTTGGAGCGGAAGTAGCTGTTCTCGATATTGTGGATGGCGCGATGGAAGCCGTGCTCGTTGCGCACCGCCATGCCGCCGCGCCTGGTGCCCAGGTGGGAGTGATAGTCCGTGCCGTAGTACAGATCGGCGACGCAATCGCTGTCGGAGACAACCCCGAAAAGACCGCCCATGATGACCTCGAGTTGATGGAATGCAAACCTTCATCCGCCGTCAGCGGCGGAAGTTGCGGCCTGGCCGGCCCTTGACGACGGGCGCAGGGCCGGGCCATCGCCGGATCACCGCAGTTCCGCGTGGTAGTCCTGCAGCGACCGCACCCTGGCCTCGCCCTCGCGGATGGCCTCGATCCCCTTGGCCGCGGCGATGGCCGCCGCGGTGGTGGTGATGTAGGGGATCTTGTATTTGATCGCCGTCTTGCGGATATTCGAGCTGTCGGCCGACCCTTTTTTGCCGGTCGGGGTGTTGATCACCAGGTGGATCCGGCCGTTCGTGATCGCGTCGAGCAAGGTCGGTCCGGCGACCCCCAGCTTGGAGACGGCCTGGGTCTCGATCCCCTTTTCCTGGAGAAAGCGGTGGGTGCCCGCGGTGGCCATGATCGTGAATCCCAGCTCGCGGAAGCGGCGTACCGGCTCCAGCGCCGCCTGCTTGTCGCGATCGGCGATGGTGAACAGGACGGTGCCGTGCAGCGGCAGGATCGACTGGGTCGCCTCCTGGGCCTTGAAGAAGGCGCGGCCGAAGGAGCGGGCCAGGCCCAGCACCTCGCCGGTGGAGCGCATCTCCGGGCCGAGCACGGGGTCGACCTCGGGGAACATGTTGAAGGGGAAGACCGCCTCCTTGACTCCGAAATAGGGGATCTGGATCTCCCGCAGGTGAAGGTCGGCCAGGGTCTTGCCGAGGATGATCCGGGTGGCCAGGCGGGCCATCGACAGGCCGCACACCTTGGAGACGATCGGCACGGTGCGCGAGGCCCGGGGGTTGGCCTCCAGCACGTACACCGTATCGTTCTGGATGGCGTACTGGATGTTCATCAGCCCCACCACCCGCAGTTCGATGGCGATCCGGCGGGTGTATTCGCGGATGGTGTCGAGGTGCCGGGTCGGGATGCTGATCGGCGGGATGACGCAGGCCGAGTCGCCGGAGTGGATCCCGGCCAGCTCGATATGCTCCATGACCGCCGGGACGAAGGCGTTGCCGCCGTCGGCGATGGCATCGGCCTCGGCCTCGATGGCGTTGTCGAGGAACTTGTCGATCAGCACCGGCCGCTCGGGGGTGATCTCCTCCACCGCCACATTGAGATAGCGCTGCAGCATCTGGTCGTCATGGACGATCTCCATGCCGCGGCCGCCAAGGACGTAGGACGGCCGCACCATCAGCGGGTAGCCGATTTTCGCCGCGATCGCCAGCGCCTCGGCGGCGCTGGCGGCCATCCCCGATTCCGGCTGAGGGATGGCGAGGCGGCGCATGATCTGGTTGAAGCGGTCGCGGTCCTCGGCCAGATCGATGGTCTCCGGCGTGGTCCCGAGGATGGTCACCCCGGCCTCGGCCAGCTCCCGGGCCAGGTTGAGCGGGGTCTGGCCGCCGAACTGGACGATGATCCCCTCCGGCTTTTCCTTGCGATAGATGCTGAGCACGTCCTCGACGGTCAGCGGTTCGAAGTAGAGCTTGTCCGAGGTGTCGTAATCGGTGGACACCGTCTCGGGATTGCAGTTGACCATGATCGACTCCAGTCCCGCCTCGCGGATGGCCATCGCCGCATGGACGCAGCAGTAGTCGAACTCGATCCCCTGGCCGATGCGGTTCGGTCCCCCGCCCAGCACCATGATCTTGCGGCGGTTGCTGACCGGCACCTGGTCCGGGGCGTTGTAGGTCGAGTAATAATAGGCGGCGTCGTCCACCCCGCTGACCGGCACCGGTTCCCACCCTTCGACCACGCCGATGGCGACCCGCTGGTCGCGGATGGTGCCCTCCGGCACCCCCAGCAGCCGGGCCAGGTAGAGATCGGCGAACCCGTCCTGCTTGGCCCGGCGCAGCAGGTCGTGCGGCAGGGGCCGGCCCTTGCAGGCCAGGATCTCCTCCTCCACCTGCACCAGTTCCCGCATCTGCTCGATGAACCAGGCCTTGATATGGGTGATCGCGTGCAGCTGGTCGATGCTCGCGCCCTTGCGCAGGGCTTCGTACATCAGGAACTGCCGCTCGCTGGTGGCATGGGCCAGCCGCTCTATCAGGGTGGCGAGCGGCAGCCTGTTGAAGTCCTTGGCGAAGCCGAGACCGTAGCGGTTGATCTCGAGGCTGCGGATCGCCTTCTGCAGCGCCTCCTTGTAGTTCTTGCCGATGCTCATGGCCTCGCCGACGGCGCGCATCTGCGTGCCCAGCTTGTCCTCGATGCCGGCGAATTTTTCAAAGGCCCAGCGGGCGAACTTGACCACCACGTAATCGCCCGACGGGGTGTATTGCTCCAGGCTGCCGTCGCGCCAGTAGGGGATTTCATCCATCGTCAGGCCGCCGGCCAGCAGCGCCGAGACGCGGGCGATCGGGAAGCCGGTGGCCTTGGAGGCCAGGGCGGAGGAGCGGGAGGTGCGGGGGTTGATCTCGATCACCACTACCCGGTCGCTTTTGGGGTCGTGGGCGAACTGGACGTTGGTGCCGCCGATGACCTCGATCGCCTCGACGATGGCATAGGCATAGTCCTGCAGCTTCTGCTGCAGGGCCGGGGCGATCGTCAGCATCGGGGCGGTGCAGTAGCTGTCGCCGGTGTGGACCCCCATCGCGTCGACGTTCTCGATGAAGCACACGGTGATCATCTGGTTTTTGGCATCGCGCACCACTTCCAGCTCCAGCTCTTCCCAGCCCAGCACCGATTCCTCCACCAGCACCTGATGGATCAGGCTGGCGGCCAGGCCGCGGGCGACGACCGTGCGCAGTTCCTCCAGATTCGAGACCAGGCCGCCGCCGGTGCCGCCCATGGTGTAGGCCGGACGGATGACCACCGGATAGCCCAACTCGGCGGCGACCTTCTCGGCGTCCTCGAGGGTGGTGACGGCCGTGCTGCGCGGCATATCGATGCCCAGGCGGTCCATGGTCTTCTTGAAGGCGATCCGGTCCTCGCCCCGCTCGATCGCGTCGATGTTGACGCCGATGACCTTCACCCCGTAACGCTCGAGGATCCCGGCGCGATACAGTTCGGACGAGAGGTTGAGGCCCGATTGGCCGCCGAGGTTGGGGAGGATGGCATCGGGCCGTTCGGCGGCGATGATCTTTTCCAGGGTCTTGACGTTGAGCGGCTCGATATAGGTGACATCGGCCATGCCCGGATCGGTCATGATGGTCGCCGGGTTGGAATTGACCAGCACCACCTGGTAGCCGAGGGAGCGCAGCGCCTTGCAGGCCTGGGTCCCGGAATAGTCGAATTCACAGGCCTGGCCGATGACGATGGGGCCGGAACCGATGATCAGAATCTTATGGATGTCGTCACGTCTGGGCATGGGCGCTCCTTGGGATAAAGGGATATCTGGCGTGGTATGGAACCGGATAGTGTTCACGGTCGGGAATCCGGGTGATGACCGAACCGGCAGTCGAACCTGTTCAGGTAAAATGAAGCCGCAGCGAAAAGCAAGCTCTAGTTGAGGCCGATTATCATCTTTTCGCCCCGGGTCGGCGGATACCCATGACGTGTATCAGGCCAATCGGTTGCCGACCTTGCCGCCAGTAAGGCATGGCGAAAGGAACTTCACCGCATCCACCGATTTCCGAGGGAAAAGAGCGATGTATCTGTGTCCGTGTCTTGACCGGCATCAGGCATTGATGCCCGTTATTTATCAGATGGTTCGTGAAATCAGGATGATATGGGGTGAGAAATTTTGAAATCGTTTGGACATCGACAGAACGGCAGAAGGGAGATTTGCATTAAGACTCTTCTCGTGATAGTCTAGCGTAGAAATTGGTCCTCTTTTCATCGGATAGTATCGGCTGCTTGAAAGGTCAGTCTCCATTGTGAATATCCACCAGGACCTGTGAACAAAGATGTCCTTTTTCTCGGACGGAGGCAATACCTTTGCTCTGCCATGGCATTGCCGCGCTGGTTTCGCTTATCCAAGCACAAGCGAATACATTGAAATATTTCCAGGAAACTTTCAGGGACCGGCTCGGGTCGGCTCAGTTGTGTAATTGGAGCAAATAAAATATCGAGGAAAGCTATGGCTAATTTAACCGGTGATGAAACTGACAACACTATCAATGGTACGGCAGAAGACGATATTCTGGAGGGATTGGGCGGCAATGACACTCTGTCTGGTTTAGACGGCAGCGATTACCTCGACGGCGGGACCGGCAACGATACCCTGGTCGGTGGCGATGGTGACGATACGTACGTTGTCGACAGCCAAACCGATGTCATCAGCGAAACGGGGCTTGTCCCCGGCGAATACGACAGGGTCCTGTCGACGGTGACCTGGACCCTGGGTGCCAACCTCGAGGAGTTGGTCCTTACAGGTACAGCGCCGATCGACGGCACCGGCAATGCGCTGAACAATGTGATTATCGGCAATACCGCCGATAATGTATTGAATGGCGGCGCCGGCGACGATTACCTCGATGGCGGCGCCGGCAACGATACCCTGATCGGCGGCGCCGGCAACGACTGGTACTATGTCGATAGCACCGGCGACGTGATCACCGAAGATGGCGAGGCGGCGGACGAGACAGATTCGGTGATATCCACCGTCGATTGGACCCTGGGGGCCAACCTCGAGCAGCTGTATCTCACCGGCACAAAAAACCAAGTGACCGGAGAATGGGTAGAACAGGCGATCGACGGGATCGGTAATGCACTCAACAATACCATCGTCGGCAACTCCGCGGATAATTCACTCTATGGCTATGATGGTGACGACAAGCTGTACGGTGGAGTCGGCAACGATACCCTGACCGGCGGTGCCGGCAACGACTGGTACTATGTCGACAGCGTCGGCGACGTGATCAACGAGGACAGCACGACAGTAACCGAGATCGATACGGTGGTCTCCACCATCAGATGGACCCTGGGGGCGAATCTCGAGAATCTGCGTCTCGACGGCCCGGCGGCGATCAACGGTACGGGCAACGAACTGGACAACATCCTGATCGGGAACGCGGCGTCCAATATCCTCGGCGGCGGCGCCGGCAACGATCAATTGTATGGCGAGGCCGGCAACGACATCCTGATCGGTGGCACCGGGAATGACACCTATGTTGTCGATAGCTCCAGTGACGTTGTCATGGAAGAAGGCGATTCGGCGACAGAGATTGATACGGTGATCTCTTCAGTTTCCTGGACCTTGGGGGCGAATCTTGAACAATTGGCGCTTGCCGGCACATCTGCAATCAACGGCACCGGTAACGGGTTGGACAATATCATTCTGGGCAACAACGCGAACAACATCCTCAAAGGTGAAGCCGGCAATGACATCCTTCAGGGATTTGCGGGTATCGACACCATGGAGGGCGGCGTCGGCGACGACACCTATTATGTCGACAACGCCGGCGACGTGATTACGGAGACGAGCACCTTGCCGACGGAGATCGATGCCGTCTTCGCGTCTGTCAGTTGGAAACTGGGGGCGAACTTTGAAAACCTGACACTCAATGGCGCTGCAGCAATCGATGGCGCCGGCAACCCACTCGACAACACCATGACCGGCAACGATGCGGCGAACGTTCTCAAAGGGGGGGCGGGAAACGACACTCTCTCCGGTGGCGCCGGCAACGATACCCTCAACGGTGGTCCGGGCATCGACACCATGGTGGGCGGCACCGGCAATGACACCTATTTTGTCGAAAATACCGGCGATGTGACGACGGAGACCAGCACCTCGGGGACGGAGATCGACAAGGTATTTTCTTCAGTGACCTGGACCCTGGGGGCCAATATCGAAAACCTGACACTCTTCGGCCCAGCCGCCATAAACGGGACAGGCAACGCCTTGAACAATAGTCTGGTCGGCAACGATGCCGCCAATTTTCTGAATGGCCGAGGGGGGAGTGATATCCTCTCCGGCGGCGGTGGAGGTGATATCCTTTATGGCGGGGCAGGGACCGACACCATGGCCGGAGGCCTCGGCAATGACATCTATTATGTCGATGTGGCCGCTGATCTCACCTGGGAAGCGGCCAACGCCGGGATCGACACCGTATTTTCAACTGTCAGCTCCACGCTCAGTGCCAACATGGAAACCCTCAGGCTGATCGGGACGGCAGCGATCAACGGCAATGGCAATAATCTGAACAACACCGTTGTCGGCAACACTGCGGCAAATGTTCTGAATGGCTGGGGTGGAAATGATATTCTCAACGGTGCGGGCGGCAATGATTTCCTGGCAGGAGGTGCCGGGGCGGACACCTTTGCTTTTGATTCTCCGCTGAGTGCTGCCGCCAACAACGACAGTATCGGTGATTTTTCCCATATAGACGATACCATCAGTCTGGATCGAACCATCTTTGCCAAACTGACTACAGGAGTATTGGACCCGGCAATGTTCAGGGCGTCGGCTACCGGGTTGGCTGCAGATTCCAACGACTACGTCCTCTACAACACGACCACCGGCGCTCTGCTCTACGATACTGACGGCAGCAGCGGCGGTACAGCCGTTCAATTCGCGACCCTGACCAGTAAACCACAAAATATAACGGCGGCCGATTTCGTGGTTATCGCCTGAGAAACAGGCCTCAGCCGTTGCTGCGTGTTTTCGGGAAGAGGGCGATGATCGGCAGGGTCAGCAGGGGGATGGCGGCGATCACCAGCAATACCGGGCGGATGGTGTAGGTATCGGCCAGTATGCCGACGATCGGGGTGATGGCGCCCCCGAGGCCGTAGGCAAAGCCCATCATCAGGCTCGCCACCATCGACCGGCCTTTCGGGGCCAGGGTCTGGGCCATCGTCACCCCCAGGGGGAGAGGGGCCAGGACCATGGCGCCGGCCAGGGCCGACCCGAGGTAGACCCAGTTGCCGCTCAGCTGCAGCAGGAGCCAGAGGGCCGGGGCCATCAGCAGGTAGGAGAACAGGAAGACCGGCTTGAAGCCGATGCGGTCGGAGATGTGGCCGGACAGCAGGCCGCTGACCGTGCCCGACACGGTGAACAGGGAATAGATGGCCCCGGCGGCGACGACGCTGAACCCTTCCTTGACGTAGAGCACCGGCATGAAGGTCAGAAACGACTGACCGACGATCGCCCGCAGGAACATCACCAGCCAGATCAGGGCGACGACCTTCCAGGCGTCGCCCAGGCTTTCCTTCAGCGCCCCGAAGAACCCCGAGCGCTTGAGCCCTTCGCTCTGCGGCGGCGGAATCACCTTCACCAGATAGAGCAGCACCAGCAGTCCGGCGACCATCGTCCACGGCATGGCGGTCAGGCCGAAGGTGGCGACGTACCAGGTGATGAACAGGGGCCCGAGACCGAAGGCCAGGGTGCCGCCGGTGTTGAACAGCGACATCGAGAACCCGGCCTTCGAGCCGGCATAGACCGGCACCATCCCGGTGACCGAGGGGTGGAACATCGACGAGCCGATCGAGCCGAGGGCGACACACAGCAGCAGCAGCCGGAAATTGGGGGCGATACCCGCCAGCGGCACGAAGACGATCGTCAGCGCCAGGCCGGTGAAGATGAAGGCCCGGGTGGGATTGCGATCGGCGAGGTAGCCGACGGTCGGTTGGATGATGAAGGCCAGCAGCCGCATCGTCCCGGCCAGGACGCCGACCTGGGTCAGGGACAGGCCGAGTTTGTCGACAAACACCGGAAACAGCGGGCTGATGAAGGCGGTATAGAAGTCGCCGGTGAAATGGATCAGGGTCAGGGCGAACAGTACTTTGAGGTTGGCGGACATAGGGCAAAAACCGAAAAGGTGAGGGGGGCGGCGCTGTGGCCGCTCGGCGGCCAGGCACGATACGGCGGTATCGGCAAGCGTCGGGTGCCGCTGTGAGCGGCGGCGGCCGGGTCGGGAATCAACAGGTCAGCAGTTTGGGTTGACGCCAGTTGGTGTCGAACCCCATTGCCGCCAGAATGGCGACCCCTGTGTCCATGTTCGCCGCCACCGAGTCCAGGCCGTGCGAGTCATCACCGGGGACGACGGCGATCCCCATGTCCCTGGCAATCTGCAGGATCGGCCTGGAGATGTAGGGTTCGCTCGCCCCCTTCAGCAGGGAGCGGAGGTTGAAGTCCATTATGAGGTCGAGATCCCGGATGAGGGCCAGGTTTCTCCGGATCCGCTCCATGATCGCCGGTTGCCGGAGCCTGGACTGGTACTCGGGGTCGAAGATCCGGATGAGGTCGAAGTGGCCGACCACCGCCGGCTGCAGGAGTTTGATCATCTCGTACTGCTGATCGAAATAGCGGCAGTAGAGGGCGTCCTTGCCGCCGACCGCCGCGGCGGTCCGGTCATACTGCTCCCGGGAGTAATCGAAGCCCATATCGTCGACGAAATGGACGGAACCGACTAGGTAGTCCGGCTGGAAGGTCGCGATCAGGTCAGGGATGAACTGTTCATAGCCGCTGTAAGTCTCGATCTCGATCGCGGTGAAGATCCTGATCTCGGAGGCGTATTTCCGCTGCAGCCGCCGGCACTCAGTGATGTACTCGCGGAAGCGGGTCATCAGAAATTCAAGGGTGAGTCCGGCCGCGATCTGGTCGGGATAGCGCAGGGCGTCGCGAATGGCCGGCACATGCTCGGTGATCCCCACCCAAGGGAATTTCAGGAGAATATACTGTTGGATGATTTCTTCCAGGGTGTTGGTGGCATGGTGGCAGAATTGGCCGCTGTGACCACCATGGACGGAGACGAATGGTATTGATTGCATCGGGTTGTGTCAATTTATCTGTGGAACACCGGCGGACTGCACCATCGACGCGCCTAGTGGGGTGTACGGAGCGGAGAAAAGTTCGTCGGGAACTTCTCCGCGATCTTCCCGGGCGCACGCAGGCCCGGAATAGGGCGCACGCAGGCCCGGAATATCGAGGCCCGGATTGTAACACTGTCCTTCGACTCTTGAAAGCTCAATATGAAGAGCGCGACGTTCATTCATAATGACCGCCGGCTGTCGACCGATCAGGGTCCGGCGTCTCTGGCGCGGAGGAAACGCCCCTCACGCGACGCTTGACATCGACCGGAACAAATGGTTAACCATCTGCATATTACTGGTTAACCATTTATCGGCGAGACGATGAAAAAACGCATACTGGAAATGCTGCGTGAAACTTCCCAACCGCTGTCGGGACAGGAGATCAGCCGGAGGCTGGAGGTCTCGCGGGTGGCGGTGTGGAAGCATATCAGTCAACTGAAGCAGAGCGGCCTGGCGATCGAATCCACTGCCAGGGGCTACCGCCTCCTGACCATCCCCGATACCCCCTTCCCGTGGCTGTTCGGTCCCCGCTCGGCGCTGATCCATTATCATCCCGAACTCGATTCGACGATGAACCGGGCCATGGACCTGGCTCGCGCCGGCTGTCCCCCCTATACCGTGGTTGTCGCCGATCGCCAGCTTCAGGGGCGCGGCCGGATGCAGCGCCAGTGGCAGTCGGAGGAAGGCGGCCTGTATTTTTCCATGGTGCTGCGACCCACCCTGCTCCCCAGGGTGTGCCCGGTGATCAATCTGGCGGTGGCCCTCGATCTGGTGGCAACCCTGGCCCGCTGCTGCGGCATCGCCGCCCGGGTCAAGTGGCCGAACGATGTCCTGGTCGACGGGCGCAAGATCGCCGGCATCCTGTCGCAGATGGAGGTCGAGGCCGATCAGGTCGCCTTCATCAATGTCGGCATCGGCCTCAACCTCAACAACCGGCCGGAGATTGCCGACAAACCGGCGGTCTCGGCGCTGCAGCTGACCGGCCGGCGGAGCAATCGAGCCGAGATCCTGGCGGATTTTCTTGATCGGTTCGAGGCGCGGATGGCGGCCTTTTCCCGCGCTGATGTCCTGCAGCAGTGGCGGGAGCGCACCATCACCCTTGGCCGGAGGGTGGCGATCACCACCCTGCGGGACAGCTGCGAAGGGCTGGCGGTCGATATCGATGACGAGGGCGGGCTGATCCTGGAAATGGCCGACGGCGCCCGCCGTACCGTCTTTTACGGCGATTGTTTTCACACGTAGGCAAGGAGCAGGCGGGACGCCGGACCGTCTCGTTTCAAGCACCAGCACACCATTCTCCCCTTATGAGGAATGCCATGCCCAATCAACCGCTGGACCTGCACCGCCTGGTCCTCGCCTCGCTGCTGGCGGCGCTGATCGCCGTCGGCGGCTACATCGTCATCCCGATCGGCCCGGTCCCCATTGTCCTGCAGAATCTGTTTGTCCTGGTCGCGGCGCTGCTGCTGGGCAGCCGCTGGGCGGCGGCCAGCGTCGCCGTGTATCTGCTGGCGGGCGCCTGCGGCCTGCCGGTATTCGCCGGTGGCGGCGGCGGCCTGGGTCATCTGTTCGGCCCCCGCGGCGGCTACCTCTTCGGGTTTCTGATCGCCGCCTGGGTCGTCGGCCGGATCTCGGAGACGTTCCGGCAGCGGCCGGTGGCGGAGATTATCGGGATGGTCGTCGGCAGCCTGATCATTTACGCCATCGGCGTGCCCTGGCTGCAGATGATGCTCGGCCTCGGCCTGGGCAAGGCCCTGGCGGTCGGCATGTACCCCTTCATCCCCGGCGACATCGTCAAGATCGCCGCCGCCTATGCCATCGTCAAGGGCGTCCGGCCGCTGCTGCACTCTGGCCGCCGGCCGGATCATGGCCGGTCGCAGGCCGAGCCGGCGGAATAACACCGCCGGATGGTGATGGATATCATAAAGATTTCAGGTCTGTACCACCGCTATCCGGACGGCCGCCCCAGCCTGGAGGGGATCGACCTGACGATCGCCCGCGGTTCCTTCGTCGTCTTTGCCGGGGCCAACGGCGCCGGCAAAAGCACCCTGCTCAAGCATCTCAACGGCCTGCTGCGGCCCCAGGAGGGGACGGTGCGCATCGCCGGCGTCCCTGTCGAGCAGGACCTGCTCCACGCCCGGCGGACGGTCGGGATGGTGTTCCAGGACGCCGACAGCCAGATCGTCGGCGAAACGGTGTCCGACGATGCCGCCTTCGGCCCGGAAAATCTCAACTGGCCGGCCGCCAGGATCCGGGAATCCGTCGACTCGGCGCTGGAGCTGGTCGGCCTCGGGGCGCTGCGCGACCGCAGCCCGCATCTGCTGTCCGGTGGGGAAAAGCGCCGCCTGGCGATCGCCGGGGTCCTGGCGATGGAGCCGGAGGTCATCGTCCTCGACGAGCCCTTCGCCAATCTCGACTATGACGGCGTCCGCCAGGTCCTCGCCCGTATCGTCGCCCTGCATGCGAGCGGCCGGACCATCATCGTCTGTGTCCACGACCTGGAAAAGGTGCTGGCCCATGCCCAGCGGCTGATCATCCTGCAGCGGGGCCGGATCGCCGTCGACGGCCCGCCGGAGACGGTGGTGCTTGCGGCCGAGACCTACGGCATCCGGCTGCCGGCCGCGATCAGGCTGGGCGGGATGGTGGAGTCGTGGCTGCAATGATCATCGGCTTCCACTCCGGGCGCACCGTGGTCCATCGGGTCGATGCCCGGATCAAGCTGGCGGCCTTGGCGCTGTTCAGCCTGGTCAGCCTCCGGACCGGCTTCCCGGGCCTCGGCCTGGCCCTGGCCGCCGCCCTGGTGCTGCTGGCCGCCGCCCGCTGTTCGCCGCTGCACTGCCTGCGCGGCCTGAAATGGTACCTGGTCCTGCTGGGCTGCATCGTCGCGGCGCGGGCGGTGACGACGCCGGGCGAACCGGTGGTCGCTCACCCCTGGCTTCCTGGCACTCGACAGGGTCTCGAGGCCGGTCTGGTGCTGGCCGGGCGCCTGCTCGTCATCGCCCTCTTCGGCCTGCTGGTCACCGTCACCACCCGGCCGTCGCATATCCGGGCGGCGGTCGAGTGGTATCTCCGCCCGATCCCCTTCATTCCGCAGCAGCAGGTCGCCACGATGATCGGCCTGCTGGTGCGCTTCATCCCGGTCATCCTCGCCCAGTCGGCGGAACTCGACGACGCCCTGCGCGCCCGCGCCATCGAACAGCGCCGCAACCCGCTGCGCCGCATCACCCATCTCGGCATGCCCCTGCTGCGCCGGACCTTCGTCACCGCCGACCGGCTGGCGTCGGCGATGGAGGCCCGCTGTTACGGGATGGAGCGCACCGGCCATCAGTGGCGGACCGGGACCGGCGACTGGGCGGCGCTCGGGCTGATCACCGGGTTCTGCGCGCTGCTGCTGGCCATCTCCTGATCACCTTCCGGCTCGTTGCCGGGGGCTGTTCGCCGGGGGCGGCGGTTCGGCGTCAGTGCAGGAACCGGCCGGTGCTGCTCATCGCCAGATGGCCGTCACGGATGCCGCGCAGGGCGACCAGCTTGTCCGACAATTCCTGGATCTCTTTGGCCTTGCCGCGAACGATGATGACCTCCAGACAGTTGTCATGGTCCATATGGACATGGGTGGTGGAGACGATGTGATGGTGATAGCCATGCTGGACCTCGGTCACCTTGTCCTGCAGCTTGTGCTGGTGATGGTCGTACACCAGGCTGATGACGCCCATGACCTCCTTGTCGGCCTGCCACTCCTTTTTGACGAAGGCCTTGCGGATGAGGTCGCGGATGGCCTCGGAGCGGTTGGTGTAGCTCCGGGCCCGGATGTGATTATCAAAAATTTCGAGCAGATTTTCCTCGAGCGAGATCGAAAATCGTTTCAGCATGTTCTGTGTGTCCCTTGTCGGTGAAGATTCGCTGGGAATCAAGCTCTCATCGTGCCCACCGCCTGGCGGAAACGTCAGGCGATCATTGTGCTGTAACTATAGCGTGGTTTTCGGCAAAACTGCAAATGGTTGCGGCCGGGGGCGGCAAATCGACGATCCGGCGGTCCGGCTCAGCCTCTTCGGCTGATCTCGGCGGATTTTCCGAGGCGCAGGCTGAAGACGGCGATGATCGGAACGAGGATGGCGAGGGCGTACCACGGCAGCCACCCTATCGCCCCGATGAAGGCGGCATCGGCGGGCGGCAGGGGCGAGCTGCCGGCGCCGCGGCGCCGGAGCTCGCCGACGAGCACCGCGAAGAGGATGCCGATCAGGCCGTAGGCCAGGTTGAAGGCCATGCCCTTGAAGCTGAGGACGGTCGCCCGCTGGTGCGAGGGAGTGATCCGGTTGAGGTAGTGGCTGCTGAAAAACGACTCCAGCATCATCAGGAAGAAGATCAGCGCGATCGGCAGCAGGCCGAGGTAGGGGAAGAAGGCGGCGGTGGCGCTCAGGGCAACCAGGGTCAGGCCGGTCAACCACAGGACGTTGGCGGCCGGTGAGAATCGCTCGACCATCCGTTCCGCGACCTTGGGCGAGACGATGCCGAGCAGCGACATCCCCGCCCCGATCAGGCCGAAGCTCGCCTCGGGCAGGGCGATGAGGCGGAAATACTGGCTGGTCAGGGTGACGACCAGACGCAGGATGTGGTCGTAGACCATGCCGAAGAGGATGACGGCGAGGGCGAAGGGGGTCCGGGCGATCCACCGTCCGGCGGCCAGGGTCATCCGCCCGGTCTCGGTCATGGTGCGGAGGATATCCCCCGGGCGAAAGCGTTGTCCCGGACCGGCGGCCGCCTCGCGGATGCGCAGCGTGACGCCGCAGGCGCCGATGGCCAGCAGCAGGGTCAGGAAGATGGGGTAGCGCATGGTGGTCTGCTGGTCGACCTGGAGATCGGCGCCGATCCAGGACAGCAGCCGGTTGACCATCACCGGGTCGTAGATCAGGGCCCCCACCGCCATCGACACGACCGCGGCGACCGAGCGCAGACGCATCTGGACGCTGAGGACCCGGGGCCAGTCCCTGGTATCGCCTTCGGCGGCAAGCGAGTCGTAGGCGATGGCCTCGTCGGCCCCCGAGGCCAGGGCCTCGGCCAGACCGCTCAAAATCCGGTTGACGAGGAAGACCGAAAAGATCAGGGTGCCGTTGCCCAGCGGCACGAAGCAGATCAGGGCCATTTCGGCGACCATCAGAAACGAGGTGGTGACCACCAGCCGCTTGCGGCCGATGATGTCGGCCAGGGCCCCGGTGGGGACCTCGGCGCAGAAGATGGTGATCGCCCAGACCGTATTGAGGAGGGAAAACTGCTCGATGGTCAGGCCGTAATCGAGGAACAGGATGGTGAAGACCGGATAGTAGAAGCGGGAATTGAACAGGATCCGGAACAGGATGAACAGCCTGATGTTGGCGATGGAAAAAGGGGACGGTGATTTCAACATCGGCGGCTCCGGGGTGTGGGGGGCGGGGAACGGCTGCATAGGTTTCGCTGCCGCCCGTCAGTGCAGGGTCCGGCGGTACTTCCGTTCGAGCCGATGCACCGCCAGCGACAGACCGAGACAAAGGACGAGGTACATCGCGGTGATGGTGATCCAGATCTCGATTGTCGCCTGGGTCGAGGCCATGACCTGCATCCCCTGGAAGGTCAGTTCCTGGATCGAGATGATCGAGACGATCGACGAATACTTGATGGTATTGATGAATTCGCCGGCCAGCGGCGGCAGCATGACGCGGATGGCCTGGGGCAGGATGACCAGTCGCAGCACCAGGAACTTCGGCAGGCCGAGGGAGCGCGACGCCTCCCACTGGCCGGCCGGGATCGATTGGATGCCGGCCCTGACGATCTCGGCGATGTAGGCGGCCTGGAACAGGCCGATCGTCATCGCCCCGGAGATGAAGGGCGAGATCAGGGTCGGGTCGCCGGCGGCCAGGGTCAGGGCCCGGCGGACGGCGGCCGGGCTGTGGCGGATCAGGGCGTCGATCTCGAAGTGGGAGAGGAGGCGGTCGTTGACGAAGTAGTAGAACAGAAACACCAGGACCAGGGCCGGGGTGTTGCGGATAAATTCGATGTAGACGCGGCTGAGCAGCCGCGGCGCGAGCCGGGTCGCGACTCGCATCACCCCGAGGATGACGCCGAGCGCCAGGGCGAGGAGCATTCCCCAGACGCTCAACCGGATCGTCGTGACCAGGCCTTCGAGCAGGGCGTTGGCCACCCACCGCTGCTGCTCGTCGTCGTAGCGGACCAGGTACGTCGGGATGATCCCCCAGTTCCAGTTGTAGTTCAGGTTGAAGAACATCCGGTAGAGGAGGAAGACCGCAGCACCGATCAGCCCGGCGAGGACGAACCAATCGAGACGGCCGAGCTGTCGTTGCAGTCGTGGCATGGGGGCGTTGGCGTTGAAGCTGAAAAGGGAGGGGGCGACGTTCGGATCCCCTCCCTCCGGGCAAGGTGATGAACGATCTACTGGACCTGGCTGGCCCAGTCCTTGGCGCCGAACCAGTAGTCGTGCCGTTCCTGCAGCCAGCCTTCGAGCTGGACCAGGGTGATCCAGCTGTTGAAGCAGGCCAGGGTGTCGGGATCACCCTTGGGCAGCGCGAAGGCGATCGGTTCCCTGGTGAAGGTCTCGGTGAAGGGCAGAAACAGCGTCTCCTTGTAGTCGGCGGCCTCGAAGGCCGGCCGGGGGGCGCTCTCGACCACCGCATGGACCTGGCCGTTGCGCAGTTCCTGGTACAGCTGGGTCTCGTTGTCGAACATCCGCAGGGTGGCCTTGGGCAGGTATTTCTTGGCGGCGGCGGCGGCGGTGGTGCCCAACTTGACGGCGATCTGCACCTCCGGCTTGTTGAAGTCCGCCAGTTGGGTGAAGCCGGCGGCCTTGTGGCGGTGAGCGACGAGCGACATGCCGGAGTAGTCGTAGGGGAGCGTGAAGTTGACCTTCAGCGACCGCTCGGGGGTGATGCCCATGCCGCCGATGATGACATCGAACTTGCCGGTGAGGAGGGCGGGGATGATGCCGGACCAGGCGGTGGGGACGAATTCGACCTTGACCCCGAGATCCTTGGCCAGGCGGGTCGCGACATCGATCTCGAAGCCGATCAGCCGGCCGTTCTTGTCCTTCATCGCCCAGGGCTGGAAGGTGTCCATGCCGACGCGCAGGACCCCTTTCTGCATGACCCGCTCGATGGTGCTCTCGGCAGTGAGCTGCTGCCGGGCCGTTGCGGCGAAGGTCGTGCCGGTCATCGCCACGACCAGCAGGACCAGGGTAAGGATCAGTGTTCTCTTCATCGTCATCTCCTGTGGTTGATTGAATGGGGTGAATGCCGGGACCGGAAGGTGATCGGCTTCATGTCAAGGCAGTTTCAGTCGTTGTTCCAGGGCCCCGGCCGCCAGCGACAGGAAGATGGTGATCATCAGGTAGAGGGCGGCGACCGTCAGCCAGATCTCGAAGGTCAGGAAGGTCTCGGCGATGATCGCCTGGGCGTGCATCGTCAGGTCGTAGATGGCGATGGTGCTGACCAGGGCCGAATCCTTGACCAGCGAGATCGTCTGGCTGGCCAGCGGCGGCAGGGCGGTGCGAAATGCCTGGGGCAGGATGACCTTGCGGTAGGTGGCGTAGGTCCCGAGCCCGAGGCTGTAGCTCGCCTCGACCTGCTGGTGCGGGACGGACAGAATGCCCGAGCGCAGGATCTCGGCGATATAGGCCCCCTCGAAGAGGCTGAGGGAGAGGAGTGCCGCCGGCAGCCGGTCGAGTCCGAGCAGCGGACCGAGGACGAAATAGATGAAGAAGATCTGGATCAGCAGTGGGGTATTCCGCATCAGCTCGACATAGATCCTGGCCAGCAGCGACGCCAGAGGGGAATGCGAAAGCCGCAGAACGGCGGCGGTCAGGCCGATCGCCAGGGCCAGAACGAGACTGTACGCCGACAGCTGCAGGGTGACGAGCAGTCCGTGGACCAGCGGTCCGGCGATGAGATCGCCGGCATCGATGGTCCACAGGTAGCGGGGGATCCGGTACCACTGCCAGTTGTAGCCGATGCCCTGCGACCCCGAGACGAATACCGTGCCGATCCCGGCCCCCAGCGCCAGGAGCATGAAGACGTCGATCATCGGCGAGCGGGACAGGCGACGCAGGACGGCGGGGAATGGAAGGTTCATCGGCGTAGAGACGGGCTGCGGATTCATTATGATAATCAATATCATTAAAGACTACCTGCTTCGCCGCCAAATTGCCAGGTTCTTTTAGCCGTTGCCGCCAAAAAAACCGGGCTGATCATGGGGCGCAGGGGCGCGGAGCGATGGTTCGGCCTCGGTCGAAACGGCTATTTACTTTTCGGCGCCGGTCACTATACAATGAACAAAGGCCGCAACGGTGGAGAGATCATGGCGATGGCCGGCGGCGGGCAATTCGACGCGGGAGAGGGCATATGAAGATTGTGATTGTGGGTGGCGGGGCGATCGGCCGGCTTTTCGGTTCTTTTCTGGCGAAGGGGAACAACGAGGTGACGCTGGTCGATATCGACCGCGAGATCGTCGGGGCGATGCAGGATCATGGCATCGGCGTCCTGGCCTGTGACGAGGAGGACCCCGAGGCGGCGACCATGGTGCCGGTGAAGGCGATCAGCGACGGGTCCTCGATCAAGGAATGCGACCTGGTCCTGTTGATGGTCAAGTCCTATTCCACCCGGGTCGCCGTCGAGAGCATCGCCCACCTGGTTTCGGACAACTGCCCGCTGCTGGCGATCCAGACCGGGCTCGGCAACATCGAGGCGGCCGGTCGGATTGTCCCGACCGACCACATCCTGGCCGGCATGACCTTCATGTCGGGGACCTCGCTCGGCGGGGCCACGGTACGGTACGGCGGCAGCGGCACGACCTATATCGGAGAACTCGACGGTCGGCTGTCACCGCGGGTTGAGGCGATCAAAAAGATATTCAACGACTGCGGGATCGATACCCGGATGTCGAGGCGGGTGATCGGCCGCCTGTGGTGCAAGGTCATCGTCTATGCCGCCATCAATCCGCTGTCCTCGCTGCTCAAGGTCCCGAACGGCTGCCTGATCGACCGGATGGAGTCCATCACCCTGATGAAAAGGTTGCTCGACGAGGGCCGCCGGGTGGCCGAGGCCTGCAATATCGATCTGGCCGGCAGCGATCTCTATGAACAGCTCTTTGAGGCCTGCCGGCGCAGCACCAACAATCTTTCGTCGATGCTGCAGGACATCCTCAACGAGCGCAGCACCGAGATCGACGCCCAGAATGGGGCGATCTGCCGCTACGCCGAAGAGCACGGGATCGCGGCCCCCACCCACCAGACCATTTTCGAGTTGATCAAGCTGCTCGAGAAGTGGCGGCCGGGGCTCGAACAGCTGTGACCGTCCGGTGGCGGTGCGGGGGTGACTACCTTTTCCTTAAGAGGAAGACATGGATGACTGGCAGAGATTTCTGATCGCAATGGACAAGTCGGAGACGTCGCGGCGCGCCGTACGCTATGTCGGCAATATGGCCCGCGGACTGGCGACGAAGCACATCCATCTCCTCCACGTCTACCCGGAACCGCCGCCTGATTTCTATATCAAGGGGGGGCAGCTGGACCGCTACCAGATGCTGAAGGACGAACGGGCCGGTCTTTTTCTCCAGGATGCATCGATCATCCTCGAGGGGATGGGGATCAACGGCAGGGATATCAGCCAGCAGATCTGCATGGCCGAGGGCAAGACGATCAGCCAGACCGTCCTGGACATCCGCAAGGAGGGGGGATTCGGCACGGTGGTGACCGGTAAGCGCGGGGTGTCGAAGGCCGAGGAGTTCCTCTTCGGCTCGATCTCCAACGCCCTGGCCCGGCATGCCCGGGACTTCACCGCCTGGATCGTGGGGTAGCCGATGATCGACCTGAGCTATTTCCCGTTGCGGATCCTGCCGCGGCTCAAGGACCATCCGGCCGTCAGGAGCCTCCGCCGCCAGCCGAGGATCTGGCGGGACACCAGTGATTTCAGCAGCATCGACTACGGCGACATCATCCTCGTCGACAACCGCTGGTTCCTGGTCGTCGGCTACATGCGCGAGGGGCGTTTCGGCATCGACGAGCAACCGAAGCAGTGGGTGCCGAAGGTCAATGACCTGGAGACCGGCGAGTCGAACATCCTCAAACTGGTCTTCCATGAGACCTACTCGATCAAGTTCGGCGATCTCACGGTCACCTGTTACCGCAACCCGGAGAAGGAGGCGCGGGTCCTCGAGCTGGTGCGGGGCAACCCGGCCTTCATGCAGGGCTATTCAGCCCTCGACGATGCCGACAACCTGGTGCGGATCCTCGATGTGGTGCAGGGAAAGCGGATGGACAAGTATCTCCAGCGCCTGGGCGAGAGCCATGAGGAATATTTCCGCGACCACCTGGTCGGCGTCCTGCAGCGTTTCCTCGTCTCGGTCCAGGCGATCGCCTATCTCCACGGCCATGGCCTGAAGCACGGCGACATCCGCCGCGACCACATCTTCGTCGACTGGGATAGCGGCCACTTCTCGTGGATCGATTTCGACTACGACTTCTACCTGCCGGAACGGCCGTATGCGATGGACCTGTTCGGCCTCGGCAACTGCCTGCTCTACATCGTCGGCCGCCGCAATTTCCGTGGCCAGGATGTCCTGGAGGACCCGGAGTTGGGCGAGAAAGTCTTCTCTTCGCTGCGGATGGAGGATATGTCGCTGCTCGCCCGGGACCGGGTCTTCAACCTGCAGAAGATCTATCCCTATATCCCGGAGCGGCTCAACGACATCCTGATGCATTTTTCTGTCGGGACATCGGTGATCTATGATACGGTCGACGAGTTTCATGACGAACTCGCCGACTGCATCGCCTCGCTGTAGGAGGAGAGTGACGGCCGAGGCCGTCAGGCGGCCAGCTTCTCCCGGGCGAGTTCGGTGATGGTGCGGAAGTCGATCTTGCCGCTGCCCATCTTCGGCAGGGTTTCGTAGACCAGGAAGGTCCTCGGCAGGGCGATCGGCGGCAGGTGCTCGGCCATCTTCTTCAGGGTGGCCTTTTCGTCGAGCTTCGCGGTGACCACGGCGACGATCCTGGCCCCCTTGATGGAGTCGGGGACCTCGACCACACAGCACTCGACATCCTCGGGCAGAGTCTTTTCCAGGACATCCTCGATTTTCACCAGCGATACCATCTCGCCGCCGATCTTGACGAAGCGCTTGAGCCGGCCGACATGCCAGAGGTAGCCGTCGGCGTCGATATTGCCCATGTCGCCGGTGTCGTACCAGCCGCCGCGGATATGCATGAAGGTCTCTTCGAAATCGTCGAAGTAGCCCTTCATCACGTTGTCGCCCTTGATCAGGATGCGACCGTCCTCGCCCGGGCCGCAGGTCTCGCCGGTCTGGTAGTTCTCGATGCGGACCTCGACTCCGGGGATCGGCCTGCCGACACTGCCGGGGCGGTTGAACTCCGGGGTGTTGGTGGAGATGACCGGCGAGCACTCGGTGGCGCCGTAGCCTTCCAGCAGCGTGACGCCATGCTTGGTCTTGAACCCATCGCGCAGGGCGTCGGGACACTTGTCGGCCCCGGCCAGGGCGATCCGCAGGCTGGCGAAATCCCCTTCCTCCGATTTGCGCAGGTAGCCCCAGAAGAAGGCCGGGGTGCCGATCAGAAACGTGGCCTGCTCCTCCCGCACGATGGTGCAGATCTTCTTGAAATCGAGAGGGTTGGCGTAGGTGAGCAGGGTCATGCCGTGGTAGATCGGCAGCCACAGGTTGGTGGTCAGCCCGAAGACATGGAAGAACGGCAGGGTGCACATGAAGATGTCGTCTTCCCTGAATTCGAAGGTCGGGGTGACCGACTCGATATTGGCGAGGATGTTCCTGTGGGTCAGCTGGACCGCCTTCGGGTCTTTTTCGCTGCCGCTGGTGAAGAGGATCACGGCGGTGTCGTTCGGATTGCCGCCATGGACCAGTTTCTTGATCAGCGCCGCCGGCAGTTTCGAGATCAGGGCGGCGACGGCCTTCTGCAGGCCGGTCAGCCCGGCCATGATGTCCTCGATGTAGATCATCCCCTCGACATAGGGACAGTCGATCTTTTCCAGCAGGGCCTTGGAGGTGATGATGGTCCTGAAGGCGCATTTGTTCCGGGCATAGCGGGCGTTGTGCTCGGCGCCGGTAGAGTAGTTGATCATCACCGGCGTCCGGCCGCTCATCAGGATCCCGCACTTGACGAGGATGCAGCCGGCCGAGGTCGGGATCATGACACCGATGAAGCCCTTTTCGAGCTTGCGGAAAATCCGCGACAGGAGAATGCTGGCGAGCAGGGCGCGGCCGTAGGTCAAATCGTTGCCGGTGGAGAAATCACGGATCCCGGTCTTCTTGTACAGCCTCTTGGCGACCTCGATGAAACGGTGATGTAAGAGCACTATGGTCTCCTCCTGTTCTTCCTGGCCTCGGGTCAACGCTGAATCCGCCAACGGCCTTGATGCGGCGTTCCCCTACCCCTTGACGCTGAAAAATCCAAGTACCATGTTTCAAATGCTTTGGCAACTTCAAGTCGCCGCACTTCCGGAGGCCCGGAGGGCGGGGCGGGAGCGGCTTCGAAAACGACCGCGATGGGCATCGGTCGGGAATCCGGACGGCGGGGCACAATTTCTTTTGCCATGGGAATGGTTCCTCCTTATCTTGTGACGTACGCAGTCGCACGCCAGGGAAATCAACACCAACCTTCACCCGTCGGAACCATGTCCATGCGTAAAATCACCTCGATGACCATGCCGGTGTCTCTGGTCCTGCTTGAAATCGGCGCCCTCTCGGATTTCGAGGGGAATTTCCCTTGTCGCCTTGAGACAGGGAGAATACAGTAGCCTGGATGATATCCAGCTGCCGCCCGACGGCGCCGACGGCGACCGGCGGCGACGTTCCGATCGTGATTGCACCCGATGTTTCCCGGAGAAATCAGCCTGTATGTTGAATTCAGCCCCACCCTCGTCTTCCTTCCGGGGACAACGGACGATAGTCGGGATCCTGCGGACCCTGCTCGTCAACCGTTACACCCTCTTTCTGCTTTTCCTCACCCTGTATACGGCGCTGGTCGAGCAGCTCGGGGGGTTAAACGGCGGCTGGACCTTTCTCAGCCACCAGTATTTCGAGATCGCTCTGCTCTTCTATATTTACTGGTATCTCAATGCCGTCGTCCGCCCGTCCCGCTGGCAGGCCTTCCTGGCCGCCGCCCCGATTCTGCTCGCCTATATCGGCCAGGACATCTACTACCTGCTGCTCGGCAAGGTGTTCCGGTTTGTCGAGTTGACCGAGGTCAAGGAACTGCTCAACGTCACCTCGACCACCTTCCTGGCCCTGATCGTCCTCGCCGCCGTTATCACGTTCTGCGGCATGCTCTGGTGCATCAACTATCGGCGGCCGAAGGCCATTGTCCTTGGTCTGCTGCCGCTGGTCCTAGTCGTCGCCGCGACCCAGTATTCACCTGAAAAGGTCGTCCGCAGCTACAGGTTGATGCGACTGTGGGTGGTCAATTGGTCCGACGAGATGCCGGTCGAACTGAACGGCCGCTTCGTCATGCTGGTCTACCGCGAGGCGGAACGGCGGATCTCACTGAACCGGACCGCCACCTTCCAGGATCGGCCCGCTTACGAACTGGAGGCCAGAAAGCGGGCGGAGTGGCTGAAAAAAACGGGATCGAAGCGGAATGTCCATCTGGTGGTGATGGAGAGCTTTGTCGATCCGACCCTGTTCAAGGGGGCGATCTATACCAGGGACCCGGTCCACCCCGATTTCCGCCGGCTGTTCGGCGATCGCATGGGTTTCTCGGTGTCCCCGGTCTTCGGCGGCAAGACGTCCCAGGCCGAGTTCGAGGTGCTGTGCGGGGTGCCGGCCTTCCAGGAGCTGGCCGGAGTCGAGTTCAATTCCTTCACCGGCGTTCCCGCCTACTGCCTGCCGGGAACCCTGCAACTGGCCGGCTATCGGACGGTGGCGACCAACTCCTTCAAACCGACCTTTTTCAACGCCGTCAGCGCCTACGAGGGGATAGGGTTCGGCGAGATGTACTTCCCCAGGGAGTATGTCGACGATGCCACCACCTACCTGTCGACCGGCGATACCACCGGCGAGATCTACATGTTCGACGGCGAGCTGTTCCGCCAGAACCTGCAGTTCGTCGAGGAGGCCCTGAGCGATAAGGACGCGCCGCCGCTGTTCAACTACGTGCTGACGATGTTCGGTCACCTGCCGTATGTGCTGAACCAGGACAAGCGGCCCTACCTGCTGAAGCTGCTCTCCCGCTATCGCGATCCCACCCTCGAACGGGTGGCCAACCTGTTCTACTACCGGTCACAGGCGGTCGCCGCCTATGTCAAACGGCTGGTGAAGATCGATCCCCACAGCCTGATCATCCTCGTCAGCGATCACGTGCCGCCGCTGCAGGGGCTGACGACCTACAAGAAGCTGCGGTATCTCGACAACCGCAAGGACAGCCTCCATCTCAACCGCATCCTGTTCATCGAGGACGGCAAGGTCAAGACCCATGCCACCATCCACCATTACGATGTGCCGAAGATCATCCTCGACTATCTGTCCCAGGGACAGTACTGCCGCGAGAACCTCTGCGGCTTCGCCAAGAACCGGCTGCTCTCCGACCGGGACGGGCTGCGCGACGAGTACCTGCGGCTGATGGCCCATGCCATCGACTGAGGATGGATGGCGTTTTCGGCGGGAGGGTCAGTTTTTCAACTCGAGATCGGTCCTGTCGATGACGGCGCGCGAGAGCTCCTTTCGCGCCTTGACCCCGAGTTCGGTCAGCTGGCCGGCCTGGGCGATCAGATTGCCCCGCCCCTGGCTCAACTTGGCCATCGCCGCCTCGTAGGTGTGGTGGCAGCTGCCGAGCTGGCGGCCGATCTTTTCCATATCCTCGACGAAGCTGCACAGCTTGTCATGGATCAGCCCCGCCCGCCTGGCGATCTCCTGGGCGTTGCGGCTCTGGTGCTCGTAGCGCCAGATGTTTTCGACCGTGCGCAGGGTGGCCAGCAGGGTGGTCGGGGTGGTGACGATGATCCCCCGGCGGAAGGCCTCGTCAAAGAGCCGTTCGTCCTGCTGCATGGCGGCGACGAAGGCGGCCTCGATCGGCATGAACATGATGACGAAATCGAGTGACCTGATCCCCTCCAGGTCGCTGTAATTCTTGCCGCCGAGGGAGGTCAGGTGGTCGCGGACCGCGGCGGCCAGCTCGCTCAGGGCCCGCTGGCGGGCCGGCTCCTCTTCGGCGCCGACGTACCGTTCCCAACTCACCAGCGACACCTTCGAGTCGATGACGATGTCCCGGCCCTCCGGCAGGTGGACGACGACATCGGGGCGGAAAAGGCGGCTGTCCCGGTCGCGCAGACTCTCCTGGCAGTCGTATTCCTGGCCGCGGCGGAGGCCGGATTGCTCGAGCACCCTCTCCAGCACCATCTCCCCCCAGTTGCCCTGGATCTTCTTGTCGCCCTTGAGGGCGCGGGTGAGGTTGACCGCCTCGGTGCTGATCTGCCGGTTGAGGTCGCGGAGACGGAGGATCTCGTCCTTCAGCGAGGTCCGCTCCCGGGTGTCGTTGGCGTAGATGTCGCCGATCTCCTTCTTGAACGCGGTCAGCTGATGGTGAAAGGGCTGGAGGATCGCCTCGAGCCGCTCCCGGCTCTGGCTGCCGAATTTTTCGCTTTTTTCCTCGAAGATCCGGTGGGCGAGCGATTCGAACTGCAGGCGGAGTTCCTCCCGCGCCTCTTCCAGCAGGCTCAGCTTGTCGCCGGCGTTTTGCCGCTCGCCGGCGAGTCGGGTCTCCAGTTCGACGATCCGCAGCTTCTGCTCGACGATCCGCCGTTCCGCGTCGCCGGCCGTGGACTGCAGCGCCGCCAGGTCTTCTGCCAGGGCCTGATGGCGCCGCTGCAGGCGGCGATGGCGGAACAGCATCGCCGCGAGCAGTGCCAGGAGGAGGACCAGGGCAGCCGTGAGGAGGAGCAGGAGCAGCGGCAGCGGGACGTCCGGGAGCAGCGGGGTGAGGAGATCGATGAGGGAAGGTGCGGTCGATTGAGTCTGCATGGGCAATGTATACCCGCCAGCGGCGGAATGGGCAACAGCCAGTTCGGCGTCTTCCGGCGGAAACGCCGGGGCAGGCCCGTCGGGGATACTTTGTGGCTCTTGACTTTGCGGCGAATGTCTTTATGCTGGGAGGTGCCCAACGGCGTGGTGATCTGCACGACGTCTGAACAAAAAATTGATCTGCGGGGGGAACTGCCTATGGGAAAATGACATGATTTGACGATCGAACAACATCCACGCATCCGATGAGCCCGGGCAGGTTGGAAGACCAGGGGCCATTGGCTGCAGATACTGCAATTCTCAGGGCGGGGTGCGATTCCCCACCGGCGGTATTCCGGCTGGTCCGGAGAGCCCGCGAGCGCCTGTTGCGAAAGACAGGGTCAAGCAGATCTGGTGCAAGGCCAGAGCCGACGGTGACAGTCCGGATGGAAGAGAATGACACGGTGGGGCGCAGTCGCGTTCCGCTTCACTGTACGGCCGTGCGTCCGCATCGGCCGCCTTCCTGGTATGCCCTGGTTCAGGTAACAAAGAAGGAGCAATCTACCATGAATCAGTCGTTATTGAGTCAATTCGGTGACCCGCGACAGCGGGTGGATCAAGCCCTGGCCGCTCTGCAGGCGGGTCGGGGGATACTGCTCGTCGATGACGAGGACCGTGAAAACGAAGGGGATCTGATCTTTTCGGCCAGACATCTGACCGAGGAACAGATGGCGATGCTGATCCGCGAGTGCAGCGGCATCGTCTGCCTCTGCCTGACCGAGGAAAAGGCCGACAGCCTCGACCTGCCGCCGATGGTTGTTGCCAATGAGAGCCGTCATGGGACTGCCTTCACCGTCTCGATCGAGGCGAAAACCGGGGTGACCACCGGGGTTTCGGCCCGGGACCGGGTGCGGACGATCAAGGTCGCCGCCGCCGAAGACAGCCGGCCCACCGATCTCAGCCGACCCGGCCACGTCTTCCCGTTGCGGGCGAAAAACGGCGGGGTGCTGGCCCGGCGCGGTCATACCGAGGGAACCGTCGACCTGATGCAGTTGGCCGGTCTCGGTCCTGCCGGGGTATTGTGTGAACTCACCAGCCCGGACGGGACCATGGCGCGCCTGCCGCAGATCGTCGATTTTGCCCGGCGGCATCGGATGAGTGTCCTGACGATCGAGGATATCGTCGGCTATCGCCGGGATCGGTCCGAATCCGAGACCTGAGCCCGGGTCGGGCGGCTCATCAACCCGGCGGCCAGTGCAGCGGCCGGCCGCCGATGATATGCATGTGGATGTGGAAGACGAGCTGCCCGGCATCCGCCCCGTTGCTCAGTACCAGCCGGAAGGCGTTGCCGATGCCGTTGTCCGCCGCCACCTTGCCGGCAATCCGCATCATCCTGCCGATCAGCTGGTCGTCCTCTTCGGCGATCGATGACGGTCCGACGATATGTTTCCTGGGGATGAGCAGGATGTGCTGCGGGGCCACCGGGGCGATATCCCGGAAGGCCACCAGATCGTCGTCCTCGTAAACGATCTCGGCCGGAATCTGGCCGACGGCGATTTTGCAGAAGAGACAGTCGGTCATGGGCGTGCTCCTGGCGGGGGAAAAGGAAAGGGCCGTCCGGGGGGACGGCCCTGTGGCGTTGTCTTGCGTCAATGCGTATAGATGAAGTGCAGGCGCCCATCGTCCAGGTCGACCCGGGCCTCGCCGCCCCGGGTCAGTTCGCCGAACAGGATCTGCTCGGTCAGGACATCGCCGATCTCGGCCATGATCAGGCGGCGCAGCGGCCGGGCGCCGAAATCCGGGTCGTAGCCCTTCTCGGCGAGCCAGGACTTGGCCGCTGCCGACAGCTTGATGCTGACCCGTTTCTCGGCCAGCTGGCCTTCCAGTTCCCGGATCAGCTTGTCGACCACATTCTCCATCGCCTCGTGATTCAGGGCCCGGAAGGTGACGATGGCGTCGAGCCGGTTGCGGAACTCGGGGGCGAAGACGCGGTTGATCGCCGACTGGTCGCGGCCCTTTTTGCCGGTGACGAAGCCGATGCTCCGGGTCGTCAGTTCCCGCGCTCCGGCGTTGGTGGTCATGATCAGGATGACATTGCGGAAATCGGCCTTGCGTCCCGAGTTGTCGGTCAGGGTCGAATGGTCCATGACCTGCAGCAGGATCGAGTAGATGTCCGGGTGGGCCTTTTCGATCTCGTCGAGCAGCAGCACGGTGTGCGGGTGCTTGCGGATCGCCTCGGTCAGCAGACCGCCCTGGTCGAAACCGACATAGCCGGGGGGCGAGCCGATGAGGCGGGAGACCGCGTGCTTCTCCATGTACTCGCTCATGTCGAAACGCTCGAAGTGGACATTCAGCACCCGGGCCAGCTGGCGGGCGACCTCGGTCTTGCCGACGCCGGTGGGGCCGGCGAAGATGAAGCTGCCGGTCGGCGAATCGGGGTTGCCCAAGCCCGCCCGCGACCGCTTGACGGCGGCGACCACCGCATCGATGGCCTCGTCCTGGCCGAAGACGACCTGGCGCAGTCCCGTGCCGAGCTCCTTCAGCGAGCCGATGTCCGAGGTGGTGGTGGTCTTGGCCGGGATCCGGGCGATCTTCGATACCACCTTTTCGACATCGACGACCCTGACCATCGCCCCTTTGCGGCCCTCGAGACGGAACATCGACCCGACCTCGTCCATGACGTCGATGGCCTTGTCGGGCAGGAAGCGTTCGTTGATGTAGCGGTCGGCCAACTCGGCCATGGCCCGGACCGCGCCCTTCGAGTAGCGGACCTGGTGGTGCTTTTCATATTTTCCCCGCAGTCCCTTGAGGATCAGGCAGGTGTCATCGACCGAGGGCTCCTCGATATCGATCTTCTGGAAACGGCGGGACAGGGCCCGGTCCTTTTCGATCTGGTTTTTGTACTCCTCGTAGGTGGTCGAGCCGATGCAGCGCAGGAGGCCCGACTGCAGGGCCGGCTTGAGCAGGTTCGAGGCGTCCATCGAACCGCCGCTGGTCGCCCCGGCGCCGACGATGGTGTGGATTTCGTCGATGAAGAGGATGGCGTTGTCCTTGTTCTCGATGGCCTGGATGACACCCTTCAGCCGCTTTTCGAAATCGCCCCGGTACTTGGTGCCGGCCACCAGTCCCCCCATGTCGAGGAGGTGGATCTCGACATCCTGCAGCAGGTCGGGGACGATGGCCCTGCGGCCCTCGGCCCGGGCGACCTTGTCCTCATGGATGCGCAGGGCCAGCCCTTCGGCCATCGCCGTCTTGCCGACTCCCGGTTCGCCGACCAGGAGCGGGTTGTTCTTCTTGCGCCGGCACAGCACCTGCATGATCCGGCCGATCTCCAGTTCGCGGCCGATCAGCGGATCGAGCCGGCCTTCGGCGGCCAGCTGGGCCAGGTTGACGGTGAAGTCCTTGAGCGATTTCTCCGCCGCCACCTGTTCCCTGGTGTCCGGCCCTTCCGGCGGCCGCGGCAGGGGCTCCTTCTGCAGCCCCTCGGGCAGTTCGTGGGAGATGAAGTTGACCACCGCCATCCGTCCGACGCCGACCGAACTGAGGAAATAGACGGCGTGCGATTCGGTCTCGGCGAAGATCGAGACGAGGACATCGCCGCTGTCGACCTCCTGCTTGCCGCAGCTCTGGACGTGGGCGACGGCCCGTTGCAGGACGCGGTTGAAGGCGATGGTCTGGGCCGGTTCGGCCGACCCGGTCGACGACAGCTTCGGGATCTCGGCGGCGAAATACTGCTCGAGCTTTTCCTTGAGGGTGTCGGTCGAGCCGCCGCATTCGCTGATGATAAACGACGTCAGCTCGTCATGGAGCAGGCCGTAGAGCAGGTGCTCGACGGTGACGTACTCGTGATTGTGGTTCTTGGCTTCCCTGATCGCCCGTATGAGGGCCTTTTCCAATGTTTTACTCAGCATATGCATACCGTCTGTGCTGCGGTTTATCTTGTACGCTCAGGCCCTCTCCATCGAGCAGCGCAGCGGGAATTCCTTCAGCCGCGCCAGGCTGTGTACCTTATCTATCTTCGTTTCGCAGATCTCCTGGGTATATATTCCGGCGATGCCAATCCCCTGTTCATGGACATTGAGCATGATCCTCGTCGCCTCGGCCGGGGATTTATGAAATATCCCGATCAAGATCGACACGACAAATTCCATCGACGTGTAGTCATCGTTGTGCAGCAGCACCTTGTACAGCGGCGGTTCGGTGATCTCCGTCCGGTCCTTGGTCGCGACCGAGCCCTGCAGCGCTTCTTTCTTTCCTGACATCGATAGTGGTCTGTTGTCGAATAGGCGTGGTTGCCGGTAAATCCGTCCAGTCTTTTTCTATCATAATAACGAAAAAGACATTTTCAACATCGAAAGAGGGCGCAGACCTCCGGTCCCGCCTTCAGCCTCTCTCCCTGCCGTGCTCTTTCGCCCGCAGCATGGCGAGGAACAGTTCCTCGAGGACCAGACGCGGCGGCAGCGGCGACCCCTTGAGGCGGTACTCCGCCGCCAGCAGCATCTCCAGAATATCCCGGAGGACTTGGCAGGAGAAACCGGCGGCGGTGGTGAAGGCCATGAAGAGGGCGTAGGGGTGGCCCTTGAACAGCTCCGGCCATTGCCCCGTCTCCTTCAGCGCCGGGAGGTAGTCGTTCTGGAACTGGCGGGGGTTCATGCCGTGGTGCCAGCGAGGCTCGGTCCGCAGCTGCAGGGAGCGGAAGATCAGCAGGCGGCGGAGGTAGTTGCGCATCGTGGCGAGGATCGCCAGACCATGGGTGCCGCTGTCCTGGAGGCGGTTCAAGATCTCCAGCGTCCGTCCCGCCTGGCCTTTGCCGAAGGCGTCGGTCAGTTCGTAGAGGGCGTCTTCCCGGCTCCTGCCGACCATCGCGTCGAGGTCGGCAACGGTGATGAGCGGGCGATCCTCGGCGTAAAGGGCCAGTTTTTCGGTCTCCATGACCACCGCCACCGGCTGGAAGCCGACCCGTTCGAACAGGAGCTCGAGGGCCCGCGGTTCGATCTTCTTGCCGAATTCAGCGACAGTCTGCTGCACCAGCCGGCGCAGGACATCCTTCTGCTCCCCCTGGGCAGCGGCCCCCGAGCCCGTGGCGACGGCGCAATCGACCACCAGTCCGTGTTTCTTGATCGTGGTGAAGAGTTTCTGGCGCCGGTCGGCCTCCTCGACCGTGAGGATCAGGATATTCGCCGGCGGCAGGCCCTTTTCGATCGCGGCGATGTACCGCTCGGCGATGCCGGCCTCCCTGCCGCCGGCTCCAGCGCCGCGCTCGGCCCCGGCCGCCAGGCCGTCGGCCCAGCTCAGGTCGCCGACCGGCCGGGCGAAACCGAAGGCGGTCTGCCACTGGCCGGCGTCGATATCGGTGATCGGGGTGGCCGATTCACGGTCGATGCCGCCGATCTGCAGCAGGGAGAGCAGCGGCCGGACGGCCGATTCGGGATGGCCGCTCTCTTTCGCCTGGACGGCCCGGTTCCAGACCGCCGCGGCCGTGGTCTTCGACTGGAAGATCCGGCTGTCGCCGACCCGGAAGATCTGCCGCCCCGGCAGCAGCGAGAAGCTGGTGAGCTTGATCAGGGTCACCGCCGGATCCTCGACGTCGCCGTCGATGCTGTGCACCGTCGCCGGCGCGGCGGCGACGATCGCCTGCTGCAGCAGGTCGGCCGCCTCGCGGGCGAGGTAGCGTTCGCCGAGGCAGAGGCAGACCCGGGGCGGCTCCTGGCCCTGCAGGTCAGCGAGCAGTGGCGGCAGTTCGGCGCGTTTGATCAGGGGCATCGGTTTGCGGTTTCCGGTCCATGATTTTATGAAGGATCGCCGGCAGCGAACCCGGCTGCAGGTAGTCGTCGCCGAGATTGGCGCTGATGATGGCGGCCGATTGCCGGGCCAGTTCCTCCCAGCTCAGTCGGCCCCGGTGGCGGGCGATGACCTCGAACAACTGGCGGTTGTAGGGGTTGTTGATGGTTGTCTTGCCGGTGCCGATGGTGGCCAGGATGTCGACATGGTTATGGAACATCCGGTTGAGCTCGGAATAGGCGCGGATGCCGCCGCAGGAGCCGATGCTGAGGAAACGCTGCTTGGCCCGGAGGTCGGCGGCGGTGACGGTGCCGGCGGCAAGGAGATCCTGGATCGGATCGAGCAGCTGTTCCCGGCGCCAGTAGCTGTGGCCGCGCTGGGCGAACATCTCGCTGCCGCTCTTGAGGAACCGGGCGAGCAGGTGCCGCTGGGTCGCCTCGCCCTGGTAGACGAAGACCGAATGGCTGATCGCGACCCCGTTCATCGACCTGGTCCAGTCGATGACCACGGGGTGGGCGGCGGCGAGCTGCAGCAGCCGGCCCAGTCCCGCGCCGCCGGTGGCGACCGCCGCTATGGCCGAATGGGCCGCGGCGGCGGCGGGGGCCGACAGGCCGGGCAGGGAGTAGGTGACCGACAGGCGCGGCCGGTAACCGCCGGCGGCGAGGGTCCGGCTGTTGGAGAGGTAGGAGGAGCGGCCGTCATCATCGTCCTGGAACACCGACAGGCTCTGGAGGCGGCCGTCGGCGATCCACTCGGCGAAGGGCGGGCGGGTGTAGGGGGCGAGATCGATCGGCCCGAGGGTCGCGACCATCGCCCCGATTCCGGTCCTGTCGGCCGGCGACAGCAGGGCCGGGTATTCGTGGAGATAGTACTGGAGGATGATCCGCACCTGGCGGGAGAAGAGGCCGTTGGTGCTGTTGGCGGCGTCGAGCAGCAGGTCGATGAGGTAGGACCGGGCGGGCGGGGCGATCGTTTCGAGGATATGGCCGAAGGTCGCCGAGAACAGGATCAGGCTGAACTCGTTGTGCAGCGCCGAGCGGGCGACCAGGTCGAGGACCTGCTTCTGCTTCACCGGGTTCGCCGGGAGAAAGACGGTCAGTTTGCCCTTCTGGGCCAGGCTGGCGATGCAGTCGGAGGCGAAGACGCTCTCGGGGTCGGTGGCGACGAGAAACGCCAGCAGGTCACCGCCGAAGCCGGCGACGATCCGCTCTTTCAGCACCGGGACCAGGATGTCACGGAAGGAGGAGTCGTAGAGGTCGCTGCCATGGGCGAGGAGGACATAGATATTGGCGCTGGTGAGGTCGACGGCCGCCTGCTTTCTCGCCGCCGCCGTCGCCCGGCGGAGGACGGCGATCGCCTCGCCGCGGCTGCCGGCCGCAAGCAACCGGCGCATCCCGGCCCCGTACTGCTGCTGCACCGCCGGCTGCAGCCGGTGCAGCAGGCCGAGGAGGCGGTCGCCGGAAGAGCCGGCCAGCATCCCGCTGCCGATCTCCCGGCCGCGGTCGTCGGTGATGTCGTGCAGGTTGTTGATCCGCCACAGCGGATAATCGGCGGCAGCGGCGAAGATCCGGAGGAGGGTCGTCCGGTCGGCGGGCGACATCTGGAGGAAGGCCCGTTCCCGCTCCTGCCGGGGGATGGTGAAATATCCCCGCAGCCAGGCGGCGGCGAGGGCGGCGGTCATGTCCGGCTGCATGAACAGGGCGCGAGCGTTCCAGGCCTCGCTCTCGCTCAGGAACCGGAGCCGTGCCAGCCCGGCCAGCGCCTCCGGCGCGGTGATCCCTTTGATCCGGCACTGCTGCTCGGCGGCCCAGCGCTGCCGCTCCCGCAACTCGTCGATCAGCTCGAGCCCCCGTTCGGTCTCGGCGGCGGTGATCGCGGTCACCGCAAACAGCCCGCCCGCCGCCCAGCGGCCGGGTTCGTCGAGGCGCTCGACTCGGTCGATCAGCCGGAACAGGTCGTCGACCGACATCGCGGCAACGTGGGCCAGGCCGGCGAGGGCCCTGGCGGTGACGAAATCGACCGGAGCCAGCCGCTCGATCAGCCGCCGGCAGTCGTCGACGGTCACCCCGTCAATCGTGACCAACTTCTCGAGCAGCGGCATGTGGTCATAGCGGATTTTCCGGGTCGGCAGCCGGCGCAGGGCAGCGGCCGCCTGGTCCCTGGTCATCGCCGGCAGGGAACAGATGGCCCGGAAGGCCCGCATCCCTGTGTAGGACAGGGCCCGGATGAGGCGTTCATCCTCGGCGGCCGGCAGGGTCCCGGCGCCGGGGAGCTTGGCGTACATCTCGAGGGTCGTGGTAGAGACGGTATCCTTGATCGCTGCCGCTTCCACGTCTGCGGTCGAGGTCGGCAGGACGATAATGAAGAGCAGAAGGAGGCGGAAGGCCGGGAATATGTTCACGTGGTGCCGTCGTCGGTGTTCGGAGAGGTACGAGGCCGGCGGCGGCATATTTGCCGCGCCGAATTGCTGCAGGACACAGTGTACCGGATTCGGGCCCCGATTGCATTACGGATCGGTGTGCCGTTGTCGCCGGGCGGGTTCAGAACACCCCGTGGTCGTGGAGGATATTGACGCCGATGGCGAGCAGGACCAGGCCGCCGAGGATTTCGGCGTAGCTGCTCAACCGTTTGAAATTGGCCACCCGGTTGCCGAGGTAGAGACCGCTGACGGTGAAGACGGCGGCCACCAGACCGATGACCAGCGCCGGGGTGGCAATCGCCAGGTTGAGGAGCGACATGGAAAAACCGACCGCCAGGGCATCGATGCTGGTCGCCACCGACAGGACCACCAGGGTCAGGCCGCGGGTGGCATCCTTCCCGGCCCCGTTCTCCTCTTCGTCGCCGAAAAAGGCCTCCCGCAGCATATTGCCGCCGACGAGTGTCAGCAGGGCGAAGGCGATCCAGTGGTCGTAGTCCTGGATGTGGGACCGGACCGTCGTTCCGGCGGCCCAGCCGATCACCGGCATCATCGCCTGAAACAGACCGAAGTGCCAGGCGAGGCGGAAGACCTGACGATAGTGGATCGATTTGAGGCTGATGCCGACGGCGATGGCGACGGCGAAGGCGTCCATCGCCAGGGCGACGGCGATGCCGATGAGGGTGAGAAGAGACATGCAGAGCGGTTTATGTAATGGTATGGATTGGTTACTGGGAAGATCCTCAGCGAAAATGACCGTTGACCTCGTCGAGGGCGGCGGCGCCGGGGCAGAGGTCCTCCCGGGACAGTTGGTTGAGCGGGGTCAGCGAGGTCTTGAGGATGGCGTGGGTGTCCTCGCTCTCCGGGTCGAGGAAGAGGATGCCGGTCAGCAGCCGGCCCTGCTCCCGCTCGGCCTCGAGCAGGTCGAGGGCATGGCGGCGGCTGGTGACATCGATACCGCTGACGCTCTTGTGCAGGGTGATGACGCTGCCGTCGTGCATGGTGACGGCCTGGGTGGCGCCCTCGTCGTATTCGACGACGATCTCCTGGCGCAGCGGGATGAAGTCGAAGGTGCCGGTGGCCTCGATATGATCGCGGACGTACTGGTAGCTCTTGGTCGACCCAGAGGTGTTGTTGAAGGTGACGCAGGGGGAGATGACATCGATCAGGGCGATGCCCTGGTGCAGCAGGGCCGCTTTCAGCAGCGGCACCAGCTGCTGCTTGTCGCCGGAAAAGCCCCTGGCGACGAAGCCGGCGCCGAGCTGGATCGCCATCTCGCACAGGTCGATCGATTCGAAGGGGTTGGGGATCCCCTTCTTGCTCTTGGAACCACGGTCGGCGGTGGCCGAGTCCTGGCCCTTGGTCAGGCCGTAGCAGCCGTTGTTCATCACCACGTAGGTCAGGTTGAGATCGCGCCGCAGGACGTGAATGAACTGGCCCATGCCGATCGAGGCGGTGTCGCCGTCGCCCGAGACCCCGAGGTAGACGAGGTCGCGGTTGGCCATGTTGGCGCCGGTGGCGATCGACGGCATCCGCCCGTGCACCGAGTTGAACCCGTGCGAGCGGCCGAGATAATAGGCCGGGGTCTTCGACGAGCAGCCGATGCCGGACATCTTGACTACCTTGTGCGGTTCGAGCGGGATCTCGAAGCAGGCCTGGATGATGGCGTTGCTGATCGAATCGTGGCCGCAGCCGGCGCAGAGGGTGGAGATCGCCCCCTCGTAGTCCTTTCTGGTATAGCCGAGGGCGTTGGTCGGCTGGCTGGGGTGGCGGAAACTGGGGCGGACAAAGGTCATGGTCTCTCTCCTCGGTTGGCGTTGCCGTCACCGGCCGTCGCCGGTCTCGACAGCAGGGACCTGATCTGGTTGACGATGGTGGCGGCGGTGATCGGCAGGCCGTCGAAATTGACGACCGACTGCAGCTTGGCGGGCGGGAAATTGCCCTCGTTGAGCAGCAGCAGGCGCATCTGGCCGTCGCGGTTCTGCTCGATGACCAGAATCCGCTCGTGACGGTCGATGAACGCCGCCACCTCCGGCCCGAAGGGGAAGGCCTTGAGGCGCAGCATGTTGATCGCCAGACCCTCGGCGGCAAGAATATCGATCGCCTCGGCGGCGGCGGGGGTAGTGGTGCCGTAGAATACGGCGCCGATCGCGGCGGCGGCGTCGCGGATCGTTGCCTGCGCGGCCGGCATCAGGCGCTTGGCCGTTTCCCACTTGCGTGCCAGTCGCTCCATGCCCCGGCGGTAGATGGTGTTGTCCTCGGTGTAGGCCGAATACTCGTTATGCGAGGTGCCGCGGGTGAAATAGGCCCCCTTGCCCGGATGGGTGCCGGGATACGTGCGGTAGCAGATGGCGTCGCCGTCGACATCGAGATAGCGGCCCCACTGCGTTTTCAGGGCATCGAGGGCGGCGGCGTCGAGGACCTTGCCACGATCGTAGCGGCGGTTGTCGTCCCAGACCAGCGGGGCGCTGAGATGATCGTTCATGCCGAGATCGAGATCGCTCATGACGATGATCGGGGTCTGCAGCCGGTCGGCGAGGTCGAAGGCGTCGACGGCCATCTCGAAGCATTCTTTCGGGTCGCCGGGAAAGAGCAGGACGTGTCTGGTGTCGCCATGCGAGGCGTAGGCGGCGTCGAGAATATCGGACTGCTGGGTGCGGGTCGGCATCCCGGTGCTCGGGCCGGCGCGCTGGACATCCATCAGCACCACCGGGATCTCGGCGTAGTAGGCGAGCCCCAGGAACTCGGCCATCAGTGACAGTCCCGGACCGGAGGTGGCGGTGAAGCCCCGCGCCCCGTTCCACGAGGCGCCGATGGCGATGCCGATCGCCGCCAGTTCGTCCTCGGCCTGGATGACGGCGAAGCGTTTGCGGCCGGTCTCCGGTTCGATCCGATAACGGTTGGCGTAGCGCTCGAAGGCCTCGACGATGGTGGTCGAGGGGGTGATCGGATACCAGCCGGCCACCGTCGCCCCGGCGTAGATGGCACCGAGGGCGAGGGCGCTGTTGCCGTCCATCAGGATCGTCTCGCCGCGCGCCGGCAGCGGTTCGACCCGCAGGCCGCAGGCGCCGTCGAAGTGGTCGCGGACGTAGGTGGAGCCGATCTCCAGGGCCAGCAGGTTCGATTCGGCCAGCTGCGGTTTCTTGGCGAACTGGCTGCTGATCGCCGCGGTCAGCACTGCATGGTCGATGGCGAGCAGGCGGGCCAGGGCGCCGATGTAGATGATGTTTTTCAGCAACTGGCGCAGCCGGGGATCGGTGAAGGCATCGTTGCAGAGCTGGGTCAGCGGGATGGCGATGATGGTGAGATCGTCGCGCCGGCAGTCGTCGGGCAGCCGCTTGGTCGAATCGTAGAGGAAATAACCTCCCGGCAGGACTTCGTTATAGTCCTGGACCAGGGTCTGGCCGTTGACGGCCACCGTCAGGTCGATGCCGCCGCGGCGGGCGAGCCAGCCGCGGCCGCTGACCCGGACCTCGTACCAGGTCGGCAGTCCCTGGATATTCGAGGGGAAGATGTTCTTCGGGGTGACCGGCACGCCCATCCGGTAGATCGCCATGGCGAAGAGGTTGTTGGCGCTGGCCGAACCCGTGCCGTTGACGTTGGCGAAACGGACGACGAAATCGTTGATTTTTTCAATCCTGCTCATACATCCTCCGCCTGGGCCTCGTGATAGGTGAATTTCGACATCTCCCATGACGCGGTCGGGCAGCGTTCGGCGCACAGGCCGCAGTGCAGGCAGACGTTTTCGTCCTTGACCATGACCCGGCCGGTGGGCAGCACCGGCGAGACGTAGAGGGTCTGCTCGCGGTTGTCGGCGGGGATCTGGAGGCGGCGGCGGAGATCGTCCTCGTCGCCGCCTGCGATGAAGTTGATGCAGGTCACCGGACAGATGTCGGTGCAGGCGTCGCACTCGATACAGGTCTGGGCGATGAAGATCGTCTGCACATCGCAGTTGAGGCAGCGCCTCGATTCCAGTTGGCCCCGATCCCGGTCGAATCCCAGTTCCACCTCGAGCAGCCGGTCCTTCAGGGACTTGACCTTTTCGACGGTCGGGACGATCTGGCGCTCGTCGTCGGTGACATGGCTGTCGTAGATCCAATCGTGGTATCCCATCTTCTGGCCGGTCAGGTTGACCCGCGGGTGCGGCCGCTGATGGAGGTCGCGGCCCTCGCACAAAAGGTGGATCGAGATCGCCGCCCGGTGTCCCTGGGCGACGGCGGTAATGACGTTTTTGGGGCCGAAGGCGGCGTCGCCGCCGAAGAAGACCCGGGGCAGTGTCGATTGGTGGGTGATCTCGTCGAGCACCGGCAGACCGTTGCGGCCGAAGGCGATGCCGATGTCCCGCTCGATCCATGGAAAGGCGTTCTGCTGGCCGACCGCCAGCAGGACCTCGTCGCAGGGCAGAAAGACCGGGGCCTCGCCGGTTGGGAGCAGCCGGCGCCGGCCCTGATCGTCCACCCGGCCCTCGACCCGCTCGAACAGCATGCCGGCCAGGCGGCCGTCCTTGATGACGAACTCCAGGGGGGAGAGCTGGTCGTGGATCGGGATGTCCTCGTGCAGGGCGTCCTCGATCTCCCACGGCGAGGCCTTCATCTCGGCCCGCGGGCTGCGGACCACGACCTTGACCTTCTCGCCGCCCAGTCGCCGGGCGGTGCGGCAGCAGTCCATGGCGGTGTTGCCGCCGCCGATGACCAGGACCCGTGTGCCGATCCGGTGGACATGGCGGTAGAGCACCGCCGCCAGCCAGTCGATGCCGATGTGGATGAAGGGGTCCCCCTCCCGGCGGCCGGGCAGGTCGGCCAGGTCGCGGCCGCGGGGGGCGCCGGTGCCGACGAAGATCGCGTCGTAGCCCTGGCCGAGCATCTTCTTCATGCTGCCGACGTAGTGATCGAAATGACAGGTGACGCCCATGTCGAGGATCTGGTTGACCTCCTCGTCGAGAACCTCCTTGGGGAGCCGGAAGGAGGGGACCTGGGTGCGGATGAAGCCGCCGGCGGCGCTCTGGTTGTCGAAGAGGTCGACCTGGTAGCCGAGCGGCAGCAGGTCGCGGGCGACCGTCAGCGATGCCGGGCCGCCGCCGATCAGGGCGATCCGGCGGCCGTTCTTCGCCGCCGGGGCGACCGGCAGGCGGGCCTTGATCGATTCCTTGTAGTCTGCCGCCACCCGCTTGAGGCGGCAGATGGCCACCGGTTCCTTTTCCACCCGGCCGCGACGGCAGGCCGGCTCGCAGGGGCGGTCGCAGATCCGCCCGAGGATGCCGGGAAAGACGTTGGAAATCCAGTTGACCATATAGGCGTCATCGTAGCGGCCTTCGGTGATCAGGCGGATATACTCGGGCACCTGGGTGTGGGCCGGACAGGCATATTGGCAGTCGATAACGTGATGGAAATATTCCGGGTTTTCAGTTTTTGTCGGTTTCACAGGGTCATCCCTTCACTGGAGAACGAGAGGCGGTCTGTATTGAGCATGGGATATTGTATTCGATTTGCAGCCGGAATACCTCAAGGAATTTGGGGCTTGGGAGGATGGCGGTTCATGCCGCCGGCAGTGTGGAGACGAGTCGAGGTTAATGGTAGTATAAACAAAATGTGTCTGTCAATCCTCCGTCGGCCAATCCAGGATATGGCGGGACGGCATCAAGCCCGATAAAGGAAAATGCGATGCGCATCCTGGTAGCGGCCGATATCTTCGGCACGACCGAGCCCCTGAGGACGATCGCCGCTCAATGCAACGAGTGGGGACATCAAGCGGAGATCATCGGTCCGTATGCCGATGCCGCCTGGTTTGACGATGAGGGACGGGCCTATGGGTTCTTCCTGGGCCAGGGCGGCGTTGCCGCCTATGCCGACAAGGTGCGGGGGCACCTGGAAGGGCGGGCGGACATGCCCGTCTGCATCGGTTTCAGCGCCGGGGCCGCGGCCCTGTGGCAGGTGGTTGCCGCTGCCGGCGAGGCCGTGCCACTCGCCGTCGGCTTTTACGGCGGCCAGATCCGGCATGCCGTGACGGCCGCTCCCCGCTGCCCTTGTCTGCTGATCTTCCCGGAGGATGAGCCGCATTTCTCGGTGCCGGGGCTGATCAGCCGGCTGCAGGGCAGACCGGGGGTGCACTGTGCCGCCGTTCCCTGGCGGCACGGGTATATGAACCGGCTGTCGGTGAATTTTGACCGGGGAGGGTACGACCGGACCATGACCTGGCTGGAATGGCTGCTCAACCGGCCAGGTCGGGCGGGACTTGGCGAGGACGTCTTCCGGGACCTGCTCAATACGGGCTCATGATCCGGCCGGCGGTGGCCATGGTGTTGACGATGTCGAACATATTGGTGATTCTCCCGACCTTCAGCTCCTTTTCCAGGTGGAAGTACTCGAGGCAGGTACCGCAGGCCCAGATTTCGACCCCGCGTTTCTCCATCTCGATCACCGCCTCGACCGCCTTGTTGTCGGTGGCGACGATCTTCACTCCGCCGTTGTAGAAGAAGATTTTGCTCGGCAGCGGCGACAGCTCCCCGAGGGTCTTGACGTAGTTCTGGAGCAGGGCCCAACCCAGTTCCTCGCTGCCCCGGCCCATCGAATCGGCCGGGATGATGCACACCGGGCCGATGGCGGCCGGGGTGCAGGTGAAGGCGGCGGGGTCGACCTCGGCGGAGGGTGCTTTCGTCTCGACACCGCTGATCTCGACCCGGAACTGGCCGTCGGGAAGGACCGTGACGGCGGTGGTGCAGCCCTGGCTGCGGGCGAAGCGCTCGACGTTGTCTTTCGAGCCCTCGTTGTCGATGATGACCGCCAGCCCCTCCGGCGCCCCGGCCTCCATGGCCTTCCTGGTCTGCAGGACCGGTTCGGGGCAGTTCAGGCCCCGGCAATCGATAATCTTCATGGTTCAATTCTCTGGTAAAATACGGACCGCCCCCTTGTCCGCCGACGCCGCGAACAGGGCATAGGCCATCAGGGCCTTGGAGATCGTACGGTTGCGGTCGGCCGGGGTGTAGGCCCGGCGATCTTTCTGTTCTTCTTCCTGCCGGCGGGCGACGAGAACATCCGCTGCGACCCTGACGTTGATCGTCCGTTGCGGGATGTCGATGTCGATGAGGTCGCCGTCCTGCACCAGGGCGATCGCCCCTCCCGCCGCCGCTTCCGGCGACACGTGGCCGATCGACAGGCCGGAGGTACCGCCCGAGAAACGGCCGTCGGTGACCAGGGCGCAGGCTTTGCCGAGATGGACCGATTTGAGGTAGGAGGTCGGGTAGAGCATCTCCTGCATCCCCGGTCCGCCCTTCGGTCCCTCGTAGCGGATGATCACCACATCGCCGGCGGTGATGCCGCCGCCGAGAATGGCGTCGCAGGCGGCCTCCTGGGAGTCGAAGACCCGGGCCGTGCCGCTGAAGACGAAGATCGAGGGGTCGACCCCGGCGGTCTTGACGATGCAGCCGCGCTCGGCGATGTTGCCGAACAGCACCGCCAGGCCGCCGTCCCGGCTGTAGCAGTGGGGAAGGTCGCGGATGCAGCCGCCTTCGCGATCGCGATCGGCCTCGGGGTAGCGGTTGTCCTGGGAACCGAGAGTCAGGTTGATCCGGCCGCCGGGGGCGCCGCGGTAGAGGGTGTCCGCCGCCTCGCTGTGCGAGGGCCGCATGATGTCCCAGGTGTTCAGGGTGGCCGCCAGTGTCGGGCTGTCGACCCGGGACACGTTCGTGTCGAGGAGTCCGGCCCGGTCGAGTTCGCCGAGGATGGCCATGATGCCGCCGGCCCGGTTGACGTCCTCCATGTGGAAGTGAGAGGTCGGGGCGACCTTGCAGAGGTTGGGCACCCGCCGCGACAGCTGGTCGATGTCCTGCATGGTGAAATCGACGCCGGCCTCCTGGGCGATCGCCAGCAGGTGGAGGACGGTGTTCGACGACCCCCCCATGGCGATGTCGAGCGCCATGGCGTTGAGGAAGGCGGCGCGGCTGGCGATGGTCCGCGGCAGGACCGAGGCGTCCTCGTCGTCGTACCAGGCCCGGGCCATCTCGACGATGCGTCCGGCGGCCGTGCGGAACAGGCGGCGGCGGTCGGCGTGGGTCGCCAGCACCGTCCCGTTGCCCGGCAGGGCCAGGCCCAGGGCCTCGTTGAGGCAGTTCATCGAGTTGGCGGTGAACATCCCCGAGCAGCAGCCGCAGGTCGGACAGGCGCAACGCTCGACCCGCTCGACCGTCGCGTCGTCGATGTTGCGGTCGGCGGCCATGACCATCGCATCGATCAGGTCGTAGCGCTTGTCGCCGTCGACGCCGGCCTCCATCGGCCCGCCGGAGACGAAGATGGCCGGGATGTCGAGGCGCATCGCCGCCATCAGCATCCCGGGGGTGATCTTGTCGCAGTTGCTGATGCAGATCATCGCGTCGACGGTGTGGGCGTTGCACATGTACTCGACGCTGTCGGCGATCAGCTCGCGCGACGGCAGGGAATAGAGCATCCCGTCATGGCCCATGGCGATGCCGTCGTCGATGGCGATGGTGTTGAATTCGGCGGCGAAACAGCCGTGTTGGGCGACGATCTTCTTCAGCTCCTGGCCGATGTCATGCAGGTGAACGTGACCCGGGACGAACTGGGTGAAGGAATTGACGATGGCGATGACCGGTTGGCCGATCTGGTCCTCGGTCATGCCGTTGGCCCGCCACAGACTGCGGGCGCCGGCCATCCTCCGGCCCTGGGTGGTGGTGGCGCTGCGGAGTGGAATTGCCATGCTGGACTCCCTGTGCGGTCTGCCGATCCGGTCGTGATTTCGGCCGGAAACAGCAGAAAATAAATGAACATGCGGTATATTTCTTGTTTCTTTGTCCGCAATATACTATGAAAATTAGTGGTATTGCACATTTTTTCAGGAGGCGGCGATGAAAAAGACAGAAATCGATTACTGGATTACCGCGATGCTCGAGTCCCACGGCAACGTGTCCGACCTCAACATCACGGTGGGAAAAACCCTGCAGGTCGAGTCGGCGGGCCAACTGGTCCCGGTGGCGGTCGAGCCGCCGGTGCGCGAACTCACCCCGTTCCAGACCGAGACCTTTGCCCTCAACCTGATCGGCAACAACAAACGGCTGCTGACCGACCTGGTGGAGCACGGGTCGTGCGACCTGCCGTATGCGCTGGGCAACAAGGCGCGCTTCCGGGTCAACATCTTCAGCCAGAAGGGCTACTACACCACCGTCCTGCGCAAGCTCGAATCCGAGATCCCGACCATCGAGAACATGAATTTCCCGCCGGCATTCGACAAGATGGCGCGGGAGATCAACGGCCTGATCCTGTTCACCGGCGCCACCGGCACCGGCAAGACGACGTCGCTGGCGGCGCTGCTCGACCGGATCAACCAGGAGCGGGCCGTGCACGTGGTGACGCTCGAGGATCCGATCGAGTACGTCCATCCCCAGCGCAAGGCGACCTTCAACCAGCGCGAGCTGGGCAGCGACTTCAGCGCCTTCGCCGTCGGTCTGCGCGCCGCCCTGCGCCAGGCGCCGAAGGTCATCCTGGTCGGCGAGATGCGTGACCGCGAGACCATGGAGATAGCGATGACCGCGGCGGAGACCGGCCATCTGGTCCTCTCGACCCTGCATACCATCGATGCCGGCCAGACGATCAACCGTATCCTCAGCATGTTCCAGCAGGAGGAACAGCCGCAGATCCGCAACCGCCTGGTCGATACCATCCGCTGGATCGTCAGTCAGCGCCTGCTGCCGAAGGTCGGCGGCGGCCGGGTGGCGGCGATGGAGATCCTCTGCACCGGTCTGCGGGTTAAAGACCTCATCGTCAACGGCGAGACTGAAGAAAAGACGTTCTACAACATCGTCAGGGAAGGTTCGGCCCTCGACATGCGCACCTTTGACCAGCACATCCTCGAGTTGTACAGCCGGAACCTGGTGACCGAGCAGACCGCGATCACCTACTGTTCGCATCGCAACGAGATGAATCGCGGCCTCGACCGGGTGAAGGCGGAACGCGGCGAGGCGACCACGTCGCTGACCGGTCTGGCGATGGAGGAGGAAGAACAGCAGGCCGGCAGGTTTCGAAGGTAGATGGGGTTGAGCAGCTTATGGTAAACGAGGATGAAGTCCACAAGGGGCCGGAGGAGAGGGCGATATGAATGTGAACTGTCCGCACTGCGGAAAACAGATGAAACTCGGCGGCAAGATCCAGAGCGGCCTCGAGGCCCTGGCGCCGGGTCAGCAACTGCGAGTCAAGTGCATCCAATGCGCGCAACCGTTCGGTATCGATGCGTCGATGGCGGGGGCTTCGGTTCCGGTCAGTCAGAAAAAAACCGCCATCCGACCTCCTGATCCACCGGATATCTCCTGGCTCAAGGAAGGCGATTATGAAGAGACCGAAACGGTCGAGGAGGTGCCGCGGGCCCTGGTGCTGATGGCCGGCGTGCCGGCACGTGATATTGTCGTCGCCGATCTCGAAAAACTCGGCTACAAGGTGGAACTGGGGGAATCGGCCGAGGGTGGGATGACCAGGATGCAGTTCGTCAATTACGCCTCGGTGGTACTCCATTCACAGTTTGAAAAATCCGGACTCGAGGGGACGTTCCATAGTTATATGAGAACGATGAACATGGCGAAGAGGAGGTATATCTTCTATGTTCTGATCGGCAGCGAGTTCAACACCATGTATAATCTGCAGGCACTGGCCTGTTCGGCCAACCTCGTGGTCAACGACAAGGACATCCAGCGCTTTTCCCTGCTGCTGCGAAAGACGATCCCGGAATATGAGACACTTTTCGGCCCACTGATGGAGGAGTTGCGCCTGGCCGGGAGATAGCAGTCTCAATTGCGTTTTTTTCCACGGCTGGAGTCGATCTGAGGCGAATGAGCCTGACGACTTCGGCCGTTGCTCATTGATTGCCGAACTGTCTTTCCTGGCTCGGGCTGGTAAGGCCGGAGCAAAGGGGGATGGCCCCAGGGTGTGTCGCCCGAATTTCATTTTTTGGTAATAATCACCCGATATGATAAAAAAAATCATTCTCTCTGCGGGGAGAAAAATACGGAATCTGGCGCGGGCTGGCCGCCTGCAATCAAAGCGACTGTTTGGTCGCCGGCAGTCTGTCGAGAGACCGGCTGAAGATCTGTCGACCCTGACGGTTCCGGCCGGGCAGGTCGACCTGGACAATCAGCAGATCGAGAGGCAGGGTCGGCCGGGCCGGAGAAGGAAAAGACGGGCCGATCAACTGCCTGTGGCCGCCGAGACGGCGGTCGCCTGGACCATCGACCAGTTTGCAGTCGAGCCGATCGCCGGGCAGAGCCGGTTCCATGATTTCGATATCCCCCTCGAAGTCATGCACGGGATCGCCGAGCTCGATTTTCGTTACTGCACGCCGATCCAGGAGAAATCCCTGCCCGATGTGCTGGCCGGACATGACCTGATCGGCAAGGCCAACACCGGCACCGGCAAGAGTGCGGTGTTCCTCGTGGCCATTCTTGCCCGCCTGCTGCGGGACGGCCATGCGGGCGAGGGGAAGCGGCCGCGGGCGCTGGTGATCGCGCCGACCCGCGAGCTGGTGCTGCAGATCGCCAAGGACGGGGCGGCATTGGCAAAGTATACGGGACTCCGGGTCACCGCGGTATTTGGCGGGACGGACTACCAGGCCCAGATGAACGACCTGACGCGGGGGAGAACCGATATCGTCGTCGCGACCCCCGGCCGGCTCCTCGATTTCCTCGGCAAGGGCATTCTCTCCCTCGACGGCTGCGGGATCATGGTCATCGATGAGGCCGACCGCATGCTCGACATGGGCTTCATCCCCGATGTCCGCCGGATCATGGGCCGCATGCCGAAAAAGGAGGAGCGCCAGACCCTGCTCTTCTCGGCCACGGTGTCCGAAGACGTAAAGCACCTGGCATCACAGTGGTGCGTCCATCCGCGAACGGTCGAGGCAGAGGTCGAGCAGGTCGTCGTCGCCACGGTCGAGCAGATCGTTTACCTGGTTACGGCCGATGAAAAATATACCGTGCTGTACAACCTCATAGCCAGGCATCGGGACGAACGCATCATCGTCTTTACCAATATGAAGAACGAGGCCAAGCGGCTCAGCGACCGCCTGCAGCGCAATGGCGTCGAATGTCTGCTGTTGTCCGGCGAGGTGCCGCAGGTCAAGCGGACCAGCCGTCTGGAAAACTTCCGGACCGGTCGGACCAATGTCCTGGTGGCGACCGATGTTGCCGGTCGCGGCATTCATATCGAGGGGATCACCTACGTCGTCAACTATACCCTGCCGTATGAGCCGGAAGATTATGTCCACCGCATCGGCCGGACGGGGAGGGCCGGGGCGGTCGGCACCGCAGTCAGTTTTGCCTGTGAGGAAGGGGCGTTCTATCTTCCGGCCATCGAAGAGTATATCGGCAGGAAGCTGGAGTGCGTGATGCCCGACGAGTGGCTTCTCCAGCCGCCGCCCAAAGGCGCCGCGGCCCCTCGTCAGGAGCGGGGGGAACAGGCACCGCGCCGGCAGCCATCGGGCCGGAGAAGAAGACGGCCGGGTTCGCAGGGTGGCGCGTCCGGCAGCAGTTCGGCATAACGGTTCCTCGAAACCAGGCCTCGGCAATAGATGAGGGATTGGGCAAGTAGTACTTGTCTGCCGATGTTTTTTTTGGTATAAAATAGTGTTCCACTGTAGAGCGGAGGTTGCCTTCTTTCCGGAGCGCGACCTCTCTTTGTTTGATGCATCCTGTCTGGGACAGGGTGTGTCGCAACCTCAACGCATTGGCCCAGTTGGCCGAAAAACGAGCGAATCCATGACAGATCTGAACCAATCAACCCTGGATAATGGCAGTGAAGAGCTGAGCTTTGCCGAGCTTTTCGAGATGGAAGAGAACAACAAGGTGATCGCTGTCGGTGATGTGGCGTTAGGAACCATCATTGGCAGTGTCGACGACTTTTTCCTTGTGGATGTCGGTGACAAGGCGGAGAGCTATATCGCCAAATCCGAATTCCGCCTGGATGGTGAATCCGAGATCAAGATAGGAGATGCTTTCGAGGTATTCGTCGAGCGGCGCAAGGAAGAGGGCGGTCTGCTGCTGTCACGTGAAAAGGCGATCGCCATCAAGGTCTGGGAGGATATCGCCAAGATCCAGGAAAATGATGGGACGATCGAGGGCAAGGTGGAAAGCAGGGTCAAGGGCGGCATGTCCGTCGACATCGGCGTTCCGGCATTTCTGCCCTATTCGCAGATCGACCTCCGCCCGGTCAAGGACCTCGATGGCCTGATCGGTCAGAGTTTCGAGTTCAAGATCCTCAAGTTCAACCGCAAGCGCAACAACGTCGTCATCTCCCGCCGCGCCATCCTTGAGGAGGAGCGCAACAAGCTGCGCGAGAAGATGCGGTCCAGGCTCCAGGAGGGTCAGATCATCAAGGGCGCCGTCACCAATATCACCGATTACGGTCTGTTCATCGACATGGGCGGCATGGACGGTCTCTGTCATATCACCGACCTGTCCTGGGGGCGCGTCTCGCATCCGTCGAAGCTGTACAAGGTCGGCCAGGAGCTCGAGGTCAAGGTTCTGAAATATGACAAGGAGCACGACCGGGTATCGCTGGGCGTCAAACAGCTGCGCGAGGACCCGTGGGAGACGGTGATCTCCCGCTATCCGGTCGGCCAGAAGACCACCGGCAGAGTGGTATCGATCACCGACTACGGTGTTTTCGTCGAACTGGAAGAGGGTGTCGAGGGCCTGATCCATGTCTCCGAGATGACCTGGTCGAAAAAGCCCCGTCATCCCTCCAAGATGGTTGCGGTCGGCGACGAGGTCGAAGTCATGGTGCTCAATATCGAGACCGAGACCAAACGCATTTCGCTCGGCATGAAACAGCTCCAGCCGAACCCGTGGGATCTGGTCACCGAGAACTATCCGGTCGGCTCGATCATCGAGGGCAAGATCAAGAACATCACCGACTTCGGCGTCTTCATCGGCATCGAGGAGGGGATCGACGGCCTTATCCATGTCTCCGACCTGTCCTGGACCGAGCGCATCAAGCATCCTTCCGAAAAATACACCAAAGGCGAGACCATCCAGGCCGTCGTGCTGAAGATCGACAAGGAAAACGAGCGCTTCTCGCTGGGTATCAAGCAGATGGTCCCCGATCCGTGGCAGGCTGCCTATAATAAGTATCCGTCGGGAACGGTGGTCGAGGGAACGATCACCAATGTCACCGACTTCGGGATTTTCGTCAAACTCGAAGAAGGCATCGAGGGGCTGGTCCATGTCTCCGAGATCAGCAAGGACAAGGTCAAGACCCCGGTCGGCATGTACCAGGTCGGCGACACGCTGAAGGCCATCGTCATTAACGTCTCGGCGAAGGACCGCAAGATCGGCCTCTCCGTCAAGACCCTCGAGGGAGATGGCGAAGCGCTGGCGGTGGGAAGCTATAAACAGCACGAAAAGGATCAGACGGACAGCTCGCCCTCGACCTTCGGCGACCTGTTGAAGGCTGCCGCGGAAAGCGGCAATCAGTCGGAAGGAGAATAATCGCAATTTGCGGGCTGCAGGCAACCGTCGGTAAAAGGTTGTTCCACCGGAGAGAGAATGGTGGAACAACCTTTTTTTATACCTGGACGGGGCGTTGCGGGATGTTGGAAGGATGACGAGAGAGAGAGACTGAAATGTTGAAAAAAGATATCGTCGACAAGGTGAGCGTGGAACTCGGCCAGCAGAAACAGGATGTCGGGCTGGCGGTTGACATTATCCTCGAGACCATGGCCGAGGCCCTCAAGGAGGGACGACGGATCGAACTGCGGGGGTTCGGGTCATTTTCCACCAGGGAACGAAGGCCGCGCAATACCAAGAATCCCCGAACCGGCGTAGTAATGGATATTCCGGAGCGGCGGACGCTCCACTTTACCATGAGCAAGTCGCTGAAAGAACGGCTGATCAGCGAAAAAGACTGATATCGCCCTTGCCGACCCGGAGAATCTCCGGGGTATCATGGGTCAGGTCGACCACCGAGGAGGGGTCGGGAATGATCTGGCCCCCATCTATAATCAGGTCAACCCGGTTGCCGATGAGTTCGTCGATCAGGAAGGGTTCGCCGGGGGCCGGCTGGTCGTCGGCGGTCGGGACGCTGGCGTTGAGCAGCGGATGGCCGAGCGTCGCGATGAGGAGACGGCTGATGGGATGGCCGGGCACCCTGATGCCGACGGTCTTCTGCTTGGTGAGCATGATCTTGGGGACCAGCTTGGTCCCCGGCAGGACGAAGGTGTAGGGGCCGGGGAGGCATTTTTTCAGCAGACGATAGGCGGTGTTCGAGACGTGGGCGTATTCGCTGATATGCCGGAGATCGGAACACATGAAGGAGAACGGCTTGTTTTCCGGCCGCCCGGTGATCTGCTGGACCCGCCTGATCGCCTTCGGATTGAAGATATCGCAGCCGATGCCGTAGCCGGTGTCGGTCGGCGACACGATGACCGCTCCGTTGTGCAGCTTTTCCACGACCTGCTGGATCAGCCGGAGCTGCGGGTTTTCTGGATTTATTTCCAAAAGCATATGATGTCCTGTAGGGCACGGAAGATTCCGGACGGTTGCTAGTACAATTATACTCACTCCCTGGCCCCTTGAATACGGATGATTGCACCGGGGGTTTGAGATTTCGTTGAAGTATGCTTTACTTCAAAAAGCCTTATCGAAGGCGGAAGGTCGAAGCGGACGGCAGAGAAAGACGCCGCCGGATGCCGCAGACCTGAGCCGGTAATCCCGCAAAAGGAGGGACTATGTTACCAGATACAGTTGAGATGGCACTCACTTTCGATGATCTGCTGCTGCTGCCGGATGCCTCCGACGTCCTGCCGACCGAGGTGTCGCTGGCGACGATGCTCACCGACAGCATCGCCCTCAACACCCCGCTCGTCAGTTCGGCGATGGACACGGTGACCGAGCATCGGACCGCGATCGCCATGGCCAGGGAGGGCGGGATCGGCATTATCCACAAGAACATGAGCATCGATCAGCAGGTCCTCGAGGTCGAGAAGGTCAAGAAGTCGGAATCCGGGATGATCATCGACCCGATCACCGTCCGCCAGGACCAGTCGGTGGCCGAGGTGCAGGAGATCATGAGCACCTACAAGATCTCCGGTCTGCCCGTGCTGCACGAGGGGCGGCTGGTGGGGATCGTCACCAACCGCGACCTGCGCTTCGTCTCCGATAACGACCTGCGGGTCTCCGATGTCATGACCAGCAAGAACCTGGTGACGGCCAAGGTCGGCATCGATCTCGAACACTCCAAGGCCCTGCTGCATGAGCACCGCATCGAAAAGCTGCTGGTGGTCGATGACGAGGGCCAGCTCAAGGGGTTGATCACGATCAAGGACCTGGAGAAGATCAAGAAATACCCGCTGGCGGCCAAGGATACGTACGGCCGGCTGATCGTCGGGGCGGCCCTCGGGGTCGGGCCGACGATCGAGGAGCATGCGGAGCGGCTGGTCAAAGCCGGCGTCGATGTCGTCGCCATCGACTCGGCCCACGGCCATTCCGCCGGCGTGCTGCGGGCGGTCGAGATGGTGCGGGCGGCCTTCCCGCACCTGTCGATCATCGCCGGCAACGTCGCCACCGGCGAGGCGACCGCCGACCTGATCAAGGCCGGCGCCAATGCGGTCAAGGTGGGGGTCGGCCCCGGTTCGATCTGCACCACCCGGATCGTCGCCGGCGTCGGCGTCCCGCAGATGACAGCGATCCAGCGCTGCGTCCGCGAGGCGATCAAGCATGGCATCCCGATTATCGCCGACGGCGGAATCAAGCATTCCGGGGAATTGACCAAGGCCATCGGCGCCGGCGCCCATTCGGTGATGATCGGCAGCCTGCTGGCCGGCACCGACGAGACCCCGGGCGAGACCTTCCTCTACCAGGGCCGGACCTACAAGAGTTACCGCGGCATGGGGTCGCTCGGGGCGATGAGCCAGGGTTCCTCCGACCGCTATTTCCAGTCGGAGATCACCTCGACCTCGAAACTGGTGCCCGAAGGCATCGAGGGCAAGGTGCCGTACCGCGGTTCGATCATCTCCGTCATCTACCAATTGCTGGGCGGTCTGCGTTCGGGCATGGGCTATGTCGGCGCGGCGACGATCGCCGACCTGCAGCAGAAGGCCAAGTTCGTCCGCATCTCCGCCGCCGGCCTGCGCGAGTCGCATGTCCACGATGTCATCATCACCAAAGAGGCGCCGAACTACCGGACAGCCTGATCTTCATCAACCGCGGGAGCGGTGCCGCCGTCGTCCAACGCCGGCTGTCGCCTCTCCCACATGGGAAATGTGAGAACCATGGATATCCACAGCGAAAAGATACTCATCCTCGATTTCGGGTCGCAGACCACCCAGCTGATCGCCCGACGGATCAGGGAGCAGAAGGTCTACAGCGAGATTCACCCCTTCTCGATCCCGCTGGAGAAGATCAAGGCCCTCAAGCCGTCGGGGATTGTCCTCTCCGGCGGTCCCTGCTCGGTCTACGATACCGACGCCCCGCATTCGGATCCCGCGCTGTTCGATCTGGGGATTCCCATCCTCGGGATCTGCTACGGGGCCCAGCTGATGATGCAGCAGATGGGCGGCCGGGTCGAGAGGGCGGAAAAGCGCGAGTTCGGCAAGGCCGACCTGGTGATCCACCAGACGGATGGCCTGTTCGCCGGCCTTGAATCCGAAGAGATCCATTACCAGGTATGGATGAGCCATGGTGATCGCATCGAGCTGCTGCCCGATGATTTCACCGTCACCGCCACCAGCGCCCATTCGCCCTACGCCGCTCTCAGGCATCGGACCAAACCCTTCGTCGCCGTGCAGTTCCACCCGGAGGTGGCCCATACCCTGATCGGCAACGACGTCCTCCGCAACTTCATCTTCGGCATCTGCAACTGCAGCCCGTCGTGGACCATGCATTCCTTCATCGAGTTGACGGTGGCGGCGATCAAGGATCGGGTCGGCGGCGACCGGGTCCTCTGCGCCCTGTCCGGCGGTGTCGATTCGTCGGTGGTGGCCGCCATCGTCCACCGGGCCATCGGCGATCAGTTGACCTGCATCCATGTCAACAACGGCCTGATGCGGACCGGCGAATCGGAGACGATCCTGCGCTTCTTCAAGGAGAAGAGCAAACTCAACGTCATCGATGTCGATGCCACCGACTACTTTCTCGGCGAACTGCAGGGGGTGGTCGACCCGGAGATCAAGCGCAAGCGGATCGGTCTCGGCTTTATCAAAATCTTCGAGGACGAGGCCCACAAGATCGGTGAGGTCCGTTACCTGGCCCAGGGCACGCTGTACCCGGATGTCATCGAATCGGTGTCCTTCCGCGGCGAGGCCCCGATCAAGTCGCACCACAACGTCGGTGGCCTGCCGGAGATCATGAAGCTCCACTTGATCGAGCCGCTGCGCGAGCTGTTCAAGGACGAGGTCCGCGAACTCGGCCTCGAGCTCGGCCTGCCCGAGGAGGCCATTTATCGCCAGCCCTTTCCCGGTCCCGGCCTCGGGATCAGGATCATGGGCGAGGTCACGGCCGAGCGGCTGCGGGTCCTGCGCCAGGCGGATGTCATCGTCCTCGAGGAGATGAAGAAGAGCGGCTGGTACCGCCAGGTCTGGCAGTCGTTCGCGGTCCTGCTGCCGATCCAGACGGTCGGGGTCATGGGTGACGGCCGGACCTACGAGAACGTCATCGCCCTGCGCGCCGTCGACTCGCGGGACGCGATGACCGCCGACTGGTCGAAACTCCCCTACGAACTGCTGGGGACGATCTCGAGCCGGATCATCAATGAGGTGCGGGGGGTGAACCGGGTCGTCTACGACATCTCCTCGAAGCCTCCGGCGACGATCGAATGGGAATAACCGAAGGCGGAGCGGATAGAACCCGATGCTGAAGACTGGAATCTATGTCGATGCCGAGAACATCCGGCTGTGCGGCGGCTATGGGATGCGCTACGACGTCCTGGTGGAGTTGGCCGGCGTCGGCAAATCGGTGCTGCTGCGGGCCAACTCCTATCTGGCCGAAGACCGGGCCCGGACCAAGGAGGACGCAGAGTACCGGCAGAAGCTCTACCGCTACCACGAGGTCCTGCGCCAGTGCGGGTTCCGGGTGATCAAGAAATATGTCAAGCATTTCGTCGACGACGAGGGCATCCTCACCACCAAGGCCAACGCCGACATGGATCTGGCCATCGATGCCCTGCATCAGGCCCGCAACCTCGATCGGGTCATCCTGCTGACCGGCGACGGCGATTTCATCCGCCTGGTGCTGGCCCTGCAGAACATGGGCTGCCGGGTGGAGGTCATCGGTTTCAAGTATGTCAGCTCCGAGCTGAAGGAGGCCGCCGACAGCTATCTTTCCGGCTATCTGATCCCGGGCCTGCTGCCCATTCAGGCGCCGCCGGGGGAGAACCGCCAGCGCGGCATCCCGATCAACTACAACCCCGATCGGGGCTTCGGCTTCATGCGCTATTACCGCCTGCGGCCGGAAGGGTTGATCCCGGAATCGGTGTTCTTCCACTGCTCGAAGGCCGCCGATGTCAATGACGCCATGTTTCTCGACACCTCGCAGATCTTCGAGTTCACCATCGTCAAAAACCCCGACAACAACAGCCGGACCGAGGCCTGGGATATCCGCGCCCTGGACGGTTGACGGCGGAATCGGCAGCATTCCGTCGCGGGACTCCCGGCATGGAGACAGGCCCCAGCATATGACGACGCTTCTCGCTGCCGATATCGGCGGCACCAAATGCGAACTGGCGGTGTTCGCCCTGGCGGGCGATGACTGCCGACCCCTGGCCAGCCGGCGCTATCCCAGCCGCGACCATGCCGGGATCGAGGAGATCATCGCCCGGTTCCTGGGAGAGTGCGGTCTCCGGCCCCGATTCGCCTGTCTTGCCGTCGCCGGGGTGACCGGGAAGGACAAGGCGACCGTCACCAACCTGCCGTGGATCATCGAGGCGAAGCGGCTGGAGGCTGCCTTCGGCTTTGCCGGCGTGGTCCTGCTCAACGACCTGACCGCCGTCTGTGCCTCGATCCCCATTCTCGGGGATGAGGATTGGATCGAACTGCAGCCGGGGGACGGTCAAGGCGGGGAGATGATCGCGGTCATCGCCCCCGGCACCGGGCTCGGCGAAGGGCTGCTCGTCCGGACAGACACGGCGTTTATGCCCCGGGGCAGCGAAGGCGGCCACGCCGATTTTGCCCCGGTCGACGCCGAGCAACTCGACCTGCTGCGCTGGATGATGCGGCGGGGAGGGCCGGTGAGTTACGAGGACCTGATCGCCGGTCCGGGTATCGCCCGCCTCTATGATTTTCTCAAGGAGACGGGGCGCGGGCAGGAGAGCGACGCCGTGGCCGAAGCGCTTGCCGGGGCTGTCGACCGGACCCCGGTCGTTGCCGATGCCGCCCTGGCCCAGGCGCCATGCCCGCTCTGCCGTCGCACCATCGAGCTGTTTCTCTCCATTCTCGGCAGCGAGGCCGGCAACCTGGCGCTCAAAACCTATGCCCGGGGCGGTCTCTATATCGGCGGCGGCATCGTCCCCCGCCTGGCCGGGCACGTTTCGTTCGCCGGCCTGCTCGAGGCGTTCCGCCGCAAGGACAAGATGGAGGAGCTGATGACGGCCATCCCCGTCCGGCTCATTACCAGGGGCAACGCCGCATTGCTCGGGGCGGTCCATTACGGCCGGGCAGCGCTCGCCGGCACCCGGACGGCCTGATTGGCGACGAGCGGCAGCCGGCCAGCCGCGGACCTGACGGGCAAGGGGCAGGCGGCGATGCTCGAAGCGACCGCCGTTGCCGTGCAGTTTGCCGGGGATATGGTGGAGGTGCGGGAACTTGGCCGGGGAAACATCAATTGCACCTATCTGGTGGCAACGACCGGCACCCCCTTCGTCCTCCAGCGCATCAATCCGGCGGTCTTCGCCGATCCCCGCGCCGTGGTCCGTAATTTTTCCCTGGTTACCGAATGCCTGGCCGAGAAATCCGGGCAGGCCGGCGGCCCCTTCCGATTTCCCACTCTCATTAAGACGCGGGCCGGACACGACTGGTGGACCGATGCGTCCGGCGGGGTGTGGCGGGCCCAGACCTGGATCGACGGCCGGGCGGTCAGCCGCCTTGCCCGACCTTCTCAGGCGGCGGCGATCGGCCGCTGTCTCGGCTGGTTCCACCGCTTCACCGACGACCTGCGCAGCGACGGCCTCGAGATCGCCTTGCCCGGTTTCCACGTCCTGCCCGGCTACCTGGCGGAATACGACCGGGTGGTGGCCGGCCGGGACGACCGCCCCGCCGCCCTGGAACGCCGGTGCATGATGGAGGTGGAGATCATGCGGCCGCAGGCCGCGCTGTTGCAGGAGGCCTGCGCCGACGGGCGGTTATCCGCCCGTATCGTCCACGGCGACCCCAAGGTGGAAAATTTTCTGTTCGACGACCACGGCGAGGTCGTCAGCCTCATCGATCTCGATACCGTCGGGTCCGGCCTGCTGCACCACGATCTCGGCGATTGTCTGCGATCGTGCTGCAACCGGGGCGGGGAGGGCGGTGCAGCCGCGGCCGTCGGCTTCGATGTCGGTACCTGCCGGGCGTGGTTCGAAGGCTACTCGGCCGAGATGGGCGGACTGCTGGGCCGGCACGATCGCGACCTGGCCGGCCCGGCGATCACCCTGATCACCTTCGAGCTGGGGCTGCGCTTTTTCACCGACCATCTGCGCGGCGACACCTATTTCCGGGTCCGCCGGCGGGGGGAAAACCTGGAGCGGGCCGTGACCCAGTTCGCCCTGATGCACAGCATCGTCAGCCAGGAGGAGACGATACGCCGGATTTTTGCCGGGAGATAACCGGGGCCGGCCGTCAGGTGGATATATTCTCGATCGAGAACAGGTAGCGATCGATGTTCTCCCTGAGATCGTTGAGGTATTTGATCTCGATCACCGCCTCGTCCCAGTTCATGATCGCGAGGGCGGCCTCTTCGTTTCGCAGGGTCGGGGGCTCGGCGCCGATCAGCTCACCGTCCCGGATGTAGAGGATGCCGGTCTCCTTTTTGCTGTGGATCGGCAGGGTGCAGGTCTTGCGTTCACTCTCCAGCATCTGCAGGAAACTGTGGATCGGGATGCCCTTGACGGTGCCGCTGGAACTGAGCTCAAGCAACTCGGTCACCTGGTCCAGCAGCCGTTCCGTTTCGATGGGGCTCTCCAGGCAGCGGCTGGCCCCCATCTTCACCGCCTGGCTGGAAGTGTCCTTGCCCTTGCTGGCGATGGCGATGCAGGGGACAAAGGGAAAGGAGGCGGTGAGGCGGGAGATGTCCTGGAGTTCATTTTTCCCGGGCAGGGACAGATTGCAGATGACGAGATCGACCTGCTGGGAGGAAATGATGTTGATCGCCGCCTCTTCTTCACGGGCAGTCAGGACATTGATTTCCTTCTGCCACTTCTTGAAGATGGCCACGAGTGATTCCAACTCGACAATATCGTTTTCAATCAGGACTATGGTCTTCATGGCCGGCAGGTATTCCGTTTTGAGGTTGATCTGGATCGACAGAGTATGCTTAATACACGGCGCAAAGGCAAAACAAAAGACTGAAGGGCGCTCGGCCGGCTGAATTTCGACCCTGGCTGGAAAAAAGTTTACGGCCGGCCGCCTGTCAGGTAAGATCGGCCATTCCGGCCGATAACCATGAACAACCGATCAGCCGGCGCCAGGCTTAGCCCTCTTCTGCCGAGTGGCCCTGACGCCGATCGCTGTCCGCCAGAATACCAGGAACTCCATGAACCCATTCACCCTTCATTCCCGATCCAGCGAATGTGCCGCCAGGCGCGGCGAGGTCCGGACCAGGCACGGCATCTTCCAGACGCCGGTCTTCATGCCGGTCGGCACCCAGGCCACCGTCAAGGCGGTGACCCCGGAGAATCTGCTGGAGATGGGGGCCCAAATCATCCTCGGCAACACCTACCATCTCTTCATCCGGCCCGGCCATCAACTGATCGAGCGCTTCGGCGGTCTCCACGGCTTCATGAACTGGCCCGGATCGATCCTGACCGACAGCGGCGGCTTCCAGATCTTCAGCCTCAAGGATCTGGCGACGATCACCGAGGAAGGGGCGGCCTTCCGTTCGCACCTCGACGGCTCGAAGCTGTTCCTCAGCCCAGAAGGGGCGGTGCAGGTGCAGGAGAGTCTCGGTTCCGACATCATGATGTGCCTCGACACCTGCATCCCCTATCCCGCCGACCGGCAGCAGGCCCGGGTGTCCACCGACCTGACCACCCGCTGGGCCCGGCGTTGCCGCCAGGCGCACAGCAGGAGGGACCAGTTGCTGTTCGGCATCGTCCAGGGCGGGATGTATGCCGACATGCGGCAGTCGGCGGCGGCGGCCCTCGTCGATATCGGTTTCGACGGCTATGCCATCGGCGGGCTCAGCGTCGGCGAATCGAAGACGTTGATGTACGAGATGACCGAGGCGACGGTCCCGGCCCTGCCCGCCGACCATCCGGTGTACCTGATGGGTGTGGGGACCCCGGCCGATCTGGTGGAGGGGGTGTGGCGCGGCATCGACATGTTCGACTGCGTGATGCCGACCCGGAACGCCAGGAACGGCACCCTGTTCACCTCCCACGGCAAGGTCGTGATCAAGAATTCACGCTACCGGGACGACCCGGCGCCGCTCGATCCGTCCTGCACCTGCTATACCTGCAGGAACTATTCGCGGGCCTACCTCCGGCACCTGTTCGTCAGCCGGGAGATCCTCAGCTACCATCTCAACACCATCCACAACCTCCATTACTACATCGACCTCATGGACCGGATCCGCAAGGCGATTGAGGCCGACTGTTATGGCCGGTTCAGGAAAGATTTTTATAGCAGGCTGACCGATCAGTGATTATCATTGCCCGACCACCAGGACAATAGATTTTCGGTCTGTTGCGGCGATATTGCTGGTCACGTCCGCATTTCATTTCAATCTTCGGAGGAAATACCATGACAGGAGTTGCTTTTGCGGCCGATCCCGTTGCCGGGGCTGCCGCAGGCGGGGGCTTGGGCGCATTCGGCCAGTTCATCCCGTTGATTCTCATCTTTGTCGTCTTCTATTTTCTGCTTATCCGGCCGCAGCAGAAACAGGCAAAACAGCACCAGGCGTTTCTGAGTGATCTGAAAAAAGGCTACAAGATCGTCACCAAGGGCGGAATTCATGGCGAGATCACCGGCCTGACGGACAAGGTCGTGACCCTCGAGGTGGCGAAAGGCGTGGAGATCAAGGTTTCCCGTGACGCCATCGCCGGGGCGCTGACCAAGGAAGGTGTCCCGGAGTCCGACAAGAGCGAGGCCAAGAAAATCGGCGGCTGAGGCATCAAGGGATGCTGAGTGCCTGCAGTGTGCAGGAGCAATGACGAGGCTGCACGTCCAACCGGGCGATGCAGCCTTTTTGTTGGCTGTCCCTCTGTGTCGCTTGAATATGGACGATACAGAACCACTCGCTCCGTTGACCGGGGCTGCGGTCGGTTTCTCCGGCGGTGGGGATCGATATCGTGCCGATTCCGTTCCCTTTGGTTCACCATCAGGCGGAGATGGCCAAGGAGGCTGAGATGAAAATTGAGCATTATGGCGGGGAACGGATCAAGATCCTGGCCGTCGATGACAATCCCGTCTCGCTGCTGCTGCTCGAGAACCTGCTCGGTCGCCATGATGCGTACGTGGTCCGGACGGCGGTCAACGGCAGGGACGCGCTCGATCAACTGCACAGTGAGCCCGGCTCGATCGACATCGTCCTGCTCGACCGGATGATGCCGGAGATGGATGGTCTCGCCGTCTGCGCCGCGATGAAGGCCGATGAGCGGCTGCACTACATCCCGGTCATCATGCAGACGGCGGCGGACCGGCCGGAAGAGATCGTCGAGGGCATACGGGCGGGGGTATTTTACTACCTGACCAAACCGCTGGACAACGATACCCTGCTGTCGGTCGTCGGGGCCGCCGCCAAACGGGTGAAGCTCTTCAGGCAACTGCGGAGCGAAATGAACCAGTGGAAGGTCGGCTTCGGACTCGTTCAGGCCCTCAACTGCACGTTCCGGACGATCGAAGAGGGGGAGAGCCTGGCGGCCCTGCTGGCCAATTTTTTTCCCGTGCCGGAGCGGGCCCTCACCGGCATATCGGAAATGCTGATCAATGCCGTCGAACACGGCAATCTCGCCATAGATTACGAGGTCAAGGGCAGCTTGATCAGGGAGAATGCCTGGGATGACGAGATAGCCAGGCGTCTCTCCGATCCGCGCTACAGCGGTCGCAAGGTCGAGGTCGTGTTTGAGCGCCGGGAGGATGCCTGCTCAATCCGGATCACCGACGACGGGGAGGGGTTCGACTGGCGGCGGTACCTGGAATTCGATCCGGCCCGGGCAACCGACAACCATGGCCGCGGGATCGCCATGGCCAACACGCTCTGTTTCGACTCGCTGGTCTTCAATGAGCGGGGAAACGAGGTTGTCGGAGTTGTCGCCAGATAGGGGCAGGGCGGATGACGGAACAGGAAACGAAGGAGAGTTCAGGACGGAATGGGAAAGAAATTTTATGCGGTGGCGGCCGGGCGGGAGCCGGGCGTCTATAGCCAGTGGCCGGAGGCCGAGCGGCAGGTGAAGGGCTTTCCAGGCGCGAAATTCAAGGGGTTCGCCTCGCGCGCCGAGGCCGAGGCCTGGCTGGAGGCGCCCCTGTATGCGCCGCGGTCGGCGCGAACACCGCGACCTGTGGCTGCCGCGGCAGAGAACGCTGCTGCCGCTGCCGATACGGTGATCGTCTTCACCGATGGCGGCTGCATCAACAACCCCGGCCCGGGCGGGTATGGCGTCATCATCGTCGATGGCGCCGAGGAACAGGAATACTGCGGCGGCTTCAGCCTGACGACCAACAACCGCATGGAGCTGATGGCCTGCATCGTTGCCCTGCAGCAGCTCGAGGGGTCAGGCCGGCCGGTGGTCGTCCACTCGGATTCGAGCTATGTCGTCAACGGCATCGAAAAGGGCTGGGCGCGCAGCTGGAGAAACAGGGGCTGGCGCCGGTCGGACGGTCATCCGGCCCTCAACGCCGATCTGTGGGCGGAGCTTCTCAGGCTTGCGGAGGCGATGGCGGTACGTTTCGTCTGGGTGAAAGGCCATGCCGGCAACAGCCGTAACGAACGCTGCGATGTCCTCGCCACCTCGACCGCGAGGGGACACAATCTTCCCCCCGACAGGGGGTACGGCCGCTAGGGCGGCCCGGGGGCGGGCGCTCGGGCGGTTCAGAGGCTGAACGACTGGCTCTGGGCGACCTCGATGGCCAGCTGCGACCGGGCTTCGGCATCCATCGCCAGTCCCTTGTGCCGGCACCAGGCCGGGAAGGTCTCCGGATCGATATACACCTTGATGACGATATCCCCGGCCGCCTGAACCTGAGTCTTCATCTCTTCCGCTCTCTGCAGCCAATCGCCGTATGTCTTCGGCAGGCGATCGGCGTCGGTGAAGAGTTTCTTCAAGGTCTCCCAGTGTTCTTCCCGATACCAGACCATGGCCTGGAGCATCGGTTGAGCCGGGGGGGCATTCGGTGCTGTTGTTTTCGATTGTGACATGGGCGTTTCCCGATAATCGGTTTCGATCCTGGTGGTGCGTTACGTCGATGGGGCGGGGCATTCGCCTGATCCGCCCTGAAGCGGGGGCTCAGACTGCCGGGGCAATCGGCCCCAGTGATACCATCCGCCGCCGGGGTTGTAAAGATTCTTCTGTAGGGGGTGATCCTGTCTGGAGATCTCAGGGACACCGGAGGACCGACCGACCTGCCGTCGTCGCTGTCATTTCGAGCGGCAGCGAGAAACCTCGCTGTTCCCGGAAGGGCGAAGGCCGAGATGCCGCCGCCGCTGTCATTTCGAGCGTCCACCCTGTCATTTCGAACGATAGCGAGAAATCTCGGTTTTCAAGGCGATGAGATTTCTCCCGGTCGAAATGACAGAACCTGTCGCAGATCATTTTACACAAGACTCTTTCCGATAATCGAATACACCGCTTTGCGCGTGAATGTATGGCAGGAGTTTCGGGGATAATCGGCACGAATGGCCGCGAGCCCGCGTTGAATAAGGGTTTAGCCAACGGGACCCTGTAAGACCCCACTCTCGTCAACGTGGTAGCCAAATGCCGATAGGACTTCACTTTGGGTCTTACTGGGAGTTTCCAAGCGCCGCTCAGGTGTCCGGCCCCCCTTCTTTACCCTCAGGACATAATGCAGATGCCGCATGTCGTCCATAACCTCCTCGATCGAACGTTTTCGTCCGGCAGCAGCCATCTTCAACTCGATCCGGCGCAAATAGGTCATAGCCACCACACAGGTGAAAAGATGACATCTGATCTTGCTGTCAGTCCAATGCCGGACCGGGCTGGTGCCCACCAGATCGTTGTCCTTGCTGAGACGGAACCGGTCCTCCACCTGCCAGCGGGCAAGACTCGCTTCGATGATATCGCCGGTGGGCCAATCCGTATTATCGGTAATAATGATGTTTTTGCCGAACATCGCCTGTTTCCGGCTGACCAGATAGACATTTTTGCGAAAGGTCAGCGCCAGGCCGTCCGGTGATTGGCTGAATTCCAGTTCGTACAGTTGCGGCGCCATATGGAGCTGTTCGCAGAACCGAACATACCGCTCTCGCACGGTCTCCTCGTTCCGCCAGTGCGGCGCGTGGTCTCTCACCTTGGCCCGTATGGCCAAGAGTTCCTGACGCATGGCCTCAAGTTTATCGGCAAAGGTGTAGGCCTGCTTACGGGCAGACGCCGGGTTATGGGTAACGATCACGGTTCGCTCTTTACCCCAGTACTCGCCCTTGGTCCGAAAGGCGAGCAGACATTCATCTGACCGACCCTCCTCGAGAAGTCGACGATTTTCCGCCGTATCGGCAGGTTCAAAACGATCCAGCGGAGTTGCCGCCAGGTCCTGGGCGAAATATGTCGAATAGCTGGTGATAAAATGAATCCGGGGATGCCCGTCAATCCAGGCATAATTGTCATCGGCATTCATGCCCTTGTCGATAACCACGGTGAGCCGTTCTTTCGTTTTGTTCAAGCCACAGACAACACCGAACATATCGTCCATCACCGCCTCAAAATGCTTGCTGTCATGGATATTGCCGGGATAGACGCTATAATAGAGCGGCAACCGCGAATCCCGGGCGACCAGCAGTCCCAGGCCGATCTGGCGCAGATGATGCTTGCCGGCCTTGTTCTTGCCGCGCCTGGCGAGTTGCGATTCGGTTTGACTGGCCATGTAGGTGTAGTAATTGGTGGTGTCGAAGAGCAGGCAGTCGGCGGCCGGCGCCTCGGCCTGGCAGATGCGCTCGAAAAACTTATGGGCAATCGTGTGGAGGTCGGTTTCGTTCACCCGCTCCCATTTTTCCCAGTAGCGCTTGCTGGTCAGTTCGTCCAACTCGACCGGCCGGATATGTTGAATGGCTGTCTTTCTGAACCAATCGGCAAGTTTGTTTTTACTGACGGCCTGCACCATCCGGTTCAGCACGCAATAGAGAAAATACTCGCCGACCGAAGGCCCCGTCTCCCTCTCTGCCTTGGGAACGACATTGTCGACGATGCCGCAGAGATCAATATCCCGGTCGATCTGATACGCCAACCAGAGAGAGCCGAACTCTTCGACCTTCAAGCTCAGGACATCGGCCTCTTTGCCGCCAAGCAAGCCGGCAACCTTTTCCGGCGAGCCGATGTAGATCTGGGAGATGACCTTGGGCTTGCCATCGACCCTGGCAATTTCCCGGACGTAGAGGTAGGGTCTTCCCTTTTTGGTTTTTATGTGAAAATGCGCCATACTGGTATACTAACAGTAGGGTCTTACATGTCAAGCAAAATATTGCGTAACCCCAGTATTTATGGGCAATACGCACGGGCAATTTGATTTTATTGGAGGGTCTTACGAGACCGAGTGCGACAACTCGCTGGTTTTATTTGGATTTGCCGGAAGGGAAGTGGTTATCTCCGAAACTCCTGTCTGGGCCTCGATCGTTTCGGCAAATTTATTGACATTGGCCCGCAAACAATTGGCCTGAAGACGCAGGCGCACTGTCCGATCTCGACTTGTTTGGGAGAAGTGCGTCTTGAGCAGGCCATTGGGGCCGACAAATATGCGCCCGACAACAGGGAAAAACTATCGGCATAGTCGATGGTGAATTGATGCGCATATAGTAAGTCAGGGTGTGGCGACGCTTACTCGAAATTCACGATTTATGGACAGACACCAGCTAAGGACAACAGGAATGCGATCAGTGCGACAGACAGAATCCCTCTTTTCATGTTCCCTCCTTGTGGTTGAATGGTCCGTCTCCGGCCTGTGACGGTGGATGGGATGTGCGCTGTCCACCCCGGTTGCATGCTTCGGTGTCCTGCAAAACAAAAGGGCCGTTCGAAATACCCTGCGTGGTTTTCGGTATTCCGGAACGGCCCCTCGGTGTAGAAGATTTTCAGACCGTAGTTAGAGTTTTATCTGAAAATCCGTACTTACGTGGCGGAGGATGACCCCGTCCCAGGTGATGCGAAGAAGCTTGAGCTGATCGCCCACCCGCTCACCTTCGCGGACGATCTTGTTGTTGATCATGATCATCCGCCGGGCCGGGATCTCGGAGTAGACATGGCCGGCCATGGAAATTTCCGGGATCGATTTCCGGATCTCGATCGGTAATTCCTTCAACAACGGTGGGCTGTCATCCTGGGTTGCAGTGGTCTCGGAAGGGGGCGGGGAGGATGGTCGAACAACCCGGGACGGCGTGGCGGGCTGAATCTGCTCGGCCGGCGGAACCACGATGCGCTTGGCGACAGTCACCGACGTCGATGGTTTCCTGACCTGGACCGGCACCTGTGGTTGCGGCGGTGCAACCTCCCGAGCCGGCGCCGCAACCTCCGCCACCGGATTCTGTGCCGGTTCGGCAGGCTGGCGGGTGGTGTTTGGCCCGGCGTTTTGAGGCGGCGGCAGGGTCGGATTCCCGACCTCGGCAGTCTGCTCTGCCGGAGCTGTTTGCTCGGCAGTCTGCGAAGTGAATAATGGAGAACGCCATTGCCACAGACCGACGCCGATCAATACAAGAGATGCGGAGAAGAGCAGGAGGAACCGTTTTCGTTGCCTCGCCGACCTCTGGATGCGGGAGGAGGTCAGATCGGTATGGATGCTTTCCAGGGTGGGTATCTCGCCCTGTTTCCTTTCCTGGTCCGATTTTTTCAAAGCATCGAGTATGTATGACATGGCGTTCTCTACCTATTTGTCCCGAACCGTTTTCTGGTCAGGTTTTATCTCCATTTTCGATACGGTCTGTTCAATCGAAATCGACGAGGACTGCTGTTTTTCGTCTTGATCCGTCTTCGGGGCAGGTTGCCGATTGCTGGTCTCGGTAGTTGACGTGTCACTCGACTTCCGGTCCGTATTCGGTTTGGTTCCCTCCGGGGTTGTATTGTTCTGCGGCTGCCATACCTTCATGAAGGTCTCCATCGAAGGCATCTTCAGATAGTGATAAGCTGCCGGCATGCCGATGCCGATTAGAACCAGGGTGATCGCCGTGATCAGGATAAACCGGCGGGAGAACATCGATGTCCGGCCGCTCTCGAGCAATTCCCGGCCGGCCTTCCGCATGATCTTCCAGCTGACCCGATCGGCATTTTCGGCGTAGGCGCCGAGCAGCGCCCGGTCGCAGATGAGATTGATCAGCCGCGGGATGCCTTTGGAAAGCCGGGCAACGAGCTTTATCGCCCGGTCCGTGAACAGGCGCCGGGTTCCGCCCCCTGCCACCCTGAGGCGGTGCTGGATATAGATCCGGACATCGGCTGGCTGCAACGGCTGGAGGTGATATCGGCTCGTAATCCGCTGATTCACCTGGCTCATCAGCGGACCGGCGAGCAGGGTGCGCAGTTCAGGCTGGCCGAGGAGTATGATCTTCAGCAGTTTCTGGGTATTGGTTTCAAGGTTGGTGAGCAGCCGCAGCTGCTCCAGGACATCGGCCTCGAGATTCTGCGCTTCGTCGATGACCAGCGCCGTGCTTCTCCCTTCGGCATGGGTCCGCAACAGATGACGATTGAGCGCATCGATATAGCTCTTGCTGGTGGGAGACTCGAGCGGTACCGGAATGGACAGCTCCTCGCAGATGGTTTTGAGCAGGTCGATGGCGGTGAGCTTGGGGTTGAGAATTATGGCGATATCCGTATCTTCCGGCAGTTGCTCGAGGAGGCAGCGGCAGACGGTGGTCTTCCCCGTGCCGACATCCCCGGTCAGCAGGATGAAGCAGCCGTCGCGCTGGATGCCGTAGATGAGATGGGCCAACGCCTCCCGGTGGAGCTCGCTCATATAGAGATAGCGCGGGTTTGGGGTGATGGCGAAGGGTTTTTCGTTCAGGCCGAAATAGTGTGTATACATTCGGGACGGTATGTGTCAAACTGGCATAGTGCCACTGCAGAGTGAGTGTACGCCTCGGGCCTGGGATGCTGATTTTTGTTGAACTTGATGCATCAGTATAGGAAATAATTTCCTTAAGGTAAACCCTTGGTCATGGTGGCAGAAAAAAGAGTTTGACGGTTCCTGCCGGATGGCGGATTCTTCTCCGTATCAACCTGTCCCAGGAAAAGGGGCGCAGAGGTGCCCTGCAAGCGGCAGTGAAGGCTGAAATCAATCGCTCCGCTTTGGATAATCATAACGATATCCCGGAGTGTCATGCCTGTCTACGAATACAATGCCCTCGACCAGCGAGGCAAGAATCTGAAAGGGATCATTGAAGCCGATAGTGAGTCCCAGGCCAGGGCGAAATTGCGCTCAGGGGGCAACTACCCGGTATCACTAAAGGAAAGTAAGGCAAGGGTGGGCGGAGCTTCCCAGTCCTGGTTCTCGACCAGCCTGTTCAACCGCATAACCCCTGAGGAAGTGTACGTCATCACCCGGCAGCTCTCCACCCTGCATGGCGCCGGCATCCCGTTGGATACAGCCCTGTCCTCGCTCGTCGAGCAGACCCGCAACACCGCCTTGAAGAAGGTCCTGGCCCAGATCAAGGGCAAGGTGAGCGAGGGGAAGACCCTGGCCCAGTCCATGGGCGAGCATCCGAAACTCTTTCCCCACCTCTATATCAACATGATCCGGGCCGGGGAGGAATCGGGGTCGCTCGATGTCGTTCTCGAGCAACTGGCCGATTTCAGTGAGAAACAGCAGGAATTGAAGGGGCGTCTGCGGGCGGCGATGTACTATCCGGTGTTCATGGCCATCATCGGCACCGCCATCCTGTTCATCCTCATCACCTATATCGTTCCCAATATCACCCAGGTCTTCAAGGACATGGAGCAGACCCTGCCCCTGCCCACCCTGTTTCTGATCGGCACCAGTTCGTTTTTGAAAAACTACTGGTGGGTGCTGCTGGGCGTGGGCCTGGCGGTGGTCATCTTGTTGCGCATGTTCGTGAAGACGGCCAAGGGGCGATCCCTGTGGGATCTCATCAAACTCAGGACGCCGGTCATCGGGCCGGTGGCGCAGAAGATCATCCTGGCGCGGTTCGCCTCGACCCTTGCCAGCATGAACCGCAGCGGCGTCGAGTTCATGGTGGCGATGCGGATTGTACGGACGCTGGTCGACAACGTCCGCATCGCCGAGGTTGTCGATTCGGCGATGGAACATGTGCAGCGGGGACAGAGCATGACTGTCGCGCTGGCCGCCTCTCCCTGGTTTCCGCCGATGTTCGTCCAGATGATTGCCGTCGGAGAGCAGAGCGGCAGCCTCGAGGTGATGCTCAACAAGATCGCCGATGCCTATGAACGTGATGTCGAAGCGGCGGTCAAAGGTATGACCTCGCTGCTCGAGCCGCTGATGATTACGGCCATGGGTCTGGCGGTCGGATTTATCGTCATTTCCATTCTCTTGCCTATCTTTGAGATGAACCAGATGATCCATTGACAATCTTCGGCTGTTATAAATCAGTTGTCTTCAATTTTTGAATTGATCGTCTATTTCCATATAATTACCTGATAAACAGAATTTCTGCATAGCCAACACCATCGTGATCGCGCTTCGAGGTTCATCGAACGATCACCGTCCTGTTTTTCATGACATTGCCTCTCAGGTTTTACTGTTCCCGGTGGCCGAAGAATGGTGTCGGGAGTGTCACGGCACCGGCGCTCGATTTGGTCCGGATGTATATTCAAAAACGATCGCAATATCGTTTTCTTGCCGGCTTGCTTATCCCCATTCATGTTGGAAACACTACAATTTCAGATATGTGAAGATTGTCTCTCCGCCCGGTGGTCGGAGATGATGCACCTGTTCCGTACAAATTTATGAATTATCACGGTTAAAAATCAGGATTTTGACCGGTCGGTCCCGCGTACGAGTGTCAGAAAATCATTAAATACTTAACGTCTTAAATTCACATGAGAACAATGGTGGGGCAATTGTTTGTCATGGTCGGTAATCGTACTGATAATAAAGGAAAAAATAACAAATCGAAATTGTCGCGAGAGCGAAGGTGTGGATACATGCAAAGTTGATCGTGTAACGCATTGATTATTAATAATATCAATAGGGTCTTTCGGGTCCGCACGAGGTGAGGTGCCACGCCGTGGCATCTATCTTGCAGTCAGAAACGTACTGTCCAGATTTCACAGAGTCATTGGCGAGAATGCGCCTTTGGCATCAATCGACAACGATCACGGGGAGGATCAATGAAGAAAAAAACCTTGGTCATGGCATCCTTGTGCATCTTGGTGGGGAGCAGCTGTCTCGCTGCGGACAGATCCATCCAGATGACAACGACTCCAGTTGAGGCGACGCTCGGCCAACCGGTACAGTTCGAATGTACCGGGGTCGGAGGCTGGCGTTCTCCACTGAGCTCAGCGCAGATTATTATCAATAATCCGCAGAGACAGTCGGGCAGCACAGAGGTGACCAAACAGAAAATGACGATCAATGGCTTGACCGCCGACTTCGATTACACTATCCCGGCCAACGAGCCGGCGGGAAATTGGAGTTATACCTGTGTCCTGCAGGACAGATCGGGCAAGGTCAGACAGAGTGCCCAGTTTACCGTCAAGGAGTCATCCGATGTCGGCACCGAACCGCCTCCGGATCCCGGCACTCCTCCGCCCGGCGGTGGACTGGTGGACGGGCCGATTCCGGCCCATAACACCATCACCGCCTACAACGGCCCGTCGACCTGCATCAGCTGTCACCAGGAGGAAGCCAATGACATGCTCAGCAGCGTGCACATGAAATGGGCGGGGCCGACGCCGGATCTGACCAATACCAATGGCGAAGAACTCGGCAAGGGCGTCGGCGGCATCAACACCTTCTGCACCTACGCGGTGTCGTCGAAAGGGGCCTGTTACTCCTGTCATGTCCGGGCCGACGGTAATGCCCCGCATCCGCCGGAGGCCGCCGATGTCGATTGTCTGATGTGTCACAGTGACACCTATCAGCGCAAGACCGTTGAGGACCCCAATAATTCGGTCACGGTGACGAATGTGTTGAAACAGGTAAAGACCTATATTTTCGGGAAGCAGGATGCCCAGGGCAACTATACCACCGTGCCTGACTACGCCAAGATGCCGGCCGGCACGACCATGGTCAACCTCGCCCGGACGGTCCATCTGCCGACCAACCAGTCCTGTCTGCGCTGTCATGCCACCGCCGGCGGCGGCGACTGGGTCAAACGCGGCGACATGGGGGTCAACAGCAAAGATGCCACCGTCGACCAGGATGTCCATCTTTCCAAGGCCGGCGCCAACCTGACCTGTGTCAGCTGTCACGCATCGGCCAACCACAAGATCGGCGGCCGCGGCATCGACCTGCGGGCGACCGAGGCGCCGAATCCCACCTGCCAGTCGTGTCACACCGCGGCGCCGCACTCCAACACCACCCTGAACCGGCATGCCCAAGGCCAGGTGAGTTGTCAGACCTGTCATATCCAGACCTATGCCAAGGGCGGGGCGACCGAGATGTCCCGTGACTGGCGGGTCCCGGTCTGGAATCGGGCCTTCTGCTCGGGCCAGGGCGGCTTTGTCGGCGAGGAGGTCAAACAGGCCAACGTCAAACCGGAATACGCGTGGTTTGACGGCACCTCGAATGTCTACAATGTCGGCGAGACCATCAAGGCCGACGCCCAGGGCATCTATCCGATGGCCAAGGCCAATGGCGCGCCGTTCGACGGCAAATCGAAGATCGTGCCGATCAAGCGCCATTTCACCATCATGCCGCTGCATGAAAGCGGCCAGATCATCCCGCCGGCGATCATGTGGATGTTCATGACCGGCAATTTCGATACCGCCGTCGAGGAGGGCATGAAAGATCAGGGTATGACCGGTAATTACACCCTGGTCGAGGCCGATGCCGAGATGCTGATCACCCACGGCGTCGATCCGAAGAGCAAGGCCCCGTCCTGCACCTCGTGCCACGACAATACGGGGGCCACTCCCGACGGCAAGGGCATGATCCCGTTCGCCGCCCTTGGCTACCACGAGATGCCGGCGAAGGTCAGTTCATGTACCCTCTGTCATGAGAGCAAGAGTCAGCCGTTTGAAACCATGCATCAGAATCATCGGAACAGGAATATCTCCTGCAACAGCTGCCATACCCCGACGCCGACCGGTCTGGTGCAGCCCCAGAGTCAACTCTGCAGCAGCTGCCATGACAGCAAATCGTGGAGCAGCGGCGCCCACAAGACCCACATCGCGAAAGGTCTGGACTGCACCAAATGTCATACCTTTCCCAGTGTGAATTGATCAAGCCCGACTGCATGGCCCCGGCGCCGCCGGGGACATGCGAGGTTTGACGGATTGAAGAAAAAACAGGCCTCCCGGCCCGTGGCGCTTTCGCTGCCATGGGAAGGGAGGCCGTAATTTTTGCCGCCGACCTTTTCAAGGCCTGGACCGGCGGCGCTCGTTACCAACCGACCGTCACGCTGTTCGAACAGGCAGCGGTTCCTTTCTCGGATACCTGATAGGTGGCGGAGACCGTGCTTTTGGTAAGGGTGTCCTTGTAGGCGCCTACGTTTGTGATCGTGAAGATGGTGTTGTTGCGTTTGATGTCGACCTGGTCGGAGCCGGAACCGCTCCAGGTCAGGTCGGCGTGTTTGACCGACCTGACCTTGTAGGCCCGGACGTCCAGGGTGATTCCGGTCGTGTCGGTCGCAGTGACGGTGATGTTGTCGTTGCCGACGAGGCCGCCGGAATCGGTGACCGTGGCGGTGATGGAATGCGTGCCGGGACTCGGAACGATGCCGGATGAGCCGCCGGTGCCGAATTTTACCCCATTGTCGAACCATTCCAGGTCACTGCTCAGATTGGATGCCGTTATCGAGAGCCCCGATGATGCCGGCCACATGGGTCCCGTGGTAGTGGTCGTCATCGCCGCCGGCAACGCATTTGGTATTGAACAGGGTGCCGGTGCAATTGACGCCGTTCATCACCTGCAGATCCGGATGCTGCAGGTCAATCCCGGTATCGATGACGGCCACATCGGCGTCGACCCGAGCGTCGTCGTTGCCGTCAATATCGATGTCCGGATTGGCGGCGGCGAAAATCCGCTGCACGCCGGTGGGGATTGTCTGGGCAAAGGTGTACCTGAGGTTGTCGGTCTCCACATACTTGACCCTGGGGTTCTTCTCCAGGCCGGCCACCGCCTGCTCGGGCACGGTGATCGAAAAACCTTTCAACGCATGCTGGTAGATGAAGCCGACCTCGCCGCCGACCTTGCCGGCGATGTCTCTGGCCGTCGTTGCCGGTAACTGCTCGTCGTCATGCAGAACCACGATGTACCTCAACCGCTCCGGGGGGGCGGCTGTTGCCGTCGGTGGCAGATGCAACAGCACCGCCACGATGAGAAACAGGACGAATGAGATGTGTTTCATAGTGCCTCCTCCTTGAGGAAATATGGTCATGCGCGATGCGACAGGATCGTTGTACGATCATATCATTGGATGCGGGGTGTTTTGCAATGGCTTCAGTCGATGCTGCTGACGCGTCGGGCCCTCCTGCCGCGATGATTTGCCGCGGCTGAAAGTGAAACACGTGTGGACCGGTGACGACTGTGTCTGTACATAGAATTATGCGTGAAACGAAAAACCACAATAATGGATTTGTTTATATATATTAGGTAGTGTATGTATCATTCAGGAGCTGCGGCGTTGCCGTCAATGACAGATTATATTTAGTGATATCAATGGGTAGTAATGTCATGAGCGGATCACGCCATGCGCCATTGTTGTCGTATCAGGCTGTTATCCTGCGATCAGCACTCGATAAAAGGTGTTCAACATCCTTGCCTGGGCAGGTGACTTTTTGATATCATCCATAGAGCTGAAATGCGGCTGTTTGTGGACGATATCAGAACGTTTTCCAATACTGGAATCGAAGGTGGGATGAATATGTGCGAAATCAAAACTGAATTCCGGCGGATAGTCATGCTGCTGGTGGTGACGGTTTTTCTGTCGATCGTATCCGCTCATGCAGGGGGCAATCTCGATCCCGCCTTCGGGGACCAGGGCAGGGTCGTTACCGATTTTGGTATTGACGATGATGAGGCCCTGGCCCTCGCGGTCCAACCCGACGGTAAGATCCTGCTGGCCGGTTTCAGCACGAATTCCGTGTTGAAGGATGTTGCGGTTGCCAGGTATCAGCCGGACGGCAAGCTCGATACCTCGTTTCACTCCACCGGTTATACCACCTTCAACCCCGGCGACGGGAATGCCATGGCGCAGGCCATTGTGGTGCAGGAGGACGGCAAGATCGTTATCGCCGGCACCGCTGACAATGGAGCGAATGAGGCAAGCTCGGCAGTTTTCCTGGTTCGCCTCACCGATAGCGGCTCTCTGGACACTTCCTTCGGCACATCCGGGAGACTCGTCCTGCCGCTGGACGGCAAATCCGGTAATGCCCATGACCTGCAGGTTGCCCCGGATGGCGATATTGTGGTGGCGGGGACGGCCGGCGGCAGCACCGGTCTGCAGGCGATGATCGCCCGGGTCGACCCGTCTGGAAAGTTGGACACCGCCTTCGGCACGGATGGCTTCGTGCTTATCGACCGCGGGTATGAGACCGCAGCGCATTCCCTGGTGGTGCAGAGCGATACTTCGATCCTGCTTGCCGGTTACAGCAAACCGGAGGGGGTTGCCGGCCCCAGCCTTTTCCGGCTCAAGGCCGATGGGGCTATCGATGAATCGTTTGGCACCAATGGCGAAGTCCGGATCACCGACATGGAAGGAGAGGCGATAATCTATGATATGGCCGCCCAGGATGACGGCCGGCTGGTCGTGGTCGGCACCTACGATAATGGTGAATATCGAGAGGTGATCATGGGACGGTTCCTCACCAGCGGGCAGATAGACACGAGCTTCGGCACCGTCGGGATGGTACGCAGCGATCTGGGCTACGACAGCGTCGGGTACGGTGTGGCGGTGCAGAAGGACGGCGCCATCCTGGTGACCGGCTATACTGAAACGGTGAAAGGCAAGGATTTCATACTGCTACGCTACGGTGCTGAAAATACGGCCGATGAGGCATCCACGACGGGAGCGACTGGCACGGCGACAGAAACTGCCGGCACGACCACAGATTCCGACGCTGCCGCATCACCCTCGAACACCGCGGTCGGGAATCAGGCAGCGACGGCCGTGGAAGAGGGCGCTTCGTCGGAAACCGGGGACGGGATTTCCCCGGAAACCGCCGTCGATGAAGCCATCGCCACCTATATCGCCGATACGGTGTCGTTGTATGACGATGCCGGCCGGGCACTGGCAGTGCTGCCGGACGGGAAGGTCCTCGCCGCCGGTTATTCCAGCAACGGGGACGACAACGATTTCGTCCTGCTGCAATACAGTGCGGTGGCGATGTCGGCCCTTGCCGAATCGACAGCCTTGACGGCTGGCGGTGTCTCCTCGACCTACTATCACATCGCTACGACCCCGATCACCAACATTGGCCGGAACAGTGCAATATCGGGCGGGGAGATTGTCCAGATCGCAGGCGGTTCGGCCAGTACCATTCCGACGGTCACGGAGCGAGGGGTATGCTATGGTACGGCCCGGCATCCGGTGTACCGGCCTGCCGAGACGACGGATACGACCGACACGACGGACGACGACTCGACTGATTCGATACTGCCGCCGGTAACCAAGGAAAATTCCTTCAATTACAAGACTGTTCTTTACGGTCAGACCAGTGACGGGTCCGGAGTGGGAACGTTCGGCAGCAATATTGTCGAAATTACCCCGAATACGAGATATTATGTCAGGGCCTATGCGGTACTTTCCGACGAGACGGTCATCTACGGCAACGAGTTGTCGTTCGAAACCAGCGATGCCTGTTTCATCGCCACTGCGGCCTACGGTTCGGTGCTCGATGCGCATGTGGTCGTGCTGCGGAATTTCCGTGACCGTTACCTGCGCGGCAATGGGCTGGGACAGGCCTTGATCGACCGGTATTACCAGTTTTCACCAATGATTGCCGAAGTCATCGAAGGCAACGACGTCCTGAAGCAGGTCGTCAGGGTATGCCTGTGGCCTTGGGTTGCCTTCAGCTATCTGATGCTGGAGTTCGCCATCTGGGTGAAAATTACCCTGATGCTGCTCGCCGCGCTGATCTGCGGCGTAGCGGTGTATTCCTTGAAATCAAACGTAAAACCAAGAAACATAACATGACCAATCGATCTCTCCCCACGTTGCAAGGGCTGAGGCGCCATTCTGCCGAAGCTGGATTTACCCTGATTGAACTTCTGGTTGTCCTCGTCATCATTGGTATTCTTGCCGGCTATGTCGGCCCGAAGATCATGGGTCATCCGGAGGAGGCCAAGCGAACCAAGGCGGCGATGCAGATACAGGGGATTGAAACCGCCTTGAATCTTTATAAACTCGATAACGGCACATATCCCTCGACGGAACAGGGGTTGCAGGCGTTGGTTGAACCGCCGACCGCCGGCATACTGCCGCCGAAATGGAGAGACGGCGGTTATCTCGAAAAGAGCAAGGTCCCTCTGGATCCGTGGGGAAATGATTTTGTCTATCTCAGTCCCGGGGTGCATGGCGATTACGATCTCAGTTCCTACGGCATCGACGGGGAGGCTGAGGGCGAGGGCGACAGCGCCGATATCAATAACTGGGAAATTGAATAGCCGGTGCTGGTGAAGCCGCTGGCGGGGAGGTGGGCCGCCGAGTCGTGGCGGACAGGAATTGGCCGCGACGATTCGGGCTTTACGCTCTTTGAATTACTGGTGGTCTGTGCCCTTATATCCGTGATGCTGGCGGTTGCGGCGCCGACCTTGAAAAATTCAATCCTGACCGATCCGCTCAAGGCCTCCTCCCGGCAGGTGATCGGGCTGATCAAGGCGGTGCGGGAAAAAGCGATTCGGGACCAGCAGGCCTACGTCATCACCTTTGACCTATCGGAAAACCGCATCTGGTATCGCCAGGAGACGGCAGCGGCACCGGAGGATCCGGATGAGGTCCAGACCGATGCGCTGCAATTGACGCAACCCGTTCGGATCGTCGATATCTGGACCAAATCCGAAGGGAAAATGGATGAAGGCCGACCGCAGCTCTGGGTCAGCCGACAGGGATACATCGACGAAACCATGATCCACCTGGAAAATGACGAAGACGAGGTCCTGACCATGCTGTTCTCTCCTTTTCTCGGGAATGTCCGGATTACCGACAGCTATGTGGAGATGGAGTGATAGATTAACGGCGTGAACCCTCCTTCGAAGATACCGGTGTCCCACCCGCCCCTGTCGGAACAACAGGGGTTTACTCTTCTTGAAGTCCTGATCGCGATCGCGATCCTGGCGATCAGCCTTTCCGCCATCCTTGGATCCCAGGCGCAAAGCCTGTCCCTTGCAACCGAAGCTCAATTCAATATCCATGCCGCCACCCTGGCGAAAGCCAAACTGGCGGAGTATGAGAGCGGCGTAACCCCTCTCGAAGATGGAGACGGCGATTTCGGCGACGATTTTCCAGGTTTTGTCTGGAAGGTTGAAGTCCAGGATGCCGATCTGTCGGAGTTTCTGCCCACATCGGCGGATCCGGTAGAACCGCTGCAGCGCCTTGACCTGACCGTTTCGCAGGACAATGCAGTTCTCAGCTACACACTCAGATGCTACATCAAAAAGGAGAACACCCGCTGAACCCTCGGCCTCGACAGACACGCCAGGACGGCTTCACTCTTCTGGAGCTGCTGATGGCGATATTCATTTTCGCCATTGTCATCTCCTCGGTGTATGGCGCCTACAGGTCGACCTTCCGGGTGACGGACAGCACGGAGTCCGTGGTGGAATTCAGCAACATGGCCCGCATCGCCCTGGAACGAATAACCGGCGACCTGGAGTCGGTGCACCTCGGCAATGGCGGCTCGCTGCAGGGAGAACGGAATGAGGGGGCAACCGGTCGATCCGACCGGTTGACCTTCACCTCGGCGGCACATCTGGTCTTCAGCAGGACGGAGCGGGCAGCGGGCTATGCAATGATCCGGTACGCGACCGAGGTGGACGAAGAGAGCGGCCTGTTGCAGCTGTATCGCATCGATGTGCCTGTGCGTCCTGGTGTCGGGCCGGAGATTGATGAGGAGAAAGGATTTCTCCTTTGTGACAGTCTTGCTGAAATACAGTACAGTTATGTTGATACGGAGGGGAATGAACATGAGGAATGGGACAGCGGCGAGAGGGGGATGGTTGAGGAGGATGGTACGCGGACCGGAAATTTCCCGGTGATGATCCGACTGACCCTGCGGTTTGCGAAATCGGCCGATACCGAAGAGAATACCGTTTTTACAACCGCAGTCGCCCTCCCCTTGCCGCATGGAGCGGAAACGCCGTGACCGGAAGACGACGGACTCCCCTGGGGGATGACCGGGGCATGGCCCTGCTTGTCACGATCATCATCATCAGTCTGCTGATTGTGGTGACCTTTGAGTTCGGCCGGTCGATGCGGCAGCATTACCTGGCCGCGGCCAATCTGAAGAGCGGTGAGCAGCTCGGAGCGATTGCCCGCTCGGGAATTGCCATTGCGTCTGCTCTGCTTGAGCAGGATGGGAAGGACGCCTCGTTTGACACCTTCCTCGATGGCTGGGCGACGCTCGAGCTAACCGATTTTTCTGGCCTGTTCGAGGAGGGGGGCTTGAAACTGTCGGTCATCGATCTGTCGGGAAAGGTGCAGATCAACAGCCTCATCGCGAGCGGCGCGATCGGCACCGGCACCCGGGAGATATTGACCAACCTGCTGATATCAGGTGAATTCGCCGTCCAGGACGAGACTGAGGCGAGGGGAATCGTCGATTCACTCGTCGACTGGCTCGACACCGATGACATGGAGTTGGAATTCGGGGCCGAGAGCAGCTACTATCAGTTACTCTCCCCCGGATATGCCTGTCAGAACGGTCCCATGAATTTTATCGACGATCTACTGCTGGTCAAGGGTATCACCCGGGCCCTGTTCTATGGGGTTGAAGGCAAAAAAGCCTTGAAAGATTATGTGACGGTGTACGGCGACGACGGCAAAATCAACCTCAATACGGCAGCGCCGGAGGTGATACAGGCGTTGAATCCTCAGATTACCAGGGAACTGGCCGCAAGTCTGGACGAGTTCCGGCGGCAGAAGGAAAATCAGGATCTCCTGTCGGAGGCCGCCGCATGGTATCTGAACGTACCGTCATGGCCTGGGGATGTGGTGATTGATGCTGCATCCTTAACCATGGCAAGCAGTTATTTTTCCATTGTAGCTGAGGGGAGTTTTGATACGATGAAACGGAAGGTTACCGCAGTGATCCGCAGGGCACAGCAGGGAAAAATTATTGAATTGAACCGAAGGGTAGAGTGAACTGATGGCGAATACGGTTTTTGCCCTTGATATTCACGATGATCTCGTAACCGGGGTACTGGTGCGGCCGGTGGCCAAGTCCCTTGAGGTGACGGCCTGCGGATGTGCCGATGTCGGGCTGCAATCCGTTGAAACGGCGGTCGCCGAGGTTATCGCCCAGGTCGGATACACCACAGGGGAATGTCGGGTCGCCCTGGGGGCGGAATATTTTTACTACCGCAACTTCAATTTTCCTTTCACCGATGCCCGCAAGATCAACAAGATCCTGCCGGGAGAACTCGCCGAAAATGCTCCTGTCGAGGCGGACAGGATGGTGTTCGACTATCTGTTTGCCAGCGGTAAAGAGCGCGAAGCAGGGATAATCACGGCAATGGCCGAGAAATCCTTTCTTGCCGGGCAACTGCAGTTTCTGCAAGGTCAGTCGTGTGATCCGGAGATCATCGGGATCAGCGGGACATTCGGCGCCAACGCGATCAGCGGTCTTGCCGACGTTCCGGAAGATTACTATTACCTCGATGTCGGCTTCCGTCGGGCGGTGCTGGTGGTGATCCTGGCAGGGAAGATTGCCGTCATGCGGCCGCTGGTCTTCGATACCGCACTCCAGGCAGGTTTCGGGCTGACGGAAGACGGTCGCGGGATCTCCGTGCTCCGCCCCGAGAACCTCTCGACCGTTTTCGCAACCTTTGTCCGGTCTGTGCGGCAGGCGATCCAGGCGGCAAGGATCGGCATGCGGGGCCAGGATATCCCGCTGTATCTCGCCGGCCCTCTCGTGACGTATCCCGGGTTGGCTGAGGCGCTGCAGACGACCTTGAGTCTCGAGGTCAAAAGCTGCGATCTGCTGGCATTACCGTTGCTGAAAGTGGCGGATGAAGCGATCTCCTGCCGGCACCAGGGGGTGATGCACAGAGCCTTGGCCCTCGCTCTGTCGCCAGGGAAACAGGGCCGGGAGTTCAATTTCAGAAAGGATGCATTCAGGAAGAAAGGATCGACTCAACAACTGCGCAGATATACACGGCTTGCCGCGATACCGCTGGCTGTGCTGGCACTGCTGATCGTCGCCTTCATCTGGCATGATCATGCCCAGTTGAAGAAGAAACAAAGGGCCTTGGACACCCAGATACGTGAAATCTTCACCCAGACCCTGCCGGATGTGAAGCGGATTGTCAATCCTGTGCAGCAGATACAGGTACGGATCGACGAGGCCAAAAATGCGTATATGGCCGGAGGCGCAACCAATGGCGGGTTGGGACTGCTGGATCTTCTGGCCGAGATATCCGCTCGGATTCCACCCGCTTTGCAGGTGCAGATCGTCAAATTGACCGCCGACCAGAGTGATGTCCGCCTGAGAGGAACAACCGAAACGTTCAATATTGTCGATTCGATTCAAAAGGAACTGGAAAAATCCCCATATTTTTCGAAGGTGGAAATCAGCTCTGCCAATTCATCGGTGAAAAGCGGGACGATCGATTTCGAGATAAAACTTGTACTGAGGCAGTAACAGAATGGGAACGCGCCCGTCATTTCCGGACCTGCAGACTCTCCGCGAGAAAAGCGGATTCGATCAGCTGGAGTACCGGCAGAAAATACTGCTGCTGGGCGTGTCGATCGTTCTGCTGCTCTTTTTTGTCTATCAATTACTCGTTTCCCCATACGTTGATGCCCGGGCCCGGCTGCAGAATTCCGTTGAGCAAAGGCAGGAGGATCTGGAGCAGATAAAGAAATTACGGCAGGATTATCTGCTGGTCAAAAAACGGGAAGGGGGAATCAAGGACCGGTTGGCAAAAAGATCCCGCGATTTTGCACTTTTTACGTATGTGGACAGAATGGCGGATCAGGCAAAAATCAAGGATGCCATCCAGTACATGAAGCCTTCGGTCGCAACCGGCGAAGGTCCTCTGCAGGAATCGCTGGTTGAATTGAAATTGCAGGAAGCCACGTTGGAAGGGCTCGTAAATTTCCTCAAACTGGTTGAATCGACTGAAAATGTCGTCAGCCTTCGGCGAATTGCGATTCAGGAAAGCGGCAAGACCAAAGGATATATCGATGTGACCATGCAGATTGTCACCTATATCGAAAAGGCTGGGACATGACAACAGGATCGGCGGCGAGTATTCGATGGTTCCTCTATTGCAGCTATGCGGTTGTTTTGAGTGCAGTGTTGCTCTATGTCCGCTTTCCGGAGAAGGAATTCAAAGAGTATTGCATAAGAAAAGCTGAGAGTCTGTTCAATGGCACCAAGTGCACGATAGGAAAAATCACCTATGAATTCCCGTTCGGAATCCGTTTTGATAAAGTTGCATTCCTGTTGCCGGACGGGCCGAATACGCCGTTGTTTGAACTGAGTTCGCTCAATCTCTCTTCCCCATGGCGAGATTTCGGCAGTATATTCGTTTTGAGCGGACAGAGTTATTCCAGTAATTTCAGCGGGATTTTGCAGGCCGGGCAGGGCAACCGTCAATTTTCCCTTGATCCGTTGACGATACAGAATCTGGACCTGTCGGCGATGAAGCCTGTCAATGAAACGCTGGGGCGGAATCTCTCAGGTCGACTTGATTACACCGGAACCTATTCGGCCGTGGTAAATCAGTACCTTGATGGAAAGGCGGTTGGCAAAGTCAAACTGCGGGAAGGAAAAATCGCTCTGTTGCAGCCTGTGCTTGCCATGAAGGAGATCGACCTGCAGCAGGTCGAGATGAATATCCAGTATGATAAACATCGATTGCAAATCGTGAGAGGGAAGGCAAATGGGATTGAAATGACTGCCGATTTTACCGGCATGGTACAAATGATCACCCCATGGTACCTGAGCAATGTGACCGCCAAGGGAGATTTTGCGCTGCAGGCAGCCTATACGAGAGATAATATTTCAGCTCGTAATGAGTTGATATATTTACAAAAACAGTTTAAAAAAACGACAATTCCCTTTCAGGTTGCCGGAAATTTACAGAACCCGGCATTCCAGTTTGGCTATTGAGGTTCAGCATAATGAAAATCCGGATCTCAACCTTTCTTCCTCTGTTGCTGATCACCCTGGCTTGTGTATTGGCGGTTGAGGGGTTTTATACTGTGGTTGAGAGGAAGCTGCGAGCCCCGGTCGAAAAAACCGCCGTTGTTCCCCAGGTGCCGCAAAAGAAGCAGGTAGAGGCTTCTTCAACTCAACGCACCGCCGACGAAAATGTCCGCAAGGTCCTCGAACGCAATCTCTTCGGGCCCCCGCCTTCCGCCGACAAAACGAAATCAGCCGGCGGGCAGTCGGCCGCAGATCTGCAGCCGACATCTCTCTCGCTTGTTCTGATGGGAACCATAGTCAGCGCCGGTGAGGAGAGCAGGGCGATTATCCTCGAAAAAGAAACGAAAAATCAGGATATATATCAGCAGGGTGATGTTGTGCAGGGGGCGGAGGTCAAAGAAATACTGAGAAAAAAGGTTGTCCTGACCTCCAATGGCAGGGATGAAGTCCTTGACATGACCGAAGCTGCCAAATATACGCCGATGACACCAACTCCAGCGGCTGCTTCTGCAGCGCGACAGGGCCAGATGTTGCCGGGGATGGCACCCCGGACCGTCGAGCCGGAGTTGCAGGGGGCAGAGCCGCAGCAGTTCGAGAACCCCCAGCCAGCTCCACCTGGAAGACGCCCCAGGATAATCCGGCCGAATCGGAGAACATATACTCCTCTTCCGGGACAACCTTCACAATAATTCAAAACCGTTATGAATCGATTACTCATTGAGCGACTTCTCGTTTTCATCATCTTTATCGGTCTGACAAGCGCGCCGGTGTATGGGGTTGAGGAAACGGCCGAAATTGATCAACCGGCGGGCGAAAGTGGCCATCAGCGGTTTATCACCATTGATTTCGATAATGTCGATATTCGGGTGTTTATAAAGTATATTAGTGAATTAACAGGTAAAAATTTTGTTGTCGATAAATCGGTGCAGGGAAATGTGACAATCGTTTCCCCGACCAAGATCTCGGAAGATGAGGCCTATCGTGTCTTTGAATCCGTTCTCGACGTTCATGGCTACACCACTGTCACTGCCGGTTCGATCATCAAGATATTGCCTTCGGCGGATGCCAGGTCCCAGAACATCGAGACCCAGCTGGATGGAATCACCGCGGCGCCGGAGGACCGGGTGGTGACCCAGTTGATCCCGTTGAAATACAGCTCGCCGGAAGAAATGAAAAAAGTGTTGACCCCGCTGGTTTCCAAAACCTCCGTGATGGTTGCCCACACACAATCCGGAATCTTGATCGTCACTGAAACACTGTCCAACATGCAGAGGCTTCTCGCCATCATCGAGGCCATCGATGTGGAGTTCTTCAAGGAGGATATGGCGGTCATCCCCTTGAAACACGCGACCTCCGAGGCGGTTGCCAAGGTAATCGGCTCCATTTACCAGCAGAGTGGGGCCAGAAAAGACGCGGCTTCAGTGGCGGCATCGATCAAGGTTGTGCCGTACGAGAGGATCAATTCCCTGGTCGTGGTCGCAAGCACCACCGATATTGAACGAATAAAAGGTCTGGTTGCGATGCTCGATACGGAGGTTGAACGGGGAGAAGGCAATATTCATGTGTTTTATCTCCAGAATGCCAGTGCCGCGGAGCTGATCAAAGTCCTCAATGTCCTGCCCGAGGGCACCAAATCCGGCGGCAAGGATGACGCCACAGCCGTGCAGATGCCGGCGATCTCCAAGGATGTCAAGATCACCGCCGATCCCGAAACCAATTCCCTCGTCATCACTGCCTCGAAGGAAGAGTACCAGGTCATCGAGGACGTGATCAAAAAGCTCGATATCCCGCGGCGCATGGTCTACCTCGAGGCATTGATCATGGAGGTAGATACCACTAAATCCTTTGAGGTCGGGGTTGAGTGGATAACCGGTGGAATATTCGCCGACGGCACAGGACAGGCAGTGACGGGGTTCAGCGGCAATGCAGATGCACCATTCGATTTGATCGGCGGTATAGACGGTACTGACCCCAGTCTGGCAAGCGGCTTTTCCCTCGGTGTCCTGAAGCAGGGAATCAAGATTGGCGGGGTCACTTTTCCCAACATTGCTGCAATATTGCGAGCCTATAAAAACGATAGCGCTGTCGACATCATATCGACCCCGCAGATACTTACCACCGACAATAAAAAGGCTGAGATCAGTGTCGGTGAAAATATTCCCTATCTCACCAGGGAAGAACAGACCCAGGGCACGGACAACCAGGTTTTCAACTCGTATGAATACAAGGATGTCTCGACGAAAATGACGATCACTCCGCATATAAACCAGGCGGATACCCTGCGTCTTGAGATCCAGACCGAGGTGATCAAGCTGAAAGGCGGTGACGCTGGTGATTTCCGTCCGACCACCCTTAAACGGACGGCCGACACCACCGTTATCCTCAACGATACCGATACGGTGGTCATTGGCGGCATCATCGGTCAGGATTCTTCCGACGGCGAAACGAGTGTGCCGCTTCTCGGTGATATCCCGCTGCTCGGTCGACTTTTCAAGTCTTCGAGCAAAAACAGCACTATGACCAACATGTTTATCTTCATCACCCCGCATATCATCCGCAACCCTGCGGACTTGTCCGGCATGACCTTGAAGAAGGAAGGCGAGGTCGGCAGAGAGGTGCCGCAGCTCCATGACAAGGGCCGAAAGGTGGTGAATACCGAGCACAGCATGGCGCTGACCGAAATGGGCTTTGAGAAGCTGGTGAAGGGCAATTATCAGGTGGCGAAGGAATTTTTCGTCAAGGCTCTGGACAATGATCCGAAGAACCCCTATGCCTTGTTGAACCTCGGCGTCGTCTACGAATCGGAAAAGAAACCGGCAGAGGCACTCAAGATGTATCAGGCGGTCATTGCCACGGGAACGGCATCGATCGCACCCACCTCGACCGACCCCAGTAAGGCAGGACTGCCTTTGGTGCGGATTGCCCAGGACAATATTGAGAAATTGCAGAAGAGCAGTCAGAGAAAGATGATGCCTCGTCAACATGATCCAACCACGGGCGGGGCGATGTGAAATTGCGGCCTCAATCTCTCGATGCACCTGAAAGAAAGGGACGGAAGGATATGTATAGCGTATGGCTGTTCAATTGAATATACGACACAATTTGGCTGAATCGACTGTGGCCTGCGGTTTACGGGGCCTGTCGGTGAGGGGTGTCAGGACGCCTGGCCGAGCGGGAGTCTGGCGATGAAAATGCAATGCCCCCACTGTGGATTGAAAGGTTCGGTCGATGACCTGTATGTCGGCAGGCATGTCAAGTGTCCGAAATGCAAAAACATATTTTTGTGTGAGATCGACACCACCGTTGTCGTCGAGGAGATCGGGGGGCAGTCGCGAGCTGAAACTGTCGCCGGTGAAGAACCACCGGTGGCGGCTTCATATCAGGCCAAGAGGCTTGGAGAGCAACTCGTGGACAGGGGATATATCTCCTCCTCCGCCCTCCAGGCCGCCCTGGAAGACCAGGCATCCGGTGGCGGCCGGATCGGCGATATCCTCATCAGGCATAAGGAGATCGATGAAGCTGATCTGCTGGAGGCCCTGGCAATCCAGTTCGATATGGAATATGTCCCGGTGCTCCCCACCGAGATCCAGAGCGACTTCACTTCCAGGTTGACCATCGGTTTCCTGAAAAAATTCAAGATAGTGCCGGTTGCCTATGGCGATGATGCCTATATCGCCATCAATGATCCCTTCCTCTATCAGGAACTGGATGATGTACGGCGGATACTCGGTTGGGAGGCGGCCCGGGCGGTCCTCTGCCCCTCCCAGTCGATTCTGAACAGCATCAATTACGCCTATGACATGAGTCATAATACCGCTGAAGAGGTGATGCAGGATATTCATGACGAAGATCCCGAGGCCCTGTTTTCAGCGATCGAGGAGGTTGGCGACCTGCTCGACGATACCAGCGAGGAACCGGTCATCCGCCTGGTGAATTTCATGTTCTCGCAGGCGGTGCGGAGCAATGCCTCCGATATCCATATCGAACCGTATGCCAACAGCCTCAAGATCCGGCAGCGGATCGACGGGATCCTCTACGACATGCTCAGTCCGCCCAAGCATGTCCAGTCGGCCCTGGTGTCGCGCATCAAGATCCTGGCCAAGCTGAAGATCGATGTCAAGATGCTGCCCCAGGACGGCAGGATCGAGTTGAAGATCGGCAACAAGGAAATCGACGTGCGTGTCTCGACCCTGCCGACCTCGGCCGGGGAACGGGTGGTCATGCGTCTGCTCGATAAATCGTCGGTGCTGATATCCCTTTCCGAACTCGGCATGCCGGATGACCGGCTGCAGCCGTTCACCGAAGAAATACATGCGGCCCACGGTATTGTCCTGGTAACCGGCCCGACCGGCTCCGGCAAGACCACGACCCTGTATGCCGCCTTGACCACGATTCACAAGACCGACATCAATATCATCACCATCGAGGATCCGGTCGAGTACAAGATCAGCGGCATCGGTCAGGTCCAGGTCAACCCGGCGATCGATCTGACCTTTGCCTCCGGCCTACGTTCCATCGTCCGGCAGGACCCGGATGTTATCCTGATCGGTGAGATCCGCGATCTGGAAACGGCGGAAATCGCCATCCAGTCGGCCCTGACCGGACATCTGGTGTTTTCGACCCTCCATACCAATGATTCCGCCAGCGCCATTACCCGGTTGATCGACATGGGTATCGAGCCCTTCCTCCTGTCATCGTCGATCAACGCCATCCTCGCTCAGCGACTGGTGCGGATGATCTGCATTCAGTGCAAGGAGGAATACACCCCGCTGCCGGAAGAACTGGCCAAACTCGGCCTCGATGACAGCATTGTCGGCTCGGGGCGGAAGGTCTATCGGGGGCGCGGCTGCAGCAAATGCCACCATACCGGTTTCCGGGGGCGCTGCGGCATCTTTGAATTGCTGCTGATGAGTCAGTCAATGAAAAGTCTGGTCCTGAACACCGCCGACGCCAATCTCATCAAACAGCAGGCGGTTGCCGAGGGGATGATCACGCTGCGTCAGGATGGGGCGATGAAGGTGCTCCAGGGAATCACCACGATTGAAGAAGTCTACAGGGTGACCCATGAGTGATTGCCGACAGCCTCTGCGGTCGCTTGTCGCCGGCCCGCCCGCCCGCGTTGCGGCGGGCAATGCCGGTTGACCGGCATTGCCGTCGCGATCAGTCCCGCTCGACAATCGAATTCACTTCGCCGCCCCTTTGCGGGTTTCCACGTAATGGGCCGCCGCCAGGGCCGCAGTGCAGCCGTCGGCCGCGGCGAGCACGATCTGGTTGGCATACTTCTGGCGGAGATCCCCCACTGCAAACACCCCGGCGATACTGGTTTCGCATTTTTCATCGGTGATGACATAACCGGCGGTGTTGATTTTGATGCCGGCGGGGACCAGCTGGTTGTTCGGCGCAAAACCGACGAAGATGAACACCCCCTCGATCGCCACTTCTCTTTCCGCTCCGGTCTGCCGGTTCTGCAGCGAAATGCCGCACACCCCGGCGGCGTCGGCATTGATTCGGGTGACCACCGTATCCAGGATCAGTTCAATCCGCGGCTCGGCAAACACCCGCTGTTGCAGGATGCGGCTGCCCCGAAAGGCATCGCGGCGATGGATGAGATAGACCTTCTCGGTGATCTTTGCCAGATACAGCGCATCTTCGAGGGCGGTATCGCCGCCGCCGACGACAGCGACGGTCTTGCCCCGGAAAAAGAAGCCGTCGCAGGTCGCGCAATAGGATACCCCTTTGCCGAAGTTTTCCAGTTCTCCCGGCGTGTTCAACTTTTTGGCGGTACCTCCTGCCGCCAGGATGACGGCATGGGCCTGTAAAACCGTCCCGTCGTCCAGGCGAACCGAATGGTATTCAACTCCCGGTTCCGTTGCCACGACTTCCCTCTGCAGTATCTCGAGGTCATATGCCTTGGCATGGTCGAGAAATTTCTCGCACAGTTCGAATCCGCCGATCTCGATAAATCCAGGATAGTTCTCTACCCCCTTGGTGATGGCCACCTGCCCGCCGAAGACCCCGCGTTCGATGAGAACGGTCTTCAGCGCGGCGCGTTTGGCATAAATGCCGGCGGTAAGCCCGGCCGGTCCGCCACCGATGATGATCACGTCATATATTTCGTCGTTCGACATTCAGTCCTCCCTGGGCTGAGCCACTGTTCGGTTTGGTCCTGGCGCCATGCACCAACCCCTGATTGAAACGCATTCAACATCAGACAATGTACCACCGGCGATCAAGATCTTCCATCGTCATCGGCAGCCGGATGGTGCCTGGCGCCGATGCGTTCGCTGTCATGCGGCTCGACCTGGCCGCGATGGGGGTGTTTGATGCCAGAATGAAATTTCACAAATGATGTGTATAATTAGGTAATCTAGTGATTTGATTTTACAATATATTGTCAAAAAAAATAATAGCAGGAATTTTTTGCATTTGAGATTCGTTGCTATTTTTGGTAAATAGATCATAATGAAAATCATTATCGATTATAATCAAAACGTCGTCCACCCGTATCAAGAGAAATCAAGCCGTCACCGCACGAAAAAGTATCGTGCCCACACTCAACAAGGGGAGATCGTATGAAGAAGGTACTCGTAGCGTATTACAGCAGGACCGGTAAGACAGAAACCATGGGGGAGTACATCGCGGAGGGGGTACGCCTGAGTGGAAATGTCGTGGAAATGAAGAAAATCGTCGATATCAAAAGTGAAAAAGACCTCGAAGGGTTTGATGGGTATATCTTCGGCTGCCCAACCTATCATAAGAGCATGACAAGGAACTTCGAGACGTTCCTTTTCCTGGCTGAGAAAGCGGGGCTCAAGGGGAAGGTTGGTGGGGCCTTCGGATCAAGTACCCACAGTGGCGAGGCGCCCGGAGTCATCTTTGACACGATGGAACATGTCTTTGCCATGGACATGACCAACCTCGGCCCATTCGACCTGCGTGAGAGCGGCGTCGACTCCGACGAGGGGAGAAAGGCATGCCAGGATTATGGTCGAACTCTCGGCACCATGCTCAATTAGTGTCTGTCCACATATAACTTGAACAAACACGGATTGACGGTTATGCTGTGAAGATGGATATTCACACAGAAACATCGGTACGCGAAAAGCTGGATTTACTTGCGCCTCTCTTTGACGAACAAACTCGTCGGCTTTGGGCTGCAGCCGAAGCCCAAGTACTGGGTCGTAGCGGAATCTCACTCGTTGCACGGGCGACAGGGCTGTCACGCACGACAATTCATCAAGGGCTAAAAGACCTTGTCGAGTTGCGCGAAACGAAAGGTTTGGAGAAGAAGAAACGAATTCGTGCGGTGGGTGGCGGGCGCAAGCCAATTGACGAGTACGACCCCACGTTGCGTCGGGATCTTGAGCTGTTGGTAGACCCGGTCACACGGGGTGACCCGGAGTCCCCGCTTCGCTGGACATGTAAAAGCACCCGACAACTCGCTGCTGCGCTTGTTGAGCAAGGTCATGTGGTGGGAAGGCAGAAAGTTGCCGACCTGTTGGCGGAGTTGGGTTATAGCTTACAAGCGAAACGAAAGACCAAAGAAGGCTCGGCAAATCACCCTGATCGAGACCAGCAGTTCGCCTACATCAATGAGCAGGCGGTTGCCTTTCAACAGCGAAAACAACCCGTCATTTCGGTGGATACGAAGAAGAAGGAATTCTTTGCACTGAAAAAAAGAGATTGATCGGTATTGATAAAATCTGCCTACAAAATGCTTACAAAATTCATATGCACAAAAAAGGGGTCAAGCCTCTAAGGACTTAACCCCTTTAATTTATTTTGTGGACGGGAGGCGATTCAAACGCCCGACCTTTTGCTTCGGAGGTCGTCAAACAAATACGGTTACAATGCGGTTACAGATTTTTGAAACAAAAAAGGGGTTACAAGCATTTAACTTGTAACCCCTTGAATTTGTTGGTAGCGGGGAGAGGATTTGAACCTCTGACCTTCGGGTTATGAGCCCGACGAGCTACCAGACTGCTCCACCCCGCGTTGAGAGGTATCAATATACTTCGTCAGCCTGGAATGTCAATGGCTAATTTGGGCCTGATCGAATGCCGGGACCGCTTGCCGTCAATCCGCCCCTCCGTTCACGCCAGGACTGACTGCAGCTTTTCGACGATATCCACCGGCAAGGGGGTCAGTTTGCCGTCGCGGGTGACGGAGGCATGGACGCTGTAGCCCTTGACCAGCAGCTGTGGCCGCTCGGCCTGCGGGGCGTGGCGGCAGATCCGGTAGTTGAAGCGGCAGGTCAGCTTTTTCAATTCACTGACCGTGGTCTCGATGGTCAGCAGATCGTCGTAGTAGGCAGGGGCCTTGAAGCGCGAGTAGCATTCAGTGACCGGCAGGACGATGCCCATCCGTTCGATCTCGCGATACGAGCAGACCCATTCCCGCATCAGTTCGGTCCGACCGATCTCGAAGTACCTGAGATAGTTGGCGTTGTAAACGATGCCGGCGGCGTCGGTATCGCCATAGAGCACACGACAGGTGCAGCGATGGATATGTTTGTGCTTTGCTTCAATCATAATGCAGTATTACCGGCAGAACAGCTTGTTCATGAACATTTCAGCCCCCGACAGTGAGTTTCGCTGGTGTTGGTCGTGGATCAGGCACTCCTTTTCCGTGAAAGGGCGGCCCGATTTCGGCTGGGTCTCTCTGGAATCGTACAGCAGAGTGGGCACAGGGTCCGACGTATGTGTCCGCAGGGCGATAGGGGTGAAGTGGTCCATGGTGACAACGACGCGAAAATCGGTGCCGGCGGTTCGCAGGGCGCTGATGATCGGCCCGACGATCCGGCGGTCGAAATCCTCGATCGCCTGGATCTTGGCCATGGCCGACCCCTGGTGGCCGGCCTCGTCCGGGGCCTCGAGATGGACGAAGACGAAATCCTCGCCGCTCGCCAGGGCGGAGATGGCCGCTTGCGCCTTGCCCTCGTAGTTGGTGTCGAGATAGCCGGTCGCGCCGGGGATGTTGATCACCGCCAGCCCGGCGATGACTCCCAGCCCCTTCAGCAGGTCGACGGCGCTGATCATGCTGCCGCGGATCTGGAAGCGATCCTGCAGCGTCGGGGCCGTCGGCATCCGCCCCTCGCCCCACAGCCAGACGGCATTGGCCGGGTTCTTCCCGTCCCGGATCCGCTGCCGGTTGACCGGATGGGCGGCGAGGGTGGCCGTCACCCGCTGCAGCAGATTCCGCCATGTGGTATCGGCCAGATAGCGCTGCCAATGGGCGGTGACATCCTTTTCGATCCAGTCATGGGGCGGGACGGTGGCGAGTTCGGGGTACGCGCCCCTGACGACGACCAGATTGCGGTAACTGACTCCGGGATGAAAATGAAAGGTCTCGTCGGCGCATTCCCTCTCCAAGGCGGCGATCAGTTCATGTCCCTCGGTGGTGGAGATATGGCCGGCGGCAAAATCGACCATGGTGACGTTGTCGTCGTCCGACCGGTCGAGGGTCACGAAGTTGCAGCGGAATGCCGTTTCGTCATCGGCCAGACGGATCCCCATCGCCGCGGCCTCCAGCGGGGCGCGACCGGTGTAATAGCGTTCCGGCGCATAGCCGAGCAGCGACAGGTTGGCGACATCACTGCCGGGAGGGAATCCCTCGGGAACGGTGCGGTTGAGGAAGAATTCGCCATTGCGGCAGAGTTCGTCGATCATCGGGGTCGCGGCAACCTCGAGCGGGGTCCGGCCGCCCAGTTCGTCGAGGGGGTGGTCGCCCATGCCATCGCCGACCAGGATCAGGTATTTCATCGATACTCCGAGCGGTTATTTGTCTTCAACGAGGATGCGGATCTTGACGGTCGGAACGGTGCAGCAGGCCAGGGCATCGATCTCGGCGATCGCCTTTTCGACCGCCTCCTCGGAAGCGCGATGCGAGCGGAAGACGATATGTACCGGTTCATCGTTCTGACGGCCCTTCTGCATCACCGACTTGAGCGAGATCCGGTATTTGCCGAAGATGCCGGAGATGGTCGAGAGGACGCCGGGCTGGTCCAGGGCCGTTACCCGGAAATAGTAGGGGCAGGTCAGCCGGCTCATCGGGGTGATGGTGGGTTCGCCGATGAACTGCGGCAGATACGACAGGGCCGGCACCCGGTTGATCGACCCGGCGATGATGTCGCGGCCGATGTCGACGACGTCGGCCGCCACGGCGCTGCCGGTCGGCATCATGCCGGCGCCGAGACCGTAGAGCAGGACGTCGCCGACGGTGTCGCCGGTGAACTGGATGGCGTTGAAGGCGCCGTTGATATTGGCGAGCATGTGGTCGACCGGGACCATGGTCGGGTGGACCCGGGCCTCGACATGGTCGCCGTGGTTGCGGCTGATGGCGAGGAGCTTGATCCGATAGCCGAATTCACGGGCGAAGTCGATGTCGATCGGGCGGATGTTGCTGATCCCCTCGATCGTGATGTCATCAAGCTTGACATGCAGGCCGTAGGCGATGGTCATCAGGATCGCCAGCTTGTGGGCGGTGTCGATCCCTTCGACGTCGTAGGTGGGGTCGGCTTCGGCGAAGCCTTTGGCCTGGGCGTCTTTCAGCACCTCGGCAAAGGGGGTGCCGTGATCGGTCATCTGGGTGAGGATATAGTTGGCGGTGCCGTTCATGATTCCCTGGATCGCCTCGATACGGTTGGCCACCAGCCCTTCCTTCAGCGATTTGATGACCGGGATGCCGCCGCCGACGCTGGCCTCGAAGCCGACCTCCACTCCCTTGGCCCCCGCGGCGTCGAAGATCTCCCGGCCATGGATGGAGAGCAGGGCCTTGTTGGCGGTGACGACATGCTTGCCGCTGGCGATCGCCTTGAGGATGAAGGTCCTGGCCGGTTCGATGCCGCCGATCAGTTCGACGACGATATCGATGGCGGGGTCGGCGAAGATGTCGTTGGCATCCCGGCTGAGGATGACGTTGCTGAAGTGGTCGGGGAGCGTATTGATATTGATGTCGGCGACCCGGGCGAGGATGATGTCGGTGCCGACCTTCCGGCGCAGCCGCTCCTGCTGTTCGAACAGAGTCTGGGCAAGACCGCTGCCGACGGTGCCAAAGCCGATAAGACCTACACGAATTTGTTTCATTCGATTCTGTATGCTAGAGATGAGATGTGCCGATGCTTCCGGGATACCGTTGTTCCGGAATCAACGCATTGCTGTGGATGACGGCATCGCGGTGTCGATGGTCGGTCAGTTGTAAACGTCGAAAATACCCGCTTTGCCGTTGAAAGTCAAAATCTTCGAACGATATTTTTCTCGCCTCGCCTCGGATTATCGGCTATATTTCCCGATTGCTCGAATTCTTCATCAGGCCGCTTCGGGGCCGGGAATTCGTATGCCGCGGGATGGAGCTGGGCAGTATGCCACGGCTGATCAGCGACCGTCGTTCCCTCCGTGTGAAGATCACCGGTTGTGTTGCTCTGAGAGCATTCGAAAGATATTTTATCATCAATGGAAAAAAGGAGAACGATCATGGGCAAGAATATTCTTTTCTTCGGACCGAATGGCAGCGGCAAGGGGACTCAGGGAGCCATTGTGCAGAAAAAATATAACATCCCGCATATCGAGTCCGGTGCCATCTTCCGTGAGCATATCGGCGGCGGAACGGAACTCGGGAAGAAGGCCAAGGAATATATCGATCGCGGCGACCTCGTACCGGACGATATCACCATCCCGATGATGGTTGCCCGTCTCCAGAAGGATGACTGCAAGAACGGCTGGATCCTCGACGGCTTCCCGCGGTCCAAGGATCAGGCCATCACCCTGGCCAAGACCCTGGAAGAGAACGGCCTGGCCTTGGATTACGTCATCGAGATTGTTCTCGATCGCCAGATCGCCAAGGAACGCATCATGGGACGCCGGCTCTGCGTCAACGACAACAATCATCCCAATCACATCGCCTTCGAGGCGATCAAACCGGTGGAAAAAGACGGCAAGCTGGTCTGCCGTGTCTGCGGCGGTGACCTCAAGACCCGTGCCGATGATCAGGATGAGGAGGCGATCAACAAGCGCCACAACATCTACTATGATACCAACACCGGCACCATGGCTGCGGTCAACTACTTCAAGCAGACCAAGGGACCGAAGGTGATCTCGGTTGATGGTTCGGTGTCGATCGGGGCTGTCACTGAATTGATCATGAAGGAACTGTAATCTCGCCGGAGTGTAATCACCGGAAACCGGGGATATCAAATCGAAAGAGTGGAAGGGGGCATGCCTGCGTGAAGGGATGCCCCCTTTTTTGCTCGGTTTCCAGGGCAGTCGGCGGACAGGGAACATACAACTGCGACATCTTGTCGCTATTCGAGTCAGGTATGGAAGATCAAGCGAAAAAACACGGACCGGGGAAGGTCTATCTGGTTGGGGCAGGCCCGGGGGATCCCGGCCTGATTACGGTCCGGGGCAGGCAGCTGCTCGAGCGGGCGGAAGTCGTCATCTATGATTACCTGGCCAGCACCAGGCTGCTCCGCCATATCCCGAAGGACGCCGAACTGGTCTATGCGGGTAAGAAGGGCGGCGTGCAGCACACCCATACCCAGGAAGAGATCAACCAGATGCTGGTGGACTACGCCATGCAGGGCAAGATGGTGGTCCGGCTGAAGGGAGGCGATCCCTTCATCTTCGGCCGAGGCGGCGAGGAGGTGCAGCAGCTGGCGGCCGCCGGCGTGCCCTTTGAGGTCGTGCCGGGGGTGACCTCCGCCACGGCCGCCGCCACCTATGCCGGTATCCCGATCACCCATCGCGATTATACCGCCTCGGTGGCCTTCATCACCGGCCATGAGGATCCGACCAAGGAAAACTCGAATATCGACTGGGCCCGTCTGGCGACAGGGGCGGGGACCCTGGTCATCTATATGGGGATCAAGAACCTGCCGATCATCGTCGACCACCTGATCAACAACGGGCGCGATCCCAAGACCCCGGTGGCGGTCGTTCGCTGGGCCTCGACTCCGGAGCAGCAGTCGGTGGTGGCGACCCTTGACACGATCGTCGAGGTCGTCAGGGCAAACGGGATCAAGCCGCCATCGCTGGTGATTGTGGGCGAAGTGGTCAAACTCCGGGACACCATCGACTGGTTTGAAAAACGGCCGCTGTTCGGCAAACGCATCATCGTCACCCGTACCCGCGAGCAGGCCAGCGACCTGGTCGCCGGGCTCGAGGAGGCCGGTGCCGACTGTCTCGAGTATTCCACCATCAATATTCAGCCCACCGACTCCTACGAGATCCTTGACAGTGAGCTCGAACGCCTCGACGAGTACCACTGGATCGTCTTTACCTCGCTCAACGGGGTGGACTATTTTTTCCAGCGGCTGTACGCCCGGGGGATGGATGCCCGCAATCTCAAGGGACCGGGGATAGCAGTGGTCGGCAAGAGCACCGCCGAACTGCTGCTCAAGTACGGCGTCAAGGCCGACCTGATCCCCTCTGCCTCCTACACCGGCGAGGGATTGGCGGAGAGCCTCCTCGACCAGGGGGTGGAGGGGCGCAACATCCTTATCCCGCGGGCCGAACTGAGCCGGGAGATTCTGCCGGAGACGCTGCGCGGCGCCGGGGCCCGGGTGACCGTGGCCCCGGTCTACAAGAATGTCCCGCCGCAGGGGCGTAAGGATGTCCTGCGCGCCGAGCTCGAAAACGGCAAGGTCAATATGGTGACCTTTACCAGTTCGTCGACGGTCAAGAATTTCCTGACCATGGTCGATGCGGCCGATCAGCAGGAACTCGAGCGGCTCATGCACAACGTCAAGATCGCCGCGATCGGGCCGATCACGGCCAAGACCGTGACCGACAGCGGTCTGAAGGTGGATGTCCAGCCGCCGATCTATACCATCCCCGAGCTTATCCAGGCGATTGTCCGCTACTATGCCGAGGACCGGGCCTGAGATTTCGAAGGTGACGGCCACGTGAAGGAGAAGCCGTGATCGGCGGTGCCGGACGGCCGTACGAGCCGTTTTGCGGAGAGGACCCGAGGCGGTATCTCCTGCGGGGGGAACCGGCCGGCCGTCGGGATGAAACGGTGCTCTCCGATGACCGGGAGGAGGAACGGGAGGGAGAGAACCCGGGTATCTTCTGTCGAACCTGCGCCCATCGTATCTCCAGCGATAACGACCGGATCGCCGTCAACGGTTCGCATACCCATACCTTTTTCAATCCCGCCGGCCTGGTCTTTGAGCTGGGCTGCTTCCGCCGGGCTCCGGGTTGTCTGGTCAGCAGCGAGGCCAGCAATCAGTTTACCTGGTTCGCGGGTTATTCCTGGCGGCCGGCCTTCTGCGCCCGTTGTGCCGGCCATCTCGGCTGGCGGTTTGAAAAAGTGGATCATGCATTTTTCAGTCTCATCCTGGCGAATTTGAAGAACGGATGACAAGGGGCCTGTTCGATGGCTTTGCGGAACGGAGCGGCGGAGGGCTGAGGTCTACGCCAGCCGGATCAGATCGAGCAGATCTTCCGTGCTCATCCTGGCGCTCAGATCGCTGCCCTCGAGGAGACTGCCGGCCAGATCGCGTTTTTCCTGATGCAGTCTGACGATCTTCTCCTCGATCGAGTCCTTGCACACCAGCCGATAGATCGTTACCGGGCGTGTCTGACCGATGCGGTGGGCGCGATCCGAGGCCTGGTCCTCGATGGCCGGATTCCACCATGGATCCATGTGGATCACGTAATCGGCGGCGGTCAGGTTGAGCCCGAGCCCGCCGGCCTTCAGGCTGATGAGAAAGAGATCGCCTTCTCCCGCCTGAAAGGCCTCGACCCGCTCTTTTCTCAGCCGGGTGCTGGTGCTTCCATCGAGGTATTGGTAAGAGATTTTCCGCTTGTCGAGATATTCCCTGATAAGCTGGAGATGGCCGATGAACTGGCTGAAGACCAGCACCTTGTGGCGGCTCTCGATCAACTCCTCGACGATCTCGGTGAAGACCCTCAGCTTGGAACTGACGATCCGGCTGTGGGGATCGAGCAGCCGCGGGCTGCAGCAGGCCTGGCGCAAGCGCATGATTTCGGTCAGGATCTGCAGGTGTCGTTTTTTCTTGTCCTTGTTGTTTTCCAGAATTTCCAGCGCGTTTTGACGCAATGCCTCATAGAAGTGGGTCTCGTACTCGCTCATTTCCACTTCAAGCGTGATTTCGGTTCGCGCAGGCAGTTCTTCGAGCACCTCGGACTTGATCCGCCGGAGGATGAACGGTCGGATCAGCTTCTTCAGCTTCAGACGGGCATCCCGGTCCTGATACCTCTCGATCGGGATGGCAAAACGTTCGTTGAAACTGTTGACCGAACCGAGAAGGCCGGGATTGATGAAATGAAAGAGGTTCCAGAGTTCGCCGAGGTGGTTTTCGATCGGGGTGCCGGTGGTGATCAGTTTGAACCGGGCCTGCAGGGCCATCGCCGCCTTTGATCGCTTGGTCGCGGCGTTCTTGATCGCCTGGGCCTCGTCGAGGATGATGGCCTGCCAGGAAACGGCGGAGAGCAGATCCATTTCCTGCTGCAGCATCGTATAGGTCGTGATCACCAGATCGAACGGTCCGAGGTCGCTGATGACCCCGTTCCGGTCTTTGGTGCAGAGCGTCCTGATCTGCAGCGTCGGGGTGAAACGGGTGACCTCTGACATCCAGTTGGTCGAGACCGAGGTCGGGGCGACCACGAGCGATGGTCCGTCGGCGGCGAAACGGAGGATGATCGCCAGTGATTGCAGGGTCTTGCCGAGCCCCATGTCGTCGGCCAGGCAGCCGCCTACCCCCCACTGGGCGAGGCGGGCCAGCCAATAGAAGCCCTCCTTCTGGTAGTCGCGCAATTCCGCCTGCAGGGTGGAGGGCACCTCCGGGTGAAAGTCGCTGCAGGCGCGGATCTTCTCCAATTGCTGTTTCCAGCCGTTGTCGGTGCTGATCGCGGTCTGGCTGATCAGGTCTTCGAGCGGCAGGGCGGCCAGCGGATGGATCAGCAACTCGTCATTGTCGAATCCGTGGGCATAGATGCTGAGGTCCTCCAGTCGTTTCCTGAACTCCTGGGTGAGGGTGACGAACTGGCCGGCACCGATCTCGACGAACCGTCCAGTGGTGGACTTGATGGTTGAGAGCAGATCCTTCAACCTGATCACATGATCCTGGTCGAGCCGCAGGCTGCCGTCGATGGCCAGCCAGTTCTGGCGGTTGGTCCGCACCTTGAGATTGAGGTTTTCAAACGAGGCCTGGTAGGCGATACTCAGCTTTTCCCCTTCCGGCCATTCGATGACCACCTTGTCACGGATCGCCTGGAGTTCGAGCAGGGCCTGCAGGCAGTCCTCCGGGTCCTGCAGATGCCACTCCCGATCGGTCTCATGTTCCAAATCGATGGCTAGGTCGAGAATCGGACAGAGCTCCTCGACATCACGGGCCTTTTCCTCCTCAAGGGCCAGATCTCTTTTGGTCTGCATGCGCCGGCCCTGGATCTCGGTCATGATGTTTTCCACGCCCTGTCCCGGTTTGAGATAGTGCATGCCGTTGGCAAAAGGCTTGACGAACATTTCGATCCGGAAACCGGTGCCATAGGGCAGCAGGTGCATGTAAATGGTTGAATCGGCCTCGACAAATTCAATATCGCTCTCTTTGCCTGCCGCCCTGTCGCCGGCGATAGCCGAGTGGACGGTCATGAAGGAGGAACTGTTGCCGATCAGCTTGAGCACGTGCTCGCTGGCGGATATCGGCACCAGCAGGCCGTCATTGCCGATCTGGCGGGCAATATCCCGATGCTTGTCATTGATGCTGATGATCCTGATCCGGCTCGGGGTTTCCTGAAAGATTGAATAGCTGTCGGTGCCTATCGGCTGGGCGAAACGGATAAGGAGATTCTGCCCCTTTTCCTCGATCAGCAACTCCGGCTCGCCGGCAAGGAATTCGACCGGTGTCGTCGGAGACTTGGATAGAAAGAGCAGCGGATGGCCGACCATTGCCAGCAGGGCCTTTTCGAGATCGAAATGGTAGCTGGCGCTGTTCGTTTCGGGATTGTGAATGCGTTTGATCGCGGCGCAGATTTTGCGGTCCTTCGGTGTCAGATAGCCGAGTTTTGCCTGGTGCAGACGGGCGAGAGAGATCGGCCGCCCCTTGCCCCATCCTCCGGGCAGGCTCAGCTTCTGCTCCCTTGGAGTGATGGAGATCGATGTCCCGGCGGTATCGACCATCCAGACGAGCCTGGTCTTTTCCTGCGATGAGGCCTCCTCCTCAGTCGATGTGATGCTGATGAGGGCCTGGAGGGCCCGCTTCCACGGTTCTTCCGGTTCAAAAAGGGCCAGCAGCCCGGTCATTCCGGTCGTGGTCCGCAGTCCGACGATATCGAACAAGGCCGGATTCGGCGCGTTGCCCAGTTTTGCTAGGATTTCGGCATATATCATTGCCGGCAGAAAATATCCGCTATCGATCGCCCGATTGTAGCCGGTGACCAGTTTGGCCTCAACATCCGGCTGAATGGTGCTGGTCATCCAGTACTGGCAGAGGGCGGCAAAGGCCAGGGTGAGGCTGTGCGGGTTGTCCTGATCGGAGAGGATGATCTGGGACTGGTCGCTGTTGGCGTCAATCCGTGAATGGACGAAGGCGGCGAGGAAGGCATAGGCATCGTTTTCCGGCGCGGTGTGAAAGAGCGTGAGGGCGGCGGCGATCTGAGCGGCGATGGTATGGTCGTCGCTACCATCCGATGCATGCAGCAGGGCGAGAATGTGGAACAGCCCGCAGGGGCCGAAAAATGCGGCGCCGGTCCCCGGATTGAGCTCCTGAAGAAAGCGAAGATCCAGGTCGAACAGGGTGAGTGCCTCCTCGCTTCTGCCTCGGAGGAAGAGCAGGGTGCCCCGGGCGCCTGTCCCCTGGAATGAAGTCTCGCTGGCCTGCAGCAGCATATCCGCCTGGTCGAAATCTCCCTGCAGGAGGTACTGGTTGAAGAGGAGACGTTTGAATGGCAATTGCTCATCCAGGCTGAGCACCGGAGATTGGTGTTCCGTTTCGAGGTAGGAGTGGATCTGCGGAAATCCCGTCAGGGCTGCCTGACCATGGCGGAGGACCGCGTTGAGAAGATAGAACCTGAAGGAAAGTGGCAGGCCGGCAAACCAGTCCGGGTCGAAGGGCTCGGTCACGACCTGGACGATGGGTGGGGAAGAACAGACCAGATCACGACACTGGCTGGAGATGAATGATGCGGCCTCTTCAATGAGATCGAAATCCTGGCAGTAGATGCCGATGCGCAGTTCTCTCATCGCCCGCCAGCAGCGGGTGGACCATTTGCCATAGTAGTACGATGCCGGTGCCTCTTCTCGAATAATATCGGCATATCGGCAGAAATTTCCGTCAGCCAGCGTTTTTCTCGCGACGATTTCCACCAGCCCAGGCACCAGCCGGTGATCGGCGGTCAGGAATCCGAGTTGTTCGAACTTGGCGAGGTAATGGTTGAGGTTGACGGGTGTAGCCCGGTTTCCTCGCGGGTTATGGAGTTCGATCTTTCGCAGGCAGTTGACCAGGAGGGTGGTATGGGCTGGCTCGTAGACGATGGATAGGAGATGGAGGAGAGACTGCTCGAAGGGTGATAGCCTGGTGAACTGGTCAGGGAGTTCTGTCTCTTTCGGCATGATTGCGCTGATTCTCGGAAGACGTGAATGCCCGCAACCGGGCGTAGAAGTTTCTGCTGCACGGGAGGGGCGAAAAGGCGAACACAGTACTATATCATCGGAGCACCGGCAAGAGAATGAAAAAGCGATCAGACCGGCCTGCAACAGTCTGTCTCTGCGATTTCCGGCGGAGAGGGCAATGGGTTACAGGAAAGGCGGAGTGGCCTTGATCCCCCCAAGACCCTGTTGAACCAGAGGTGGGGCGGGCGCCAGTGGGAGGAGCGTGTATCGGCTCGCCAGGCACCAGGACCGCAGAATCAGACCGTTGACGGCTCGAAGGCCGCTGACATCCTGTCAGGTAGGAGCGGCGAGGCAGGAAGGCGACGGACAAGGTGGTGTCCCGCCTTGTCCATCAATAGCTACAGGTTTTTATGACGACGTATCTTGGCCTGATTTTCCAGATTGCGGATCCATGCGATCAACAGCTGCTGCTGATTGAAACGGACAAGGGCCTCCCGGTATTGCTGGATCGCCTGATCGTCGGCTTTTTTTGCCGGCGGTTTGCGTTCCTGGAAGACATACACATAGAAGGCCCCCCCGACCTGGGCTACCTCCTTGGGCAAGGGGGAAGATTTTGACAGCGTGAAAGCCTGGGCATGCAGGTCTGTGGGGAAGGAGGAGGTCTGGTTGGCAGCGCTGCGACTGAGATCTCCGGATGCGGTGACCTGAAATGCGGTCCCGGTGGTGAGCTGTTCGAGGGTTTTGCCCTTTTTGAGCTGCTCGATCATCGAGGCCGCCGTGGCGCGTGCCTTCTCCTGCGCTTTGCTGGAGATAAAGTCCGCCTTGACCTTTTCCTCGACCGTTTCCAGCGGTGGAACCACGGGTGGCTTTTTATCGACGGCGAACAGGATCGCATAGCCGGTGTCGGTTTCGATCAGTGAGCTCAATTCCCCCTTATTCAGGGCGAAGGCGGCGTCCAGCAGCTTCTGGTTGGCCCCGATCTCTTTCGGCGGCTGCTTCTGGACGAAGAAATCCGTCTCCTTCAGGTCGGCGTCCGGGTGGGCGTCGGTGTAGGTCTTGAGACTACCGGCTTTGATGATCCCTTCGTAGGCGGCGTTGGCAAGTTGAAAGGCCATCCGTTTCGCCTCTCGATTTTTGATAGTCTGAACGATTTCTGCCCGAACCTCCTCGAGAGGACGGGTGGCGGAAGGCTTGACCTCCTCGAGTTTGATTATGTGATAGCCGAATTCGGTCTTGACGATATCACTGATTTCTCCGGGCTGCATGGAAAAGACCTTGGCGTCGAACTCCGGCACCATGCTCCCGCGGGAGAAAAAGCCGAGGTCGCCGCCGTTCTCTTTGCTCGAATCGTCGGAGTATTTATTCGCGATCGATGCAAAGTCGTTGTTCTTTTTGAGAGTACCAATAATTTCTGCAGCTTTCTTCTGCTGTTCCTGGTGGCGTTCGGGACTGTCCTCTGCGCTTGCGGTAAGCAGGATATGTCTGGCGCGACGTTGTTCCGGTGTCTTGTACGAATCGATATTGTCGGCGTAATGGGCCTGGATCTGTTTGTCGTCGACGGTAATTTTCTGGCCGAGATCGTCAAATGTATAGGCGAGATATCTCAGTTTGATCTCCGGGGCCGTCCGGTAGTTGTCCTTGACCGAATCGAACCACTTCTGCAGATCAGACTTTTCCACCTTTATATCCTTTTTGAACGAGGCGGAATCTATCCTGACAAACTGGACGGAAACCGTTTCATTCTGCTGACTGTAGAGATCCTCGATGTCGGTTTGGGGGACCAGGGTGACAAACTTGCCGATATCCTGCACGGTCCGGTCGGAAAGCATATCGTGCCGCATGGATGACTCGAAGGTGGTCGGGGTGAGCCGGTTGGCGGCGAGCAGGGCCTGGTACCGCTCCATATTAAACTGACCGGCCTGCTGGAACTGGGGCAGGGAAGTGATTCTGTCGCGGACTTCCTCGGCGCTGATCCTGATCCCCATATCAGCCGCACCCTGGCGCAGCAGCGAAGATTGAATCAACTGCTCGATCACCTGTTGCTTGATCCCGAGAGATTCTTCCAGACCCTTCGGCAGGGCGCCTCCGAACTGGCCGCCGAGGTTGCCGATGGCCTGGTCGTAGGCCTCCTGGAATTGCTGGAAGGTGATTTCTTCGTCGTTGACGGTAAGGGCAACCTCCCTGGTATTCAGCATGTTGGTGCCGACCCCCCAGAAAATGAACACGAGGGCGATAATGACGACGATGACCTGTATGAATGTCGATTGAGCCTTGTTGCGAAGTATCTGGAGCATGGTTGTTGTGGAATGGCAGATATGCAGGCGTTGAATAGGGGGAGTGAGAAGTTTCTCCTAGGTCGTTTTTCGCAGATGGTCATGGATTTACCCTTTCTTCTTCCTCCATGCAAGGAAAACCGGCTCAAGAGCCGGGTTCAAGACGGTGGAGAGAGGAACACAGATCTTACAGCTTCGTGAAGAGGCTCGGGAAAATGCGGAAAAGCATTTGAACATATGCAAGATATCGATTAATGTGGCTTCACAAGTCTTCATGGGACAACAGGATGCCTTCGATCCCATCCGTCCGGATTTACGCCGCACCACGGGCTCGAAACCAGGCAACGGACTGTTGGAAAATCAACAATTTCGAGGTCCTGTTTCGAGAGGCGGCGAAATCATAAATGATTCTCCATTCACTTGACAAACTTTTATGCCTATAGTAATAAGGCGTAATTAGTTTTCAGCCGACTCAAACAACGGTGAGAGCCACAGAAAAATATTTAAGGAGGTTTTAAAATGCCAACGCTTGAACACAACGGTTCGACCTTCCAGGTAGATGAGGATGGATTCCTGCTCAAGGGAATGGAAGAGTGGAATGACAATTGGGTAGACTACGTAAAAAGTTCTGAAGGTATTGCCGAACTGACCGATGAGCATCACAAGGTTATCGATGCCCTTCAGGAATACTATAAGAAGAACGGTATTGCTCCGATGGTCCGTATTCTCTCCAAAACCACTGGATTCCCGCTCAAGCGGATCTATGAGCTCTTCCCGTCGGGACCTGGCAAGGGAGCCTGCAAAATGGCTGGTCTTCCGAAACCGACCGGTTGCGTCTGATTCCAGAATCAGAGCGATAAGAATATAAAAAAGGGCTGCCTTTCGGCAGCCCTTTTTTATGCCAAAGCAAAAAGGGGACAGATTTATTTTTACTGATGAAAATAAATCTGTCCCCTTTTTGCTTTTTTACGACCGGCTAGAATATCATATTGGAGAAACGTTCATGCAACTCGCTCAGATCTTCCTCGCAGCTTCCACAGAAGAGTCGGCTGCCTCCTGTTGACTGAATGCTCCTGTTTTCGATGGAAAAACTGCTGTCCGGATTCTGGACGTAGTGCGTAACGACTACCGCATCTTCACTGATTTCAAAGAATTCGAGATCGTTGCCGCAATGAGGACACTTGATGCGCGGGATGAATGCCATCTCGGTCAACGTACGGGTGCCCGGAGGTTTGCGGGGGATGCTGCTCATGGGGTGTCGGAATCGACGGTGACGGCAGATGAAGTCGACGATGAGCCCTGCACTCTCTCTTCGCCTTGGCCTCTGTCTTTGGCTGTAGCTCTGATCTCGCCATCGATCGCCGCACCAGGTTCGACCGTCAGGCTCGCTGCTTCGATTCTGCCGTGAATCGAACAGGTCTTTCTGGCAATAACGCTGCTGGCCTGGACATCACCTTCGAGGGTGCCGTAGCAGTTGAAGGAGATCGTCCTGATGTTGCCGGTGATTTTTCCGCTCTCGCTGAGTATGAGATGATCTCCTTCTGTGATATCGCCGTTGATGGTACCGTCGATACGGGCTTTACCCTTGAAGGAAATTGTCCCGGTGATGACCATATTTTTGTCAAAGAGCGAGGATATGGCCTCCGCATCGGCCGCCTGGTTCAGGTTCTGGTCGATTTCGTGTTTTTTGCCGAATAAGCTCATGTTATTTCTTGATCGAAGGGCGAGGGGCGGGGAGGGTAACTCCGGCGACTTTGATCAACTTTTCCGGATTGATCGTCTTGCTGTTGAGTGAAACTTCATAGTGGAGATGGGCGCCGGTGGTTCTGCCGCTGCTGCCGACCAGGCCGATGATCTGTCCTCGTTCGACTCGATCCCCCTTCTTGACCCTGAAGCGGTCGAGGTGAGCAAAACTCGAGATATAGCCGTTGCCATGGTCGATCTGGACATTATTTCCATAATTTCCATTCCAACCGGCCATGGTGACAATCCCGGCGCCGGTCGCGAAGATCTTGTCGCCTTTGCCGGCCCGGAAATCGAGGCCGGTGTGATAGGCGCCGTCATTGTTGACAGGGTCCAGACGAGAGCCGAAGCCGGAGGAAATGGAGCCGGGAACCGGTTTGCCCAAGGGAGTATAACGGATTGTCTCGAGATACTTGTCCGTCTTGACCATCAGCTGGTTCTGTTCGCTGTTGCCGCTGGGGACGAAGGGGCCGCCGCTGTCCTTCCGGGCGTAAGAGCTCCTTTTGATCTTGAGGCCGAGTGAATCCATGACCTCTTTGATGTATTCGGTCCGGGTATTCAATTCTGAGACGGTGGAGGCGATGATCTCGTCTTTTTCCTCGGAAAACGAGGCGGCCTGCCTTGCCTTGGCCATCTCCAGATTGGCAATTTCAAGGCTCATCTGCTGCTTCAGCTGCTCCGAGTTCTGCTGTTGGCGGGCAAGGAGCTGTGTGCTGTGCCGGAGCTGCTCGTTGAGATGGCCGATCTTTTGGGCGTAGTGACGGTTGGTGCCCAAGAGGCCCATGGTCAAAGAAGATGAAACAACCAGAGCCGCAAGTGTCAGCAGGGCCATGCCGCTGATGACGGTGAAACTTTTTCTATGGATGGGGAGGCGGCAGGTCTTGCCGCTGTCGCTGGTGAGGATGATGTAAAAATGACTGCTCATTCATTAATTCCGTACTGGTTAGCATGTATCTACCACACAATCAGGTGTGATGATTGAATAACCTATACCATCAACAGGATAGGGGTCGCCAGGAAAATTCCATAGTTTATACTCTTGACAGGCCGATAGTTCAACAATAAAAGGACCGATGCGTGACTGGACAACGAACCCACCCGGGTGGGACCATGTTAAAATTGAATCTGGTTATCTTCCAGTATGACCTGTTGCGGCCGGTGAATGCCGACCGCGCCCCTGTGTCGGCATCGGTGAAAATCATCACCGATGCCGACCTCCAATCGATCGACAAGAGGCGACAATGGCCAATCTGATCATCGGCAAAGGCCTGAGCAAATCGTATGGCGCCCGCAGGCTTTTTCAGAATATCAACCTGTCGATCGCGACGGGGGAAAGGATTGGGCTGGTCGGCCCCAACGGTTCGGGGAAATCAACGCTGCTGCGGATCTTCTGCGGTGTTGAAGATGCGGATTCTGGTCAGGTGGTCCGGCAGAAACATGCACGGATCGGCTATCTTGCCCAGGCCGATATATTTGACGAGCAAGCGACCGCCACCGATAATCTGCTCAAAGCACTGCAGGATGGCCATTCCACCGAGACGGAACGATATACCAGGGTGCAGACCCTGCTCAGTCTTGCCGGGTTCAGGGCGGACACGGTCCCGGTCGGTGAGCTGTCCGGGGGCTGGCGCAAGCGGCTCTCCATCTGTCGGTCGCTCCTTGTCTCCCCGGACGTGCTGGTGATGGATGAGCCGACCAACCACCTCGATATCGAGGGCATCCTCTGGCTCGAGGGCCTGCTCAATGGCATGCAGGGGATGGGGGTATCCGCCTTCCTGCTGGTCAGCCATGATCGCCAGTTCCTCGAAAACTGCACCAACCGGGTGATTGAGCTCTCGGCCATGTACCCGGACGGGATTTTTCAGGTTGATGGCAGCTACTCGCGGTTTCTGGAGGCAAGGGCGGCCTTTGTAGCGCTCCAGACCCAGGAGGAGGAGCGCCTTGCCAACAAGGTCCGGCGCGAGATGGAATGGCTTCGTCGCGGACCCAAGGCGCGGGCGACCAAGGCCAAGTACCGGATTGACGAGGCCGGCAGGCTCCAGGGCGAACTCAGTCAGGTCAGGATGCGGAACCGCGCCTCATCGGCGGTGCAGATCGATTTCGAGGCGACAGGCCGGAAAACGAAGAAACTGCTTGAGGGTTCGAACCTGGCCAAATCAATTGCCGGAAAAACGCTGTTCTCCGGCCTCGATATCCAGCTCTCGCCGGGTTCGCGGATCGGTCTGCTGGGTAGAAACGGCTGCGGCAAGTCTACCCTGATGCAGATCCTCGCCTCCTCCGCAGATCCTTCGGGCCTGCGGCCGGATGTCGGGGTCCTGGCGCCGGCCGACGGAGTTCGTATCGTCAGCTTCGACCAACGGCGCGAGACGATCGACCCGGAGATCACGCTGCGCCGAGCCCTGGCCCCGGATGGCGACGCCGTCGTCTATCAGGGGCGATCCCTCCATGTAGTGTCCTGGGCGAAGAAATTTCTCTTTCGCGTCGACCAGTTGGAGACGCCGGTGGGGCAACTCTCGGGTGGTGAACAGGCCCGCATCCTGATCGCCGCGCTGATGCGGGAACCGGCCGATATCCTGCTCCTCGACGAACCGACCAACGATCTCGACATCCCCTCGCTCGATGTCCTCGAGGAAAGCCTGCAGGAGTTTTCCGGGGCCCTCGTCCTGGTCACTCATGACCGGTTTCTGCTCAACTCGGTCTGCGACCAGATCCTCGGTTTCGACGGAAGAGGCGGGGTGGCCTGGTATGCCGACTATGAACAGTGGCTGTCCCATATCGAGGAGATCGAGAGGGCCGACCGTCCCCCGGCGGCACCGGCGAAGGTCAGGGGGGCCGACGAACCGGTGCCGAAGAAGGCCGGCCGGCTTTCATACCTGGAACAGCGCGAGTATGATCAGATCGAGGAACGGATTGAAGCCGCCGAGACCGTGCAGGAAGGACTGCAGGAGACGATGGGGCTGCCGGAGACGGTCGCCGATCCCGCCCGTCTGGCCGAGTGCTGGGAGAATCTCGAGCAGATCCGGCAGGAGATTGATGGCTTGTACAGCCGCTGGGACGAACTCGACGCGAAAAAAAACACCGGAACCTGATCCGGCGCCGGGGCGGGCGGGTGCCCTGACGAAATCGACACCCGCCCGGTGCGGGAGACTGTTGCCGCCGGTTATCCTTCGCGAATCTCGATCTTTTTCGGTTTGACCGCCTCCGATTTAGGCAGGTGCAGCTTGAGGACGCCGTCGGTGAGTTCGGCATCGACTCGGGCAAGATCGATTCCCTGGGGGACGGAGAAAACCCGGCGATACTGGGCGGAACTGAATTCTTCCATCAGCTGTCCCTTGACCGCCTCGACGTACCGGTTGCCGACCAGGGTCAGCTGGCCGTTGTCGAGATCGATGTTGACATCCTCCTTCTTCACTCCCGGCAGGTCGGCATAAACGAGATATTCATCGTTGTTTTCGTAGATATCGACGCTGGGGATAAGCACGGTGAGCTTTTCCGGTTTCTCCACGGCAGTCTTATCAGTCTGGGCGATGGGATTTTTCTGTGTCATGGCAGATCTCCTGTTCAGATCATCTTGTTGCATCAGCGGATGGTTATCTGCTGCGGTCGTGCCGCAACGCTTTTCGGCAGGACAAGACTGAGTATGCCGTTCTTGATCGTAGCGGAAGCCAGACCGCTGTCCACTTCGATCGGAAGCGTCATGCTTCGGGTGAAGGTCGGGTTTTCCCGTTCCTGGCGGTGGACGGTATAGCCTTCCGGGCCGGCGGCCTTGCGTGAGCCGCTGATCTCGAGATAATTGCCCTGGACCTTGATCTGGATGTCTTCCCGGGAGAATCCGGGGAGTTCGATACGCATTTCCAGCTGTTCCCCGGTATCGTAGAGGTTCATCCTGGGCCAGCCGTCAGGGATGCCCCAATCGCCTTCCAGACGCGGCAGACGGTCATGTGCCTCGCCGGTCAGCAGACTGAAGGTGTCCCGCAGGGTATCCATTGAAGATAACATCCGCTGCAGATCATGAAATCGTGTTCGCATAGCTGCACCTCCTGTTGGTTATGGATGGACTGTTGGATAGCTGGCCAGACCCATTGTCTGGCCAGACCCATTGTGAATGTTTGCAGTGGATTGAAATTATAATTAAATCTCATTTTGGAGATAGAAGATAAGATGGCCTTCCCTGCGTGTCAAGTCCCGCAAAGTGGGATGTATCGTGATTCGGCGGGGCTCGCAGGCGGGGAAAAGGCTTGCCTCTCGACTTTGCTTTGGTCTAGTCTGGAGATGGAAGGTGCGCCTCGACAACATCGACAACCAATCGGCAGGGCTATGCGGATCGCGGTTCTTTCAGATATCCATGGAAATTTGGAGGCCTTGGAAGCGGTTGCGGCCGAGATCCGGACCCGGGAGGTGGAACGGATCGTCTGCCTGGGGGATATGATCGGCTATGGCCCCGATCCGGAAGGAGTGGTCCAGCTGGTGCGACGGTTGGGATGCCGGTCGATACTCGGCAACCACGAGGCGGCACTGCTCTCGGCGGCGGCGAGACAGTGGATGAATTTTCAGGCCCGGGAGAACAGCGTCAGGACCGAGCAGCTGCTCTCCGCTGAGAGTCTGGCCTACTGCCGCAGCCTGCCGCGTTCGCTGCAGTTGGCCGATGCGGTCTTCGTCCACGGATTTCCGCCCGAATCGGTCTTTCTTTACCTGTTCAATCAATCCGATCGGAGGATCGCCCACCTCTTTGCCTCCTCCCCGGCAACACTCTATTTTGTCGGCCATACCCACGGCCTGCGGCTGGTGCGGCAGGCGGAGGGAGAGACGGTGCGGGTGCCGCTGGCCGAAGGGGCGATCCGGCTCCCGGCGGAAATGGGGCATATCGTCAATGCCGGCAGTGTCGGCCAGCCGCGCGACGGCGACAGGAGGGCCAAGTACCTGGTGTGGGACTCGGTAACCCGGATGCTCGAGGTGCTCTTTGTTCCTTACGATTGCCGGATCACTGCCGACAAGATCCGTCGCTTGGGGTTCCCCGACGCCTATGCCGAGAGGGTGTGTCGGTCATGAATCGTATCGGCAAATACGAGGTTATCGGCCGTCTCGGCCGGGGCGGCATGAGCACGGTATACAAGGTGAGGGCGCCGCGCACCGGCAGGATCGTCGCCTTGAAGATCCTTGCCCCCCGGGACGAACTGCTGGTCGATCTGGCCGGTGAGGACCTGCTGCGGCAGGTCTTTTTCGAGGAAGCCCGGATCATGGGCGGCATCGCCCATGCCCACGTCGCCGAGGTGGTGGACTGCGACGAGGAGGGCGGCCACCCTTTCATCGTCCTCGAATACTACGCCCATTCGCTCGGTACAATGATCGGGGAAGCTTACGAAGTCGAGCGACCCTCGCGCGCCATCTCAGTCGCCAAGACCACCCGCTACCTGCGGCAGACCTTGAAGGGACTGGAGCGCCTTCATTTCGCCGGGATTGTGCACCGGGATCTGAAGCCCTTCAACCTGATGCTGACCGGTGACGACCGGGTCAAGATCATCGACTTCGGCCTTTCCCGGGTTCGCGGAGAAGAGCGGATGGGGATCAAGGGGCTGCAGGTCGGCTCACCCTTCTACGCCGCCCCGGAACAGGGGGTCCGGCCGGAGGCGGCCGATGAGCGGGCCGATCTCTACAGCGCCGCGATGCTCGGCTACCGGCTCCTGACCGGTCGACTGGCCGTCCCGGGGCAGGGGCATGTACCGCTGCCGGGCCGCCTGCGGCCGGACTTGGGAACAGGCTGGGACGAGTGGATCATGTCCGGCCTCGCCCCCGAGCCGTCGCACCGGTTCGCCACAGCCAGGCAGATGCGTTTGGCCCTGGAGGATGTCTTTGCCGCCTGGAAGGCGACCTCGGCGGAGGGGTGCCGGTTCGAGGAGGACGAGGATGACCGGGGCCCGGCGGTGGTCGTGCGCCGGGAGGCTCGACGGATCCGCTATTGCCAGGCGCAGGTGGAAGTCGGCCTCGACCGGTTGATGCGGCCGCTCGTTTACCGGGCGCATCAGTTGCGGTCAGGGGGCGACCGGCTCGTGCTCGATCCCCTGACCAGGCTGCTGTGGCAGGGGCAGGGCTCGGAATTCCCGCTTGACTGGAGACAGGCGGGAGAGTATGTGGAGCAGCTGAACCGGCAGGGCTGGGCCGGCCGGAGCGACTGGCGGTTGCCGACCCTGCCGGAGTTGCTGACCATCCTCCGCCCCCCCACCATCGAGCGGGAATTCTGCCTCCCCTCGGTCTTTTTGCGGGAGATACACTGGCTCTGGAGCGGCGACTGGTGTTCCCTCCGGCAGGCATGGATGGTCGATATCGTCGAATGTTTCGCCGAGAGGCTGGATAAGGATGGGGGCGCTTCCGTCTGCGCCGTCTGTTCCATCCGACACGCCTCATCAATACGGTGATACCGCTCAAGGCGCGTCGCCGTAGTTCCCCTCCAACCACCTCATGGACGTGATGATAAAAAAACCTGGAAGTCCACATCATAGTAGTGTGAAAGATAAGGAAGAGCTTCTCCTGATCGTCAAGGGCGAGACGGAGTTGTTGAAATACCTGGTCGACAGTGTCCCGGCGAAGCGCCGGAACGCCATCAAGGCCGTCCTGCGCGACAGGCAGGTCTCGGTCGACGGCAAGGTCGTCACGCAATTCGACCATCCCCTCCATGGGGGGCAGCAGGTCAGGGTGCGCTGGGAGAAAATCCCCTTTAACCGGCTCTACCACGGGATCCGAATCGTCTTCGAGGATCGCGATCTGATTGTCATCGACAAGCCGGCGGGGTTGCTGACGGTTGCCACTGAGACGGAAAAACGCCGAACGGCGTACAGTATCCTCAGTGAGTATGTCAAGGAACAGGACCCTGCCGCCAAGATATTCATCGTTCACCGCATCGACCGGGAAACCTCGGGGTTGCTGCTCTTCGCCAAAAACGAGGGCATCCGGGACAGGATCCAGGAGACCTGGATGTCGACGATCACCGAGCGGACATACGTGGCGGTGGTGGAGGGACAGATGGAACAGCCGGAGGGGACCGTCATCTCCTGGCTGACGGAAAGTGCCGCGTTCAAAGTCTATTCGAGCCGGAAACCGGATCAGGGGAAGCGGGCGGTCACCCATTACCGGACGATCAAGGGTAATCGCGATTACTCGTTGCTCAGTCTTTCCCTCGAGACCGGACGAAAGCATCAGATCCGGGTCCACCTGCAGGATATCGGTCATCCGGTGGTGGGGGACAAGAAGTACGGGGCGACGGCCAATCCCCTCAGGCGTCTCGGTCTGCATGCCCAGGTCCTGGCCTTCATCCATCCCGTCGACAACGCCCCCTGCCGGTTTGAGAGCGCTGTGCCCCAGTCGTTCCTGCGGTTGTTCGCGGCGAAATGATCAGCATTCCTGGTGGAGACTGCGGCGGGTCCTGGGGCGGAATTCCCGCCGGCAGCGAGTTGTAATCCCGACTGCCGAATTATCTTGCATTAATTGATCAACCCTTTTATATTGAGAACCTTCCAATTATTCTGAGCATACTCTTTCCCGCCTCCAGCAGTGTCTCGATATTACACCGTCTGATGCCGCCAAAGTTTCTGCTGACTACGTTAAAGGAGATCCAGTATGAAACTTTTTGTCGGTAGTCTTCCCTTCGATATCACCGAACCGGAACTCGTGACCCTGTTCGGGACCTATGGCAGCGTTGTTGCCGCAAATCTGGTTACCGATCATTTTTCCGGTCGTTCCAAGGGCTTTGCCTTTGTCGAGATGTCGACCAGATCAGAAGGCCACAAGGCCATGGAGGATCTCAACGGCAAGGTCTATAAACACCGGACCCTCGTCTGCAATGAAGCCAAGCCCCCGAAGAAAAAGGGGCGACGTTTCTGATCCGCAGCGCTTGCCTCCTTCACCATACAACCATCTGCCATCGGCACGGATTGCAATGCAGAACGGATGTCCCGCTTCCCCGTTGATGATCGATTGTGCTGAAAACATTTTTCTTTTTCAATTTTTGAGAATGAGATGGCGTCCCTTTTCCTTCCATTCGGGATGGAAGCGGGAAAAGCATATATACAGCACCACGAAAGGGTGCCAGGAGTTTGAATGAGTTTTTCAGTATTTCAGTTTCACCCCCACATCACCGCCGCCATCAAGACCTGCGGCTATTCCAGTCCAACCCCGATTCAACAGCAGGCTATTCCCCCCGTTCTTGCCGGACGCGACGTCCTGGGCCTGGCCCAGACCGGTACCGGTAAGACGGCAGCCTTTGTCCTGCCGATCCTGCAGCGTTGCCTCGAGCATCGTAAGAACGGAGTCCGGGCCCTGGTCATCGCCCCGACCCGCGAATTGGCTGAGCAGACCCACGAGTATTTCGCCCAGATGGCGGCAGGGACCAAGATCCGCAGCGCCGTCATCTACGGTGGGGTGAGCAAATCCGTGCAGGCACGGAAGTTGCGGGAGGGCGTGGAGATCATTGTCGCCTGTCCCGGCCGACTCCTCGACCACCTGCAGGACAAGGCCGTCGATCTGCGCCATGTCGAGATGCTGGTACTCGATGAGGCCGATCACATGTTCGACAAGGGGTTTCTACCGGATATCCGCCGGATCATCAAGCAGGTGCCGCAGCAACGGCAGACTCTGGTCTTTTCGGCCACCATGCCGCACGAGGTGCGCCATCTGGTCGAGGATATCCTCGCCGACGCCGTAACGGTGCAGATTGATCACCAGCGGCCGATCGATACGGTCAGCCACTCGATCTTTCAGGTCGAGCAGACCGGCAAGTCCGCCCTGTTGCAGGAAATCCTCAGCCGGCCCGAGATCCGTAACGCCCTGGTCTTCACCAGGACCAAGCATAAGGCCCGGAGCCTGGCCCAGGCCCTCGACAAGGCCGGTTTCAAGGCCACCGCCCTGCAGGGGAACATGTCGCAGCCGAAGCGACAGCAGGCCCTGGAAGGCTTCAAGCGGGGGACCTTCACCATCATGGTCGCCACCGACATCGCCGCCAGGGGCATCGATGTGTCCGGGCTGTCCCATGTGATCAATTTCGATATGCCGGATACCTTCGAGGCCTACACCCACCGCACCGGCCGGACCGGTCGGGCCACCTGCGTCGGCGATGCGTTTACCTTCGCCACCGGTGACGATACCCAACTGGTGAGGCAGATCCAGAAGACGCTTGGCACCGCGGTGTCCATCAAAAAGGTTGCACGTCCGACCCGACAACCGGCGGTTGCGGTCGAGGCAGTGAAAAAAGCATCCCCGATCGCCCCGGTGGGCGGTGGCGATACGCGGGGAAAGACCAGGCGGGGACGGGCGAGATCGTTTGATTTCGGCCTGTAATCGCTGGGAGAAATGGCTGTCCGGGCGTTCCGGGCGGCTTGCCGGAAGATCGCAGATCGGCCGGTTTGAGAACAAAGAGGTCACCGAGTGACCGAGTACAAGGGAGCAGTACAATGGCTGAAGGAACAGTGAAGTGGTTTAATGATGCAAAAGGCTTTGGTTTTATCGCTCAGGATGGCGGCAACGACGTTTTCGTCCACCATTCGGCAATCCAGGGAGACGGGTTCAAGTCGCTTGAGGAAGGTAATCGGGTGACCTTTGACATTGTTTCCGGGGCGAAAGGACCGGCTGCAGCAAACGTCAAGAAAGTGAAATAACACATCCCTGCGCATATCCCCCTTGAGGGGGGATGTGCGCATTGATGGGAAAAATCCTGACTCGAGGCCTTCGTCACTCTGGCGACGGACCGGACCTGTTCAGGCCTGGCGGTGGAAGAACGTGGCGGCGGCCTTGAGTACACGGCCGATATCGCGACGGTTGATATCGAGATGGGTCACCAGCCGGAGCGGGTTGCCGGGGCTGATGAGAATTCCCTCGGCCTGCAGGTGGCCAGCCAGTTTCCGACAGAGATCGACCTCGATGCCGACAAAGACCATGTTGGTCTGCACCGTGGCCGGATCCACCCGTATCGCAGCAAACTTCCGCAGTCCCCTGGCCAGAAGGCCGGCGTTGTGATGGTCATCGGCCAGTCGGTCGACATGGTGGTCGAGGGCGTACAGCCCAGCCGCCGCCAGGATGCCGGCCTGCCGCATGCCGCCGCCGCAGACCTTGCGCCATCGCCTCGCCTCCCCGATAAACTCCCTGCCGCCGCAGACCATCGATCCGACGGGGGCCCCAAGCCCTTTTGACAGACAGACCGACACCGAATCGAAGGGTGCCGTCAGTTCCCGCACATCCATCCCCAGTTGTACCGCCGCATTGAAGATGCGGGCGCCGTCGAGGTGCAGTCGCAGTTTCCTCGCCCTGGCAAATTCCCCGGCCCTTTTCAGATAATCGAGGGGCAGGACCTTGCCTCCCTGGGTATTTTCCAGACACAGCAGCCGGGTCCGGGCGAAATGGAAGTCAGCGGGTTTGATCGCCCTGGCCACCCGCTCGAGATCGAGCGTCCCGTCGGCCTCGAAGTCCAGCGGCTGCGGCTGGATGCTGCCCAGCACGGCGGCGCCGCCGCCTTCATATTTATAGGTATGGGCCTGCTGGCCGACGATATATTCCTCGCCCCTGGCGCAGTGGGTCATGATGCTGACGAGATTGGCCTGGGTGCCGCTGCAGGTGAAGAGGGCGGCCTCGAACCCGAGCCGCTCGGCGGCGGTCGCCTCGAGCCGGTTGACGGTCGGGTCGTCGCCGTAGACGTCGTCGCCGACCTCGGCGGCGGCCATCGCCCGGCGCATCGCCGGGGTCGGCCTGGTTACCGTATCGCTGCGTAAATCAATCGTTTTCATCGCGTCTCCGTTGTTCGTTGTCCGGGGGTGATCCCTGCCGCAACTCACGACGACAATGGTCCCGGATCGATAACCACCGGTTCGTCGGCAATATAGGGGACGTTTGTGCATTCGAGAAAGATCCTGGCCCGGCAGCGCATGCAGATATCGCGGTCGAGGGCGTCGAAAATCCCGGCAATGGCCTCGGCCTTTGATTCATAGATGTTCTCCGCTCCGATTTCAAGGAGATATTCGACAAACTTGAAGTGATCGCAGACCCCTTCCTTGACGTTGTAGAGGTAGAGGTGGCCGCCCTTGGCGTGGAGGGTCCGGTCGAGGTCGAGCAGTAGTTCGGCGCCGGTCATGTCGATCAGGTTCATGCCGCTGGCGACGATCAGCATGTGGATCTGGCCGGGATTTTCCCGCAGCATCGCCTGCAGGACCTGGCGGACATGGCTGATCGCCCCGAAATAGAGGGAGCCGTCGATCCGCACGATCTTGAACTGCGGGCATTCCGGCAGGCGGGTGTCGGTGGTGAACGGGCGGGTCGGCAGCCGCGGGTCCGGCACCCGGATACGGATGTGGGGGTGGGATGTCCGGTTGAGGTAGAGGACCAGCGACAGCATGACACCGAGGAAGATCGCGAATTCGAGTTCGAGAAAGAGGGTGGCGATGAAGGTCGAAATGAGGATCAGACTTTCATAGGTGCTGGCCTGCAGGATCTTGCGGATATGGACGACATCGATCAGGCCCCAGGCGACGAGCAGCAGGATGCCGGCCATCACCGAGAGGGGGAGGTAGGCCGTCAGCGGGGCGACGAGGATGACGATGACGATCAGCGCCAATCCGGCAATGATCGCCGAGAGCGGCGTTTTGGCCCCGGCCTGGAAGTTGAGGCCTGAGCGATTGAAGGAGCCGGTGGCGACGTAGCCGGAGAAGAAGCTGCCGACGATATTGGACAGCCCCTGGCCGATGAACTCCTGGTTGCCGTCGAGATCCTGGCCGGTCTTGTCGGCCAGCGAGCGGGCGATCGAGACCGCCTCGGTCAGGGCGAAGAGGGTCGTTGCCAGGGCGGCGGGGGCGAGGAGGCGGATGTTCTCCAGGGTGATCACCGGCGCCGAGAGCGGCGGCAGCGATGCCGGCAGGGCCTCGGCAAAGGCGATGTTGGCCGTTTCCGCCCCGGCGATCCGCTGGATCAACAGCCCGGTGGCGCAGCCGCAGAGCATGGAGATGATGATGTAGGGCCATCGGGGGGCGAAACGTTTGGCAAGGAGGCCGGCGGCGATGGTGGCGCATCCCGTCGCCAGGGTGGCGGGATTGAGCTCGTTGAGATGACTGACCACAGCTCCGAGCGTGTGCGGCAGATCGGTGGTGCGGGGCAGCTGGAGGCCGAGAAAGTGCTTCAGCTGACTGACGATGATGAGGATCGCCGCCCCGGCGGTGAACCCGACGACGACGGAGTGGGAGATGAAGTTGACGATGGCGCCGAAACGGACCAGGCCCATGCTCAGCTGGATCAGGCCGACCATGATCGTCAGGGTCAGCGCCAGCTCGATGTAATGGGGGCTGCCCGGCGCGGCATGCTCGCTGAGGACCGAGAACATGACGATCGAGGCGGCGGTGGTGGGGCCCGAGACCAGGTGCCAGGACGACCCGAACAGGGCGGCGACGATCGCCGGCACCATCCCGGCATAGAGGCCGTATTGCGGCGGCATGCCGGCAATGGCGGCGAAGGCCACGCCCTGGGGGAGGGCGATGACCGCGCCGATCAGGCCGGCCTGGATATCGGCCTTGAGGGTCCGGGGGGTGATCAGGTGCCGCCAGTGGAGGAAGGGGAAAAGAACGTTCTTCCAGTACTGCCATCGGGTCGCAGAACTTTTCACTGTCTCCTCCAGGGAAGTGCCGAGCCCAGCTCTATTTCCCGCCCTGAGACGAACCTCGGGGGATGGATCTATCTGGATCCGATCAGGGACAGAAACTGTTGCTCGCTCAGGATCTGTTTGCCAAGCTCTTCCGCCTTTTTGATTTTCGAACCGGGTTTGTCGCCGGCAACGATGTGGGTGGTCTTCTGAGTCACCGCTGTCGCGATCTGGCCGCCATGCTCCTTGACCAGCTTCTTCGCCTCATCCCGAGACATCGATTGGAGACTGCCGGTGAACAGGATGACATGGCCGGCCAGCGGTTGGCTGGAGGTGTCGACGACCGCCGGCACCGGCTCGACGCCGATGGCCTCGAGGCGCTGCAGCAGCTCCCGGCCGCGCCGGCTGTCGAAGAAGTCGATGATGCTCGCGGCCGCCTGCTCGCCGATGCCCTCGATCTCGAGAAGCTGTTCCCGGCTCGCCTCGCGCAATCGGGCCAGCGAGGGGAAGTGGGCCTCCAGGACCGCGGCGCTGATCTCGCCGATATAGCGGATGCCGAGGGCGGCGAGGAAACGACCGAGCGGCGGCCGGGTCTTGGCCCTGATCGCGGCGATCAGGTTTTCCGCCGACCTGGCTCCCCAGCCGTCGAGGTTTTCCAGCGAACCCTGATCGAGGGTGTAGATGTCGGGAATGTCGTTGATCAGCCCCCGGTCGAGGAGCTGTTCGACATTTTTCTTGCCGAGTCCCTCGATATCGAGGCCGGCCTTCGAGGCGAAGTGGATCAATGCCTGCAGCCGCTGGGCGGTGCAGTGAAGGTTCTGGCAGCGGGTCACCGCTTCGCCCGCCGGCCGGGTCAGGGGCTGGCCGCATGCCGGGCAGAGGGTGGGCATGACGACGGGTGCTTCCGAGCCATCGCGTTGTTCGGTGATCGCCATGACGATCTCGGGGATGACGTCGCCGGCCCGCTGGATCAGGACGGTATCGCCGATCCGCAGGTCCTTGCGGGTCAGTTCGTCCTGGTTGTGGAGGGTGGCCCGGCTGACCGTGACCCCGCCGACGTTGACCGGTTCAAGGATGGCGACCGGGGTGATCGCCCCGGTCCGTCCCACCTGGAATTCGACGTCGACCAGGCGGGTGGTCTCCTGCTTGGGCGCAAACTTGCAGGCGATGGCCCAGCGCGGGGCCCGGACCTTGCTGCCGAGCCGTTCCTGGAGCTGGAAGGAGTCGACCTTGATCACCATCCCGTCGATCTCATACGGCAGGCTGTGACGGAGGGCGGCGAATTCGGCGAAACCGGCGATGACCTCGGCGATCGTCGGGCAGCGGCGGGTGAGGCGGTTGACCGGCAGGCCCAGGTCGGCGAGGTAGTCGAGGAGGTCGTACTGGCCGCTGCAGCCGGTGTTTTGCGGGGTCGCAACCCCGTAGGTGAAGAACTTGAGCGGCCGCCTGGCGGTGATCGCCGGGTCGAGCTGGCGCAGGGAGCCGGCGGCGGCGTTGCGCGGGTTGGCGAAGGGGGGGCGGCCGGCCTGCAGCTGCTGTTCGTTCAGTTGCGCCAGGCCGTCGTTTTCCATGTAGACCTCGCCCCGGACCTCGAGCATGCCGTTGATCGGGCGATGCAGGCGCAGCGGGATCGACTTGACGGTGCGGATCTGGTCGGTGATATCCTCGCCGGTCTGGCCATCGCCGCGGGTCGAGCCCCGGGTCAGCAGGCCGTCCTGATACACCAGCTCGACGGCGAGGCCGTCGAGCTTGGGTTCGATGACATAGGCCGGCGCCTCGCTCAGGTTGAGGAAGCGCAGCAGCCGTTCCTCGAAGGCGAGGATATCGGCAGCGGTGAAGGCGTTCTCCAGGCTGAGCATCGGAATACGGTGCCGGACCTGGGTGAAGCTGTCTGAGGGGACGCCGCCGATCCGCCGGCTCGGCGAGTCCTCGGTGACCAGGTCCGGATGGCGGGACTCGAGTTCGAGCAGTTCCCGGAACAGCCGGTCGTATTCCGCATCCGAGATGATCGGCGCGTCGAGGGTGTGATAGCGGTGGCTGTGCTCGTTGAGCAGCCGGCGAAGTTCGAGTATGCGCTGGGCGTCCTGCATGTCGCTGTTATTCTGGTGGTTCGAGGATCCTGCCGGGCCGCGGCATATTCCTCTCCAATATAGGGTAGGTAAATTCCGGCAAAGTGGCCATCGATTGAATTATATACCTCATTCGCCGACCCTGGCTAAACTATTTTGACATGGCCCGGCCTAAACATGGGCCGGCACTGAGCTGTCCGGCTTTCCTGTTGCCCGCCGGCGGGGATCCGGCTATGATGGCCTTCCTGTGATTGAAGTGAACTATGAGGATCTGATCCGGCATCCACGTCGGCGGCAGGGATCGATCACGCAGAAACCGGTGGGGGAAACATGCATATCTTGGTGACCGGAGGGGCGGGGTACATCGGCAGCCATACCTGTCTTGCATTGCTGCAGGCAGGGTATCAGGTTACGGTGATCGACAATCTCTGCAACTCCAACGAGGAATCACTGCGTCGGGTCGTGGAGCTGAGCGGCCGGGACCTGGTTTTCCACCGGGCCGATCTCTGCGACCGGGGAGCGGTGGATGCCATCTTCCGCGCGACCCCGACGCGGTTCGACGCGGTCATCCACTTCGCCGGGCTGAAGGCGGTCGGCGAATCGGTCGACCAGCCGCTGCGCTATTACAGCAACAACCTCGGCGCCACCGTGGCGCTGTGCGAGGTCATGGCCGCCCACGGGGTCAGGGACATCGTCTTCAGCTCGTCGGCGACCGTTTACGGCGATCCGGCCACGGTGCCGATCACCGAGGACTTTCCCCTCTCCTGCACCAACCCCTACGGCCGGACCAAGTTGATGACCGAGGAGATCCTGCGCGATCTCCACGTCGCCGACCCCCGCTGGAACGTGATCCTCCTCCGCTATTTCAATCCGGTCGGGGCCCATGGAAGCGGGCGGATCGGCGAGGACCCGCTCGGCATCCCCAACAATCTGGTGCCCTATATCGCCCAGGTGGCGGTGGGGCGGCGGGAGTGCCTGTCGGTGTTCGGCGACGACTATCCCACTGCGGACGGCACCGGGGTTCGTGATTACATCCATGTGGTCGATCTCGCCCTCGGACATGAAAAGGCCCTGCTCCGGCTCCGGCGGCGGCCCGGCGTCGTCGTCTACAATCTCGGCACCGGCCGTGGCTGCAGCGTGCTCGAAATGATCGCCACCTTCGAGCAGGCCAGCGGCAGGAAGATCCCCTACCGCATCGCCCCCCGCCGGGCCGGAGATGTCGCCGTCTGCTACGCCGATCCGGCCAGGGCGGCGAGAGAACTGGGGTGGCAAGCCGAACGGGATGTCAGGCAGATGTGCGAGGACACCTGGCGCTGGCAGATCGCCAACCCCTCCGGCTATCGCTGAGGCCGAGCGACGGCAGGGCGAACCGGCCCTGTCGCCGGTCGCGTCGTCCCTGCATCGTCTCCTTCGTGGTCATGTGCCCGCTCGGGTAGAAGCCGGTGCCTATCGCACCGATGTGTCATGCCGCCGTTTCTCTTCTCTCCCCTCCCGGAGCCGGTTTTTCCGGATCTATCGAAAATACCGTCTAAATAATCGGACTAAAATGTAACTGATTGAATTATTTGGTGGTTATTCCATCAGGTAGCGGGCGGCTGGCGGCGGGTGGAAGTTCTGCCGGACACCGTCGGTTGCGGTCATGTCTTCACCTTTCTGTTGCAGGTTCAGCTGCTTATTCGCTCTTTCCGGGAAACAAACGACCTCGATATCAGTAAAATATATGGTTCGGATCAATACTGATAATTTCGCTTGATATTGGTATGGAGCAATGGTAACGTCGCTTTAAAATTAACAAGAGGCACTGTTTGCACAATGGCACAACAAAATATCTCGACTGTGATCTTTGGTTGCGGCAACGTCGTCATGGGTGACGACGGCTACGGTCCGGCAGTGATTGACGCCCTCAACTCCCAATATCAATTGCCGCCGGGAGTGGAGGCGATCGACGCCGGCACCGGCATCCGCGAGTATCTTTTTGATTATATCCTGACGGCAGAGGGCCGGCCTGACCGGATCATCGTCCTCGATGCGGTCGATTTTCCCGACCGGCAGCCGGGCGATGTCTTTCTCATGGACACCTCGGCAATTCCTCCGAAGAAAATTCACGATTTTTCCCTCCATCAGTTTCCCACCGTCAACCTGCTGGTCGAACTGGAACAGCATACCGGTGTGCGCGTCTTTATCCTGGCTGCCCAGGTCGAAAGCATTCCCGAAGAAATCACCCCGGGACTCTCGCCGGCGATGTCGGCTGCCATTCCTGTAGCGTGTGAGAAGGTGTTACAAATTCTTTCTGAATAAGTTCAATGAGGTGATCCTGCATGATGTACGAATTTAGAGTCAGCGAAATGGCAGAGGAGTTTGGTGTGCATCGGAACACCATACGAAACTGGATCGCCGCCGGGACTCTTCCTGCCAAGGAAGGGCCGGGGCGCAAGTATCTTATGAAGTTCGACGATTACCAGTCCCTGTGTCAGAAGTTCGGCCGCGAACCGCATATCCGGCCGGACAGCTATATTGATCTCGCCACTGTCAAGACGATGGAGGCCAGGGCCGAGCAGCAGATCGCACCGATGGAACTGGATGGGCATCACAGCGAGATCGCCATCGACCCGAGTTGGGCCGATGCCTGTCTGACCTGCGGCACCTGCGCCAGCGCCTGTCCGATTGCCGGTGTCGACGGTCTCGATCCCCGGAAGGTCGTCCGCATGGCGGTCCTCGGCATGGACCGGGAACTGGTTGACAGCCAGTGGCCGTGGAAGTGCACGATGTGCGGCAAATGCGAGGTTTCCTGCCCGGCCAACATCCAGATCGTCGCCCTGATGCGCAAGCTCCGTGGTCTGCGCGACCGCGACAAGGTGCCCGGGCCGATCCACAAGGGGGTGGCGATGTGCCTCGAGCGCGGCAACAACCTCGGTATTCCGAAAGACGACTTCGTCTTCCTCTGCCAGGAACTGGGTGAGGAACTGGCCGCCGACAGCTGCCCCGGCTTTGTCACCCCGATCGATGTCCACGGCGCCAGGGTGCTGGTCACCGTCAACTCCAAGGAGCCCTACGCCGAGCCGGACGACATGAAATTCTGGTGGAAGATCTTCCATGCCGCCGGCGAGTCCTGGACCATCGCCTCGGAGAACTGGGAAGGGGTCAACTGGGGCCTGTTCTCCGGCGACGATGCGGCGATGAAAATCATCGTCGGTCGGATTGTCGACAACATGCGGAGGCTGAACTGCAAGGTTCTCCTCCTCCCCGAATGAGGCCACGCCTACTTTGCAACCCGGTCCGGGTTGAATCGATGGTTTCCGGAAGTCTTCAACGAGTTCAAGATCGTCTCGGTTTTCGAACTGTTGATGGAATATATCAAGGACGGGAAGATCCAACTGGATAATACCATCCATACCATGCCTGCCGTTTTTCATGATCCCTGCAACTATGGCCGCAAATCCGTCAAGGCCTTCGGTCAGGCGTTTTTCGAGGAAGGCCGGGAGATCTCCCGGGCCTGTTGCCCCGATCTGCGCGAGATGTATCCAAACCGGATGGAGGCCTACTGCTGCGGCGCCGGCGGCGGCGCCTGGGCGATGCCGTACAGCGCCGAACGGGTCTTCTACGGCCGGATCAAGGCCCGCCAGATCTCCGAATCGGGCGCCCACCTGGTCATCGCCCCGTGTCACAACTGCCGTGACCAGATCATGAAGTCGCTGAACAAGGAGTACGATCTCGGTATCGAGGTCAAGTACATCTGGGAGCTGGTCGCGGATTCGCTGATCATGCCGAACAAGCAGTAACGGAAGCGGAAATCAACGACCCGCGGTTCCCGCTGCTTGCCGGCAAGGGCTCGAACACAATGAAATACCCAGGGATTCTCGGCAATTCGGGGTATGCACTATTATAATCAAGAGGAGCACCTGTCATGCTGGACACGAAAAAAGTTGGCTCGGTAATGATTGTGGGAGGTGGCGTCACGGGGATGCAGGCGGCCCTGGATCTCGCTGACTCCGGATATTACGTTTACCTGGTCGAAAAATCAGGGGCGATCGGCGGGGCCATGGCCCAGCTCGATAAGACCTTTCCGACCAATGACTGCTCGATGTGAATCATCGCGCCAAAACTGGTTGAGTGCGGTCGGCACTTAAATATCAAGTTGATGACCCTGAGCGAAGTAACCGGGATTGCCGGATGCGCCGGGGACTTTACCGTAACAGTCAAAGAATCTCCACGTTATGTGGACATGGACAAGTGCATCGCCTGCGGTGCCTGTGCCGAGAAATGTCCGAAGAAGGTGGACAGCGAATACGACGCCGGCACCGGCAAGCGCAAGGCGATCTATGTCAAGTACGCCCAGGCGGTGCCGTTGAAGTACCAGATCGATCCGGCCAGCTGCATCCGGCTGCAGAAACCTGGGGCCTGCGGCTTCTGCGAGAAGGTCTGCGATGCCGGGGCGATCAATTTCGACGATACCGAGAAGACCCATCAGATCAACGTCGGCGCCGTCATTCTCGCCCCCGGCTTTGAGGCCTATGATCCGAAACCGGCCCAGGTCTGGGGCTACGGCACGATGCCGAACGTCATCACCGCCCTCCAGCTCGAGCGCTATCTGTCGGCCTCCGGGCCGACCGAAGGCCATCTGGTCCGCCCCTCCGACGGCAAGCCGGTCACCAAGGTCGCCTTCCTCCAGTGCATCGGTTCCCGCGACGAGAACCTCTGCGGCAACGGCTACTGCTCGTCGGTCTGCTGCATGTACGCCATCAAGGAGGCGGTCATCGCCAAGGACCACGTCCCGGGGCTGGCGACGACGATCTTCTATATGGATATGCGGACCCACGGCAAGGATTTCGACAAGTACCTCGAGCGGGCCAGGGACGAGTCCAATGTCCGTTTCGTCCGCTGCCGCGTCAACGGCGTCGAGCCGCAGGGCCCCAACGGCGACCTGCGCATCCATTACATCAACGAGAAGGGGCGCCAGGTCGAGGAGTATTACGACATGGTCGTCCTCTCGGTCGGGCTGCAGACGCCGAAGCACGTCCTCGATCTGGCCGAGACCACCGGTATTCAGCTGACGGCCGACAAATTCGCCGCCACCTCCGATTTTGCCCCGGTCCAGACCTCCCAGGCCGGTATCTTCACCTGCGGCGCCTTCGCCGGCCCCAAGGATATACCCCAGTCGGTGGTCGAGGGTTCCGCCGCTGCGGCGGCGGTGGCCGACCTGCTCTCCCCGGCGCGGCACGAGCTGACCTCCGAGGCGACCTTTCCCGAGGAAAAGGATATCAGCGCCGAAGATCCGCGAATCGGGGTCTTCGTCTGCCACTGCGGCTCGAACATCGCCGGGGTGGTGGATGTCGAGGCGGTCGAGGACTACGCCGCGACCCTGCCCAACGTCGTCTACGTCGAGCGCAACCTGTTCTCCTGTTCGCAGGATACCCAGGAGCAGATCACCAAGCGGATCCAGGAGCAGAACCTCAACCGCATCGTCATCGCCGCCTGCACCCCGCGGACCCATGAGCCCCTGTTCCGCGAGACCCTCAAGGCGGCAGGCCTGAACGAGTACCTGGTGGAGATGGCCAATATCAGGAATCACAACTCCTGGGTCCACAGCAAGGACCCGAGCCATGCCACGGCCAAGGCCAAGGACCTGGTGCGGATGGCGGCCGCCAAGGTCACCTATGGCACCTCGCTGCAACCGATCGCGGTGCCGATCACCCGGACCGCCCTGGTGGTCGGCGGCGGGGTCGCCGGCATGACCGCGGCCCTGAACCTGGCCGAGCAGGGCTTTGAGGTCAACCTCGTCGAACGGACCGAGACCCTCGGCGGCAACGCCCTGTACCTGAAGCATACCTGGTCCGGCGAACATATTCCGACCCGGGTCGCCAAACTCATCGACAAGGTCGTGTGGAACGACAAAATCACCATCCATAAGGGGTCTGAAGTCACCGCGGTCGATGGTTTCGTCGGCAACTTCAGGTCGACCATCACCTCGACGAGCGGCATCTCCACCGTCATCGAGCACGGCGTCGGCATCATCGCCACCGGCGGCAATATCTATTCGCCGACGGAGTATGGCTACAACGAGATCAAGCGGGTGGTGACCTCGATCGAATTCGACAAGCTCCATGAACTGAAAGAGAAACATATCAAGTCGAGCAAGAACTTCGTCTACATCCAGTGTGTCGGCTCGCGCGAGTCCGGGCACATGTACTGCTCCAAGGTCTGCTGCACCCACTCGGTGCAGTCGGCCATCGGGCTGAAGAAGGAGGACCCGTCCCGCAACGTCTACATCCTGTACCGCGACATGCGGACCTATGCCCAGCGCGAGGCCCTGTACCGCCAGGCGCGGAAGATGGGGGTCATCTTCATCAACTACGAATTGCACGGCAAGCCGCTGGTCACCGAAGACGGCAACCATGTCAATGTCGAGGTCTGGGACCATGTCCTGCACCGTCCGCTGAAGATCAAGGCCGATATGGTGATTCTCGCCTCGGCGATCCGGCCGAAGGCCGATGCCGCCGACCTCGCCAAGCTGTACAAGATCCCGGTCGATGGCGACGGTTTCTTTCAGGAGGCCCATGCCAAGCTCCGGCCGGTTGATTTCTCGACCGACGGCATGTTCGTGGCGGGCATCGCCCATTATCCCAAACCGATAGAGGAGTCGGTCGCCCAGGCGCTGGCGGCCTCGGCCCGGGCCGCCACCCTGCTGTCGAAATCGCAGGTATCGCTCGATGCGGTGAAGGCCACCGTCGATCCCGATTACTGTGACGGCTGCGCCCTGTGCATCGATGTCTGCCCCTACAACGCCATCACCCTGACGACCATCGAGGCCGGCGTTGAGGGCGGCGAGGGCAAACGGATCATCAGTGTCAACAAGGCCCAGTGCAAGGGATGCGGTCTGTGTCAGGGTACCTGCCCGAAGCGCGGCGTCTATATCGCCGGATTTACCATGAAGCAGATCAGCAGCCAGATTCAGGCGGCCCTTGCGGTCTGATTCCCATGTCGAACAACTGAGAAATGAACTTTCATGTATACAAGGAGTGGAACAAATGAGTTTTGAGCCGAAAATCATTGCATTCTGCTGCAACTGGTGCTCCTACGCCGCCGCCGATCTGGCCGGAACCGCCAGGATGCAGTATCCGCACAACGTGCGGATTATCCGGGTGATGTGCTCGGGGATGGTCCATCCCGAACACGTCATGGATGCCTTGGGCCAGGGGGCCGACGGCGTCATGGTCCTTGGCTGACACCTCGGTGAATGCCATTACCTGGATGGTAATTATAAAGCAATGCGCCGTTCCGATATGATCACCGAACTGCTGGAAGATTTCGGCTATGAAAGTGGTCGTTTCGAGATAACCTGGGTATCCTCCGCCGAGCCTGATAAATTTGTCAAGGCAGTCACCGATATGACAAACCGTATCAAGCAGTTGGGCCCCATTAACAATCAAGATGCCGCCGTCTCGGCATAAAGGAGGTTGCTATGGGTGTACCTACTGCTTTGGAATGGCTGGGCTCCTGTTCCGGTTGCGAGATCGCGATCCTGAACATCGGCGAGGCCCTGGTGCCGATCATCACCGAGGCCCTCGATATCGTCCATGCCCCGGTCCTGATGGACCATAAGTACTTCGGTCAGTGCGGTGAAGGGGTGACTCTGGAGATCCCCGAGGCGACGGTCGGTATCGTCACCGGCGGCGTATCAAATCATGAGCACCTGGAAGTGCTGGAAGAGATGCGGAAAAAGTGCAAGGTCCTGATCGCCCTCGGCACCTGTGCCACCCATGGCGGCATCCCGGCGCTGATGAACGGCCAGGACCGCAAGACGAGTTGGGAAGGCATCTATCAGACCCTGACCACCGATCCGGGGGCGACCGTGCCGACCGTTGAGGTGCCGGCACCGCTTGACAGGGTGTATGCCTGCGATGAGAAGGTCAAGATCGACATGCAGCTTCCCGGCTGCCCGCCGAATCCGGCCCTGATCGCCGAGGTGATCGTTTCCCTGCTCGAGGGCCGGCCGCCGGTGCTGCCGGGCAAGAGCGTCTGCGATACCTGCCCGACCAAACGGGAGGGCAAGGGCGCCGTCACCAAGGTCAAGCGCTTCATCACCAACGCCGAATTCACCCCGGGCGAGCCGATCAGCGAGATGCGCTGCCTGCTCGAGCAGGGCTATATGTGCATGGGGCCGGTAACCGCCGCCGGCTGTGCCAAACTGGGGGCGCCGAGCTGCATCAGCGCCCGCGTCCCCTGCCGCGGCTGTTTCGGTCCGGTCCGTAAGGACGGCAACCAGCTGCTTGACATGATGAATGCTCTGGCCAGCAATGGTATCGATTTCAATTCCGTGGTCGATCGCCGCTCCATCCTGCGCTTCTCCGGCGCCCATGGGATGCTCAAACCGGTCAAAAAACGGGTAGAAGAGGAGGAAAGCTGATATGGGAACTGTACTCAACATAGCACCAGTTTCCCGCATAGAAGGACACGCCAAGATTGCCATCCATCTCGACGATGCCGGCAACGTGGAAGATGCATTTCTGCACATCCAGTCCCTGCGCGGGTTTGAAAAATTCATCGAGGGCCGGCCGGCGGAAGAGGTCCCCCGCATCGTCAACCGGATCTGCGGCATCTGTCCGTGGATGCACCATCTCGCCTCCAACAAGGCGGTCGACGGCGCCTTCGGCGTCACCCCGACCCCGACCGGCCACAAGCTGCGGGAGATGTGCCAGGTCATGGCCCACATCAACGACAAGATCCTGCACTTCTTCTTCCTCGCCGCCCCGGACTTCGTCCTCGGCCCGGACGCCGACTATGCCGTCCGCAACGTCATCGGCGTGGTCAAGGCGGCGCCGGAACTGGCGACCAAGGTCGTCAAGATGCGACAGCTCGGCCAGATGATGCTCGACAAGTTTGCCGGCAAGGCGATCCACCCGATCGCCGGCGTCGTCGGCGGCTTCGCCAAGCCGATGGTCGAGGCGGAACGACAGGAACTGCTCGAAGGGACCCGGACCCTGCTCGATTTCGCCTGCTATGCCCTCGACTTCGCCAAGACCAACGTCTTCGCCAAGTACATGGACACGATCGGCACCCTCGGGGTGATCAAGACCGGGTTCCTCGGCACCGTCGACCGGGCCGACGGCTCGTTCCGGATCTATGACGGCAAGCAGCGGCTGATGAAGGCCGACGGCAGCTACGTCGACTTCGAGGGGGTCGATTACGCCGATTACCTCGGCGAACACGTCGAGCCCTGGGCCTATGCCAAGATGCCGTACGCCAAATCCTGGGGTGAAGGGTTCGACCTGAACTACGAGAATCCCAAGGGCATCTATCGGGCCAACACCCTGGCGCGGATCAACGTCTGCGAACAGATGAGCACCCCGAAGGCCCAGGCCGCCCTGGAGGAGTTCCGCGCCGCCTTCGGTCGCCCGGCCCAGGCCACCCTGCTGTATCACTATGCCCGTCTGATCGAGCTGGTCTATGCCTGCGAGCGGACCATCGAGCTGCTTCAATGGGAAGGGATCACCGATCCCAATGTCAGGGCCAAGGTCGAGCCGAAGGCCGGGCGCGGCGTCGGCATCGTCGAGGCCCCGCGCGGCACCCTGATCCATGACTACACCACCGATGACAACGGCTGCATCAAGAGCGCCAACCTGATCGTCGGCACCACCCACAACATCGCCCCGATGAACATGAGCGTCAAACAGGCGGCGACCTCCCTGATCAAGGGGGGCGTCTACAACCAGGGCCTGCTCAATCAGGTCGAGATGGCGGTGCGCGCCTACGACCCCTGAATGTCCTGCGCTACGCACCGCCTGGATGGCGGTGTACCTGTGGCAGTGAGCATCATCGATTCGAAGGGAGAGGAGATCGACAGGATCGTCAGTTAAAAGATGAAGGCCCGATCCCGGCTGCCGGTATCGAAACCGACGGCCGGGGGGTGGGCTGAAGGGAAGGGGCCGGAGTTTTTTCGGCCACGACTTTCACGACACCTTCGATGATGGTTTGTATATTCTGTACAGAAAGTTTATAGTGTATACCCATCAGGCATCTCTCGGGGATATATTGATATAGCGCGAGGAGACTGAAATGACGGAACAAACAGAGAAAAGATATCAGGTTCGAGCCGAGAACCCAAGCGGCGTGTGCGGGTATATCGGTCATATGACCATCGATGAACTGAAGGCGCGGGCGGTCGGCGATGAATTCGACGCCACCTGCCCGGCCTGCGGCAAGTTTCATCTGACCAAGGAAGAGATCGACAGGCTGAACAGTGAGAAAATCACCGACAGCAAGAGCTATGCGGTAATGAAGGAGCAGGCTGAAGAGTCCTGATTCCACGTTGACCGATACCGGCCTTTCACTGCATTGGGAGTTGAAGGAATGGGCCGAAGGTGTTAGACATGGATGGGACCACTTGTGGTCCCGTCTTTTTTTATCAGTCTCTGACAGCCCGGAACAGGAATGTGATCATGCCGTCATCCCAGGAACTCTTACTGGAACTGCAGCACATCGTCGACAGACCGATCAGGGTAATGGTGGTCTGCGGTACCCAAAATCGCGCAATCCTGCGCTATGACCTGAGGGAGCGGCTGCCGCACGACCTCGAACTCGTCGCCGGGCCCGGTTGCACCGTCTGCGTCATGCCCTCCGGGCATATCGATGCCTTCGTCAAGATCGCCAAGCAACCGGATGTCATTACGACGACCTGTGAAGACCTGCTGCAGGTCAGAGGGACCCGGGAATCGCTGGCCTCGATCCGGGACAAGGGTGCTCTGGTCGAGGTCATCTCGACCCCGGGGGAGAGCCTGGCGATCGCCGAGGCCAACCCGGACAAGATCATCGTCTATCCGGCGGTCGGTTTCGAGGCGACGGCGCCGGGCATTGCCGAGGTCATCCTCGATGCCGCCTCCCGCGGGATCGACAACTTCTGCGTCATCCCCTCCATCCGCCTGCTGCCGCCGACCCTGGATTCATTGCTGGCCGACCCCCACCTCAACATCGACGGCCTGCTCTGTTCCGACCACATCAACTCCCTCTCCGATACCGAGGCCTACACCACCCTGGCCCAGAAACACCGTCTGGCCTGCTGCATCGCCGGGTTCGAGCAGGAGGACATCCTGCGCTGCCTGCTCAACATGGTCAAACAGATCAAGAGGGGGATAACCCAGGTCGACAACCTCTCGGCCGTGGTCTATTCTTCCGAGGAATACCGCAAGGCCAAGAAGATGGTCGCCGAGGTGTTTTTCGCCGTCGACACCATCTGGCGAGGGCTCGGGATCATCGAGGAGAGCGGGTTCGTGATTCGTGACGAGCTGTCGCTCTATGACGCCACCAAGCGCTTCAACGTCCGCCTGCCGGACGAGGAAATCCACTGCCAGTGTATCTGCGGCATGATCATGTCCGGTCTTGGCCTGCCGCCTGACTGTCCCGACTTCGGCAAGGCCTGCACCATCGAGCATCCGATCGGTCCGTGTATGCTGTCGGTCGAAGGCATCTGCGCCTCGTATTACAACTACACCCTGGAACACGGCCGACCTGCGGCGCAACTGCTGCACGGCTGAAGCCGGATCGATCTTCCCTCCGACGTCACGGAGAATACGCGTGCACGAGTTTTCGCTGGCCCAGGGCCTGCATCGGCAATTGCTCGACCTCGCCAGGAAACACCAGGCGGACAAGGTCACCCGGGCTGAGATCCTTATCGGCAGCAATGCCGGTGTTGTCGAGGAATCCTTCCTCTTCGGGGTCGACATCCTGAGCCGTCAGGACCCGAGGACGGAGGGAATGGAAGTGACCATCATCCGGGATGACGGTCAGGACCTGATGCTGATGAAGGTCGATCTGGCCTAGAGTGCTTCCCCCCGTTCCCGGCGACACCCGTCCCCCGATTCATACTCCCTGTTCCCCGCTCCATTGCCAGGTCTTGCGGTATTCCTGCCGCAGGGCCATATCGATCATCACCAGGGCCGCCATTGCCTCGACGATCGGCACCGCCCGCGGCACGACGCAGGGGTCATGTCGCCCCTCGGCGGCCAGGATCACGGGATTGCCGGCAAAGTCGACCGTTTGCTGCGGCAGGGCGATGGTCGCCGGGGGTTTGAAGGCCACCCGGAACAGGATCGGCTCGCCATTGGAGATCCCTCCCTGGATGCCGCCGGAGGTATTGGTGACGGTGCCGAGGCGGCCGCCCTTGTTGACGAACGGGTCGTTATGCTGGGAACCGCGCATCCTGGCGGCGGCGAAGCCGGCGCCGATTTCAAACCCCTTGGTGGCCGGAATGGCCAGCATCGCCTGGGCCAGCCTGGCCTCGAGCTTGTCGTAGGTCGGTTCGCCAAGCCCCGGCGGGACGTTGCGAATGACGCAGGACACGATGCCGCCGACGGAGTCGCCGGCCTGCTTCAGGTCGGCAACCAGGCGGCGCATCCGCTCGGCGGCGCCGGGGTCGGGGCAGCGGATGGGGCTGCGGTCGACCTCTGCCTCCGTCAGCGCCGCGGGATCGACGCCTGAGGCATCGATGGTGCCGACGCTGCTGACCCAGGCGACGATATCGAGACCCAGCTTCTGCCGCAGCAGTATGCGGGCCACGGCGCCGGCGGCGACCGAGCCGATGGTCTCGCGGGCGCTGGAGCGACCGCCGCCGGAGGAGGCCCTGACACCGTACTTCATCTGGTAGGTAAAATCGGCGTGCGACGGCCTGGGGATGTCCGCCATGGCGCCGTAATCGCCGGGGCGCTGGTCGCGGTTGGCGACCTCGAGCAGGATCGGGGTGCCGAGGGTCCGGCCGTTTTCGGTACCGGAGATGATCGTCACCCGGTCGGCTTCGGCCCGGTCGGTGGTCAGGCTGCTCTGGCCGGGGCGCCGGCGGTCAAGCTGGGGCTGGATATCCTCCTCGCCGAGCGGCAGGCCTGCAGGGCAGCCGTCAATGACCACTCCGACGCCCTTGCAGTGGGATTCGCCGAAGGTGCTGATACGAAAGAGGGTGCCGAAACTGCTGGACATGGTTGGTCCTCCCGTGGTGGTGGCGGCAGCGGCCGATTGCGGACCGTCCTTCCGCCACCAGACCTGCTGCAGGTGCGGAATCCGGTTCGTCGAGCGCTGCCCGGTGGGGCGCTACTGCCGGCCGCCGGCCTTGGCCGCGGCGGCATCAAGGTATTCCCGGTTGCGGCGGGCCAGTTCCCGGTCGCCGCGGATCCGGCTTTCGGCCTTGCGGAAAAACTGCATCGCCTGGGGATAGGCGCCTTGGTCGAACTTGGCCCGACCGAGCAGATGCCAGTAGCGGGCGTTGCCTGGATCGATCCGCAACGCCCGTTCGACGAGGATCTCGGCCCGTCCTGGGTTGCCCGAGCGCAGTGCCGACTCGGCCTCGAGGTAGAGCGAGCCTGCCGGCCCGGTCGGCCGGGCCACTTCGCCCGGACTCGGCTCGACCGGCGCCGGCACCTCCGCCGGCGCCGGTGCGGTCGGCGGCGGGATCTCAGTCGGCTGCGGCCGGCTCGGGCGCGAGGGGGCCGGGACGGTCACGGCACAGCCGTGGAGGATGACCGTCAGCAGCAACAGCAGGAGGAACGGGACCAGCGGCAGTAGCCGGTTGGCGGAGGGGCGGCGGATGGTGGTTGCGGTCATAGGCGCTCCGAGAGGATGGCTATTCGAACCAGCTGCGGACCGAGTTCATCAGGCCCCTGGTCTTCTGTTCGATCGCCTCCATCCCGGGCAGGGCGGGGGCATCTTCGGGGGCGGTGCCGGCCACGAACGGCAGGGCGACCCCGTCCGGATTGAGGCGGCTCGTCGCCGCGAACGTGCGTTTGTCGATCCATGCCCATTGGATATCGGGCGGTTCAACCAGTTCCAGCGGGCTGGGATGCAGGCCTTTGATGATACTTCCCCAGACGATCAGGGCCCCGGAGGCCCCGGTCACCCCGGCCGGCAGGTTGTCGTCGCGGCCCACCCAGACGACGGCCAGTTTGTCGCCGGTGAAGCCGGCGAACCAGCTGTCGCGCAGGTTGTCGGTGGTGCCGGTCTTGCCGGCGACGGCATGCGCGGCCGGGACGAACCGGGTCAAGGCCCGGCCCGTCCCTTCACTGACGGTATGCTGCAGGGCGGTGTTGAGGAGAAACACCCCGGCAGGGGCAAAACGCTGCTCGACCTCCATCCCGTACCTCTTCAGCAGGGCGTTGTCGGTATCGAGGACGCTGTCGATGCAGCGCAGCGGTTGATGGAAACCGCCGGTGGCGAAGGTCTGGTACATCTGGCCGACCTCGAGCGGCGTCATCTCGGCGGTGCCGAGCAGGAACGAGGGATAGGGGGCGATGTCGCCTTGCATCCCGAGTCTCTTGGCACAGTCGATGACCTTGTCGAGCCCGACCGCCATGCCCAGCCGGACCGTGGCGAGGTTGTAGGAATTGGCGAGGGCCTGATACAACGGCACCTGCCCATGCTCGCGGCGATCGTAGTTCTGCGGTCGCCAGGTCTGTCCGCCGGGCGACGGGATGCTGATGGCGGTGTCCTGCAGCGGGCTGGTCAGGGTGTAGCCCTGTTCCAGGGCCGCCAGATAGACGGCCGGCTTGATCAGCGAGCCGATGGGGCGGCGGGCGTCGATCGCCCGGTTGAAACCCGCCATCCGGACGTTGCGGCTGCCGGCCAGGGCCAGGATCTCGCCGTTTTCCCGGCCGGTGATCACCACCGCCCCCTCCAGGGTGCCGCCCTTCTTTTCAATGGTGCCCAGGGTCCGGTCGAGTTGATTCTCCACCTGCCATTGGGTCTGGGGATCGAGGGTGGTAAGGATCTTCATCCCCCTGCCGTTGAGGTCCTGCTCGCGGTACTCCCGCTGCAGCTCGCGCCGGACCAGGTCGAGGAAGGCATGATAGCGGCTCCCCCCCTTCATGGCCCGGGTGGAATGATCGAGGGGTTCGCCCATCGCCTGTTGATACAGGGGCTCGTCGATGAGGCCCGTATCGCGCATGACGGCGAGGACCACCGCCCGGCGTTGCAGGCTCTCTTCGGGATGGCGGCGGGGATCGTAGGTGCTCGGTCCCTTGATCATGCCGATCAGCAGGGCGATCTGTTCCGGGCTGAGATCGGCCAGATCCCGCCGGAAATAGAAGCGGCTGGCCCGCCCGAAGCCGTGGATCGCCCGCCCGCCGTCCTGGCCGAGAAAGATCTCGTTGGCATAGGCGGTGAGGATCGTGTCCTTGTCGTAGTGCAGTTCGAGGAGCAGGGCGATGATCGCCTCGTTGGCCTTGCGCGCCAGGGTCCGTTCATGGGTGAGAAAGAAATTCCTCGCCAGCTGCTGGGTCAGGGTGCTGCCGCCCTGCACCGTGGACCCGGCCCGGAGGTTGGCGAACAGAGCCCTGAGGATGGACCGCGGGGCGATGCCGCCATGACTGTAGAAATCCCGGTCCTCGACGGCGAGCAAGGTCCTGATCAGCAGCTCCGGCAGCTGGGCCCGGCTGAGCAGCAGCCGGTCCTCATGCTCCAGGGCATGGAAACTGCCGATCCGGGCCGGATCGACGCGGATCAGGGAAATGGGCTCCGCCGTGCCGTGGCGGGTGATCGCGGTGACCCGGTCGCTGGCCAGCGTGAGGGTGAAATGCGCCGATGGTTCGAGGCCCGAGGGATAGGGAAAATCCCGGGTGACGATCTCGAAACCGTCGTCGCGGCGGGCATAGGCCCCCGGTGCCGCCGGCTGGTCCTCCCGGCGGTAGCCGGCCAGTTCGAGTTCGTCCTCGAGCGCCTGCGGCCTGAGTTCCAGGCCGGGGTAGAGTTCGAGAGGCCGGGCAAAGACCTCGGCCGGCAGGGCCCAGATCCGGCCCTCCAGTCGATCCCTGACCATGCGGTCCAGCCGCAGGACCTGGGGGGTCAGCAACAGCGATATCGCGGCGACAATCACGATAATGAGCGAGAGGACAATCCACCTCCGCTTTACTCTTCCGGTCGATGCAGTCATGTAGGTCCAGTATCGGCAATGGGTTGGGTTGGGAGCGGCAAAATCGAAAATCTACCATATCCAGCGGGTTTTAGCCATGGACAGGGAGGGGGACCGGCGTCTTTCCCCCGATCGGGGGATGGGCCTCGGTTCGGCGGGGGCCATGCCGCGGCGCCCGGGCTGCTCAGAGCAGGGCGTTCTGGAAGGCGATCCGGGTCATTTCGACCACGTTGTTGCACTGCAGTTTTCGGAGGAGATGGCGGCGGTGGGTGTCGATCGTCAACCGGCTGATGCAGAGTTTCTGGGCGATCTCTCTGCCGGTGTAGCCATGGGCGAGATAGCGCAGGATCTCGATTTCCCTTGCCGTCAGGTGCTTGTGTTCCGGCAGGGGGGTATGGACCCGGCTGATTACCGTTTCCGCCAGTTCCTTGAACTGAAACTGCTTGATTTTCATCCGCAGGGGCAGATCACCCCCGTTCTGCAGCATGATGGCATTGCCGAGCACCAGCGAGGCCCGCCCCTTGTCGTCCAATTCCAGGATATGCATATTGTTGAGGAGGTTGACATAGGTCCCGTCCTTTCTTCTGTAGCGGCAATTGTACTGGAAGAGGAGCCCTTTCTTGACGTTGTCGTCAATCTGCGCGGCGACAAAGGCGGTCATGTCGGGATAGACTTGCTGCAGGAGGATGTCGATTTCACTCGGATGAACGGAATGGAGAAAAAGGTCGATTCCCCGTTCGAGGACTTCCGCGTTGGTATAGCCGGAAATATGCTCCTGCTGCCTGCCGAGGAAGCGGTATTTCCCCGACATCGAAGATACCGCGGGGGACGGATTGAACGGATGGAGACCGGTTCATCCGGATCGGTGGCATGTAGATTCCGACAGGCCGTGTTCCAATTGCCGGGAGGTGACGCCATGACGCACATCGACAGCATTATCGTACTGTTCTGGTTTGTACCTGTCGCGCTGCAGATCATCCTGCCGCTCGGTATGCTGCTGGGATACGGTCTCAAGCGGATGTTTTCAGCGAAGACCGGCAGTGAACTCGCAACCATGGAGGGCGCAGCGAAGCGGCTCGATCCGCACGGGGGGCGCATGATCTCCCCGAAGCCGACTGTCTAGCCTGCTGCCGGGATCCCGGATTGAGAGAAAAGGAACCACATGATACGCCATATCAACCTCCCGCCCTCTGCCATGCGTTGATCACATGGCGTTTGTCTGTGGCGACAGAGTCCGCAGATATTTCGTCGGCTCACTCCTGAACGGCTCCTCCTTTTGTTTACCTCATCCGTCACCCATTCTGCCGACAATTCCGGCTCCGGGAGAAGGGCGGACTTTCTTCCGGAGTCACCCCCGCTGGTATCATCGTCCGATGGGCAGGGCCCGCACCGGCTTCGGCGGACGCGTTCTCCATTCCTCTCCGGAATTCCCTTAAATGGCTGAGTTACGGTAGTTCATCTGTTTTTAGCCTTTATCCGATGACAATATAAATCGATTGATTTCCATGGTGGAGTCAGCTAATGTTTTTTCCGGCATGACATTATTGTAGTTTTCTATCTTTTTTGTAGAGCATTCTGGTATTCCGTCATGAATATACAGCTCCTGCTGGTAACTGCGTGACGTAAAGTCTCGGGCCAAAGTCGCTGCCGGGGTATCAAGGCAGCGGTACAGACGTAAATCCATTCATTTCAACACAAGGATGACGAGCATGAGATTTTCAAAGAGTAATGACGTACTTGGCACCATGAATCGCGGCGATGCCGCCGAATCGAGCCTGTGCACCCTCTGCCGGGCTGATTGCAAGGGAAAATGTGAGACCTGGCTGTCCAGCATGGTCGGTCGCAAGCTGCTCTACCCGCGCAGTTTCGGCCTGGTGACCGCCGGCGCCAACAATACCACGCATGTCGGCGTTTCCTATAATTCCCTGCGGATCCAGGGGTATGCCTATGGGGCCCAGGGCATGACGGATGGACTTACCAACAGCCAGGATGACTGCATCTTCCCCAACGTCAGCCTGGAAACCGAGTTCGGCAAAAAGGTCAAGACCAAGATCCGCATGCCGCTGATGACCGGTGCCCTGGGTTCGACCTTCATTGCCGAAAAGTACTGGGATTCCTTCGCCATCGGCGGTGCGTTGGTCGGCATTCCGGTGGTCATCGGTGAAAATGTCGTCGGCGTCGACCGCAAGTCGGAGATCAACCCCGGATTGGAGAAGAAGGGCAAGATCAAATCGGCGCCGGAGCTTGACCGCCGGATCGAGACCTATATGCGCTACCATGACGGCTATGGCGCCATCATCGTCCAGCTCAACGTCGAGGACACCCGCAACGGCGTTGCCGAGTACGTGGCCGACAAATACGGCGACAAATGCATTATCGAACTGAAATGGGGCCAGGGTGCCAAGAACATCGGCGGCGAGATCCAGGTGCGGAGCATCGAGTACGCCATGTTCCTCAAGGAGCGCGGCTATGTGGTCGATCCCGATCCCACCATCCCGGAGGTGCAGAAAGGTTTCGAGCAGGGGGCGATCAAGTCCTTTGCCCGGCACAGCCGGCTGGGGGCAACCCAGCTCAATTCGGTCGACAAGGTCAGGGAAGATTTCATGAGCAGCGTCGAGTACCTGCGCCGACTCGGCTTTAATCGGGTGACCCTGAAGACCGGCTCCTACGGCATGGAAGAACTGGCCATGGCCATCAAGTTCTCCACCGATGCCGAGCTCGACCTGCTCACCATCGACGGCTCGGGCGGCGGTACCGGGATGAGCCCCTGGAACATGATGCAGAGCTGGGGCGTGCCGTCGATCATCCTCCATTCCAAGGCCCATGAATACGCCAATATGCTTGCCGCCAAGGGCAGGCAGGTGGTGGATATGTCCTTTGCCGGCGGTTTCGCCCTCGAAGACCATATCTTCAAGGCCCTGGCCCTGGGCGCCCCCTACACCAAGCTGGTCTGCATGGGACGCGGCATCATGATTCCGGGATTTCTGGGGGCCAATATCGAAGGCGCCATCTATCCGGAAAGAAGGGAGCATGTCAACGGCAACTGGAACGAACTGCCCAAGACCGTGCTCGAGCAGGGCAAGACCGCCGATGAAATCTTCGCCGGCTACCACGATGTCGAGAAGATGGTCGGCAAGGACGAGATGAAGAACATCCCCTATGGCGCCATCGGCTTCTACACCCTGGCCGATAAACTGGCCTGCGGGGTACAGCAGCTCATGGCCGGGTGCAGAAAATTCTCCCTGAACCAGGTCACCCGCAACGATATCTTCTCCGGCAACCGGGAAACGGCGCGAGAGACCGGGATCCCCCATGTCTCCGATGTCAATGACGAGTCCGCCCGCAAGATTCTGAACTCCTGAGCATCTCCGGACTGGTTGGTTCTCCGGGTCGAATTCGGTTCACGGCCCGGAGGCCCGCCGGCGATCTTCACCCTGCCGATGCCTGTCGGCAGGGCCGATTTTCCATTCTTGTACCGGCGTGCCGCACTGCGGCTGATCATGGCGGACTTTCGACTTCTTCCTGATCTGGTCGTTGGTATGTCGCCCGTCTCCACCCGCATCTGTCAGGGACAGGAGGGAAGGCATAGCCCGTAAAAGGAGTTGCCGGGACGGTGGTGATACACTACGATAGGTCGGAATACCGGCCATCGCCGCGGGAGGCAATATCCCGGGATATCGCACCCGTACCCTGTCACCTTCTCGTGAGGGTTCCGCCGTGCAGACTCCTACCCGTTCCAGCTCGTTGTCTTCGACTGAACCGTCCGGTCCGATTATCGTCGTCCTGGTGTGGTGCCTCGTCCTCCTCTCCTTGTGTGCCGCCCGGCCGTTCATCGCCGCCGCACGGGGGAAAGGCGACGATATCGAGGTGGTCAGGATCACGCCGGCCGGGGCTGAGGTGCCGCCCGGCGGCCAGGTGGTCATCGAGTTCGATCGTCCGGTCGTCCCCCTGGGGCGGATGGAGCGGGAGGCGGCCGAGATCCCGGTGACCATCGAGCCGCAGCTGGGATGCCAATGGCGCTGGCTCAGCCCTTCGACCCTGGCCTGCCACCTGGCGGAACAGGAGAGGCTCCAGCCCGCCACCCGCTATACAGTGACCGTCAACCCCGGCCCCCTCGCCGAGGACGGCGCCGGCCTGAGCCAGGCGGTGCGGATGCGGTTCACCACCGAATTGCCGCGGGTGACCGAGGCCTGGTTCGGCAAATGGTTGTCGCCGCCGCAGCCCGTCACCATGATCCGTTTCAATCTGCCGATGGACCCGGCCTCGCTCGCCGCCCACCTGTTCTATTCGGTTGCCGGAGGACGCCGCATTGCCGCGGTGGTCGAGGAGGATGCGTACAGCCATGGCCTGTGGCAGGTCCGGCCGCAGACCGATCTGCCCACCGGGATGGCGGTCGAACTGCGCGTCGAACCGGGCCTGCTCTCGACGAAGGGCCGGCTGGCGGGAACGGAGAACCGGGTGATCGACACCCTGTTCGCCATCCCCGAGTTCCGTTTTCTCGGCATCGAGTGTACGGACGCGGGCAATGAGACCGTGGTGGTCGCCCCGGATACCACGCCGGCCGCCCGCCAGCGCTGTCTGCCCTCCGGCGGCATCTCGCTGCTGTTTTCATCCCCGGTCCTGACCGAAGATGTCGCCGCCGGCCTGCAGCTGACGCCTCCCCTGGTCCGCCGGGAGCCCGACGCCGATCCCTGGGACGAAGTCCATTCCTATTACAGGTTGGGCCAGACCCACAGCGAGGGAGAACGGTACCCGCTTTTTCTGCCGGAGTCGATTCTCCGCCCCTTCACCGAATACCGGCTGCAGTTTGCCGCCGCCTCGATCAAGGACCAGTTCGGCCGTCGGCTCGCCGACCCGGTCGATATGGTCTTCGCCACCGATCACCGGGTCCCGGATTTCGCGTTGCTGAAGAATCTGCCGGTCCTGGAGAAGGGGCTCGAAACCGATGCCCATGTCTGGGCGGTCAACCTCGAGGCGATCGATCTCACCTACGAGACGGCGGCAGCGGCCGGCAGGATGGCGGGGGCGCGGCGGGTGGTCAGGCCCGACGGGCCGCAGGACGCCTCGATCCCGGTCCCGCTCGGGGTTCGGGCGATGGTCGGCGCCGACTCCGGCCTGGTCCAGGGCCACTTCACGACCCGGCCGCAGGTCCCCGACAAAGCGGCGGAGGAGGCGTGGTTTTTCGCCCAGGTCACCCCCTTTCAGGTCCACCTCAAGCTCGGCCATCACAACAGTCTGGTCTGGATCACCGATCTGCGGACAGGGGAACCGGTTGCCGGAGTGAGGGTGGAGGCACTGGCCCGCACCTTCAGGGAGCTCAACCGACCGGGCCGGATACTGGCGGCCGCGGAGACGGCGGCGGACGGCGTTGCCGAACTGCCGGGCACCGCCACGCTCGATCCGACCCTCGAGCTGATCTGGGCCGACGGCGAGGACAAACCCGGTCTCTTCCTGCGCTGTGTCAAGGACGGCGACCTGGCGATGCTGCCGGTCCGCTACGAGTACCAGGCCGCCTCGGAGGGGGCCAATCGGGAGTACATCCCCGAATGGCTGCGGCCGCTGCACGGCCATATCCATACCTGGGGGGCGACGGCCCAGGGCATCTACCGGGCCGGCGACACGGTGCAGTTCAAGATCTACGTCCGGGACCAGAACAACCTGCGCTTCACCCGGCCGCCGGGAGTCGCAGGTGATGCCGGTGATCCGGCGATCGGGGCCGGCGTGGCGGCGAAGGGTGCCGCCGCCGTTCCGTCCCGGGAGGCAGAGGGCGGCAAGGCCAAGTCCGGTCCACCGCGGTACCATCTGGCGGTCGAGGACCCATTGGGCAGAATCGTCCACGAGCGGAAAAATATTGTTCTGTCCCCTTTCGGGTCCTTCGATGGCGAGATCAGACTGCCGCGGAACGGCGCGGTCGGCTGGTACCGGTTCCGGCTGACGAGCAGTTTTTCCAAGGAGGAATGGCAGCCGTTGCGGGTCCTGGTCAGTGATTTCACCCCGTCGCCGTTCAAGGTGACCGCCGATCTCAACGGCCAGAGCTTTACCACCGGCGATACGGTGGAGGTGACCAGCGAGGCCCGGCTCCATGCCGGCGGCCCCTACACCGAGGCGGCGACCAAGGTGACGGCCACCCTCGAACCGCGGCCATTCATCCCGGATCGACCCGAGATCTCCGGCTACCAGTTTGACAGTACCGAATACCGGGAAGTCGGCGAGGTCGGCCCCCAGACCCTCTACGAAACCGAGGGGCACCTTGATGACAGGGGGACGATGGTCAGCTCGTTTGCCGTCGTCGAGACGCCGGTCTGGTTCGGGCGGCTGACGGTGGAGAGCACCGTCAGCGATGACCGCGGCAAATCGATTGCCGGCCGGACCTCCGCCCCCTGTTACGGCCGGGACCGGTTTGTCGGGGTGCTGCAGGGCGACTGGACCCTCGAAGAGAACAAAAGCGCCGGTCTGCGGGTGGTGGTGGTCGATCGCGAGGGCAGAATCGTCCCCGATGTCCCGGTCAGCGTGACGACCGAATACAAAAAGACCTGGGCCGCACGGGTCAAGGGGGCCGGCAGCGATTATCTCACCGAGTACCAGCACCGCTGGGAACCCGAACAGCAGCTGCAGGCAACCTCCGGCAGCGGCCCGGTCGAAATGCGGTTCACCCCCGGCCATGCCGGACGGCTGCGCCTGACCGCGACGATCGTCGACGGCCGGGGCCGCCGCCACGCGACGGTCATCGAGCGCTGGGTGACCGGGGCCGGGACGATGGTCTGGGAGTCGACCCCGGGCAATCTCCTCGATGTCTTCCCGGAAAAGAACAATTATCGGATCGGCGACACGGCCCGCTTCCTGGTCCAGAACCCCTTCCCCGGGGCGCAGGCCCTGATCACCGTCGAGCGTTTCGGCGTGATCCACCGCTGGCAGCAGGTCCTGGCCGGCAGTTCCGAGATCATCGAGATTCCGGTGAAGCCGGATTATCTTCCCGGGTTCTACCTGTCGGTCCTGGTGACCTCGCCCCGGGTCGACAGGCCGCCGGGAGCGCAGGGCGAGGATCTTGGCAAACCCACCTGGCGGATGGGCTATGTCAAGGTGCCGGTGCAGGACCCCTACAAGGAGCTGGCGGTCGAGGTTCGGCCGGAGAAGGAGGTGTACCGGCCGGGCGACGAGGTGCGGGTCGACCTCCAGGTCAGTCCGCGCCATGCCGGAACGGAAGGGGCGGCCCCGCCGGTCGAGCTGGCGGTGGCGGTGCTCGACGAGGCGGTCTTCGATCTCCTGCTCGAAGGGGAAAAGGCCTTCGATCCGTACCGGGGATTCTACTCGCTCGACGATCTCGATCTCAGCAACTATAACCTGGTGATGCAGCTGGTCGGACGCGAGAAACTGGCCCTCAAGGGGGCGAGCCCCGGCGGCGGCGGCGGTCCCGACCTCAGCATGCGGTCGCTGTTCAAATTCGTGTCCTACTGGAACCCGTCATTGCGGCCCGATGCGGCAGGGAAGGCGACCATCCGCTTCCGGGTGCCGGACAATCTCACCGGCTGGCGGGTGCTGGCGATGGCGGTGACCCCGGAGGACCGGATGGGACTGGGCCAGGGCGGCTTCAAGGTCAACCAGTCGACGGAGATCCGTCCGGCCCTGCCCAATCAGGTGGTGACGGGCGACCGTTTCGATGCCGTCTTTACCCTGATGAACCGGACCGACACGGCCCGCCGGCTGCAGGTCGTGATCAGGGCAGAGGGGCCGGCACAACCGGCGGCGGCCGGTGCCGGCAGCGGACCGGCGATGCTGGCGAAGACGGTCACCGCCGCCCCGTTCAAACGGGTCGACCTGCGCCTGCCCCTGGTCGCCACCGGCGCGGGGAAGATCGAGTTCACGGTGTCCGCCGGTGATGCCGCCGATACCGACGGCCTCAGGCAGACCCTGCGGGTCCTCGACAAGGAGCTTGTGGTAAATTCGGCCGTCTACGGCATGACCTCGGGAACGGAGGCCATCGTGCCGGTCGCCGTGCCCAAAGACATTCGGGAGGACAGGGGCTCGATCAGCCTGCAGTTATCGCCCACCGTGGTCGGCGGGGTGGACGGGGCCTTCGCCTTTGTCCGCGACTACCCCTATTCCTGTTGGGAGCAGAAGCTGACCAGGGGGGTGATGGCGGCCATGTATCCCCCGCTCAAACCCTTCCTGAAGACCGATTTTTCCTGGCCCGAGAGCGCCGGCGCGGTGGCGGAGACGCTGGCGGCGGCGATCGAGCACCAGGCCCCGAACGGCGGCATGACCTTCTATATCCCGGAGGACCGGCACGTCTCGCCCTACCTGAGCGCCTTCACCCTGCAGGCCTTCAACTGGATGCGGCAGCAGGGCCATCCGCCGCCGGCGCCTGTCGAGGCCAGGCTGCAGGACTATCTGCTCAATCTCCTCCGCCACGATGCGACTCCGGACGACTACAGCCGGGGCATGACGATGACGGTGCGGGCGCTGGCCCTGGCGGCGCTGGCCGAGCGGGGCCGGGTGACGGCCGGGGACGTCCGCCGCTACCAGGCACAGCTCCCGGCGATGAGCCTGTTCGGGCGCTCCTTCTACCTCCGGGCGATGCTTCTTACCGGGATGCCGCTGCCGCAGCAGCATGAGGTCCTGGCCGGAATCCTCAGTCATGCCGGAGAGACGGGGGGAGGCCAGGTCTTCGGCGAGACGCTCGACAGCGGCTATCAAGCGCTGCTTGCCTCCCCGGTCCGCGACAACGCCGCCATTCTGATCAACCTGCTGGCCTGGCTCGTCGCCAATCCGGCCGACGCCGGCATCGGCGAGATGCCGGCACGGATGATGCGCTCGCTCACCCTCAGCCGCCAGGGACGCGATCACTGGGCCGGGACCCAGGAGAACCTGTTCGTCGTCAAGGCCCTGACCGAGTATACCCGGCTCTTCGAACAGCAGCGCCCGGATATGCGGATCCAGGGGACTCTGGATGCCAGGCCCTTCGGCATGGGGCGGTTCACCGCCTTCACCGATCCGCCGCTCGTGCTGCAGCGGCCGCTGACCGCGGGCGATGCCGGCCGCAAGACCCGGCTCGGCCTGGAAAAGGAGGGGGATGGCCGTCTCTACTACGCCGCCCGGCTCGCCTACACCCCGCTCCACCCGCCCATTACCGCGGTCAACGCCGGCATCGAGGTCCATCGGGAGTACAGCGTCGTCCGCGCCGGCCGGCGGCAACTGCTGCAGCCGCCGCTGGCGATGGAGAGCGGCGAGGTGGTGCAGGTCGATCTCTTTGTCCAGCTGTCGGCCGATCGTTGCTTCGTCGTCGTCGACGATCCGGTCCCCGGCGGCCTCGAACCGGTCAACCGGGACCTGGCGACGACGGCCCAGGCGGATGACCCGGGCGGCGAGGAGGAAAAATTTGCCGCCGGATCCCATGGGGAACGATTCACCCCTTGGCGGCAGTACGGCTGGGGGTTTTATCACCGGGAACTGCGGCATGACGCGGTGCGGTTTTACTCGGAGCGGCTGCCGGCGGGCCGCTACCACCTGCGCTACGCGGCCCAGGCCATCACCCCCGGCGATTTCCGGATCGGTCCGGTCCACGCCGAGGAGATGTATGCCCCGGATGTCTTCGGCGACAGTGAGCCGGGGCGGCTGCGGGTCGAGGCGGCGACGGCGGGGCCAGGGAGATAGGGCCACCGCGCCGACGTGGTGAAAACGGAGACAGGGCGGGGCGGATCATGACTGGAGAGGACAAGGTCTTCCGGAGAAGGGGCGGGCTGCTGTCCGCCGGCGTCCTGCTGCTGGTGCTGCTGGGCGCGGCCTGGTGGCTTGCGGCCGCGACCGGGGCCGCTCTCTTCCCTGTGCCGGCCGCGCTGGCGCCCCAGGCCCTGGACGTGCAGCGGCCGCAATATCTCGATCGCCACGGCCTCCCCCTCTCCACGACCTACGACAATCCCTGGAACGTCGGCGACTGGCTGGCCCTGCACGAGATTCCGCCGCTGTTGCAGCAGGCCTTCCTGGCCTCGGAGGACCGCCGTTTCTACCGCCATCATGGCGGCGACTGGCTGGCCCGGGGGCACGCCCTGATCCAGAACCTCAGGTCCCTGCGGGCGGTGCGCGGCGCCAGTACCATCACCGAGCAGGTCGTGCGGATCCTCCATCCCCGACCGCGCACCCTGTGGTCCCGCTGGCTGGAAGGGATCGAGGCGGCGCAGCTGGAGCGGCGGTTCTCCAAGGCCGAGATCCTCGAGTTCTACCTCAACCAGGTCCCCTATGCCCGGCAGCGGCGGGGGGTCCGGCAGGCGGCGCGACTGTATTACGATCGCGATCTCGATACCCTCGATCCGGTCGAGATGCTGACCCTGGCGGCGGCGATCCGCGCCCCCGGCCGCATGGAACCGGGGCGGGGCGATGACCGGCTGCACCAGGCGGTGCGCCGGCTCGCCGACTACCTGGTCGATAGCGGAACGATCCCCGCCTCGGCAATCGGTGATCCGGCTGCCGGCGGCGCTCGTCCCCCGGAGTGGCGGCTGCCGGTCGACGCCGGCCACTTCCTGCGCCAATTGACGCGGTTTGACGGCAGGGTGCAACCCCGGGTCCTTACCACCCTCGATGCCGCCCTGCAGCGCGATATCCAGCAGATGATCGAGCAGAGCCTGGCCGACATCGGTGACCGGGGTCTGGTTGACGGCGCCGCGCTCGTCGTCGATCACCAGACCGACGAGGTCCTGGCCTGGGTCAACGGCGGCGGCCTGGCCACGGCTCTGCCCGGCGGCTGGATCGATGCGGTGACGACACCGCGCCAGCCGGGATCGACCCTCAAGCCTTTCCTCTACGGCCTGGCCCTCGAGCGGGGCTGGACCGCCTCGACCATCATCGACGATTCGCCTCTGGCCCGGCCGATCGGCTCCGGCATCCATCCCTTCCGCAATTACAGCCGCAGACATTACGGACCGCTGCGGCTGCGCGAGGCCCTCGGCAATTCGCTCAACATCCCGGCCGTCCGCACCGTCCAGGCCCTCGGCGTCGAGGACTTTCTGGCCCGTCTGCACGATCTGGGCTTCGCCAGTCTGTCACGGTCGGCCAATCACTACGGCGAAGGTCTGGCCCTGGGCAATGGCGAGATCACGCTGTTCGAACTGGTCCAGGCTTACGCCGTGCTGGCCCGGAGCGGCCTTGCCCGACCCCTGCGCTTCACCCTCGACGGCCGGAGAAATGCCGCGGCCCCGACAGGGAGGATCTACAGCGCCGAGGCGGCGTCGCTGATCGCCGACATCCTCGCCGATCCCCAGGCGCGGCAGCTCGAGTTCGGCCACGGCAATATCCTCAGGATGCCGGTGCAGACGGCGGTCAAGACCGGGACCTCGAACGATCACCGCGATGCCTGGGCCGTCGGTTTCAACCATCGCTATACGGTGGGGATCTGGATGGGCAATCTCGACCGCCGGCCGACCGACGGGGTGACCGGCACCACCGGGCCGGGACTGGCCCTGCGCTCCGTGTTCGCCCGCCTCAACCGCTCCGAGGAGGCCGCCCCGCTCTTCCTCAGCCCGCGGCTGCTGACTGTCGAGATCTGCCGGGAGAGCGGCCGCCGGGCCGGGCCGGGGTGTCCGCGCATCCGGGAACGATACCTGCCGGGCAAGGGGCCGGGTTCGGTCTGCCGCCGGCACGGCGGCTCCTCCCCGGCGGGTGGCGGCGAGGCGGACGGCGGCGACATCGCCTTCCGGCTGGTACGGCCGACCCCGAACCTGCAGATGGTCATGGACCCGCGGATCCCCGACACCGTCGAGGCCTACCCGTTGCGGATCGCCGGTGCCGGCCGGATCGAACGGGTCGAGTGGCTGGTCGACGGCAGTGTCATCGGGACCAGCGGCGCCGGAGAGCGGCATTTCATGTGGCCGCTGGCGCGGGGCGGGCACCTGGCCCAGGCCCGGATCTGGACCGCGGGAACGACGACCGGCCTGACGACGACGGCGGTCCGCTTCGAGGTGAAGTAGCCGTCGAATCGGTGCCGATCCTCGGCGGGCGGCGAGACCGTGCGGGCGACAAAAGGCATGTGAAGAAGAGGATGTTGAGTATCATGGACAACAGAGATGAAGATGCGGTATCCTATGATATTCGGAATTGCGGGCGGAGAGGGGAGCGGAGATGAAGAAAGCGATCAGTGAGATCGTCGTCGAGGAGGGGGCGCGGATCCGCAAGGATGCCGGTGATATCGCGGCCCTGGAGAAATCGATCGCCAACGTCGGCCTGCTCAACCCGGTCGTCCTCGACGAGAACAACCGATTGGTGGCCGGCTATCGGCGGCTGGTGGCCTGTCGCAACCTGGGCTGGCAGGAGATCGAGGTGACGGTCGTCCCCTTCGGCGGCGATGTCCTGAAACTGCTCGACGCCGAGGCCGACGAGAATCTGTTCCGCAAGGATTTCACCCCGGCGGAGATCATCGCCATCGAAAAACGGCGGGAAGAGATCAACCGCCAGCGCCGGGGGACACTCCTGCAGCGGTTCTGGCGCTGGTTGAAGGGCCTGTTCGCCGGGACTCCGGGGCAGAAATGAGTTGAGCCGCCCGTCCTGCCGCCGGTTCATTGCAAGGTCACCTCCGTGGTTGACGGGACCATAAACAGTGATCACTATTGAATATGGCAAATATCATCACCGGCTTGAACAATACGGGATCGGCGGTCGTGGATGCAGCTGGTCGAAGAGAACATCAACCAAAGGGGTGAACCATGGGATTGAGGGAAGAGTTCGACAGACTGATGGACAAATTGAAGACGGAACGGGATCAGGTCAACCTCAAGATGCATCTGGCCTCGATGGACGCGAAGGAGGAATTCGCGGAGGCGGAGAAGAAATGGGGCCAGGTCAAGACCAAGGCCGCCGAGATTGCTGACGATGCGGTCGAGACATCGGAGGAGTACATCGCCAAGGCCAAGGTCATCGGTGAGGAATTGAAGGACACCTACCACCGTATCGCCAAGCGGTTGTCGGATTGACGGCGGATCGCCTGCCCCGGTCGGTCCCGGTTCATTGCCGGATCAACATCGGAAGGTGAACGCAGGCAGCGACGGAACAGTCCTGGCGGTTCAGGCAGGCAGGTATGTCCTGCGGCCGGCTTGCGACAGGATTCCGTCAATCATCCTCCGGGACGGCAGATGACTGTTTTGCGAAAGAGCTGCCGGCCTGCTGGAACTGCCGTTGGACATACTGCTCCTTGAGCTTGTTTTTCAACAGCTTGCCGCTGGCGCTTGTGGGCAGGTCCTCCGCCCATAGAAATTTTTTCGGCACCTTGTACCCGGCAAGCTCCTTTCTGCAAAAGGCCCCGAGCTCGTCCTCGCTGACCTGCGCACCTGGATTGCTCACCACGAAGGCGGTGACCGACTCACCCCATTTGTGATCCTGAACCCCGATGACGGCAACCTGGCCGACAGCCGGGTGCCGGTACAGGACGTTATCCACCTCGGCCGGAAACACATTTTCGCCACCGGTGACGATCATTTCCGTTTTCCTGCCGTCGATATGGATGTAGCCACAGGCATCCACCTTGCCCAGGTCGCCCGAATAGTACCAACCATCCCTGAAGGCCCGCTTCGTTTCTTCCGCCTTGTTCCAGTAGCCGAGCGTCATCCCTTTCCCGCGGATGCGGATCTCGCCGATGACACCGGGCAGTACGGGCTTACCACGCTCGTCCACCACCTCGGCTTCCATGTCGGTATAGGATTTTCCACAGGAACTGAGAATGTCGGTCCTTCTTTCGGCAAGCGCCTGAGCTATCTCCTCGGTCCTCAGGATGGTCGCCGATCCCATCGTTTCGGTTGTCCCGAAACCGTGGATGAAGATGTTGCCGAACTGTTCGATGGCTTTCCTGAAGACCACGGCGGTGACGGGAGGGCCGGCGAACATCAGCTTCTTCAGGCTGCTGAGGTCGTACTCGCTGCTCCGGGGATGATCAACGAAAAACAGCAGCATGGGGGTGGCGGGGGAGCACGGCCGGGCCGGAGGGGCACCGTATCGTGGCGGCAGCGGCCGCCGGGATGCCGGTGCGGTTCAGCCGGAGGTCGACGGGAACAGTCGTTTTCGCAGCGGGATCCCGAAGCTGGCCACGACCAGGCCGGCGACGACCAGGAGACATCCGCTCCATTGCGTGACGGTCAGGTGTTCCGCCAGGACCACCCTCGCCGCGATCAGTCCGGTCACCGGGACCAGCAGCGACAGCGGCGCCACCCGGTTCGCCGGATGGCGGGACAGCAGCGAACTCCAGGCGCCGTAGCCGAAGAGGGTAGCGCCGAAGGCGAGATAGGCAACGGCGAAGAGCGATTTGCCGTCAAGATCGGCAAGGGTCGTAGCAATGGCCGCCGGGGACTCGAACACGAGCGAGAGCAGGAAGAGGGGAACCGGTGGAATCAGGGCCGACCAGACCACCAGGCTGAGCATGTCGAGCCGCCGGCCGCAGGCAGTGGCGGCGGTCGCCGCCTTGCGCACGACGATATTCGATATCCCCCAGAAAGCGGCGGCGGCGAGGGTCAGCAGCAGGGCGGCCGGGCTGACGGCGGCTGTCCTGCCGGAGAGATTCCCCACCAGATAGAGCCCCGCCAGAGACAGGACGAGTCCGGCCACCTGCCGCGGACGAACCTGCTCCCGGAGCAGAATGGCGGCAAAGAGAAAGGTGAAGAAGACCTGCGACTGGAGAGCGACGGAGGCGACTCCCGCCGGCATCCCGATGGCGATGGCATGGAACAGGCACCCGAACTGGCCGACGCCGACGGTCAGCCCGTAGGCGACGACATGGCCCAGGCCCGCTGCCGGCCGGCGGATGAAGAATACGGCCGGAAAGGCCGCCAGCAGAAATCGGATCGAAGCGAGCAGCAGCGGCGGAATGCCGTCGAGCCCGAGGCGGATGACGGTGAAATTGGCCCCCCAGACTGTCACCACCAGCAGGGCTATGGCAAGATCCTTATGATTCATCGGTTGATCCGCAGGTTCCAGTGTCGCATGGGCAGGATGTCGAGAGCGAAGGCTGTTGCGGTCACGAAAGGGGCATGCGGTCGCCTCCGATCATCGCCGCGCGGTTTCCGGAGAGACGGAATGCCGTATAGTGCGGCAACCGCCGGTTCCGGTGCCGGTATAAACCAATCACCGCTCGCGGGCAACAGATTTGAGGGAGGTTGCGGGGCAGGGACGCGAATCCCGGGAGGGGCCAAGCGCCGGACCCACCCGCATATTCACGACAAGCTTCGATTACCTTGTTTTTCCCCGAAGTATTTACTATCTTCTTGGTATCAACGGGTGCTGCCTCCACCGGAGAATTGACGATGAAAACCTCAGACCAACGGTCCACGATGCGATACCGATATCCCCTGATATTGCCTGCCGTTCTCCTGTTCATGCTGACGCTCCTGCCGGCCATGAATGCCGGAGCCGCCGAAGCCTTGGCGAAGACGACCGGCCAGATCGTCTATGTCCCCGCCTATTCCCATATATATCATGGCAACAAAAATGCAAAACTGCTGCTGTCGGTGACGCTCAGCATCCGCAATGTCGATCCGGACAACCCCATCACCATAACGGTGGTCGATTATTATGAGACCCAGGGCAAGCTGGTGAGGCAATTTGTCAAGGCGCCGGTCATCCTCGGGCCGCTTGGGTCGGAACGCTATATCATCCCCCAGGATGACAGTTCCGGAGGTTCAGGCGCCAACTTCATCGTCAAATGGCAGGCCGCCGCCCCCACCAACCCGCCGATCATCGAAACCGTCATGATCGGCACCCAATCCCAGCTTGGCATCTCCTTCACCTCGCGGGGCCAGGCGTTGCAGGACTGAGTCTCCATGAGCGGCCCCAGGCAGTCAATTTCCTTGCCGCATCCACCGGCCGTACCCGCCTGTCGGAAGCGATGACGTACCCCGACAACCCCCCTGACCGATTTGGAAAGAAATGGAATTTGTAAAATTGCGGATATCCCTGTTTCTCCTCTGCGTCATCATTGCGTTTGGAACCATCGGATATACGACGATCGAGCATATGGCGGTCTTCGACGCCTTCTACATGACGCTAATCACGATCAGCACCGTCGGTTTTTCTGAGATCACCCCGCTGTCCCAGACCGGCAGGGTCATCACCGTCATCATCATCGTTTCGGGAATCAGCTTACTGACCTATACCCTGGGGCAGATAGCCAAGGTCATTATCGAAGGAGAACTGTACAAGCTCATGGGGAGGCGAAAATTGGGAAAGCAGATTGCTGAACTGACCGGACATTACATTGTTTGCGGCTTCGGCAGAATCGGAATGGTCATCTGCGAGGAACTCGCCGCTGAACATATCCCCTTCATCGTCGTCGAAAAACAGGGCGAGAAGATAGAACAGCTGGAAAAGCTGGAATATCTCTATCTGGCCGGAGACGCAACCGCCGATGAAGTACTGCTGCAGGCCGGCCTCATGCACGCCAAGGGGCTGGCGACCGCGGTGTCCAGCGATGCCGACAACGTGTTCATCACACTGACGGCCAAAGGGCTCAAGCCCGATATCTTTGTGCTGTCGCGGGCCGCGGACCTGCAGAATGAATCGAAACTGCTGCGGGCCGGGGCATCCAGGGTCGTCTGTCCCTATAACATGGGGGGCGCCCGAATGGCCCAGATACTGCAAAAACCGACCGTTGTCGATTTTCTCGACTCCGCCATGATGAGCGGTGATCTGGGACTCAAACTGGAAGAGGCCGTGGTGCAGCCGACCTCGCCTCTTGTCGGCAAGACCATCGTGACCAGCAACCTGCGGCGTGATTTCGGGGTGATCATCGTCGCCATCAAGAAAGCCGACAACGGGATGATCTTCAACCCCGGGCCGCAGGCGATCATCGATCCCCTTGACGTCATCGTCGCGATCGGCAAACAGGAGGACATGAAGCGAATGCGCCGGGCCCTGGCCTAGCGCATTGTACCGTCGTCGATTGAGCCATCGTCACCGGTGCCGCCGGTGGGCGGGCAGGTCAGGTCTCCCGGTGGGGGCGCGGGGTCCATTTCGAAGGAAAGGCATTCCCAATACCCCCGTTTTGTGAGATGATATGAATATGCATATCGGGATATATTTGTTATATCGATAGGTTAAATGGATTATTTCCTGGCCGGGCGGGAATGTCCGGCATATCATCCTTTCTACGCTGACGGAATTCATCGCATGAAAAGCGCCCTGCTGCTCGTGGATATCCAGAACGATTTCTGCCCCGGCGGCGCCCTGGCGGTGCCCGAGGGCGACCGCATCGTCCCGGTGATCAATGCGCTGATGGAACTCTTTCCGGAGGTGATCGCCACCAGGGACTGGCATCCGCCGGGTCACATCAGCTTCGCCAGCCGCTACGCCAAACCGGTGATGGCCACCATCGACACCCCCTATGGCCCGCAGATCCTCTGGCCCGACCACTGCGTCCGGAACACCCCGGGGGCGGACTTCCACCCGGCATTGGCCGCCGCCCTCATCCGCCATGTGGTGTACAAGGGGACCAACCCGGAGATCGACAGCTACAGCACCTTCTTCGACAACGCCCGCCGCCAGCAGACCGATCTGCACCGCTACCTCCAGGCCAGCGGGGTCACCGATCTCTGTCTCTGCGGCCTGGCCACCGATTACTGCGTCCTGTACAGCGCCCTCGATGCGCTGGAACTGGGTTATGCAGTCACGGTGATCGAGGATGCCTGCCGCGGCGTCAATGTCAAGGCGGATGACAGCGAGCAGGCCCTGCAGCGGATCGTCGCCGCCGGTGGCCGGCGGGTGATGTCCGCCACCTTGATCCACCAGTGGGAGAAGGAGATCCGGCTATGAATCGGGCCCAGCGGCAACTCAGCGAAGGGATTCTGATGACCGATCAGTACCAGCTGACGATGGCCCAGCTCTATTTCCGCCAGGGGCTGCACACGATGCCGGCCCAGTTCGACTACTTCTACCGCAAGAACCCGTCCTACGGCTCGCACCAGGCCGGCTACACCATCCTGGCGGGAACCGGCAGCCTGCTGCAGTGGATGACGGAAGAGCGGTTCACCGCAGATGAAATCGCCTGCCTCCGGCGCCAGACCGGCCGCAGCGGCACCCCGCTGTTTCGCGAGGACTTTCTCGACTGGCTGCTGCAGGAGGGAAATTTCGCGCAGATCCGGATCGACGGACTCCAGGAGGGCCGGGTGGCCCACCCCACCGTGCCGCTGTTGACGGTGCGGGGGCCGTTCGCCATGGCCCAGATCCTCGAGACGCCGCTGCTCAACCACATGAACTTCCAGACCCTGATCGCCACGAAGGCCTCGCGGATGCGGCAGGCGGCGGGCGGCCGGCCGATTCTCGAGTTCGGCCTGCGGCGGGCCCAGGGCTACGGCGGCAACCCCGGGGTCCGCGGGGCGCTGATCGGTGGGGCCGATGCCTCCAGCAATGTCGGGATCTCCCATGCCCTGGGCTTCGACCCGAAGGGGACCCATGCCCACTCGATGGTCCAGGCCTTTGCCGCCCTGGGGAGCGGCGAGCTCGGGGCCTTCCGGGCCTACGCCGAGATCTACCCCGACGACTGCCTGCTGCTGGTCGACACCATCAACACCCTGGAGAGCGGCATCCCCAACGCCATCCGGGTGTTCGAGGAGCTGCGGGCCAGGGGCCATCGCCCGGTGGGGATCCGGCTCGACTCGGGCGATCTGGCCTATCTGACCCTGAAGGCCGCCCAGGCGCTCAATGGTGCCGGGTTCGCCGACACCACCATCGTCCTCTCCAATCAGCTCGACGAGATGGTCATCTGGCAGATCCTCAGCCAGATCCGCGCCGAAGCCCCGAAGCTCGGGCTGGAGCCGGAGGCCCTGATCCGGCGCCTGGTCTTCGGGGTGGGCACGGCGCTGATCACCAGCCAGGGGGCGGCGGCGCTCGACGGCGTCTACAAGCTGACCGCCGTGAAGGACAAGGGGCAGTGGCTGCCGGCGATCAAGATCTCCGAGACCCCCGGCAAGACCATCAATCCGGGGGCCAAACAGACCTGGCGGCTGTACGACCAACGGGACCGGGCGGTATGCGACGTGCTGGCGATGGAGGACGAGGAGTTGGACAAGATGGCGGAACTGCAGCTGCACCACCCGGTCGACTCCCACGTCCAGCGCACCCTCAGGCGGGAAGAACTGAGCCGGGTGGAACGGCTGCGGGTCGCGCTGCCCCATGGGCCCGATGCACCGCCGGAGGAAACCATCGCCGAGATGCGCCTGCGGCGGGACCAAGATCTGGAACACCTCGACGACGGGGTCAAGCGGATGGTCAACCCGCACCTCTACCATGTCTCGCTGACGCGCAGGCTATGGGAGCTGAAGCAGAGACTGGTGCGCGAGCGCTCGTTCCCGAGATCGAAGTCGAACACCCCGTAGTGGTGCTCCCCTGCAGGCCCCCGGCGCCGGCATCGTGCCGCAGCCCTCGATGCAACCTTTCCCGCCCTGAAACTCTCTCCGTCCATTCCCGAATCGATTGCTGATCGACTGGTCAGGATCGGGCGTTGTCAGCCGCCGGGATGGCGCGCCGGGTTCAGCCCTCGGTAACGCAGGCCGGGCCGCTCAGGACACGGACTCCGGCGGCCTTGGCCATCTGCTTCAGCATGGGGCGAAACATCAGGGAGTGGGACGGGGCGATGATCCACCAGTAGATCCTGCCCCAGATCCCCCGCGGTTCGAAGCTCGGGGTCATCCGCAGTTCGGTGGAGCCGTCGGGAAGCGCTCGGATCCGGAAGTCCAGAAGGGCCTCGCCCGGGGCCAGCATCTCGGCCCGCAGCAGGAGACGGCAATGTTCCTCCACCGCCACCACCCGCCAGAAATCGAGGTGATCGCCCATGGCCACCGAGTCGACGTGCCGGCGGCCGCGGGACAGGCCCGGCCCGCCCAGCAGTTCGTCGACGAAGCCGCGCATCTGCCAGAGGAAGGTGCCGAAATACCAGCCGGTGTCGCCGCCGATCCGTTTGACCACGTTCCAGGCCAGTTCCGGCGGCCCGTCGAGGGTGATCGAGAAGGTGTCGCGGCAGACCCTGGTCTCGGGGTGGGTCTGGCCCCCGGCCCACGCCGGCAGGCGGGTGGAGCCGGCATCGAAGCAGCTGGAGGCCACCTCCTGGCGATACACCTCCGCCAGCGCCTTGACGATGGCCTCGCGGCAGGACAGGAGCTTTTGCGGCACGATCCGGCGGAGGCGGTCGTCGCGGCAGAGGATCTCATCGCGCATCCGTTCCACCAGCGGCCGGATGAGGGCCACGGACACCGGGGTGACCAGGTTCATCCACCAGATGGAAATCCGGTGGATGCGCAGGGGCAGGACCAGGACCATGCGTTCCGGCAATCCGGCCTCCTCGGCATAGATGTGGAACAGCTCGCGCCAGGTAAGGACCTCCGGACCGCCGATCTCGTACACCTGGCCGGCGGTCTCCGGGTGCTCCAGGCACCCGGCCAGGTACTCGACCACGTTGGCGATGGCGATGGGCTGGCACTTGGCGTCCATCCACCGCGGGGCGAACATGACCCGCAGGTAGCCGCAGAAGGCCTGGATCATTTCGAAACAGGCCCCGCCCGAGCCGAGGACCAGCGGCGCCCGCAGCTGGGTCACCCTGGCGCCGCCGAGGGCCAGGATTTCCCCGACCTCGTAGCGCGAGCACAGCTGGTCCGAGAGGTGCGTCGGGTTGCCGAGGCCGGTGAAATAGATGATCCAGTCCACTCCCGCCGCATGGGCGGCGTGGACCGTCGAATAGGCGATGCGCCGGTCGAGGGTGGCGAAATCCTGTTCCCCAGGCCTGACGGACTGGATGAGGTAGAACACCGCCCGGCAACCGCGCATGGCCTCGGTGAGCACCGCGGTGTCCAGGGCGTCGGCCACGACGACCTCCAGGTTGGGATGGCTGCCCCAGGGCCGTCCCTGGATCTTGCGGTCGGAGCGTCCGGCCGCGCGCACCTTGCAGCCGCGGTCGAGCAGCAGGGGCACCAGGCGGCCGCCGACATAGCCGGTGGCCCCCAATACTAATACCGGTCTGGTATCCTGTTCCATCTCGGTCCTTTTCCGTACGGTCGATACGGGTTAATTCACGGTCGATGTCGAGGCCTTGTGCCGCAAGGCGATTCGCCCCTTCGGCAAATGGCGAATGCCGTTCGCCGCTGCCGGACGCAGTCATCAGCCTGCAAATCTCCGCTGCGGGTTGAGGGGCAGGACGAAGGAGGGCTGTCCTCATCGATGCCCGGGTTTTGCCCATTTCCCCAAGGAAATCGCAGAAAATACTCCTGAGAGTACCTTTTCAAAAGGTCTTTGGCAATGGGATCGTCAGAGATTTGTGCACACAACGCCTTGTCTGCACAATGATAGGGCTGATTGTCGTGGTTCGGTTACAGGGGGGTGATGCGAAGGCTGCCTGAATCGCGGATCTGGACAGGATGTCATTCTCTTCGAGCAGGGACCAGCCTGCACTCCATCCCAAAAAGCGATTGGTAAGAAATAAATACCATAGCGGAATTGCAAGCAAAATTATACATCAGGTAAGATATTGATGACTTCGTTGCTTCGCAGCTTGTGAGGAGAGTTTCAACAAAAAGAAGCTATTTCCTCACATGTTAAAGTTGCTGTTGGGAAGTGGTGAGGTGCGGTATACGAAAAATCTTCCCAGTTATGCGGCTGCAGCATAACCGGGAAATAATCGCAAAAAGCCGCAAGAGATTTCCTAACAAAAACATCTTGCCACTCAATATTGGTTGGGATACTATACCGGGAATGCTTGATATTACTTTTACATGCGATACTCGATCGGAATTCGGAAAAGATTGAGTGCAGGCTTGGAATATAGAACTCTTTCATGTAATTATTCAGCACAAATTATTTTCATCAAATCCAATAAAGTTCTTGACAGGGTTTTCGTTAAATTTTTTCAGAATCCAACCAGTTTCCGACTCAGCACAGAGCACTGCTTTATTCGCCCCAAGTGAGCTGTTTTGGCAACACCGTAACACTGGTGCATACCCCCGGGTGTAAAATTTTTGAAAATGCCGTGGCGGGCATCCTGGAGAGAAAAATTGTGGTCTAAAAACCCGTGTTATAATGTGACAACGATGAACACGGGAGATTTTCATGACGGTGGACAATATCAATGTGGAAGCTACAGTAAAAAGGGTAACAGCCTTGATCGCCGAGGAGAAAGATCTCTCCCCGGCGCTCAAAAGCAGCCTTGAAGTTCTCCTCCTGCTGGTCTCCATCCTGGTCAACCGTCTTGGACTCAACAGTCGGAACAGCAGCAAACCGCCCGCGGCGGACCCGTTCCGGAAAAAAGAGCGGAAAACCGCCGGTGGACGAAAACCAGGCGGGCAGCATGGCCATGTCGGCAAGACCCTGCAACAGTTCAGCGATCCCGATATCGTCAAGCCCATCCCGATAGACAAGGATCTCCTGCCGCCGGGAGAGTACAGGAGTGGCGGCCATGAGGCCAGGCAGGTTATCGATCTGGATATCGGCATCGTTGTCACCGAATGGCAGGCGGAAATCCTTGTCGACCAAAACGGGAAAAAGCATGTCGCACCTTTTCCGGAAGGCGTTACCCGGCCGATTCAGTATGGCATCGGGATCAAAATCAACTCGGTTTACATGTCACAATACCAGATGATTCCGTACAATCGTATCGAGGAGCAATTCGCCGATCAGCTGCAGATCCCGATCAGTGCCGGCTCCATCGTCAACTTCAACAGGGATGCCTTCGAGCGGCTGGAATTGTTCGATACCCGGGTCAAGAATCGGCTGGCCGAAGCCCCCGTGGTTCATCTCGATGAAACCGGAGTCAATGTCAACAGCAGCCGATATTGGCTTCACAACACCTCGACCGACAGCTACAGCTATTTTTACCCGCATCAGAAACGCGGCGGAGAAGCCCTTGACGAAATCGGAATCCTCTTCGGCTACCAGGGCATACTCTGCCATGACCACTGGAAGCCCTACTTCAACTATGGTGCGGCCCACGCCTTGTGCAATGCCCATCATCTCCGGGAACTGGAAAGGGTCGTCGAACAGGATGGACAGCAGTGGGCCAAACAGATGAGTGACCTCCTCCTGGAAATCAACCGGGCGGTGGATGAGGCCGGTGGTTCTCTCGACCCGCCAGACGCCGAGCTGTTTCGGCAGCGATACCGGGAAGTGTTGACCGAAGCCGAAATCGAGTGCCCTGAGCCGAAGAAAAAGGCATACCACCTGAAACCGGGAAGAATTGCCAGATCAAAAGCGCGAAATCTCCTGGAGCGGCTCAGAAAATTTGAGGATGCCGTGCTCCGCTTCATGGTCGACCCACTCGTCCCCTTTTCCAACAACCAGGCAGAGAATGATCTTCGCATGATCAAGGTCCAACAAAAGGTGTCGGGCTGCTTCCGATCGATGGACGGCGCCAAGGTATTTTGTCGCATCCGCAGTTACTTGACAACCTGCAGAAAACAGAGCGTTACTGCGACGGAGGCATTGCGTCTGCTGTTCGAAGGGAGATGGCCGGCATTCATGGTTGCCTCGGATGTCTCTTTGGATGCTGAATAGTTACAAAAAACCAAGATACATCGAATGGCGGAAAAAACCAAAGCCGCGCGGCCCTTCCGGTCTGGTGCACTGGCTGGTTAGCGATTCTATTCACTGTATCTCCTAGCCCGCATTTCTCATCGAGGCTCAATCCTATCAAATTTCAGCAGTCAAAAGCCTGGGGCTTCTTTTTCGAGATTCCAAACTACCGACTCAATGGTCAATAATCACAGTTTCTCGACCACTTTTTCTTGCCGTACCTCAATTTCCATTGGATCTTCCGTCAACAGGGCGCACTTCTCCTCTGGGATGGGAAATTTGTTGCTCTCCGTTCACGTCCGGAGGGGGATTTTCACAATATTCGCCAACGCTTGATCAAATATTCTTCTGTACGGATAACCATCTGCAAAGGAAATCCATACTTTGCGTACCGTTATCCGGATTTTCGCGCCAATCTTGAACAATTTCAGTCTGATTGTATCGCATTGTGCCTTTGCCATGTCCGTACCGGCAAGACCAAATTGACGTAAAGCCTGGACAAGAATGTAAGCCAGGGAGGAAAAATAGAGCCTGATCTGGTTGCTGAACATTTTTTGCGTACTGGTTCTGTCGGCAAAAAGCATCAGCTGTTGTTCTTTGATCCGGTTCTCCATTTCACCACGGGCGCAATACATCTTTTCATAGAGTTCACGGGCATCGTACTTGCCGGCCTTGAGCGAGGTCACGACAAACCGGGGATTTGCCCCTTTGCCAAGATGTTCGGCCTTGCCGACAACCCGACGATGCCAACGCCAGGTCTTCTGGGTTTTATAGCAGAAATCCTTGAAAACACGAGAGGCCTTGTTGCTGCATTGGTACAGTGCCTTGGCCAGAGCCAGTTCTTCCGCCAGTTCCTGCTCCAGTCGGTTGTTTCTGGCAAGCCCAAGAAGAAAATCAACATCGTTGTCTTCACACCAGACCATCAGTGCTTCCCGGCAAAATCCACTGTCGCCGCGAACTATTATCCGGGTATCCGGCCAGGAGGCACGAATACGTCCGACGATACGTTCGATCTCTTCAACCGTGCCGGCTGCGGCATCGTTGTTGGCTGGCCGCAACCGGGCGCACAACAGGTGTTCCCCGCAAAAAATGTACAGCGGCAGATAACAGTAGGCCTTGTAATAGCCATGGAAAAATTTCCCTTCCTGGTTGCCGTGCAGGGGATCGTCGGTGGCGTCGACATCGAGGATGATCTGCCGCGGCGCCTCGGCATGCGCTTCGAGAAAGACATCGACAAAAAGATCGTCGACCGCTTCCGGCGATACAACTATTTTTTTGTAGGGGCTTTGCGCCGTGGCATCTGCCGGTGTCAATTCCAGCCGGTTCAAGGTGCTTTTGCCTGCCAGCGGTTTCCCCTTGTCCTGCTCGGATTTCCGGTCCATACCCGTCGGGTCGGCTTTCCCTACCGCAATCGCCAGCATCTGATCTTTGGCCAGATGATCATGATCGTTGAGGTCTTCGTATCCCAGGGCAAGACCGATTACTCGCTGGGAAACCAGGTTCAATATACTGTGCTCTATACGTTTCTCATCGCGATAGTCGGTGAAGCATTTGGCAAACCGCTGAAGAACGGCCGTGCGCTGCTCCACCTCCCGCAGCAACAAACCACCGCCATCGGAAGTGATGGTCCCTCCGCTGAAATCAGCGACTATTTCTCTTTTCCCCAAAGCTTGAAATGAATTGTAGTTTCTTGTACACTCTGTTTTCATAAGGTCACTCGTGTTGTGTTATTTATCGTGCTGGAATCACAATGAATATACAACACTCGTGGCCTTTTTGCATTCTCTAAGTGAGAAATACGGGCTAGTTATTAACAAACCAAACTGAATAATCATCCAGTAGCTGATAATTTTTTGACTCCTCGTCTGTTGATTTTAGGTCAGCTAATGGTAATAAGAATTTCTTTTTATCGGATAATCGATCAACTTTAACTAAAATACCATTATTTTCATCAAGATCATTCTCGAAGCTAATAAGATTGAATGTATCTGTATAAGATGGTTGTTTCTTTTTAAGCTTCTCATATTCTTTTTTACTACCAGGCCCAAATACATAATATTCTTCCCAGGGAAAATCTTCAATACCGGTAAGTTGACATGGGAATTCAATATTCTGTTTAAGATAATCCATATATTTCAAGGAAGACTCTTCACTAACGTCCATATCAAATCGACCAAGAATTTGTTCGATTCTTTTATCTTGTTCGTCAAGTTCGCACATTTTTCCTCCAAATAACGATAATGAACGTGTCAAAAACGCTAACGCTCCGGTTCAGCGGCGGCGCGTTAGCGCCGTCCACTGCAACCGGTGGTGTACGCCCGGCATGGGCGTGATCTCATGGGGTGCAAGTCCCCTGTATGTAAACCCGTTACTGTCGTGATGACAGGAACATAAATACTAGCCGAAAGCAAGGGCGGAACCGCGAGGGACCGTCCGGAGGAAGCTGGAGCGCAAAGCTATGAGCCGACGAACGGAAATGGCATACAAGGCCGAGTCTCCGGGTAAGTCAGCACAACATGACAAAGCCCCGGGTTTAGGAGATACGGTAAATGCCGCGGTTGCGTAGCGACAGATCACGTCCTTATCCGGGGAGGCCTGTCCGGCCGGCGTCCAACTCCCGTTGGAAAGCGTCATTCATGGCAACATGTCTGAGGTCCGGGCAGGAGTCAGCAGAGGTCATAGTAGTTCGCCACTGGCGAACGAAGGACCGAACCCAGAGCAGGGAAAAGGCCCGGCAAGCTCGACCAGTGCGATGAACCCGTCCGGGGGAACAGGTGGTCGGCGCGTTGTCGGCATACCCGATCCCAATGAATACCTGTTGGAACGGATTCTTTCCCGGCCTAATCTGAGCCAGGCTTGGAAACGGGTCAAGGCCAATCGTGGAGCGCCGGGCGTGGACGACATGCCCATCGACGACTTCATGGCCTTTGCCCACGGACACTGGGTGAAGATCCGTTCGTCCATCTTTGCGGGCAGCTATAAACCTCTGCCGGTCAGAAGGGTGGAGATCCCGAAAGCAACCGGGGGCACGCGCCCTCTGGGGATTCCTGCCGTGCTTGACCGCTTGATCCAGCAAGCCATTGCCCAGGTGCTGTTTCCGATCTTCGATCCGGGATTTTCGGAGGCGAGTTTCGGTTTCCGGATGGGCCTCTCGGCTCACGATGCCGTGTACCAGGTGCGCGACTACATCCGTAAGGGATACCGCGTGGCGGTTGACGCCGACCTGGCGAAGTTCTTCGACACCGTCGAGCACGATGTCCTTATGTGCCGGGTCAGCAGAAAGGTGCGCGACAAACGCGTCCTCAAGCTGATCGGCAAGTACCTGCGGGCCGGGGTGATGATCAACGGCCGCTTTGAGGAGACTCGAAAGGGAGTTCCCCAGGGTGGTCCGCTTTCACCCCTGCTCAGTAGGAGCTGACCGGTCGGAGCTGGGGAGTTTCCATGGAATTCCGTTTTGCCAAGCTGACCGAGTATCTGCGTGGCTGGATGGGTTATTTCGGGATTTCCGAGCTTTATGCTCCTATTCCGGAAGTTGACCACTGGCTGCGCCGCAGGGTGCGCATGTGCCATTGGAAGCAGTGGCGCTATTGTCGTACCAAGGTTCGTGAGCTGACGAAGCTCGGAACTTTCCTGCGCACCGCTATCTCGGCCGGCATGAGCCGAAAGGGACCCTGGTGTCTCTCACGCACGCTGGCCACCCAGTCGGGCATGACCAATCAATGGCTCAAGTGTCAAGGTTTGCTGTCTGTCAAAGATCTGTGGGTAAACATCCATTACCCGGCTACGGCTCGGTAGCTCTTGGGAACCGCCTGGTGCGGACCCGCATGCCAGGTGGTGTGGGGGCTGGGGGAGAGATTCCCCCGGCTACCCGATTAGCCCATTTTTTATCTGTTCTTGAGATAAGTTTTCAAATCTCTGTAATAATTTTCATGAGGCCCCAACATTATAAGCTCAAGGCTTTCCTCCCTGATAAAGCGGTAAGCAAGAAGATACATTCGGTTCTGAAGATTGAACTTATGAACAAAAATACCCCTCAAATCGCCTTTTTTTTCAGATCCGATGGAGGGATTTTGAATAATCTGCTTGATTTCATTGTCTAATTCATGTTTTTCATGTTCATTGAATTTCTTGACTTTTTTCTCAAATGATCTCGACTGATAAATTTTCATCGGCTTTCAACCGAATTGATATTCTGTTTTTTCATTTTGATCTAACTCTTCAATCCCAATCAAAATTTCTTTGATGAGGCCGTAAGTCAAATCTGAATTTTCTTCAGAACATTTACCAATTCTGGCCCAATGCTCAATTTGACCAGTCAAAGATCGATGATCAATTTTGCTATGCTTCTTTGCTTCGCCTACCAACTCGTCGGATATTCTTATCGCCATTGCCATTTTGCTTACCTCCATGATTAAGTTTGCATCATGAGTTCACATTACAACATAAAATAGCAAAATGCAACTATTAGTTTCATTATGAGTGAAGGGCATCGAGGTAGGACGGCCAGTTTCCCGACCGCCCCCTCACAGATCCCTGCGTGCGGTTTTCTCGCACAAGGCTCCTCAGTATTGCTCGCTTCGTACAAGAACATTCGCATGTTCTCTTTGCTATTCCCCTCAGTGAGGTTTGCTTGCATAATCCAGCCTTTCATATCCGGTACAAGTTTCCTTTGCGGGCTGCACAATACCGTCATCCCCTTCCCCATGTGATCGGCGTTACCGTCTCAGAGTACTATGAGATGATCTGACTTTCTTCGCTTTGTTGACCCGTCGGACAGCCTTTTTGTGATTGAACTGTCCTACCGCCAATCGGTAAATCGGTGGAGGTGGAAGGGTCTCCCAAGTTCCCGATGCTTCTCTCACTACATGCCACGCTCTTGGACCCCGGCAGTCCCTCTGGAATCTCACCATTCGATTCCTCTGTACCGGCTTCCGATACGTTG